>CAVGNZ010000001.1:0-52500 GCA_963630805.1 Bacteroidaceae bacterium
TGGTGCCGTCACCCACGGTGTCGTTGGTCTTGGTGGCGACCTCCTTCACCAGCTGGGCGCCCATGTTCTCGATGTTGTCCTCAAGCTCGATCTCCTTGGCGACGGAGACGCCGTCGTTGGTGATGGTGGGGGCGCCGTAGGAGCGCTGGAGCGCAACGTAGCGGCCCTTGGGGCCCATGGTGACGGTGACGGCGTCGGCCAGGGTGTTAACGCCCTTGGCGAGCTTGGCGCGGGCGTCGGTGTTGAACGTGATGTTCTTTGCCATAGTGGTTATTCCTCCAAATAACAACGTGCTGTTCGCACCCGCCGCGAGTCATCGGCGATGCGAAGGGAAAGGCGATGGTGCCGTTACTCGACGACGGCGTAGATGTCGTCGGCGCGCATCAGCAGGTAATCCTCGCCGTCGACCTTGACCTCGTTGCCACCGAACTTGCCGTAGATGACAACGTCGCCCTCTTTGACGTCGACCGGGATGCGCTCGCCCTTGTCGTTAACCTTGCCGGCGCCCACGGCGACGACGGTACCGCGCTGCGGCTTCTCCTGAGCGTTGCTGGCGATGTAGAGACCAGAAGCGGTCTTCTGCTCGGCTGCGTCCGGCTTGATGAGAACGCGATCTGCAAGCGGCTTGAGACTCATGCTTGTTTCCTCCTTTGATGCTGCGCGAGCGTTTTTGCAGCTCACGTCAGCCCTACCGTTACGAACGACAAGAATAGTACCCAGCCTTTCCGACTTATACAACGCAAAGTCAAAAAATCTTATTTATCAGCACTTAGATTTTCTAACCCAGATAAAAGCAGGCAGCGCGCTAGATGAAGCCATCCGTCTGACATACGAATAGCACTGGGAAGGGACCGGCAGAAGGCACTCCGACTCGGCTCCGCCACCCTGACCGGGTTATGAGTCGATACCCAGAAGGACCCTGAGGAAATCCCGCTTTTGATGAAGGACTCGATCCACGTAAACGACATCTGCAACTCGATAAAAAGCAAGATAGCCGTTAGCAATCACGTACCGATAAGGACTCTGAATAGAGCAGATTGACGAAAGGGGCGTTCCCGACTCAGGAAACTGCGCCAAGAGATCAACTCGGTCGAGAATTCCCTCGACTGTCCTTGACGCCGCGATTGGACTTCCGAGGCCAGTGGCTATGTAGTCCTCAATCTCATCAAGGTCTTGCTGCGCAAGCGGAGAGTAGAAAATCTCCTTAGGCATGAACGGTCTCACGGTTCTTGATGTGAGACCTCACGTCCTGGGCGCTCCGCCAGCCATCGGCTTCTCCAGATCGACGACCCCTCTCAAGCTCGGAAAGCAGGCTGGCCTCTGCAGACAGGCGATCGTAGTCCTTCATGTCGAGCACAACGTAACGCCCGTGGCCGTTCTTGGTAAGAAAGACCGGGGAGCCCTCGCGGACGTTCGACAGAACCTCGTTATAGCTGCGAAGATCAGACACCGGCTGAATAACAGGCATAGAAATCTCCTTCGAAAGACTTTACGAGAGATTTTACAGCATCTGAATCAGCAGTGTTTAGCTTTCACACGAGAGGCAGCTGCGCTGCCCAAAATCGACAGGCTAAAATCGGCCGTCCTTATCAGCGCTCGAAGACGCAACGGCCGCCTAGGTAGGTAGCGAGGACATGCGTGTCCTGGATTTGTTCAGGGGCGACCTCAAGCAGGTTTTGGTCGAGCACCACGAAGTCGGCGTACTTGCCCGGCTCCAGGCTTCCCAGGTTCGCCTCGTCGCCTGCGGCAAAGGCACTGCCCAGCGTGTAGTTGCGAAGCGCGCTCGCCATGCCGATGCGCTCGCTCGCGAGCCAGCCGCCCTCTGGCCAGTGGCTTGACGGGTCTTGGCGCGTAACGGCGGTATAGAGCACGTTCATGCTGGTCACCGGGGTAATGGGCGAGTCGGTACCAAAGGCCTGGCGAATGCCGCGCGCCTCGTAGGTGGCAAAGGGCCACATGATGCGGCTGCGGTCGAGCCCCAGGTCGCGCTCCGGGCCGCCCGGGTCGAGCGTGATGTGGCAAGGCTGGCTCGAGGCCACCACGTGCAGGTCGCGCAGGCGGTCGATGTCCTTGGGCAGCAGGTTCTCCAGATGCTCAAGGGTATTGTGTCCGTGGGCAGGCAGGCCAAAGCGTGCAGCCGCCTCCTCAAAGATGTCGAGCGCGGCGTGAATCGCGCCGTCACCGATCACGTGGATGCGAACGGTATGGCCGCGCTCTGCGGCCGCCAGCACCAGTTCGCGCATGCGGTCGACGGGCACGGTGAGCCGGCCCCGATCGCCCGGGAACCGGGGGTTGGTATACGGCTCGGTCAGGTAGGCGGTGTGCTCGCTCGACACCCCGTCGAAGAACTGCTTGAACCCGGGCGCGCTGATGAGCTGCGTGTCGCTCTCGGCATAGCGGGCCTGCAAGTTCTCCAAGCGGCTCTGGTCGTCGAGCAGCGTGGGGAACAGATGCGCACGCAGGGTGAGCTTGTCCGCGCGCTCAAGGCGCTCGTACACGTCGTCGCGGATAAAGTCGCAGCCCGGCAGGGGCATGAGCGACATATCGCAGATGGAGGTCAGGCCCTGCTCGGCCATGCGGGCCATCTGGTCGGCATAGGCCTGCGCGATGCGTTCCTCAGAGAGCCACCCCAGGCAGCGCGGAAGCAGCTCCATGGCCGCGGCCTCGTGCACAATGCCCGTGAGCTCGCCGTTTTCGAACTTGTCGTAGCTGCCGCCCACGGGAGGCACGCTATCGGGCGTGACGCCCAGCGCCTCGAGCGCACGGGAGTTGAGCCACAGCGTGTGCCCATCGCCGGAGTACATCACGCACGGACGATCAGGAAAGGCCACGTCGAGCAGGCGCTTGTCGGGGTGCTTGGGCGGGTTCCAACGGTAGTCTCGCCAGCCCTGGGTGACCACCCAGGCGTCCTCGGGCAGATGGGCGGCGAACTCCTGCGTCTTGCGAATCAGGTCCTCCTCGCTCTCGCCGCGCTCCATGAGCATGAAGGGTGAGCCGCCCACGGCGGTATGGAAGAAGTGCAGGTGCGCATCGTGGAATCCGGGGCAGATAAAACGGTCACCAAAGTCGGCCACGCACACGCCCGCGGGCACGGCGGCGAGCACTTCATCCGGTGCGCCGACGGCCACGATGCGCCCGGCCGCCACGGCAAAGGCGAGCTCGCGCGCGCACCCGCCCGCACGGCCATCCGCCGCCGTAAAGACGTTCTTGGAGCGAACCACCAGATCGGCCTGTAACATGCGTCCCCCTTGTTCCAAATGCGAAGCGCGAAAATTATACTAGCTTGTTAAAACCACGGCCCACGGCAGCAAGAGGGTGCATTTCATGACGAGAACCTCGACCGAGCAGGTCACGCAGACTATCAAGGATCTCTCCGCAGAGTACGAGCCCTATGTGATCAGGCAGCGCCGGCACTTCCACAAGCATCCCGAGCCAAGCCTTGCCGAGAAACGCACCACCTCGGACATCGCCAACCAGCTCTCGGCCATGAACATCCCCTACGAGCGCCCGCTCGAGACGGGCCTGGTCGCCACCCTGCGCGGCACCGCGTCCGACGCCTACCGCGAGGACGGCACGCCCCGCCGTCGCATCCTGCTGCGCGCGGACATCGACGCCCTGCCCGTGACCGAGCAGACCGGCGAGGAGTACACCAGCGTGAACGAGGGCTTCATGCACGCCTGCGGCCACGACTGCCATATCGCCATGATGCTCGGCGCCCTGCAGATCCTGCGCCACATGACCGACCAGATCCACGGAGAGGTACGCGTGGTGTTTCAGCCCTCGGAGGAAAACGGCCAGGGCGCCAAGCTCATGATCGGCCAGGGCGTACTCGAGGGCGTGGACGGCGCCTTTGCCATGCACATCTGGAGCGAGGTAGACGCGGGCACCGTCTCCTGCGAGCCGGGCGACCGCATGGCCAACACCGACTGGTTCCGCGTGGACGTGCGCGGCACCTCCTGCCACGGCGCCATGCCCCAGCGCGGACACGACGCCATCATGGTCGCGGCCGAGATCGTGAACGCCCTGCAGACCATCGTCGCGCGTCAGATCAGCCCCTACGAACCGGCCGTGCTCACGGTGGGCGAGCTGCACGGCGGCACGGCCCGCAACGTCATCGCCGGCTCGGCCTACCTCACCGGCACCGTGCGCACCTACAGCGACTCCGCGCACCGCGCCGTGCCCGACTATATCCGCCGCATCGTGGAGCACACCGCCGCCGGCCTGGGAGCAGAGGCCGAGCTCACCGACTACACCATCGCGAACCCCAAGGTGGAAAACGAGCCGGTCTCGGCCGAGCGCTGCCGCGCCGCCGTGGTGAAGCTTTTAGGCGAGGAGGGCGTGGGGCACTACCGCGGCACGCTCTCGGGCGAGGACTTCTCCGAGTACCTGAACCGCGTACCCGGCATGCTCGCCTTCCTGGGCTGCCGCAACCCGCAGATCGGTGCTACCTACGCGCAGCACTCCTGCTACTACAAGGTGGACGAGACCGTGCTCATCAAGGGCAGCATGCTCTCCGCCCAGTACGCCATCGACTTTTTGGCTGAGCCCACCCAGGCGGAGACGGACGGCCCGGTAGTGGCGCACGTGGCGGAGGAAAACCCCGCGCTGGCAGACAAGCTCCGCGCCGCCGTGGACGCCACCGCGGCCGCTAAGACCGCAGTGGCCGAGGCCCGCGCCGCCCGCCACGCCGCCGCCCGCAAGATCCACGAGGCGCGCCAGACGCGAGCCGCGGAGAAGGCGAGCGATGCGCCCGAGGAGTCCGAAAGCGACCTCTAAGCGGTCGAGACGGAACGGCTGATGCCCACGCCCACGACGACAGCGATTACAAGAGCCGCCGCCACGGCGCAGATGACGACGATGGGGTTGTGTTGGCGACGGCCGAGCAGCTCCTTGATGCTCCCGGCTAGCCTATAAGCCCTGCCAGCAGAGAAAACCAGCGCGGGCGCTCGATAGAGATGACGTCGGCCGGCACGCCCGCAGGAGCCGTTCCCCCAAAGAACAGGCCGGCATCGGCGGGCATCATCAGGCGCACGCCCCAGAGCACCACGAACGCCGCGACCAGCACGCCGGCCGCGACCACGCAGACACGCCGGCCGCGCGGTAAGCGCTCCTGTGCGAACACCAGCGCAAACGCCGCGGGGACCGCCCAGAACAGCGGGTGATAGGCCACCGCCGCCGCCAGGTCTCCGCGCAGAGCCGCGAGCCAGGCGCGCGTCATGCCGCAGCCCGGGCACGGCACGCCTGTCACAAAGCGGAACACGCAGCCGATGTCGAGCGCGTACAGACCGAGCGCCAGGATCGCCAGGCCCGCGCACAGAGAAAGGACGCGCCGCAGCAATGACGACGCGCCCTCGTAAGGCTTCTTCTGTTCGCTCTCCCCCACGCTAGCCAAGTCGAGAGTTGTAGACCTTGGCCATGGCGTTGGTGTTCTGGATCACGATGTTCTGCGCAATGATGGGACCGATGCAGCACAGCAGCGCGCCCACGATCTGCCACAAAAGAACGGTGGTGCCGCTCTCCTGGAAAGCCAGGCCGTAGCGCGGGGCGTTGGCCTGCAGGCGGTTGCCGATCTTGTAGTACCAGTAGTACGAGTAGAACCCGCAGGTAACGATGGAAAGCAGGACGAAGATCAACAGGCCGGGCGTCTCCTCGCCATCGCCCGCGCACATGGTGTTGAGGTCGCGCGCCAGGCAGTAGCAGAAATAGTAGTTGTAGATGCCGCAGGTAAAGATGGTGAGCAGAACCGTCAGCACGATGTTGCGGTCGTCCTGAACGGGCGTGGCGAAAGCCGGACGGGGGCTTCCGGTACCCGCTGCGCTCGAGCTGCTCGAGGAGCCGCCGTTACCAGTGGCGGGCTTGGCCGGCTCGATGGCGGCCTCCTCCACAATCGGGCTCTCGGAGGCTGCGGGCTCGGCCTCGTGATGGCCGGCGGGAGCGCCGCAGGAAGGGCAGAACTTTGCGTCCTCGTTCATGGGCGAGCCGCATTGGGGGCAGAACATGATGGTCTCCTCGTACATCAATAACAATCGATGGGCAACAGAATACCGCTATCTGTTGGATAGCGGTATCTCAAACAAGCATATGTCCCGTCCGTTACGGAAAGCGGCGGGGAAGCGGACGCACTGCCCGCTCCCCCGCCGCGCATCGCCGCGTTGTCGCGCACGCTACTCCTGCGCGCGCTCGTACTCCTCGGGCGTCACGACATCCTCGATGCGCAGGTTGATGCCTGCGACCTCAAGACCGGTCATCGCGGCCAAACGCTCGGTCACACGGGCCTTGACCTCCTCAAAGATGTCCGGCGCATACGAGCCGTACTCGATGATCACGGAGATGTTCACGATCACGCGGTTGTCGTCGGTGACCTCGACGGTCACGCCCTTGGTGAGGTTCTCGGCACCGAACTGCTCCTGCACGAAGTGCATCAGGTTGCCCTTCATGCCCAGCACGTGCGGAACCTCGCGCGTGGCCATGGCGACGATCTTCTCGATCACGCCGTTGGAGTACGTGAGTGAGTCCTCGCACTCGTCGAGCTCATCCTCGTCGTCCAGGTTCTCGTCGGCCTCTGCCGCGCCCTCAGCGGGCGCAGCCGCGATACCCGTCTGCTCTTCCTGCTCGGACGCCATCTCCGCGGTCTCTACGACCTCGGTGACGGACTCAAGTTTCTCAACCTCTGCCATACAAGACTCCTAACCTCGGCGGCGAGCGCCTAGTGCCTGTCGAATAGCTTACCGAAAAAGTTGACGATCGCGTTGTCTCCATCGCGCGCCTGCCCGAGCATCGCGCCCACGGCCGCAAAGACCGCGATCACGATGGTGTTCCACAGGCCCAGAACCAGGATAAGCACGGCCAGGACAAAGCCGATGAAGCCGTAGAGCACCGTATGCGGATGAGACTCCGCATAGCGCCACATCATGATGCCCAGACCCTTGATGAAGCCCACGGCCTCACGCAGGTCGACATCCTCTTCCTGGGAGGCGGACGCCTCGGGCGCGACCTTGGGTGAGGGCTCAGACGCCGGCGAATCCTGGTCGATGGTCAGGCGCGGGCCGGACGTGCGCGGCGCGTCTTGCATATCATTCGTGCTCATGAGCGACCTCCTGGGTCACGATGGTGGTCTTGCTGGGAAGAAAGCGGACGCGGACCGAGACGACCTCGCCGCCAAGCATGTTCTCGCAGGCGCTCTGCACGCGCTCGCGAATACGCTCCGCACGTGCGTCGAGGTTCTCACGGCCCAAGGCGATGGCCTCGATGTAGACGCTGGTCTCGCTCGCGTCGCGTCCCTGCACGCGGGCGCGCACCGTCTCGACCAGGGCCTCGGGGTCCTGCGCGGCCGTGCGCGCGACCGACTCGATCGCACCCACGCTCACCTCGATGTTGGGGTTGCCGTGCGGGTGCACGCAGTGCACGGGCCTGCGGGCAAACAGCATCCTAAGACCGCCGATAAGCGCGCCCAGCCCCGCGATGATCATACAGGCGAGCAGGCCGTAGCGCACGGCAGGATGCTTGAGCAGCGCCGCGATCTGGCGTGCCGCGGGCGAGAACAGGTAGGCGCCAAACGTGCCGAGCACCGCGGCGGATGCCAGTATGTAGACAAACGCGAGCAGCCTCTTAAAGACCTGCATGGTCGCTCCCTTCTCATCGGCGCCGGTGCGCATTGGCTTCCGGTATACCCCGGCCGGGCGGGGCCGATACGCGCGCGGCAAGAACAGATAACGAACAGAGCCGGGCCCGCGCAGTGCGCGAGACCCGGCCCCGACTCAGCTAAACGGTGCGCGCATGCGCACGCGAGCCTACTCCTCTTCCAGAGCGGCGATGACCTCGTCGGTCATGTCCATGGTGTGGTAGACGTCCTGGACGTCGTCGAGCTCCTCAAGGCGGTCAACGAGGCGCTGGACCTTCTTGGCGTCGGCGCCGGAGACCTCGGTCGGGGTGGTGGGGACCATGGTGAGCTCGGAGCCCTTGACCTCGATGCCCTGGGCGGCAAGCGCCTTGGAGACGGCCATCAGGTCGCTGGGGTTGGTCCACACGACCCACTCCTCGCCGGCGTCCTCGTAATCCTCGCCGCCGGCCTCGGCCACGGCCATCATGAACTCGTCCTCGTCGCCAGCGGCGCCGTTGGCGATCATGGTCTCCTTCTTGGCGGTGGTGTCGAGGATCTCCTTGGAGACGACGACCTGGCCCTTGCGCTCGAACTGGAAGGCCACCGAGCCGGTGGTGCCCAGGTTGCCGCCCGCGTGCGAGAAGGCGGAGCGAACGTCGGCGGCGGTGCGGTTGCGGTTGTCGGTCAGGCACTCAACGTACACGGCGACACCGGCGGGACCGTAGCCCTCGTAGGAGATGTTCTCGTACACGGCGGCATCGGCACCGGCACCGAAGGCCTTGTCGATAGCGCTCTTGATCTTGTCCTTGGGCATGGACTGGGCCTTGGCCTTGTCCACGGCGGCGGCCAGGGAGGCGTTGTTGTCGGGGTTGGGGTCGTTGCCAAGGCGGGCGGCAACGGTGATGTTGCGGCTCAGCTTGGAGAACAGGGCGGAACGCTTGGCGTCCTGCGCGCCCTTACGGTGCTTGGTAGTGGCCCACTTAGAGTGTCCGGACATTCGAGTCTCCTATCGACAACGCTGAACTCGCACGGCCGGGCAGCGCCGGCGCCCGTGCGGGCAATGTAAACATACGGCGATAGATGATACTCCGATTGCGCGCGCAGGTACACCCCCATATCACGGGGCGCACGCAACACCCACGCCCCGCGCGCGGCGCCTACCCGCGGCGCGAGCGCAGGGGCCTCGGCCAGGTAAGGGTGAGGGCCGCCACAAACGGCGCGATCAGGATCACCGGGTAGATATAGCGCATGTAGGTAGCGCCGTTGCAGGGCCCCACCAGGCACACGGCCAGAACTCCCCACAGCGGCACCCACAGCGCGAGCGAGCGCCATTGGCGCGCACGCAGCAGGTAGATGGTCGAGAGCACCATGAGCCACACGTAGGTGGCCGAGCTCATGGAGAGCGAGAGCAGCGGGATGCGCTGGATGGCCACCCGGTAGATATTCACCAGGCGCGTACAGAGCGTGGTGAGCGGGTTCACGATCGCATGGAAGTCGAAGGGCTCCACCTGGTTCCCCTTGCGCTCGATGATCTTCTTGGACTCCGCGGGGCTGTAGGTCCAGGCGTCGCGCTCGCTGGGATAGAAGTAACCGTAGTAGTTGTTCACGAACGCCGAGACGTAGCTCTCGGGGTCCTTCCAAAACATCTCGGCCCACACGCGGAAATACGCGGAGAGATCGGCTGCCGTGGCGTCCTCGTTGTAGGCGTTCTTCACCGCGTCCGACTTGTTGGGGTTGTAGCGAGAGCCGAGCGTGGAGTAATCGAGCACGCGGTCGATGATCTCGCGCTCCTCATCGGTCACCAGGCCGTCGTCGGTTCCGCCCTCCACGCCCGAATGCACGCCGTCGTGCTTCTGCACGAAGCGCGCCGTCATCTGGAACGGGATGGAGAGCGCCTCGCGCTTGGACGCGGGCGTGATGCCGTGCGCGGGCATAAAGACGCCCGTGAACCACAGGGATACGGCCAAGGTCGCGGCGAAGGTCGCGGCCGGCGCGAGGACACGGCGCAGGCGTGGGGCCCAAAGAGCCGCCTGGGCGCGCGCGGCATGCCGGCGGTCGAGCAGAAGCACGAAGCTCGTCAGCAGCAGGGCCGCCGCGCTGAGCACGATGCCGCCGTTGCGGAAAAACGCCGTGCCGAAGGAGGCCAGCGCCAAAAGCACCCAATCGCGAGCGCCGTACGGCATCTCGATATCGGGCAGAGCAGCCGGCTCGCCCGTGCTCCCCCCGCAGCGCTCGCGCACGCGCGGCACCAAGAGCTTTGCCGTCTGCAGCGCCATCAGCAGCAGGAAGTCGGCAAAGAACACGTCTTTGGTGAGGAGCACCGCGTAGTTCGAGAACATCGGCATAAAGACAAAGAACGCCAGCACGGTCAGGCGCGCGACCATGCCCGCGCCCATGCGCCAAAGCGTCGACATCATGTAGGCCACGCACAGGACCGTTGCGCAGAACTGCAGTAGCGTGTAGACGATCACGCCCACGTTGGCACTGCCGAGCACCGAGATCCCCAGCTGCACGCAGCCGCCGATAAGCGCCGTGTGCACCACGGGGTGGTGCGCGTTCAAAAGCACATTGGGGTCGATCAGGTTGAGATAGTCGCTCGTGCCGTTGGGCAGGTTGAACCACTGCCTGATCTGCGCGCCCGTGTCACCCATAAAGAGACCGGGCAGCGAGGCCAGAAGCGTGGGCGCCCACGCAAGGGCGAGCAGGACGGCGGGGCCGAGCAGCGGATGGCGCTCAAGCGCAAAGTCGGCCACGCGGCGGATGCGCCCCATACGGGCCTCGGAAAAATCGATGCGGTGCCACCCCAGCCAGTCCAGGCACTCAAAGGCGAGATAGATGGCCGTATGGCCCAAAAGGTACCAGCCGGCGGCCTGAATCAGAGCCTCGATGACGCGCGAGATGCCGCCCAAGACCAGCTCGGCCGTGTTGGTGGCGTCGTAGCTGTAGCCCACCACCACGAGCGCCGAGAAGACCGCCGCCGGGATCACGATGGAGGGCCGCCAGGAATCGTGCCGGCCAAAGAACACGTAGCGAAACGGAAAGGTGAGCAGGCAGGCAAGGGAGAGCAGCGCAATCGCGTCGTAGTGGCCCGCAAAGGAGAGGAGCACCTCGAGCGCGATGTAGTAGGCGCCGGTGGCCGCGGGGTCGATGGCAAAGACGTCGGCGCTGTCCACGTCGAACGGCGCGATGGAAAACGCGCAGACGGCGAAGACCGCGAGCGCGAACGCCGCCAGGGTCTGCCCGGCCGGGTAGCGCTTGAACCACACCTTGCGCGCCTCGTCCTTTACGGGCAGGTGCGCGCCTTGCTCGCTCGTTGTCACAGGATCGCTACTCCTCCAGGTAGATACGCTGCTCGCGCCCGCGCTTTCGCGCGATGGCAACAAGCACGATACCCACCACCACGAGCGGCATGCTCAAGATCTGCCCCATCGTGATCACTCCACCAAAGAGATATCCCAGCTGCTCATCGGGCACGCGCACGAACTCCACCAGAAAGCGCACGACGCCGTAGCCCGCAACAAAGACGCCCATGAACGTGCCCTGCGGCAAGATGGGGCGACGGCGCGAGAGCACCTGCAGCACGCAGAAGAGCACGACGCCCTCGAGGAAGGCCTCGTAGAGCTGAGAGGGATGACGGGCGATCTGCCCCGCGGAGCCGCCAAAGACCACGCCCCAGGGCAGGTCGGTCGGCTTGCCCCACAGCTCGCCGTTCACAAAGTTGGCGCAGCGGCCCAGCATGAGCGCAAGGGGGGCGCCGGTGACGGCAAGGTCAGCGATGGTCCAGGCAGAGATCTTGTGGATGCGGCAGACGATGGTGCCGCCCACGATGCCGCCCACCAGGCCGCCGTGAAAGCTCATGCCGCCCTCGTTGACGGCGAAGACCTCCAGCGGGTGCGTGAAGTAGTAGCCGTCCCCATAGAAGACCACATAGAACAGGCGCGCGCCGATGATAAGGCCAAAGACCACACCCACGACCACGCTCACCAGGTCGTCGACGGCGAGATCGAGCCCCCAGCGGCGCTGGGTGCGGTACATCACGATGCCGGTGAGGATGGCCCCGAAGACATAGGCCAGGCCGTACCAGTAGATGGTGATGGGGCCCGCGGAGATGGCCACGGGGTTCAGGCTATGGTAGAGCGCATCGAGCACGATTGCCCCCAGACTAGAAGCGATACAGGCAGAGAAAAAACGCCCGCGGGAAGCGGGCACAAGGGATGTTGGGCGATACGGGCGCTACTCGTGCGTCTTGCTCTCAAGCGGGTGCGCCGCGGTGGCGCCCACCTGGCCCTGATAGTGGCTGCCCAGCTCGGGCGAGCCGTACGGGGCGTCAACCGGTGAGCTCATGCGCTCGAACGAGATCTGGCCGATGCGCATGCCCGGGCGCAGAAGAATCGGCAGGTTGGCCACGTTGGAGAGCTCCAGCGTGATCTGCCCGTCCCAGCCCGGATCGATGTAGCCGGCGGTGGAGTGGATCATGAGGCCCAGGCGGCCCAGCGAGCTTTTGCCCTCGAGTTTGCCCAGGATGTCGTCGGGCACGGCGATGCGCTCGAGCGTGGTGCCCAGGACGAACTGCCCCGGGTGCAGCACGAAGGCGTCGTCGCCCTCGACGATGATCTCCTCGGTGAGGTCGGGCTGGTGCGTCTGCGGATCGATGGCCACGTGGTTGGAGTTGCGGAACACGCGGAAGTCGTTGCCCAGGCGCACGTCGATGGACGCGGGCTGGATGAGCTCGGGCTTGGTGGGGTCGAGCACGATGCGGCCGGCGGCCATCTCGATCTTGATGTCGTGGTCGGAGAGGACCATGGCAAACCTCCTCGGTGCAAAACCGCCCGCACAGGGCGGGCGGGCGCAAGTTACATGATGGGGCGAATGCCCTAGAACGGCTCGTACTCGTCGAACGCATCGGATGCGCCGCCGGCGAGGTTCACGGCAACGACGCGTGTCACGCCCTCGACGTGCTCCTTCAGGATGCGCTCGATGCCCATGGAGAGCGTGAGCTGGCTCATGGGGCAGCCGGCGCAGGCGCCCTGGAGCTCCAGGGAGACAACGCCCTCGTCATCGACGCCGATATATTCAAGATCGCCGCCGTCGGCCTGAAGGTTGGGGCGAATCTCCTCGAGCACCTTCTTCAAATACTCTTCGTTAACAGCCACGAGGGCTCCTTTCGCTCAGATGGCGTGCACAGCACGCGAACATCTTACTACAGGCGCCGCCGTGCACGCCCGCCGGCAGAAGGGCGCTTCGCGCATCTCCACAGGTGCACGGGCGATTCCACGCCCCATCGGTATTCGTTGCGTATTCATCGGTGGACGCACGCCCCGGGGCGCTTCGTTAACATCTCGTAACGCGCCCCGCCTGAGCAGGCGGTAAATGACCGGCACCCCCTCGCGCGCGACTATCATGTTGACCCGATTAGCAACAGGGGCGGTGCGTGCTGCCCCTGCGCGAAGATACGGGGAAGGAAAACCTAAACTCATGAAGCACCTGAAGACCATCGCGGCAGGCGCCACCTGCGCCGCCCTCGCACTCGTCCTCGCCGCCTGCGGCGGGCAGTCCGCCTCCAGCGACGCCTCGGGCAGCGGCGATGTCGCCGGCGCCACCTACAAGATCGGTGTCCTGCAGCTCACTCAGCACGGCGCGCTCGACCAGGCCAACGAGGGCTTTGTCGCCGCCATCGAGGACTCGGGCCTGAATGTCGAGATCGAGCAGAAGAATGCTCAGAATGAGCAGTCGATGTGCCAGACCATCGCATCTCAGTTCGTGGGCGATGAAGTGAATCTCATCTACGCTATCGCCACTCCCGCCGCGCAAGCCGCCGCCTCCGCCACGAGCGACATCCCCATCGTGGGCTCGGCCATCACCGACTACGCCGAGAGCGGCCTCGTCTCCTCCAACGACGAGCCCGGCGCCAACATCACCGGCTCCTCCGACATGACCCCCGTGGCCGACCAGATCGACCTGCTCCAGCAGCTTCTGCCCGACGCCAAATCCGTTGGCATCCTGTACTGCTCCGCTGAGTCCAACTCCGAGGTCCAGGTTCAGCTCGCCGAGGAGGCCCTCGATAAGGCGGGCATCGAGCACGAGCGCTACACCGTCTCCAGCTCTAACGAGATCCAGCAGGTCGTGGAGAGCATGGTGGGCAAGGTCGACGCCATCTATGCACCCACCGACAACACCATCGCCGCCGGAATGGCCACGGTGAGCATGGTCGCCACCGACAACAACATCCCCGTCATCGTGGGCTGCGACACCATGGTCGAGGACGGCGGCCTGGCCTCCTACAGCATCAACTACTACGACCTGGGCTACAAGGCGGGCGAGATGGCCGTCAAGATCCTGAAGGGTGAGGCAGAGCCGGCAGACATGTCCATCGAGTATCTTTCCAGCGACGAGTGCAAGCTCATCGTCAACACCACCACCGCAGACGCCCTGGGCATCGACGTCTCCGGCCTCAAGAACGCCACCGAGGTCGAGTAACCGCCCGTCCCCCAGTTAAGGCAACGCGCGCGGACGTGGATGGCCCGCACCGCGCTCGCATAGCACAAACCAACGACCGAAAGAGGTACCACCTATGGCCAACATCACCAGAAGGAACTTCGTCGCTTCCGCAGGCCTGCTGCTTGCCGGCTCCCTGGCGGGCTGCGGCAACTCCAGCAGTTCCACCGACTCCGGCAGCACCGCCGGCTCCGCCGCCTCCGGCACCACCTACACCATCGGCGTCCTGCAGCTCACCGAGCACAGCGCCCTCGACGCCGCCAACGACGGCTTTGTCCAGGCTATCGAGGCCTCGGGCCTGAACGTGAAGTTCCAGCAGAAAAATGCTCAAAACGATCAGTCCATGTGCCAGACCATCGCATCTCAGTTCGTGAGCGACGGGGTCGACCTGATTTACGCCATCGCCACCCCGGCCGCCCAGGCCGCTGCCGCCGCCACGACCGAGATCCCCATCGTGGGCTCCGCCATCACCGATTACGCCGCCTCCGGCCTCGTTGAGGACAACGACAAACCCGGCACCAACGTCACCGGCTCCTCCGACCTCACCCCCGTGGCCGAGCAGCTCGAGATGATGCAGCAGGTCCTGCCCGACGTGAAGACCGTCGGCCTGCTCTACTGCACCGCCGAGTCCAACTCCGACATCCAGATCGCCACGGCCAAGGAGGAGCTCGACAAGCTCGGCATCGCCTACACCGACTACACGGTCTCCAGCTCCAACGAGATCCAGTCCGTCGTCGAGTCCGCCGTGGGCAAGGTCGACGCGCTGTACTCCCCCACCGACAACACCATCGCCGCGGGCGCCGCACAGGTGGGCCAGATCTGCAAGGAGAACAAGCTCCCGTTCATCGCGGGCGAGGAGGGCATGTGCGAGGCCGGCGGCCTGTTCACCCTCTCCATCGACTACACCGACCTGGGCGCCGTCGCGGGCTCCATGGCGGCCGCCATCCTCAAGGGCGAGGACGAGCCGGCCAACATGCCCATCGAGTACCTCTCGGCCAAAGACCTCGTCGTGGTGAAGAACGAGGA
The DNA here is from genome assembly GCA_963630805.1 of Bacteroidaceae bacterium. Lineage (GTDB taxonomy): Bacteria > Actinomycetota > Coriobacteriia > Coriobacteriales > Coriobacteriaceae > Collinsella. Next base: position 15,122 of record CAVGNZ010000001.1, read on the forward strand.
GATGGCAGAGGCCATCGGCGTCGATCTCTCCGCCCTGGACGAGTAGACGCAAGGGAGTATCTCCCTGTTCGTTAACTCTTAGCGCCGCGCGGTGCCCGATTCGGGTTGCCACGCGGCGCTTCCGTGTCGATGGGTTACCATCGAGCGGTATTTGTACTCATGTGCCGCCGCGGCATACGCCGAGCGGCACCGCATGCAAGGAGGCACAAAGCATGTCCATCGCTTTGCAGGGCGCCATCTCGCAGGGCATCCTCTGGGGCATCATGGTGCTCGGCGTGTTCATTACGTTTCGCCTGCTCGATATCGCAGACATGACCGTCGACGGCAGCTTTGCCCTGGGCGGCAGCGTCACGGCCGTCATGATCGTCAACTTCCAGCTCGACCCCGTCCTCGCCATCCTGGCGGGCATGGTCGCGGGAGGCATCGCCGGCGCCGTCACGGGCGTCCTCACCACGGTGTTCGAGATTCCCAGCATCCTCGCCGGCATCTTGACGCAGATCTCGCTGTGGTCGATCAACCTGCGCATCATGGGCAAGTCCAACACCCCGCTGCTCACCAACAAGACCATCTTCTCTGAGATCTCCTCGATCACGGGACTGCCGCAGAGCACCGTCACCGCCATCGTCGGACTCGTCATCGCCGTGGTCATCGTGCTCGCGCTCTACTGGTTCTTTGGCACCGAGATCGGCAGCGCCCTGCGCGCCACCGGCAGCAACGAGGACATGATCCGCGCCCTGGGCGTCAACACCGGCCGCACCAAGATGATCGCGCTCATCATCTCCAACGCGCTCGTGGGCCTCTCCGGCGGCCTGATCTGCGAGAGCCAGAAGTACGCGGACATCGGCATGGGCACGGGCGCCATCGTCATCGGCCTGGCCGCCATCGTCATCGGCGAGGTGCTCGGCCGCCTGCTGCCCGGCGGCCTCGGCCACTTCGGTGTACGCCTGGCGGCCGCCATCGTGGGCTCGATCATCTACTTCCTCATCCGCGCGCTCGTGCTGCAGATGGGCATGGACGCCAACGACATGAAGCTGCTCTCGGCCATCATCGTCGTCCTCGCGCTGTGCATCCCCGTGGTATGGGAGAAGTACAAGCTGCGCGCCTCGTACACGAGGGGAGATGATCAGGATGCTTAAGCTCAGTCACGTCAGGAAGACCTTCAACCGCGGCACCGTCACCGAGAAGCGCGCCCTCACCGGCGTGGACCTCACCCTGAACGACGGCGACTTCGTCACCGTCATCGGCGGCAACGGCGCCGGCAAGTCCACCCTGCTCAACATGATCGCGGGCGTCTACCCGCTGGACTCGGGCGTGATCGAGCTCGACGGCAAGGACATCTCGCGCCTCACCGAGCCGCAGCGCGCAAAGTACCTGGGCCGCGTGTTCCAGGACCCCATGCGCGGCACGGCGGCCGACATGCAGATCATCGAGAACCTCGCTCTCGCCCGCCGTCGCGGCCAGGGCCGCGGCCTTGCCTGGGGCGTCACCAAGGAGGAGAAGGCCGAGTACCCCGCGCTCCTCAAGCGCCTCGACCTGGGTCTCGATACGCGCATGGAGGCCAAGGTGGGCCTGCTCTCCGGCGGCCAGCGCCAGGCGCTCACCCTGCTCATGGCCACCCTCACCAAGCCCAAGCTGCTGCTGCTCGATGAGCACACCGCGGCACTCGACCCCAAGACGGCCTCCAAGGTGCTCACCATCACCGAAGAGATCGTGGAGGAGAGCGACCTCACCACGCTGATGGTCACGCACAACATGAACGACGCCATCCGCCTGGGCAACCGCCTGATCATGATGCACGAGGGCCACGTGATCTACGATGTCGCCGGCGAGGAGAAGAAGTCCCTCACCGTCGCCGACCTGCTGCAGAAGTTCGAGGAGGTCTCCGGCGGCGAGCTCGCCAACGACCGCATGCTCCTGAGCTAGTCTCGCGCCCCTCGCGCACCCGCGCGCTCGCATCCGCACACATCGCCCGCCCTGTCCACACGGCACGGCGGGCATTTTTCTGCAGCAAGCGCACGTGCTAGGATGGGCTATGTTGCGCGCATCACGCGCCAAGAAAGGCAGAACCGATGAACACGCTCCCCCTCTCCATCGACCCGCTCGTCCTGCGCAAGATTGCGTGGGGAGTGTTTCTCATCGTTTTCACCGCCATCATCTCGTCTATGGTCGCCAAGGCCCTGCGCCGGCTGCTCGATCGCGACGAGGTGCCGCTCGCGTCCTCGAGCATCTTTGTCAACATCGCCCGCGCGGCCCTTTGGATCGTCAGCGGCAGCGTGCTGCTCGATAACTGCTTTGGCATCAAGGCAAACGCCGTCATAGCCGCCCTGGGCGTCGGAGGTATCGCCATCTCCCTGGGCTGCCAGGACACGTTCTCCAACCTTATCGGCGGCATCCAGATGAGCCTGCTGAACCTCGTCAAGCCCGGCGACAACATCGAGGTGGGCAGCGAGTCGGGCGTGGTGACCGACGTCACCTGGCGCCACACCACCATCCGCGACATCCAGGGGCAGACCATCATCGTCCCCAACTCGGTGATCTCAAAGACCGCCATGGTGCAGCTTCTGCCCGCAGAGCACGTGGAGACCTACTTCTACATCACCGACACCGGCAGATGGGAGTCGCTCGATGCGCTCGCCCACGAGCTCGAGCAGGCGACCGCCGCCGCCGTGGAGCCGCTCTCGCATCTCACGGTCGAGCCGTTCGTGCGCTATACCGAGATCACGCGTATGGGTGTCAAGGGCAAGATCGTCTTTGAGATCGAGGACCGCTCGGTGACCACCGTGGCGCAGGATCTCTGCGTGCGCGCCGTCGCGCCCATCGTCGACTGCTTCAGCGGAGAAGGAGCCGGCGCTGCCGAGACCTCAGAGCGCGCCTAGCCCTCGAGCGCAGCTGCTGCGGCAAGCGCGCCCGCACCGAGCACCGCGGCCGCGGCGACACCTGCGACACCCGTATCGCCTGTGGCGGGAAGGTCCCCGTCCGTGGTCTTCTTCGCAGGCTTCGCATCGCCTGAGGCGTCCGCGCCCTCACCCGAGCCGTCGGGAACCTTCTTGGAGTCATCGTCCGGATCGTTATCGGAGCCCGAGTCGTCATGGTCGACGATCTTGATGCGCCCGTCCCCGTTCGGGTCCAGGTAGCCCGCGCCCACCGTGCCGCCCAGGTCGTCCACGATGTAGCCGTACAGCGCGCTCACGTCGTAACCGAAGTGCTCGGCCTCCTCCTCGTTTTCCGCATGCGGAATCTTTTTGCCCTGGGCCATGACGTAGGTCGTGCTGACCAGGGTATAGAGCCTCGCCGGATCGATCGCCACGCCGTCGATGGCCGCATCGCGCACGCGCCGCTCGCCCTCGATCCCCACGAACACCGAGCCCCCGCCCGAAAACACCACCGGCGTCGGGATGTCCGTCCGCACCGTGCAGGTTACGCCTCTCGAGACATGGAAGAACCACGAGCTCGCGCTCGGCAGAGCGGCATAGCCCACTTCCAGCATGTCCAAGATCAGCTGGCCGGAAACATCGAGCACGCACAGGGCATTGCAATAGGGCAACGCGCCTGAGAGATGGCGGAAAAGAATCTGCCCCGCAGGAACGTTCTGCACGAATCCCGCGGCGCAAAACAGCGCCAGGTCGCACGATTTGCCCGTCGAGGCCTTGTAGCAGCCGGCAAACGCATCGGCCATCAGGTCACCGAAGTTCGTCTCCTGCAGGCGCGAGGAGGCAGTGACGTCGCCCCCGGGCACCGCGCAAAGCATCGCCTCCGTGCTGCCCACCACCTCGTCCGGCGCGGGCTCCATGCCCTCTCGAACCTGCGCGATAAGCGCCTCGATCTGGGCATCCGAGCCGTCCCAGGACTCGATGAGCTTCGCCGTCACGTCGAGCGAGGCCGTCGCGGTGCCCGAAACGGGGTCGATCTCGATATGCCCAAAGCTCTGGAAGCGCCAGCCCGTCTGCGCGACCACCACGTCCTGTCCGGCGGCGTTCTTGTCGGTGCGCACGTACTTGTTGTGCGAATGGCCGTCCACCACGATATCGATACCCGTCGTGTTGGCGACGAGCGTGTCACTCGCCCAGCGCTTGGTGACATAGCCCTGGCCCAAATGCGAAAGGAGCACCACGTAGTCGGCGTCACCGGTGGTGCGAGCATCGTCCACCGCGTTCTGCACGGCGGCATAGAGCTTCTCGCCCGTCTCGTCCTCGCAGCAGCTGTAGATGATGTTGCCGTCCTCGTCCATGATGAGGGCCTGCTCGCCGTCTGCCGTTGTGGCCGGCGTGAGCACGCCCACGTAGGCGATCCTCACGACCTGCCCGAGCACCCGGTACTCCTTGACCAGGTAGGGATCGAACAGCGTGTTGCCGTCTGCATCGAGGAAATTGCAGCACACAAAGGGCATGTTCAGCGATTCCGCAAGGGCGCGCAGACGGTCGATGCCGTAGTCGATCTCGTGGTTGCCCGGGGCCACGGCGTCGTAGCCGCACGCGGTTATGAGCCGCGCCGGCATCTCGCCGTTGCTGTTGGCGCCTATCAGAGCGCCCTGGAGAATGTCTCCTGCGTCCACAAGCGCCACGTTGCCCTCGGCATGGACCGTACGCTGCTCGGAGACGTAGTCGACAAGTGCGGCGTAGCCCAGGGCCGTCGTGTTGTTGTAGACGCTGCAGTGGACGTCGTTGGTGTGGATGATAGCGATGGTTTCTGCCGTATCCGACGCCTCGTCCAAGCCCGCCGGGCCCGCCGAGCCGTCTTGCCCCGCGAAGGCCTTGGCCGGGCCAAACGCAAGCGACACGCTCAGGCTCGCGAGCGTGCATGCCGCACCCGAGATAAACGAGCGGCGCGAGACGTTTTGATCGGCTGTGTCCACGGGTACCTCCCACAAGATGTTAAGTAGAACGACCCTAGCACAACGCCCCGCCTGCCGAGCAAACAGAAAACGGGCTGCGCCCTTTCAACAAAGAACGCAGCCCGCATGTACCGTTGTGCAGCAGGGGCACTACAGTGCGGCGACCACCTTGTCGCCCATCTCGGCCGTGCCCAGGATACGGTCTGCCGGCGTCGCGGCATCGGCGATGTCTCGCGTGCGCCAGCCCTCGTCGAGCACGCGCTCCACGGCGGCCTCGATCCATCCGGCCTCTTCGGTGCGGTCGAGCGCATAGGTGAGGAGCATGGCCGCAGAGAGGATCTGCGCAAGCGGGTTGGCGATGCCCTGCCCGGCGATGTCGGGCGCAGAGCCCGCAGAGGGCTCGAAGAGCGACACGCCGTCGCCCAGGCTCGCGGAGGCAAGCATGCCGAGCGAGCCCGTGATCTGCGCGGCCTCGTCGGAGAGGATGTCACCGAACATGTTCTCGGTCACCACGACGTCAAAGTCGGCCGGGCGGTTGATGAGCTGCATGGCAGTGTTATCGACCAGCAGATCCTCAAGCTCCACGTCAGCGTACTCGGCGTCGTGCACGCGGTGAACCACCTCGCGCCACATGCGGGAGGTCTCCAGCACGTTGCGCTTGTCCACACTCGTCACCTTGTTGCGACGCTTACGGGCGGCCTCGAAAGCCTGGCGAGCGATGCGCTCCACCTCGTACTCGCGGTACTCCATCACGTCGTAGGCGCGCTGACCGGGCGCGCCGTTGGCGCCGGAGCCCGGCTCGTCGTAGAAGCGCTCGCGGCGGCCAAAGTACACGCCGCCGGTGAGCTCGCGCACGAGCACCATATCCACGCCCTTGATGACCTCGGGGCGCAGGGTGGAGGCGCCGGCCAGGGCGTCGTAGATCTTCACCGGACGCAGGTTGGTGTAGAGTCCCAGCTCCTTGCGGATGCGCAGCAGGCCCTGCTCGGGGCGCGGGGCGACAGGATCGGTGGAGTCCCACTTGGGGCCGCCCACGCTCGCCAGCAGCACGGCGTCGGAGGCCTTGGCGCACTCCAGGGTCGCAGCAGGCAGCGGGTCGCCGCACGCATCGATGGCGGCCCCGCCGATCAGGTGGTCCTCGAACTCGAACTCAAAGCCGGCCTTTGCAGCCACGGCGGCGAGCACCTTCTTGCCCTCGGCGATGACCTCGGGGCCGATGCCGTCGCCCGGCAGGCAGCAGATCTTATAGGTCTTCTTCACGTTGCACCTCCACGCGACGGAGCTCGGCCCCGACGCGAACTTGTTCTTGAGCGGCATAGCCACTTTCCTACTCGGCCGGGACGTCTTTTGCGGCGAGCACGCTCTTGGTGCGCTCGACCAGACCGCCCTGGGAGATGATCTCCTGGATAAACGGCGGGAACGGCTGGGCCTTGAAGACGGCACCGGTCGTCTCGTCGGTGATGGTGCCGGTGTCGGCGTCCACGCTCACCGTGTCGCCGTCGGAGATGGCGTCCACGGCCTCGGGGCACTCCAGAATCGGCAGGCCCATGTTGATGGAGTTGCGGTAAAAGATGCGCGCAAAGCTCTTGGCGATCACGCACGAGACGCCCGCAGCCTTGATGGCCACCGGCGCGTGCTCACGCGAGGAGCCGCAGCCAAAGTTCTCGTCGGCGACAACGATGTCGCCGGGCTTCACGCGCTCCACAAAGGTCTTGTCCAGGTCCTCCAGGCAGTGCTTGGCAAGCTCTGCCGGATCGGAGGTGTTGAGATAACGGGCCGGGATGATGACGTCGGTGTCGATATCGCGACCGTAGCGAAAGACGGTTCCCCTAAAGTTCATAGTTCCAACTCCAAATTCCTGAAGAGAAGAGCTTACAGGTCAGACGGCAGGGCGATGTGGCCGGCCACGGCGCTGGCAGCGCAGACGGCGGGGCTTGCCAAGTAGACCTCGGAGGTCGGGTCGCCCATACGGCCCACGAAGTTGCGGTTCGTGGAGGAGATGCAGCGCTCCCCCGCCGCCAGGATGCCCATGTAGCCACCCAGGCACGGGCCGCACGTGGGCGTGGAGACCACGCAGTGCGCGTTGATGAAGATGTCCATGAGGCCCTCGTGAACGCACTGCAGCCACACCTTCTGCGTGGCGGGGATCACGATGCAGCGCACGTTCTCGGCCACGGTGCGACCGCGCAGCACCTCAGCAGCCGCGCGCATGTCCTCGATACGGCCGTTGGTGCACGAGCCAATCACGGCCTGGTCGACGGCGATATGGCGGCTCTCGGCCACCGGATGGGTGTTGCTCGGCAGATGCGGCCACGAGACGCAGGGCTCGATATCGGCCGCGTTGATCTTGATGACCTGCTTGTAGGTGGCGTCCGCGTCCGGATGGTACTCCACCGGCGTGCGGCGCGCGCGGGCGGCAACGTACTCGCGGCACTTGTCGTCTACCTCGAAGAGGCCCGCCTTGCCGCCCGCCTCGATAGCCATGTTGGCGATGGTCAGACGGCCCTCAACCGAGAGGTTCTCGATGGTGGAGCCGCCAAACTCCATGGCGCAGTACAGGGCACCGTCCACGCCGATCATGCCGATGATGTGCAGGATGATGTCCTTGGCGGTCGCGCCCGCAGGCAGCTCGCCATCGATTTCGAAGCGGATGGTCTCGGGCACCTTGAACCAGGCGCGACCGGTGGCCATGCCCACGCCGGCGTCGGTGGAGCCCACGCCCGTGGAGAACGCGCCGATGCCACCATAGGTGCAGGTGTGCGAGTCGGCGCCAATCATCAGGTCGCCGGGCACCACGACGCCCTGCTCGGGCAGAAGCGCGTGCTCGATGCCCATGCAGCCCTGCTCAAAGTAGTTCGTGATCTTGTGCTCGTGCGCAAAGTCGCGCGTTACCTTGGTCTGTTCGGCGCTCTTGATGTCCTTGTTGGGCGCATAGTGGTCGGGCACCAAACAGATGCGGTCGCGGTCGAACACGCCGGCGCCGATCTCGCGCACCGTCTTGATGGCGATGGGCGCAGTGATGTCGTTGGCGAGCACCAGGTCCAGATCGCACTCGACAAGCTGGCCGGGTACGACCTCGTCCAACCCCGCGTGCGCGGCCAGGATCTTCTCTGCCATGGTCATGGGACGTGCCATGAGTTCCCCTCTCAGTGGTTGCTAACAGCGTCGACGACGCGTGCCCTATTTGCCCTCTTTGGCGCGGGCGGTCTGAATCATACGGTTGATGGCGTTCACGTACGCCTTGGCGGACGAGACAATGATATCGGTGTCCGCGCCGCGGCCGGTGTAGATCTTGCCGTCCTCGGCGGTGATGCGCACCGTGACCTCGCCGATAGCGTCGATGCCGCGCGTGATGGCCTTGACGTTGAACTCGGAGAGGTCGCCGTGAACCGCAACGGCCTTGTCCACGGCCTTGTAGGCAGCATCGACGGGGCCGGTGCCGGTGGAGCACACCACATGGCGCACGCCCAGCTCGTCCACGATGGTGGCCGTAGCGGTGGGCACCAAGGGGTCACCGCAGGAGACCTGCAGGGCCTCGAGCGTGTAGACGGCCTTCACCTCGCGCTGGCGCTCCTGGACCATCGACTCCAGGTCCTCGTCAAAGACCTCCTTCTTCTGGTCGGCAATCTCCAGGAAACGGTTGTAGACGTCCTCGAACTCGATGTCATCAAAGCTGTAGCCCAGCTCACCCAGGCGATGGCGCAGCGCGGCGTGGCCGGAACGGGCAGACAGGATGATCTCGGAGCCCGCGGCGCCCACGTCTGCCGGGTCGATAATCTCGTAGGTATCGCGGGCCTTCAGCACGCCGTCCTGGTGGATGCCCGAGCTGTGGGCAAAGGCGTTGGCGCCCACGATGGCCTTGTTGGGCTGGACGTTGATGCCGGTGATGGAACTCACGAGCTTGCTTGCGCGCGTGAGCTCGCGGGTCACCACGTCGGTATGGGCATCCAGGGCCTCACCGTGCATCTTGATGGCCATGACGACCTCTTCCAGGGAGGTGTTGCCGGCGCGCTCGCCCAGGCCGTTGATGGTGCACTCGATCTGCGTGGCACCGTTCTGCACGGCGTCGAGCGCAAGAGCGGTCGCCATGCCCAGATCGTTATGCGTATGCACAGAGATGGTGACGTCCTCGATACCGTCGACGCGCTCGCGCAGGTCGCGAATGCGGGTGCCGAAGTTCCACGGCATGTTGTAGCCCGTGGTATCGGGGATGTTCACGACGGTCGCGCCGGCCTTGACCACGGCCTGAATGATGCGCACCAAAAACTCCTGGTCGGAACGGCCGGCATCCTCGGCGTAGAACTCGACGTCGTCAACAAAGGAACGGGCGTACTTCACGGCGTGGATGGCGCGCTCGATGGCCTCGTCCTCAGTGAGATGCAGCTTGTCGCGCAGGTGCGAGGGAGAAACGCCCAGACCGGTGTGGATACGGGGGCGCTTGGCGGTCTTCAGAGCCTCGGCGGCCACCTCGATGTCCTTGTCCACGGCGCGCGTGAGGCCACAGACGGTGCACGTATCGCCCGCAATCTTGCCGATCTCGTTCACCGACTTAAAGTCGCCCGGGCTGGAGATGGGAAAACCCGCCTCGATAACATCGACGTTCATGCGCACGAGCTGGCGCGCGATGATGAGCTTCTCCTCGGTGTTCATGCTGGCGCCGGGCGACTGCTCGCCATCGCGCAGCGTGGTGTCGAAGATTGCGATCTTACGGGTCATGGTTCCTCCTGAAACTCAAAGCCGAAACTCGACTGTTTACAACACATCGGGCTCTACGGAATACGGGCTCAGGATAGAAAAACACCCAAGGCGCTTATCCCGCAAAACGGTGGACAGGTGCGCACTCGGGTGCTTAAAAAGTCTAAAACGAAAAACCCAGGCGCGCCGTTAGGCTAGTAGCGCGAGGGTTAGAAGCTGCATGTAGGCAGAACGCTTCACGAACGGAAGTCCTTTCGTTTGAGAACGAGGACAAGTGTACCAGAACGTCCGCCATGCACAAGAAGCTATCCGTAAACGGAAAAGACCCGGTCTGAGCTGGTCAGACCGGGTCTTGCTCGCAAGATATGCGCTATACGCTACTCAGCGGCAGTGAAGTTGCGCTGGACGGAAGGATCGACCTTGACGCCCGGGCCCATCGTGGTGCTCACGGAGATGCTCTTCACGTACTTACCCTTAGCAGAAGCAGGCTTGACGCGCAGGATCTCGGTGTACAGGGCACCGTAGTTCTCGAGGAGCTGCTCGTCGGTGAAGGACTTCTTGCCCAGGGGCACGTGGCAGATGCCGTAGCGGTCGGCGCGGTACTCAACGCGGCCGGCCTTGAGCTCAGAGACCATCTTGGCGACGTCCATGGTCACGGTGCCGAGCTTGGGGTTCGGCATCAGGCCACGGGGACCAAGGATCTTACCGATGCGGCCAACCTTGGCCATCATGGTCGGGAGAGCGATAGCGGCGTCGAAGTTGATCTCGCCCTTCTGGATCTCGGCGATCAGCTCGTCGGAACCCACAACGTCAGCGCCGGCCTCACGAGCCTCATCGGCCTTGGCACCCTCGGCGAACACGGCGACGCGAACGGTCTTGCCGGTGCCGTGGGGCAGGGAGATGGAGCCGCGGATGTTCTGGTCGGCCTTACGGGTATCGATACCCAGACGGAAGTGAGCCTCGACGGTCTCGTCGAAGTTGGCGGTGGCGACCTCCTTGGCCAGAGCGACAGCCTGAGCAGGCGTGTAGAGCTGGCTGGAATCGACCTTCTCCGCAGCGGAGCGGTACTTCTTACCGTGCTTTGCCATATCTATAACCTCCTGTGGTCAAACGGGCACGTGCCCTCCCACAATCGACGCGTGCCGAATTGCACGCAAGCGGGCGCAGCGATTACCGCGCCCGCGGATTACCAAATAGAATCGCTACTCAGCGATGGTGACACCCATGGAGCGGGCGGTGCCGGCAACGATCTTCTTAGCGGCCTCAATGTCGTTGGCGTTGAGGTCCGGCATCTTGATCTCGGCGATCTTGGTGAGCTGCTCCTGAGTCAGCTGACCAACCTTATCGGCCTGCGGACGGGCGGAACCGCTCTTGAGCTTGAGCTCCTTCTTGATGAGGTGAGCCGCCGGAGGGGTCTTGCAGATGAAGGAGAACGTACGGTCCTCGAACACCGTGATCTCAACGGGGATGATGTCGCCCTGCTTGTCCTGCGTGGCGGCGTTGAACGCCTGGCAGAACTGCATGATGTTGACCTGAGCGGCACCCAGGGCCGGGCCAACGGGAGGAGCGGGGTTAGCAGCGCCAGCGGGAATCTGGAGCTTGATGACGGTGGCAACCTTCTTCTCAGCCATGTCAAACCTTCCTAAAACACGAACGTGTCTACAGTTCCAAATATGTTCAGCGCGAACCCGTTAGAAGCAATCCACCGGTGAGCAGCCGGCAGATGAAGCGTGAGGCGCCAAACTGCCTAAGAGATAACCGAGATCTGGTCGAAGGTAAGATCGACCGGAGTCTCGCGGCCAAAGATCATGAGCATAACCTTGACCTTACCGGCCTCGGCATTGACCTCAGAAACCTTGCCCTCGAAGTCGTTGAGCGGGCCAGAGATAACACGAACCGTGGCACCGGCCTCGATGTTGACCGTGGTGCGCTTGGGGGCGGAGCCCTTGCTGGTCTTACGCATCATCTTGTTGTACTCATCGCGGGAAAGCGGAGCGGGCTTGCCGTTGCCGCCAAGGAAACCGGTGACGCCGGGCGTGTTGCGAACGCAGTTCCACGCGTCGTCGTCCATCTCCATGCGAACGAGCACATAGCTCGGGAAAATCTTGGAGTCCTTGGTCTCGCGGGAACCGTTCTCCTTGATCTCGGTCACACGCTCGGTGGGGATCTCGATATCAAAGATACGATCCGACATGCCCATGGTCTCGATGCGGTGCTCAAGATCGGACTTGACGCGGTTCTCGTAACCGGAGTAGGTGTGAATTACATACCAACGCTTGGACACGTTAACCCCTCAATCCGGAGAACAGCACCAGAGCCTGGCCAATGCCGGCGTCCAGCAGGGCGATAACCACGCCCACGACGATCAGGGACACGCAAACCGTGACGGAGTAGTTGAGCAGCTCCTTTTTGGTGGGCCACACAACGCGCTTCATCTCGGAGCGAACAGAAGAGAAATACTTCTTGATGCGGCCGAAGAATCCGGGCTTCTTGTTCTTGTCCTTCTTCTTGGCCTTGGCGGTCTTCTTTACGGAAGCAGCCTGCTTGGCAGCCGCCTTCTTGGCCTCGGGCTTAGAAGCGGCAGCGGCGGCGTCGCTCTGCTGCGTCTTCTTCTTGGTCTTCTTGTTGGCCATGAATGCTTACCTCCGGCACAGACCTCATTACAGTAACAAACCGTAAGCCCCACTAAGGAGGCTTACGGATCAAAGACTGGCACGCCAGGAAGGACTCGAACCCTCAACACTCGGTTTTGGAGACCGATGCTCTACCAATTGAACTACTGGCGTATATACAAGAGACTAGCGGGTCTCTTTGTGCACGGTGTGCTGACGGCACCAGGGGCAATACTTCTTGATCTCCATGCGATCAGGGGTGTTGGCCTTGTTCTTAGTCGTCGTGTAGTTACGACGCTTGCACTCGGTGCAGGCAAGTGTAACGAGAGTACGCATGTGTCTTTTTACCTCCAAATACCGTACCTCACGGGCACGGTGGAAAAGATTATCATCTGCATTACGTTTCTGTCAATGCGATATACGTCTCCACGATTTATCTGCAGATCCGTTACACAAAACCCGCAAGCGGGTGCGCATCGACGCAAAAACCCGGCTCCCCCGAAGAGGAACCGGGTCAATGGAATCAACAGCTCGAGTAGCTAATTTACTCGATGATGGTGCTGACGATGCCGGAGCCGACGGTGTGGCCACCCTCGCGGATAGCGAAGCGCAGGCCCTCCTCCATGGCGATCGGGTGGATGAGCTCGCCCTCGATGGTGATGTGGTCACCAGGCATAGCCATCTCGGTGCCCTCAGGCAGCTTCACGGTACCGGTAACATCGGTGGTACGGAAGTAGAACTGCGGACGATAGCCGTCGAAGAACGGGGTGTGGCGGCCGCCCTCGTCCTTGGTCAGGACGTAGATCTCGCCGGTGAACTTGGTGTGCGGGGTAACCGAACCAGGCTTGCAGAGAATCTGGCCGCGCTCGATGTCCTCGCGCTTGACACCACGGAGCAGGATGCCGACGTTGTCGCCAGCCTCGCAGAAGTCCATGGACTTGCGGAACATCTCGATGCCGGTAGCAACGGAGGAAGCGGTGTCCTTGATGCCGACGATCTCGACGGGGTCGTTGAGCTTGAGCTCGCCGCGCTCGACACGACCGGTAGCAACGGTGCCACGGCCGGAAATGGTCATGACGTCCTCGACAGCCATCAGGAACGGCTTGTCGTTGTCGCGAGCGGGGGTCGGGATGTACTCGTCAACAGCGTTCATGAGCTCACGAATGGCGTCAGCCCACTTCTCCTCGCCGTTGAGGGCGCCCAGAGCGGAACCGCGGACAACGGGGATGTCGTCGCCGGGGAAATCGTACTCAGAGAGGAGCTCACGGGTCTCCATCTCAACGAGGTCGATGAGCTCGTCGTCGTCGACCATGTCGCACTTGTTCAGGAACACGACGATGTAGGGCACGCCGACCTGACGGGCGAGAAGGATGTGCTCACGGGTCTGAGCCATCGGGCCGTCGGTAGCAGCGATAACCAGGATAGCGCCATCCATCTGAGCAGCACCGGAGATCATGTTCTTGACGTAGTCAGCGTGGCCCGGGCAGTCGACGTGAGCGTAGTGACGAGCAGCGGTCTCGTACTCGACGTGAGCGACGGAGATGGTAATACCACGCTCGCGCTCCTCGGGAGCCTTGTCGATGTTCTCGAACGCGGTGAAGTCAGCCTTGCAGCCCTCGGTCTCGGAAAGAACCTTGGTGATGGCGGCCGTCAGCGTGGTCTTGCCGTGGTCAACGTGACCGATGGTGCCGATGTTAACATGCGGCTTAGTACGCTCGAACTTTTCCTTGGCCATGAAGCCCTCCTCTGTCAAAGGTGTCCGTTATGGACGCGCCTTTATACCTAAGTGGCCCCCCTAAAAGGATTTAGGAGAGCCACCTTGTTACCTGGTAGCGGTGACTGGATTCGAACCAGTGACGCCACGGGTATGAACCGTGTGCTCTAACCAGCTGAGCTACACCGCCAATGGAGCCTGCAACCAGACTTGAACTGGTGACCTCTTCGTTACCAACGAAGTGCTCTACCGACTGAGCTATACAGGCAAACGGGTGGGAGCTATAGGATTCGAACCTATGTAGGCAGAGCCAACGGGTTTACAGCCCGTCCCCATTAACCACTCGGGCAAACTCCCAAACGTTTTGTCCTCGCTCGTGCTGGCCTTTTGAGCCGGCGCGCGCTCGAACGAAAGAGATAGTACGACTCGCCCGTTTTTGTGTCAACGAGAATCCTCTAATACACGCGTCCGGGCGTATCCATCATACGCTTTCCTGCGGTTTTGGCACTTTAGAACGCTAAAGCCGTGAATGTGATGTGAAGGCCGCAGGATACGAGGCAGCAAGTTCTGTTCACGAATCGATAGCGAGCACCTCTCTTACCTGCAGACAGGAGAAACGATATATAGACATGGCGCGATCAAGGTTCGCAGCGGTAGTATTAGAAGCAAATAGAAGCGCAAACTCCAGTACAAGTCGGTGCGGGAAGGACGAGTCACTATGTATCTAGCAATGGCCCTCTACGGCTTTGCCATCCTCATCCCTGCCGTCTTCTTTGCCGTGGCGATCTTGCTGGTGAAGATCTGGCAGAAGATCAGATGGATCATCAAAGGCGATAACTTTAACGACGATTAATCGATTGACCTGGCCAGGTTTTCTTTTTATAGCCGATGCGACACCTTCGCACCGCCCCTTGAGCAATTAAGAACGCCAGGCAAATAGTGCTCGAACAGTTCGCCGCAACAGATGCAACGGCGGGCGCTTGTAACCGGCAGCGGCCCCATTTCCGTGGCGGAGCTCATTACTGCAGTGCAGCATGCGTCGACGCAAGAACCGAGATCAGACCGTGCGGGCTAGCTCTCCGCCGTATCGCCGCCGGCCTTGCGCGGCGGGTCGATGGTGCCGACGGTCTCGCCGGTCTCCACGTCGACAACGGCCAGGCGGTAGCCTAGAGCGTCCGCTATGTCGGCCACGGTGGCAAGCGCGGGCGAGCGGCCGGGAGCGGCAACGTTGCGCGTCCACGCCTGCGACTTATCCAGCGCAGCAGACACGCCGCGCATACTCACGCCACGAGTGCTTATCATCTCGCGAATACATGTATCTACCTGCATGTTTACCCCTTCCAACATCGCCCCTATTATACGCGCGCGTATAGCTATTGTTGCGCGGATAACGTTCGTTGTGTAGGAATTGTGAAGATAACGCCCGTTATCCGATTACATATTGACGGATAACGGGCGTTGCCCAATATTGTAGCCACGCCACGAGGCCAAGCACCGCAAAGGGCGGAGCGTTCGTGGCTAGCAACCTTGACAAGCGGATACAGAGCGCCCCAATAGGGGCAAAGGCGGACGGCTCCGATTCGAAAGATAGGAGCACGCGATGGACCAGAAGTTAAAAGCCCTAACCAAGTTGATAACCCTAGTTCAGGTCGTGGCAACGGCTATCAAGTTGCTGCTGCTCATGGCACGGTTAATAAGATAGCCGCCCCCGTGTAAACGGAAACGGCTACTTACCACTTCAATTCTAGACAAGAAGTGAGCCGGAACCCGCGCCAACGGGAACCGCCTTTGTCCCCATGGTAGCACTCGCACCGCTACCAAAGGAAAGGTCTATTTGTAGAAAGGAAAAAGACCATGAGCAACTGTATCATCATCCGCGAGACCTGCAAGCGAGACCGCACGAATAGCGGGCGTTGGTAGCCACCGGCAACCTCTTTTCTCTGGTGGAGTTCCTTACGCCTCCATTGTTCCCCGCGCGCCCGCGCGGCAGACGGTACCGCCAGGAAGATGCTTCTTAGTCTCCGCTCCATGCCCCCATAACGGCACGGCATTACGGAGCGGCGCTAGGCGCACACCACCAGAGGGAAGAAGCGCCTTAAAGTTTTGGTTAGCCAAGGTTAACGAACAAGAGTTGTGTCATATGTGTGTCATGGGCTTGTGTCATATTTTCAAAAGAAAACAGGCCAGAAGCATTTAATACCTCTGACCTGCTGTTTTGTATGGAGCCAGTGACAGGAATCGAACCCGCAACCCACTGATTACAAATCAGTTGCGCTACCGTTGCGCCACACTGGCACGCTTGGCGCTAGCTGCGCGAAGCCCTAACAGGATACTCGAAGCTCATGGTAGGCGCAAGATTTTGGAGCGCTTAACGGCCGCGCAGGGCCTTAAGCTTGGCCAGGCTCTCGGGCGAAAGCCTGCTGCCCAGGGTCATCTTTATCTGCGGGGCCTCCTCGGCCTCCGCAACATCGCGGTCGATCTGCTCGATCTCGCCCAGAAGCATACGGGCGGAGATGCGCATGACGCCCTTGCCCATCACCGTGGCCTGAATGGTGCCGTCGCTGGTGACAACGGTGCACGCACGGCCCGACTCACGCGCCTCGGTGCAGATGCGCTGCACAACCGTATCGGCCGAGACGCCGGTGGGCGAGAACTCGATACGGCAGCCCGCCTGCGGGATGTTGGGGCGATCGGCAGAGACGTTTCCCGCCCCGTCAAAAACGATGACGGGCTCGTAGCGCCCTTGGGCAAACGCGGCAACGTCCGCGATAAGCGCGGTGCGCGCGGCGGCGTGGACGTCGTTGGAGTACGGGTCGTCCGAATGGCTGTAGACGAGCTTCTCGTAGCGCGGCGTGGCATGAATGATGTTGTAGCCGTCCACGACCAGAAGCTCGCGCTGGCCTCCCGCATTGGTGCCGCGTGGCGGAACCTCGGGAGTCTCGAACGCAGACGAGAACGCGTTGCCCACGCCGTAGGTGCTCGCAGAGACGATCTCGCGGGCAGAGCCCTCGCCGAAGCGCTTGGCCTTGGACTTCGCCCGGTTCTTCTTGCTCATGGGCTACTCCCCCGCCCCGGTGCCCGCAGCAGGCGCGAGCTCATCGTAGTTGCGGCGCAGCCACTCAAAGCACAGCGCGGTCGCCGCCTGCGCGACGTTCAGGCTCTCGGTAGCGCCCAGCTGGGGCAGCTTGGTGAGGAAGTCGCACTTCTCGAGCACCAGGCGTGAGATACCGTCGCCCTCGGAGCCCATGACCAGCGCCACGCGGCCCTGCAAGGGCGAGCCCCAGCAGACGTCCTGCGCATGCTCGGAAGCGCCGGCGACCCAAAAGCCGGCCTCTTTGAGATCGTCGATGGCGCGGGCGATGTTGGGCACCTGCGCGATGGGCAGGTGCATGACGGCACCGGCAGAGGTCTTGTAGCTGCCCACGGTCACGCCGGCAGCGCGCTTGTTGGCGACGACCACGCCTGCCGCGCCCACGACCTCGGCCGAGCGGACAATGGCGCCGAAGTTGCCATCGTCGGTCACGTGGTCGAGCACCACGATGAGCGCGGGACCGTCCTGCGCGCGGGCGATAATGTCGGCCAGATCAGCATACGGAAAGGCGCCGACCTCGAGCGCCACGCCCTGATGAGCGCCGTGGCTCGAGATGGCGTCGAGCAGGCCGCGCGGCACGGTCTTTATAGGGATGTTCGCGCGGGAAAGCTCATCGACCAGGCGGGCGAGAGCCGCATCGCTCCCCTGTCCCTCCGCGATAAGCGCACGCTTGACGGGGAAACCGCAGCGCAGGGCCTCGGCCGCCGCACGACGCCCCTCGATAAAGTCCCCCTTGGGAGCCTTGGCACCCGCGGCGCGCTGCTGAGGCCGCTGCTGCGAGCGCTGTTGGGAGCGCTGCGTCTGCGCAGGCCGCCCAGAAGATTCAAAACGTTTACGCTTGTCGGCCACAGGGCCTCCTTAAAGACGAGAGGTGGAGGCGGCGCCCATCCATGAAACAGCCACCCATAAAGCCACGGATTGTCGCACGAGCAACAGCAAGAGACACGGTACAGCAACTACACAGGCGGCCGGCCACGGTGCCGCAGATTGTCCCGAAAGAGAAGCACGGGGCAAAGGCACGTCATCACAACCACGTAGACGGGTTTTCCAGGTGCCGCAGATCGGCGCGAAAGAGGAGCGCCGCGTACTTAGGTACGCAAGCGACGGTTTGAGCGCCGAGGTGCGGTGCCTGGGAAAGCCGCCCAGGTTAGGCAGCCTTTATGCGGGTGCCGGCGGCAGTATCTTCCACCACAAGTCCCAATGCGGCGAGTCGGTCGCGGATGGCGTCGGCGCGGGGCCAGTCCTTGGCGGCACGGGCCTCCGCGCGGGCGGAGATGATGGCTGCGGCGGCCTCGTTGACGTCATCGCCCGCATAGCCCACAAGCTCGGAGGCTAGGCCCACAAGCTCGGCGGGCAGTTCCTCCTCGGCCTCGGGAAGCTCGATGCCGAGCGTATCCAGCAGCTCGGCAAGCGTATCGGCCGCGGCGTTCGCGGCACCCGAATCGGCGGCGTTGCCGGCAGACTCCAGGTACTGGTTCGCCTCGGTCACAAAGCCGAACACGGCACCGAGTGCGCCCGCGGTGTTGAAGTCGTCATCCATGCAGGCAGTAAACTCCTCGCGCACGGCGGCAGCGCGCTCGGCAAGCCCGGAGGCCAGCTCGGCATCTGTCTCGCCCGCCGCGTGGGCAGCCGCCCAGCGCAGGTTCTGCACGGTGCCGGCGATGCGCGCAAGCGAGTTCTCGCTGCCCTCGAGGCGCTCCCAAGAGAAGTCAAGCGGGCTTCGATAGCTCGTCTGCAGCATGAGCAGGCGCAGGGCCGCACCGGAGTGCTTCTCGAGCACCTCGGCCAGGGTGAAGAAATTGCCGAGCGACTTGCTCATCTTCTCGCCGTCCACCAGCAGCATGCCCGTGTGCATCCAGGTGTTGGCGAAGCCCTGGTGCCAGGCGCAGGTGGCCTGGGCGCACTCGTTCTCGTGGTGCGGGAAGGCAAGGTCGGAGCCGCCGCCGTGAATGTCTATGGGCACGCCCAGGTAACGGTGCACCATGGCGGCGCACTCGGTGTGCCAGCCGGGGCGGCCTTCGCCCCACGGGCTCTTCCAGCTGGGCTCGCCGGGCTTGGCGGCCTTCCAGAGGGCAAAGTCGAGCGGGTCGTTCTTGTCCTCGTTCTCTTCGATGCGCGCGCCGACCATAAGGTCGTCGATGTTGCGGCCCGAGACCTCGCCGTAGGTGGGGTCGGAGCGCACGGCAAAGTAGACGTCGCCGTTCTCGGCGGCATAGGCGTGACCCTGCTCGATCAGCGTCTTGATCATGCCGATCATGGGGCCGATCTCCTTGGTGGCGCGGGGGCGCACATCTGGGTCGAGGACGTTGGCGGCACGCATCACGCCGATGAACTTGTCGGAGAACTCGGTCGCCACCTCGGCGGCGGTGCGGCCCTGCTCGTTGGCACGGCGGATGATCTTGTCGTCCACGTCGGTGAGGTTCTGCGCGAACGTGACCTCGTAGCCGCGCGCGATGAGCCAGCGACGAATCACGTCGAAGCTAATGAACGTGCGCGCGTTGCCGATATGGATGTTGTCGTAGACGGTCGGGCCGCACACGTACATGCGGACCTTGCCCGCCTCGATGGGCTCGAACTCCTCTTTTTTATGGGTTGCGCTGTTGTAGATACGCATGGATTACTCCTCAGATGTCTTCTCGAGCAGGCAGACGGCCCAGGCACCGATACCTTCGCCTTTGCCCTCCCAACCGAGCTGCTCGGTTGTGGTGGCGGCCACGCCCACGTTTTGCACGGGGACGCCGAGCGCGCGGGAGAGGTTCTCGCGCATCTGCTCGCGGTAGGGCGAGATCTTGGGCTCCTGGCAGGCGATCGTGCAGTCCGCGTCCACAAACTCAAAGCCAAGCTCGCGCGCGTACTCCATCACGCGGCCGAGCAGGACGAGCGAGTCCGCACCGGCATAGGCCGGGTCGGTGTCGGGGAACAGCTTGCCGATATCGCCTCCACGGCAGGCGCCCAGAATGGCATCTGCCAGCGCGTGCGCGAGCACGTCGGCGTCCGAATGGCCAAGCAGTCCCTTTGCATGCGGGATCTCCACGCCGCCGATGATACATCGGCGCCCCTCCACCAGGCGATGGACATCGTAGCCGTGTCCGATGCGAAGATTGGAGGACATGCGCAGGTGCTCCTTTGTGCGGGTGCCGATACGTGCGACCCATCATAGCATCTGCGGCCCGCGGCGCGCGGCGGCCGGACGCGCTCCATATAAGGAGGCCGGTGCCCCGCGGCCACCGGAAAGCTCACGGCGGCAACGGGGCACCGGCAGTGCTCGATCGCTCTGTTTGGACACACGGCCCGCAGGGTGCGCACCCCTTACGCGAGCAGCTCCTCGACCTGGGCCATCTGCTCGTCGGTGATCTGGACGGCGGGCTCGAAGATCCTGGTGGAGATGGGCAGACCCTTGGCGCGCACGGCGCCCTTGATGGCGGAGACGAACAGGTCGCACACGTCGTAGACGGCCATGAGCCTCGAGACCCTCTCGGCGCACTCGACCGCGGTCGCGAAGTCGCCCGCCTGGTAGGCGGCGTGCATCCTGGCGAACAGCTCGGGCTCCACGTTGGTGAGGCCGCACAGCACGCCGTTGCCGCCGGAGACGCGGTTCACCAGGTAGTACTCGTCGAAGCCGGAGAGCACGGAGAACTCGGGGTTCACCTCGCGGGCGGCGCGGATGACCTTGCGGGTGTGGCTGATGGTGTCCACGGTGTCCTTGATGCCGCAGATGTTGGGGTGCGCCGCGGCGAGGGAGGCCACGAGCTCGGGCGTGAGGTCGCTGCCGGTGCGGGCCGGGAAGTTGTAGAGCACGACGGGCAGCTCGGTGGCCCCGGCGATGCCGCCGAAGTACTCCTCGGCGCACGGGGCGGACGGCCCGAAGTAGTAGGGCGAGACGGCGAGCACCGCGTCGGCGCCGGCCTCGCCGCAGAAGCGGGTGAGCTCGAGCACGTCCGCGTAGGCGGTGTCGCCCACGCCCACGAGCACCTTCATGCGGCCCGCGACGCGCTTGACCGCGAACTCGACCACGGCCTTCTTGTCGGCGAGCGGCACGCTGTAGAACTCGCCGATGGAGCCGAACAGCAGCACGCCGTCCAGACCCGCCTCGGCCAGGTGGTCGAGGTGCCTGCCCCACATCTCGTAGTCGATGGCGCCCGCGTCGTCGGTGATGGTGATCGAGGGGCAGTAGATGCCTTCAAACATGTCGTTTCTCCTTCCGGGGCGCGGCGCCCCGCGATGTCGTTGGTTTGCGGCTCGCGTCCAGCAGGCCCGCAACCGTGAAAACGCCGGGAGCCACCTGGCCCCCGGCGCACGCGTACGTATATGCGAATTCTACAGCGAGAGCTTGTAGGCACGCACGGCGTTGTTCATAAAGAAGTCCTCGTCGTCGCCAAAGGCGTCGCGCAACAGGCCAAAGTGCTCGTCAAAGCTCGAATAGAGCTTCACGACGGGCCAGTTGGACGCGTAGAGGAGCTTGTCGGCGGCAAAGGTCTTGCGCACAAAGGCCAGAAGCTCGGAGACGAACTCCTTGTCGGCCGTGGCGAAACCGGAGACCTTGAGATAGAGATTCGGCAGCGTGGCGAACTTCTCCATCACGGCGCACCACTCGGGAGTCAAGGCCTCAACGTTGCCGAGGTGGTTCAGGATGACCGTCTCCTCGGGAACCTGAGCGAAGGCCTCATAGGCGTCCTCGAGCTCGTCCACGCGGTTGCAGGACTCGAAGGGCAGGCCGGCCTTGGCCATGGCGCGCAGGCCCTCGATGAAGCTCGGCTCGAGACAGCGGCCGCGGGGCTCGGAGTCGATGTGGAGCGGCTCGCGGATACCGGCGGCAAAGGCGGGAACGCGCATCCACGGCGAGACGTCGCTGCGCAGCATGCAGGCGAGCATCTTGGGGTCGTCCTGCATGATGCCGTAGGCGATCTTGTCCTCGGCCTCGTGGTCGGCGCAGTCGATCTCTACGTACACGCCGCCCTTAAAGTCCACGTCGTCAAGACCGGCGTACTCGGCCTCGAGGTCGGCCAGGGTGTAGGTGTTGGTGATGGTACCGTCGGTACCCTCGAGCCAGGGAAGGTCCTGGGTCTCAAGATTCCACACGTGAAAGTGCGAATCGATGACGTTGAGCGCCATGGCTACTTCCTCTCAAGGCCGAGCTTGGAGCCAAACAGGCCGTACCAAGCGACGTACAGGAAACCGGGAACCGCGACGAGCAGCGCGATGTTGATGCCGCAGGCGTCGGCGATGGCGCTCATGAGCAGTGGGATGAGGGCAGCACCCACGATTGACATGACGAGCGCAGAGGAGCCGGTCTTGACCGCGGAGCCCTGGAAGCCCGTGAGGGTGAGCGAGAACACGACGGGGTAACCGATCGAGACGAACAGGTAGGAGATCATCATGGCGACAACGCTCACGGGGCCGAGCCCCAGGAAGGCCACGAAGAACAGCACGGCGGAGGCGGTCATGTAGAAGCCGAGCAGCTTGCCGGCATCGACCTTGGCCATGATCGGCGTGGAGACAAAGCGACCCACGGTGAACAGCAGCGACAGCACGGAGAGATAGGTCGCGGCGGTGCCGGCGGTCATGCCGTCCCACTGCTGCATGGCGAAGTTGGAGAACAGCGACATGCCGGCGACCTGCAGACCGATGAACACGAATTCGGCGAGCACGCCCAGAGCGAAGTAGGGGCGCTTGAGCATCTGGGAGATGGAGACCTTCTCCTCGTTGCCGGCGGCCTCCTCCTCGTCGCCCGGAGGGGTGGGGAGCTTGACGAAGACGAACACGGCGAGCACCACGGCGAGCACGATGGCAATGACCACGTACATACCACGCATGCTGGAAAGGAACGAGAGCTTGGCCTCGGCAAATCCCGGATCGCCCGCGGCGACGGTGGCGCCCAGGAACTGAGCGAGGATCAGCGGGCCGACGATATTGCCCACGCCGTTGAAGGACTGGGCGAGGTTCAGGCGCATGGACTCGTGGGCCTCGTCACCGAGCTTGGTGATGTAGGGGTTGCAGTTGGTCTCCAACGTGGAGGCGCCGGCTGCGATCACGAACATGGCGAGCAGGAACAGGGCATAGGAGGCCACATTGGTGGCGGGCACCGTGATGAGCGAGCCGAGGACGAACAGGGCGAGGCCCATGATGACGCCGCCCTTGTAGCCGAACTTCTTGGCCACGATGGAGGCCGGGATGGCCATCACGAAATAGGCGCCGTAGTAGGCCACCTGTAGAAGCGAGGCCTCGGTGCCGGAGAGCTCCAGGTAGTTGGCCATGGGGCTGTTAAGGGCGTTGACCAGGTTCATGGTCAGGCCCCAGACAAAGAACAGCGAGGTCACCAGCACGATGGCGACGGTTGCCGCAGAGCCCTTGGAGCTCGATTTCTTGGACATATCAGACATTGACTAGGTCTTCTTTCGGGTCTTTAGGTCACTTTGGTTAGTCGAGCGAACGGTCGAGGTTCACATAGCCGCCGTCGACGTTGACCCACTGGCCGGTGGTGTGGCTGGAGCGGTCGGAAAGCAGGAAGCAGGTGGTGTCGGCGATCTCCTCGACAGAGGTCATGCGGTGCTCCAGCGGGATGCGGTCAGTGATGAGGGAAAGGCGCTTCTGCTGGGCCTCCTCGTCACCAAAGGTCTTGATCCAGTTGGCGTACAGCGGCGTCCAGGCCTCGGCGACCACGATGGCGTTGACGCGCACGGAGTCGTGAACGAGGGCAGCGGCCCACTCACGGGTGAGGCCAAGGATAGCGCCCTTGGCGGCGGCGTAGGCAGAGGTCTTGCCCTGGCCGGTGAGGGCGACCTTGGAGCCGATGTTCACGATCGAGCCCTTGGACTCCTTGAGGTAGCCGCAGGTCTGGTGGACGAGCTCGAAGTAGTGGGTGAGGTTGCCGTGGATGGACTGCTCGAACTCCTGCCAGCTGGTGGTCTCGAGCTCGAGGTTGTCGTTGCGGCCGGCGTTGTTCACGACGCCGTCGATGTGGCCGTACTTGGCATAGACCTCGTCGACGATCGGCTTAATGGCATCGGTGTCGTTAAGGTCGATATAGAAGATCTCGAACGTATCGGTGACCTGGGAGATCTCGGCACGGAACTCGTCCTCGACACCGTCCTTGCGGTTCAGGACCACGGGGATGGCGCCCTCGCGTGCGAGCTGCATGACGATGCCCTTGCCGATGCCCTTGAAGCCGCCGGTGACGAAGACGACCTTACCCTCGAGATGCAAATCCATGGTTGTTTCCTCTCTCTCAGCTCGGCTGCCCGAGCCTTAAACCTATCGGGCCCAAAGGGTAATGGGCCCTGCTTCAACGCGGCCGGTACCGCGAATGAACCTCTATATGCGGGCCGCGCCCGCGTGGGGCACGCCCTGCCACCGCTTGCGCTACATGTAGTTGCACAGGTGCGGCAGCGCCGTCTCGGTGTAGCCGAGGGCCTCGGCGCAGGTGGGCTCGCCGTTGCAGACGCGGATGATCTGGTCGATCAGCCGGTCGCGCAGCTCGTCCATGGTCTCGGGACCGTAGATGGTGGCCTGCGCATCGAAGTCGATGTTGTCGGCCATGGTCTCGGCCGTGCGACCGTTGGCGGTGAGGCGCAGAACCGGCGCGATGGCGTTGCCGGTGGGCGTGCCCAGGCCGGTGGAGAACACGACGAGCTGGCAGCCGCCGGCGATGATGCCGCCCACGCTGGACGGGTCGTTGCCGGGGGTGTCCATGATCACGAGGCCCTGGTGCGCAGGAATCTGCGCGGCATAGGGGTAGACGGCGTTGATGGTGGAGTGGCCCGCCTTGTGGATGCAGCCGAGCGACTTCTCCTCGAGCGTGGTGAGGCCGCCGGCCATGTTGCCGGGACTCGGGTTGCCCTCGCGCATCTCGGCGCCGAACATCTGCACGTACTTCTCGTAGTCGCGCACGATCTTGAGCACCTGCTCGCCCACCTCGGGGGTCTTGGCGCGGCGCGCCAGGATATGCTCGCCGCCGAACAGCTCGGGCGTCTCGCACAGCACGGTGGTGGCGCCCTGGGAGACCATCCAGTCGGAGACCTCGCCGATCAGCGGGTTGGAACCCAGGCCGGAGGACGTATCGGAGCCGCCGCAATTGGTGCCGAAGACCAGCTCGTCGATGCCGCACTCCTCGCGCTCGCAGGCGCTGGCCTCGCGCACGAGCTCGCGAGCGATGCGCGTGCCCTCCTCGACGGCCTTGATGGAGCCGCCGACCTGCTGGATGACCAGCGAGCGGATCTCCTTGTTGGTGCGCTGGCGGATGGCATCGACCACCAGGTCGTTCTGGCAGCCCTCGCAACCGAGCGAGACGGCGAGTACGGAGTGGATGTTGGGGTTGGCGGCGAGGCCGGCAAGCGTGTCGACCGTCATCTGCTGGTCGATGTTCACCTGGCTGCAGCCGTTCTGGTTATGGAAGGAGACACAGCCCTCGACGGCGCGGGCGATGCGCTCGGTGGTGTCCGAGGCGCAAATGCTCGTGGGGAGGATCAGCACGTGGTTGCGGATGCCCACCTGGCCGTCGGCGCGGCGGTACCCGCGGAAGGTACGGGTGCACTTGACGGGCGCGGCGTCGGCGGTATCGACCGCGGCGATGTCGGCCACCGCGTTGTCCTTGAGGTCGTCCGAGCTCTCGCAGTTGTGGGTATGCACGTGCTCGCCGGCCGCGATGTCGCAGGTGGCGGCGCCGATGAACTCACCGTACTTGACCACGAACTCGCCCGCGGCGATATCTGCGCGCGCGATCTTGTGGAACAGCGGGATGTCCTGTTTTGCGACCAGATGACCCTCGCCGCCCTCGGGCAACGGATAGCTCACCTCGTCGCCTGCCTTCAGGGGATAAATGGCGACAACCACGTTGTCGCGGCCATCGATGATGACGGCATTCCTCATGCGTGCGCTCCTATCGCTTCCGTTTTCTTAGTATTCGCATATCCGAACACTAGTTGTAAATCGGAACAAGCTCATAGTAGGAAGCTAAATTCATCGCAATTTCTTATGCACCGTGAACGGTCATTCTCGAACTGCGAACGGTGGTCGTATATACGAACCTGTTCCGATATTCGGAATGCCAGAAGCTTGAATGCGCGCGGTGCCTGCCGTTTTTCCGCTCAGATGGCCCGCACGCCCCTTACTTGTTCCTAATTCAGATTATTATTCGCATATGCGAACCGCTACACTGGGGCAAACGAACTCGTGAGAAAGCGAACGCCATGTCCACAAAGCCGGCCGATACCACGCACCGCTCCACGCTCCGCGTGCTCAGCATCCTCGAGGCGCTCTCGCGCACAGACGGCGGCATGACCATGGCCGAGATCTGCCGCGCCCTGCAGGCGCCCAAGAGCAGCCTCTTCCCCATCATCCACACCATGGCCGAGGAGGGCTATATCTCGTATGTGCCCGAAACCTGCCGCTACCGCATCGGCTTCAAAACCTACCTGGTGGGCAAGGCCTATGTGCGCGGCCAGGACACCATGGGGATCCTCACGCAGCAGCTCCAGCGCATCGTGGACGAGTCGGGCGAGACCAGCCAGGTGGGCATCCTCTCGGGCGACAAGGTGCTCTACATCGCCAAGGTCGACTCACCGCAGCCCATCCGCCTGATGTCGGACATCGGCCGCGCGCTGCCCGTGTACTGCACGGCCATCGGCAAGGCGCTCGTCTCCGAGATGGACCACGACGAGCTGCACGAGCTGGTGGGCGACGAGTACCACGCCTACACCTCGCGCACGTTCCGCACGTTCGAGGCCCTGTGGGGCGAGGTCCAGACGGTTCGCGAAGAGGGAATCGCGCATGACCGCGGCGAGATGACCGACGCCATCGAGTGCATCGCGGCGCCCGTGCGCGTGGACGGCAAGATCGAGTACGGCATCGGGATCTCCGTGCCCTCCTACCGCCTGACCAGCGAGAAAACCGAGGAGCTGCGCGGCATCCTGCAAAACGCCTGCACGTATCTGGAGACGGTGCTCTCGTAGGACACGCGTTCACGCCAGTAGAAGGGCGTTCAAGACCGTAACGGCAAGGCCGATGCAGACCAGCACGGCTTTCAAGACCGGACCGTTGGCGTAGATGCCCATCACCGAACGCGAGCTGGTGAGCCAGATCTGGACAAAGATCGTAATGGGGAGCTGTAGCGAGAGCAGCGCCTGGCTCCACACAAGACCTTGAAAGGCATCTCTTACAAAGAAGATCGCCGCCAGTGCCAGGGCGAACGTGGCAACAACGCCCAGAGAGCTGTGCCGGTCACGCACGTCGTAGGGCTCGCCCGCCATGCCGGCGGTAATCGTGCCCGCGGCCATGCCCGCCGTGACGGAAGACGACACACCCGCCAGGAGCAAGGCGAGCGCAAAGACGGTCGAGGCCGCCTGCCCAAGCATGGGCTCGAGCGATACGGCTGCCTGCGCCAGATCGGTCACGGGCGCACCGACGCGCCAAAACGTACCCGCGGCCAGAAGCACCATCGCGCTGTTGATGGCCCAGCCTATCGCCATGGAGAGCAAGGTGTCTATGAACTCGTGATCCAACCGCTCGCGGATTACGTTGGCACCGCGAGCGCAGAACTTCTGGCTCTGAATAACCTCCGAGTGCAAAAACAGATTATGCGGCATGACCACGGAGCCCAGCACCGATACGATAATGGCGGCCGAACCCGCTGGCGCGCTCGGGACCACGCAAGAGGTGGCAGCCTGCACCCAGTCCACCTCTACAAGCGCGACCTCGATTAAAAACGAAAGGCCTATGAGCGAGACAAAGCCGATGATCCAGCGCTCCACACGCTGGTACGAGTTGGTAAGCAGCAGTGCAAGCGAGACCGCGGCAACGAGCAGCGCGCCCGCGCGCACAGGCAGCCCGGTGAGCATCTGCAGGGCGATGCCTCCGCCCAGCACTTCGGCCATCATGGTCGCCACGCACGCCGCCAGCGCCGTGAACAGCGCGATCCTTGAAAACCAACGAGGGAGATGCCGTGTGGCGGACTCTGCCAGACACTCCCCCGTCACAATGCCCAGGTGCGCGGCGTTATGCTGCAAGACGATAAGCATCACGGTGGAGAGGGTGACCACCCACAGCAGCGCGTAGCCGTAGCTCGAGCCCGCCGCCATGTTCGATGCCCAGTTGCCGGGATCAATAAACCCAACGGTCACAAGCAAGCCGGGACCCACAGATTTAAGTAGTTCAAGCCCGCCCGTATGTCCGCTATGCCGCGAGCCAAGCAGGCGCGCACGCCAGCCGTCATCTTCAGGACATGCCGCCCGCTCGGGCGCAACCGCATCCGTGTTCTTTTCCATCTGCCATGCCTCGCAGGTTCCCAAAGACTATTAGTTAGCCATGGTTAACCTACAAAGCCCATGCGAAATTGTCAAGCGGTGGCGGCCGCGCTAGGCCGCGGGCTCCGACCGCCTACTTACTGGCGATAGTGCGCGAAGAAGTCCGCGAGGTCCTCCATGGACTCCTTGAGCACTTCCATGCGCGGCAGATAGACGATGCGGAAGTGGTCGGGCTCGCCCCAGTTAAAGCCTCCGCCACGCGTGATGAGGATCTTCTTTTGATGCAGCAGGTCGAGCGCGAACTGCTCGTCGTCGGTGATGTTGAACTTCTTGATGTCCATCTTGGGGAAGATGTAGAACGCCGCCTTGGGCTTCACGGCCGTGATGCCATCGATCTGGTTCAGGGCCTCGTAGACGTAGTTGCGCTGCTCGTACACGCGCCCGCCGGGGCGGATGTACTCGTTCACGCTCTGGTAGCCGCCGAGTGCCGTCTGCACGATGGACTGCGCGGGCACGTTGGAGCACAGGCGCATGTTGGAGAGCATGTTCACGCCCAGGATAAAGTCCTTCATGCAGGCAAGGTTGCCCGAGAGGATCATCCAGCCCACGCGATAGCCGCACACCATGTGGCTCTTGGAGAGGCCGGAGAACGTGACGCAGGGCAGGTCGGGCGCGAGCGAGGCGATGGAGATGTGCTCAAAGCCGTCCATGATCAGGCGGTCGTAGATCTCGTCGGCAAAGATCATGAGCTGATGCTTGCGGGCGATCTCGACGATGCCCTCGAGGATCTCGCGCGAGTAGACGGCGCCCGTGGGGTTGTTGGGATTGATGACCACGATGGCCTTGGTAGCAGGGGTAATTTTCTTCTCGATGTCGGCGAGGTCGGGGTTCCACTCGTTCTGCTCATCGCAGACGTAGTGCACGGGCGTGCCACCGGCAAGGGTCACGCAGGCCGTCCACAGCGGGTAGTCGGGCGCGGGGATCAGCACCTCGTCGCCGTTGTCGAGAAGTGCGTGCATGCACAGCTGGATGAGCTCCGAGACGCCGTTGCCGGTGTAGATGCTCTTCATGTCGACATTGGGAATGTTGCGCAGCTGGGCATACTGCATGATGGCCTTGCGCGCCGCGAACAGGCCGCGCGAGTCGGAATAGCCCTCACAGTCGGCAAGCTGCTGGCGCATGTCAAAGACCACCTCGTCGGGCGCACGGAATCCAAAGGGCGCCGGGTTGCCGATGTTGAGCTTGAGGATGCGCGCGCCGTCCTCCTCCATGCGGGCGGCCTCATCGACTACCGGGCCGCGCACATCGTACAGAACGTTTTCGAGCTTGTTGGACTTTTTGAACTCGCGCATAGTGGTGCTCCTTGGAAATGTGGGTGCGGCAGCGCCGCGGGAAGTTGAAGTGGTTGAAGAGGCCGGGGCTGTGCCCGGCTTGCTAGCTCGCGCAGGAGTGCGATCGCCCTCGCCCGTGGCAAGCCAGCCGGCATCGACGCCAAAGATCTCCGCCAGGGTGGCAAGCACATCGCGGCGCGGAACCGTCTTGCCGCTCACATACTGGCTGACCTGGCTTTTTCCCAAGCGCTTGCCGTGCGTCTGCGCTAGGCGAATCACATCGGACTGTTTATAGCCCGCCGCCTCCATAAGCTCATGCAGGCGATCGGCAAAGGATTGCTCCGGCATCCGGCCTCCCGTAGGTTCAATTACAGATACAAATTGAACTCTTGCCGCCGAGTCGTAAGCAAGAGGTTCAATTTAGTAGCCAGTATAGGAAGCCGAGGCGCAGGAAAGTTCAATTTTGGAGAAAAACTCGTGAGCGGTCCGTTCTTCACGAGAACGAGACATTGCCGCGCGCAAAGACCGTGCGACGAAGAGGGTGCCGCCGGGATGTTTAGTCGAGGCAAGTTCCGCACGAGCCGAAGGCGCCGGTGGCGCCTTCGTGCGAGCAGGACTGTCCGCAGCCACGACTAAACATCCCGGGGGCGCCCGGTCCGCTCACGTTCTTGATTTCTAAGGAGGGCCCTCGATGCGAGAAGCTGACCCTAGCCCTCCGCGCGGCAGATGGCTGCAAACATCACGGTTGCGGCCAGGACCACGCCCACAACGGCGATGCCGCCACCCACGTACCCGATCAGCGCGATACCGCGGCGCGCAACCACGGCTCCGCCGATCGCCGTACCGCAGCCGATACCCAGGTTGAACAGACCGGAAAAGATAGACATGGCCACAGCGCTCGCCTCCGGAGAGGTGTAGGCGATGATCTCGGCCTGGAAGGCCACGTTAAAAGCTGTGGCGCACAGGCCCCAGAGCACGCAGACCGCAAGCACGCTCGCCAGCGATGCGCTCGCCACCTGCATCAGCAAGAGCGAGGCAGCCACACCCGTAAGCACCACGGCCAAAAATCCAAACCGGTGCCCGTCGAAGAAGCGCGAGAAGGAGATGGAGCCGAGCAGGCCCGCAAAGCCAAAGACCGTGAGCGCCATAGTGATGGAGGAGGGTCCCTGGTGCGCCACCTGCTGCAGGAACGGCTCGATGTAGCTATAGCCCGTATAGTAGGCCGTCGCCATGAAAATCGTCACCACGTAGAGCGTGATAAGCACGCGGTTGCGCAGCAGCCCGGGCAGCTGACCCAAGGTAAAGCGCTCGCCTGCGGGCATAGGGGGGAACACCGCCGCCTGGTAGAGCAAGACGGCCACGGACACGACTCCCACCACGCAAAACGTCATACGCCAGCCTACAGCCAAACCGATGGCGCGGCCTAGGGGCAGGCCGAAGATCTGTGCGATGGAAGAGCCCGTCGCTACCATCGAGAGCGCAAGCGCGGAATGGCGCTCGTCCACCAGGCGCGCGGCCATCACCGCCGCGATAGACCAGAAGACGGCATGCGCTGCGGCCACCACCAGGCGTGCGAGCACAAGGAACAGGTAGGTGGGTGCCGCGGCCGAGAGGAACTGCCCCGCCGCAAAGAGCGCCACCACGGCGAGCAGCAGGCGTTTGAACTCAAAGCGCGAGGCGGCCACCATGAGCGGCAGCGAGAGCAGCATCACGCCCCAGGCGTAGACCGAGATCATCACGCCGGCCATGGACTCCGAGATGCTGAACGACGAGGCGATGTCGGTAAGCAGGCCGATGGGCATGAACTCCGAGGTGTTGAACACAAACGCCGCGCAGGTAAGCCCTACCAGCGGCAACCATTGACGCAGCGCGATGCCCTTATTTTCTCCGGCGCCTTCCACAGCGGCCTCCTCGCCCTTTCGCTTTTGAACGTGGGCGATTATAGCGCCGCCGCGCAGGCTCGCCTGCGGCTATCGATACGTTTGCGCAGACGCAACAGACGCGGACACGCAAGGCGCATCGGGGTGCGTTTCTGCCCGTCCAAACACCGTATGCGAACCGTTCCCCTTGCAAGGTCTAGCCAAGTGGCCCAGAGATGCCAAAATAAACGCGTCTGACCGCCGGCACGAGGAACAGCGAGCAACATGGGCGTAACTCCAAAGGAGCCAAAGAAGCAAACCAAGCCGAGCCTGAGCGGGGAGCTTGAGCGGCTGCGCCGCCTGAGGCGCGTTCGCGTGGTACGCAACCTCATCACCGCCAGCGCCGTCTTCTGCTCCGCGCTCCTGCAGGCCTACACCATCCGCGCCTTCGTCTCCCCCGCCAACCTGCTTTCCAGCGGGTTCACCGGGCTCGCCATCCTCATCGACCGCATCACGTCGCTGTTCGGTTTCTCGTTCCCCACGTTCATCGGCATGCTGGTGCTCAACATCCCGGTGGCCATCATCTGTTGGCGCAGCATCAACCAGCGCTTCGTGCTGTTCTCCATGGCGCAGGTGTTTCTCTCGTCGTTTTTCCTGAACACCTTCAACAACATGCATATCCTGCCGGCGTTCCACAACGTGCTGCTCGAGGTGGTGTTCGGAGGCTTTCTCTACGGCCTGTCCATCGCGCTCGCGCTCAAGGGCGGCGCGTCCACGGCCGGCACCGACTTCATCTCGCTGATGGTCTCCAACCGCACCGGGCACTCCGCCTGGGGCTTTATCTTTGCCGGCAACTGCGCGGTGCTGTGCATCTTCGGCTCGATGTTCGGCTGGGACCTCGCCGCCTACTCCATCATCTTCCAGTTCATCTCGACCAAGACGATCGAGAGCTTCTACCACCGCTACGACCGCATGACGCTGCAGATCACCACGGCGCACCCCGACGAGGTGCTCGAGACCTACCGCCGCGAATACCGCCACGGCTCCTCGTGCGCAGAGGTGCGTGGCGGCTACAGCGGCAAGACGTTCTGGGTGATCACTACCGTGGTCTCGTCCTACGAAGTGAGCGATATCGTCTCCATCGTGCGCGCCGAGGACGAGCACGCCGTGGTGAACGTCCTGCGCACCGAGGACTTCTTCGGCGGCTTCTACCGCGACCCGATCGGCTAGGCCGGGCATCGCGGCTGATGGGATGCCCCACCAGCCGCAGTGGGCTTACGGGCGCGCGGTTCCGCAGTTGGTGCAGAACTTGCCCTCGTTCTTGGTGCCGCACTCGGGACAGAACCAGCCCGCGAGCGCCTCGGGTTTGGGGCTGCCGCACTCGGGGCAGAACTTGCCGGCGTTCACGGCACCGCAGCTGCAGGTCCAGCTGCCGGCCGGAGCAACCGTGCCGGCAGGAGCAGCCGCAGGGGTCGGGGCCGCCTGCTGCTGCGCCGCCGCCTGCTGCTGACCCATGGCGAACAGCGAGTTCGCGTCCATGCCGCCCATGTTGCCGACCATCCCGACGCCCATGAAGGCGTTTCCGG
The DNA here is from genome assembly GCA_963630805.1 of Bacteroidaceae bacterium. Lineage (GTDB taxonomy): Bacteria > Actinomycetota > Coriobacteriia > Coriobacteriales > Coriobacteriaceae > Collinsella. The sequence continues at coordinate 48,078 of CAVGNZ010000001.1, forward strand.
CGCCGGCAGGGTTCGCGGCGGCGGTGCGCATGGCGTCGCTCTGCGCGCTCGCAAGGTTCGCGGCCGCCATCGTCGGGTCGCGCATGACCGCAGCCTTCTGCAGGTCCTTGATCATCTGCTCGTCTTCCTTGGAAGCGGCGATGGAGTTCATGCCAAGGCTCACGACCTCGATACCGCGCAGGTCGCGCCAGTCGGCGGAGAGTTCCTCGTTCAGGATCTTCGAGAGCTCCACGGTATGCGCCGGGATGGCGCTGTAGCGCACGCCCATCTCGGAGATCTTGGCAAACGCCGGCTGTAGGGCCGTGAGCAGTTCGCTTTTGAGCTGACCGTCGATGGTGTCGCGCGTGTACCGGTCGGTCACGTTGCTGCAGACGTTTTGGTAGAACAGCAGCGGGTTGGTGATGCGGTAGGAGTACTCGCCGTTGCAGCGCACCGAGATGTCCACATCCAGGCCGATGTTGGTGTCGACCACACGGAAGGGCACGGGACTCGCGGTGCCGTACTTGTTGCCGATGATCTCCTTCATGTTGATGTAGTAGACGCGCTGGTCCTTGCCCGCATCGCCACCAAAGGTAAAGCGGCTGCCGATCTGGGAGAACGTCTTCTTGATGGTCTCGCCCAGGCTGCCCTCCCCCGCAAAGACGCTCGGCTCGCTACCGGAGTCGAAGGTGAACTCGCCCGGCTCGAGCGAGACCTCGATGATCTTGCCGTTCTGCACGATGAGCATGGCCTGGCCCTCGTTGACCGCGATCACGGAGCCGTTGGAGATAACGTTTTCCTCGCCCTTGGTGTTAGAGCTGCGCTTGCCCGTGCGCTTCTGGCCCTTGCAGGCGAGCACGTCGGCGGGCATCGATTCGCAGTAGATATATTCTTTCCATTGGTCGGCGAGCACGCCGCCCGCAGCACCTACTCCAGCTTTGATGAGTCCCATGGTGTTCTCCCTTCCTAAGAGCTTATCTGGCTATCGAATAGGACGCCGTGGGGCTAGTCCTTCTTCTTCTCGTGGTGGATAACGCGGGTCGTGGTGTGCGTGTAGCTATCGCTGTGGCTCGAGAGCCTAAAGGTGCCCTCGTCCAGATAGGCGTCGGCCTGGGTCGCCTCGACGGCGGTCTTCATCTGACCGACCAGCACGGCGCCCACGATGACGGTGACCAGAAGCGGCACGGCGATAAGCATGAGGATTCCCCAGAACGACTCGTCGGAGTCGAGCAGCTCCGCGCCTCCCACGAAGAACCACATCGCGGCAAGCACCACGACAAAGGTCGCGGTACAGATCCCCGCAAGCTTGGGTTTGGAGACGGGCAGATCGCCCACCATGCGACCGGTCTGGCCGTTCATGGCGAACAGGTAGTTCTTGCCCTCCCAGATGGTGCTCAGCATCCACACGGGGAGCAGCGCGCACTTCTCGTCGCGCCAGCCGCAGTCCACGTCCGAGCCGGTGCACGAGACGGTATCGTAGCCGGTCACCGTGCGCTCGAGGGCGTTCTCCACGCTGTTGGAAACGCGGCGCTCGGCGCGAGAACGGCAAGCGTTCTGGTCCTCGTCCCAGCGGTTGGTAAGAAATCCCGGCAGGTAGGCCACGGAGAAGTCCTTGAGCTCGTCGTAGTCGAACGGCTCGATGGCGTCCATGTGGCCGTCGGGCATGCGCTTCGAGCCGTCCACGGGGATGCGCTCGAAGTCCATAGAGCCGGCGCGATGGCAGGTGTAGTGCTCGGTCTCGATGATCTCGTCGTCGCCGCGGCGGTGGCGGTGCTCGCGCGTCGCCTCAAAGACGGCGCTGCCCGAAGCTGCGGCGTCGTAGAGCCAAAACGGCACGTAGACGCCCTGGACTTCTTCAATATGGTTGCCCTCTTTGAAGCTCTTGGGCAGCAAGATCTTGCCCTTGTAGTGATTGTCGAGCGCCGCGACGGCATCCTTCTTGGCCAACTTGAAAGGGATCACCGCGTCGGGCGAGAACGCACCGGAAAGCTGTCCGGGGGACACGGCGGGGTTGCCGCAGTAGGGGCAGGTGGAGACGGCCACGGTGCCGTCGGAGATGAGTTCAGCGCCGCACGAGGAGCAGATGTAGCCTGAGGCCTGGTCGAAGTACTCCTCGCTCACAGAGGCAGCAGCCGAATCTGGGTCGACACCGTTTGCTGCGTCCTGGGCCGCGGCGGCTTGGGCACGGGCGGCCTCGGCCTCGGCATCGGCCTCTTGCTGCTCGTTCGCATAGAGCGCCTCGACCTCGGCCACCTCAAAGCGGGAGTCGCAGTGATCGCAGACAAGCTTGGCCTCGGCGCCGTCGTAGCGCAGCGGGCCTCCGCACGCCGGGCACTGGTAGTTGACGCTCTCAAGGGACATAGGGGCTCCTTATGCAACGGATGCGCCTGCGTGATAAGTGCGGGCGGGCGGCAGAGCGGCACGGCTCGCAAGGCGAGGCGCAAGGAATGAGGCGACGTTGGAGGCCCGCGCACGGAATCGCCGGCACGGGCCGCCTTTGCGTTTTATTGTATCCCAGGCCCAACAGCGCAAAAGCGCCACGTGTCCAAACCTCGGCATGTGTGCGGGACATGCGGCGCGCGCCGCCGAGCCCGCTCCTAGAGAACGCGTCCCAAGAATGCCAGTGCCAGATCGAACCAGGGCGATACGGCCTGACGGCGCTCCTCGTCCCCGTGCAGGGAGTTCACGTTCGCAACCGAAAGACTGTGGCCGCCGCGGTCAAAGACGTGCAGCTCGTGCTTCACGCCGGCCTCGGCCAGGCACTGAGCATACGGGTAGACCTGCGCCATGGGGGCCACGTCGTCGTCCGCAGCGCCCCAGATAAAGGTGGGCGGCACGTTGCGGTCCACCTGGAAGGTGGGGCAGATCGCGTTCAGATGCCCCTCGATCTCTGCGTCCGTGACGTCGGCACCCACGAGCACGCGACCGTAGTCATAGAGCAGGTCGCGGCCCGTCTTGCCGCCCGTCTTGGGAACGCGCAGGTCGATGCGCGGATCACTGCAGCGCTGGTTGATCAGGTAGGCAAAGTCGAGCGCCGGATAGCACAGCAGCACGGCGTCGGGGCGAATCGCCTCGGCGCTCGCGTGCACGAGACCCGACAGGGTGCCCTCGCGCCAGGTGGTGGAGAGGCTCGCGCACACAAAGCCGCCCGCAGAGAAGCCGACGGCGACCACGCGCTTGGGGTCCACGCGCCACGCCGCCGCGTTCGCGCGCACCGTGGCGATCATGAGCGCAAGGTCGGCCTCGGGTGCAGGATAGACCACGTCTCCCGTGGAGCTGGTCACATAGTCGAGCACAAAGGCCTGATAGCCGGCCTGCAGAAAGGCGATCGCCACCGGCTCCTTCTCGTGCGCTCCTATGTGCGTAAAGGAACCGCCGCCGCAGATCACCACGGCCGGGCGCGGATCACCCTCGTGCTCGGGCATGGGATCTGCCAGGTAGGTCGTATAGGTCGCGGGATGCTCGGACGTGGGCTCGTCTCCCCACAGGGCATGCTGCTCGATAATCATCGCTTAAGGTCCAATCTCTGCTCGTTTATGCGGGTAAAAGCTTACCCCCTCCGGCGGGCGCGGCAACAAAATCCCACGCTTCGACCGCCGGCCAAGCGGCAGGCGCGGCGCCGCGGACGATGAAGTAGAATGATGCGCGGACACAACAGGGGCACGCCGCGCCGGATGCGGCCGCGCCCGCGCACGCAAAGGAGAGTCCGTGAAACGTACCAAGATCGCGCAGATCCACGCCGATGCCGCCGCGCTCGGCGGTCAGACCGTCACCGTGGCCGGCTGGGTCAAGTCCATCCGCGACATGAAGAACTTTGGCTTTGTGACCTTGAACGACGGCAGCTGCTTTGCCGACCTGCAGGTCGTTATGAACCGCGAGGCGCTCGTCAACTACGACGAGATCGCCCACCAGAACGTCTCCGCCGCGCTCATCTGCACGGGCACGCTCAAGCTCACGCCCGACGCCCCGCAGCCCTTTGAGCTCACGGCCGAGAGCATCGTAGTCGAGGGCGCCTCCGCTCCCGACTACCCGCTGCAGAAGAAGCGCGCCACCGTCGAGTTCCTGCGCACCCAGCAGCACCTGCGCCCGCGCACGAACCTTTTCCGCGCCGTGTTCCGCATCCGCTCTATCGCCGCGGGGGCCATCCACGAGTTCTTCCAGAGCCAGGGCTTCCTCTATCTCAACACCCCGATCATCACCACGAGTGACTGCGAGGGCGCCGGCGAGATGTTCACCGTGACCTCGCTCGACATGGCCAACCCGCCCAAGACCGATTCCGGCGAGGTGGACTGGAGCCAGGACTTTTTTGGCAAGCATGCTTCACTCACCGTCTCCGGCCAGCTCAACGCCGAGAACTTCGCCATGGCCTTTGGCGACGTGTACACCTTTGGCCCCACCTTCCGCGCCGAGAACTCCAACACCACGCGCCACGCCGCCGAGTTCT
>CAVGNZ010000002.1:0-7651 GCA_963630805.1 Bacteroidaceae bacterium
GCTACCCCGAGATCGGCCTGTACTGGGAGAAGGCCGCCTACGAGGAGGCCGAGCATGCCGCCAAGTTCGCCGAGCTGCTGGGCGAGGTCGTGACCGACTCCACCAAGAAGAACCTCGAGATGCGCGTCGAGGCGGAAAACGGCGCCACCGCCGGCAAGGCAGACCTTGCCAAGCGCGCCAAGGCCGCCGGCCTTGATGCCATCCACGACACCGTGCACGAGATGGCTCGCGATGAGGCCCGCCACGGTAAGGCCTTCGCAGGACTGCTCAAGCGCTACTTTGGCTAAGCGCTCGCCTGCCAAACCATAGGCACCCGTCAACCGGGGCTCGCACGCGCGGGCTCCGGTTTCTTTTTGCAAAACTGGCGCCCTCCTGCGCGATAATGGAGCGACCGAACCCGCATTTGAGGAGTCACCGTGACCGACCTGCTGATACGCGTCTTTTTGGGAAGCGACTTTGACGAGAAGGACCCGCACCAGCGCACGCGCGCGGGCTTTCTGGCAAGCATCGTGTGCATCGTCTGCAACGTGGCGCTCTGCGCGGCCAAGGCAATCCTCGGTTTCCTGTTCGGCTCCATCTCCATCGTGGCCGACGCCGTGAACAACCTCTCCGACGCCTCGAGCAACATCTTGAGCCTTGCCGGCTTTAAGCTCGCCTCCAAGCCGGCAGACGCGCACCACCCTTACGGCCACGGCCGCTACGAGTACGTGGCCGGCCTGGGCGTGGCCATCATCGTCCTCGCGCTGGGCATGGACCTGGTCAAAGAGTCCTACGATAAGCTCATCGACCCCGATCCCACCAAGTTCAGCCCGCTTCTGGTCGCGATCCTTGTTGGCTCCATGCTTGTAAAGCTCTGGATGCTCGCCTTTAACCGCAAGCTGGGGCGCCGCATTGATTCCGAGCCGCTGCTCGCCGCCGCGGCCGACTCCCGAAACGATGTCATCACCACCGGCATCATCCTTGCCTGCGCGGTCGTGCAGCACGCAACCGGACTGGATGTGGACGCCTGGGCGGGCATGGCCATGGGCGCCTTTATCACCGTGACGGGCGCGCGTCTGGTGCGCACCACCATCAGCCCGCTGCTGGGTCGCGCCCCCGAGCCGGAATACGTGGAGGCCGTGCGCCAGCGCATCCTCTCCTACCCCGGCGTGCTGGACACGCACGACCTCGCCGTGCACGACTACGGCCCCGGTCGTGGCTTTGTGACCGCGCACGTGGAGATGGACGGCTATACAGATGCCTTTGCGAACCACCGCGTCATCGACACCATCGAGCGCGATTTCAAACGCGAGCACGGCATGGAGCTCACGCTGCACTACGACCCGGTGGACACGCGTGAGAGCCCGGGCAACCCGCGCTTTTGGCTATGGGACCGCCTGCGCGAGATCGACCCCGGCCTCACCGTGCACGACCTGCGCATCGAGGGCAGCTACGTCACCTTTTGCGTGGTGAAGCCCGACAGCTGCACCGTGAGCGACGAGGAGCTCCTGGAGCGCGCCATCGCCATCGCGCACGACCGCTGGCCCGATCAGCCCTGCACCGTGGAGCTTGACCACGGCTTTTTGCACCGCCTGCAGCCCGGACGGGAGTAGCGGTCGCGGGGCGGTTCGCGGCCACGTGTACCGATGCAGTGCCGAGCAGTAAAGCGACACGCGACGGGTTACGGGACAACGCGGGCGACAGAGCGGGAACTGGGCGGCAGAGCTGCGGGCGATAAGCCGGCGAGCGACTGAGCGGCGGGCGGCGGCCGCAGGCGCCGGTGGCGGTGCGGGACGGCAGGGCGGCAAAGCGACGGATGACGGACCGCCTCTCACGCCTCCAGGTCCTCGTAGCGCACCACCAGGCGACGGCGTCCATCGGGAGCCGCCGCGTTCTCATGGCACCAGGCGTACTCGGAGAGCGGCGTCGCGGGGATGCCGTTTTGCGTGGCGCGGCGCGCGAGCTCGGCCTCGTCCAACTCGCTTTCTACCGAGAGCAGGCAGTGCAGGCCCGCATCGGCCTCTTCCATGGTGATGCGCCCGCCCACGTTGAGCTCGCCTAGGGCCTCGCGCAGGGCGTCGCGCACCTCGCGGGCACGTTTGCGCACGCGCATCACGTGGCGCTCGTACTCGCCGGTCTCGAGCAGGCGCGCCAGGGTGATCTGGTCGATAGAGCTCACCGTGCTTGAGTAAAAGCCCAGCTCAGAGCTAAACCGCTCCATAAGCGGTTCAGGCAGCACCATATAGGCCAGGCGCAAGGCCGAGGAGAGGCTCTTGGAAAACGTGTTGGTGTAGATCACGCGCCCCGCAGCATCGATGGCGGCAAGCGGCGGGATGGGGCGCCCGGCCAGGCGAAACTCGCAATCGTAGTCGTCTTCTATCAGATAGCGCCCCGGCTCTGCAGCGGCCCAGGAAAGCAGGCCGTAGCGGCGCGCCACGCTGGTCACGCGCCCCGTGGGGAACTGGTGCGAGGGCATAAGATGCAAAACGTCCACGTCCTTGGACTCCAGCTCGCGCAGGCGCGGCCCCTCCGCATCGAGTGAAATATGCCGCACATGGCAGCCACATGCCTGGTAGATGCGCGTAAGGCGCAGATAGCCCGGGTCCTCCACCGCATAGGTCGCGTCGCGGCCGATAAGCTGTACGAGCATGGTGTCGAGCAGCTGCGCGCCGGCGCCCACCACGATGCACGCTGGGTCCACCTCCATCCCGCGCGAACCGCGCAGGTAGGCCGCGATGGCCTGGCGCAGGCGCAGGGTGCCCTGGGCGGGCGCGGGCGAGAACGCCTCGGCCTCGTCTTCTGAGGCGAGGGTCGAGCGCAGGGCGCGTTGCCAGAGGCGCGCCGCCTCCAGTGTGCTTTCGGCAAGCGGAGCCGGGGCCAAAGGCGTCTGGGCAGCGCTCGCAGCCGACGCGTCGCGCACGTCACGGTCGCGAGCCTCTCCCGCGACAGCGGGGGCCGTATGGGGAGCATCAGGCAGCTCACTCGCATAGAACCCGCGGCGCGGACGGCTGTAGATATAGCCCTCAGCCGCCAACTGACCATACGCGTTCTCTACGGTAATGACGCTTACCGCCAGATGCTCAGCCAGGGTGCGCTTACTGGGCAGATGCTCATGAGCCGCAATGGCGCCGGAGACGATATCATCGCGAATGCGCTGGTACAGATATTCATAGAGGCTCTCGGCACCTCGTTGGGCAAGATCGTAATCGAGCATCGTTTTGCACCTGGCCTTATTCCGCGTTGCAAACTGACCTTATTCTGACCCTATAACTATCTCCAAAACTGGCTCTTTTGCTATAGCCACAAAGACCATAGGATAGTCGGCCAAGTAACACCGGCAACCAAAGGAGAAACCATGCCGCAGACCACCGCGCAGGAGCGCGTTGCCCTTAACCGTCAGCTCGCCCAGATGCTCAAGGGCGGCGTCATCATGGACGTCACCACGCCCGAGCAGGCCCACATCGCAGAGGAGGCCGGCGCCTGCGCCGTCATGGCCCTCGAGCGCATCCCGGCAGACATCCGCGCGGCAGGCGGCGTCTCGCGCATGAGCGACCCCGCCATGATCCGCGGCATCCAGGAGGCCGTCTCCATCCCCGTCATGGCCAAGTGCCGTATCGGCCACATCGCCGAGGCTCAGGTGCTGCAGGCCATCGAGATCGACTACATCGACGAGTCCGAGGTCCTCTCCCCCGCAGACGACGTCTATCACATCGACAAGACCGCCTTTGACGTGCCGTTTGTCTGCGGCGCGCGCGACCTGGGCGAGGCCCTGCGCCGCGTGGCCGAGGGCGCCACGATGATTCGTACCAAGGGCGAGCCGGGCACGGGCGACGTGGTGCAGGCCGTGCGCCACATGCGCAAGATCCAAAAGCAGATCCGCGACGTGGTCGCTCTGCGCGACGACGAGCTCTTTGAGGCCGCCAAGCAGCTGGCCGTGCCCGTGGAGCTGGTGCGCGAGGTGCACGAGACGGGCAAGCTCCCCGTGGTGAACTTCGCCGCCGGCGGCGTGGCCACCCCGGCAGACGCGGCCCTCATGATGCAGCTGGGCGCCGAGGGTGTCTTTGTGGGCTCCGGCATCTTTAAGAGCGGCGACCCCGCCCGTCGCGCCGCGGCCATCGTCAAGGCCGTCGCCAACTTCACCGACGCCAAGCTCATCGCCGAGCTCTCCGAGAACCTGGGCGAGGCCATGGTGGGTATCAACGCCGACGAGATCCAGCTCATCATGGAGGAGAGGGGCCGGTAATGGCAACAGCCGTACTTGCCGTGCAGGGCGCCTTTATCGAGCATGAGCAGATGCTCGCCGAATTGGGTGAGACCTGCTTTGAGTTGCGCCAGGCCGCAGACCTTGCGCGCCCCTTCGACCGTCTGGTGCTGCCCGGCGGCGAGTCCACCACGCAGGGGAAGCTCCTTGATGAACTCGATATGCTCGAACCCTTGCGCGCCCGCATCGAGGACAGCATGCCCGTACTCGGCACCTGCGCGGGGCTGATTCTTTTGGCCCGCCGGCTCGACGCGCACGACGACCGCGGCACGCCGCGCCTTTCCACCATGGACGTGCTTGTGCAGCGCAACGCCTACGGCCGCCAGCTCGGCAGCTTTCATGCCGCCTCGGAGCTTGCCGGCGTGGGCGAGGTACCCATGACGTTTATCCGCGCGCCCTTCGTGATGGAGGCAGGTCCGAGCGTCGAGGTGCTCGCGCGCGTGGAGGGCCGCATCGTCGCCGTGCGCCAGGGCGCCCAACTCGGCCTGGCCTTTCACCCCGAGCTCGATCGCGACCTGCGCGTCCACGAATACTTTTTGAGGATGTAGCGCACGGCACAGCGCCAGGGTGCGCCCTGCCTTCACGGCCACGAAAAAGCCCTCGTTTCCAGGTACGGAAACGAGGGCTTTCTACGTTGTGGGCTAGAACCCCGGGCAGTCAAGTCCCAGGCAGACCTTAGCGGTCGTTGCGGTAGCCGCCACGGCCACCACGGTCGTCACGGTTGCCACGGAAGCCACCGCGGTCGCCGCCACGACGGTCACGGTCGCCAAAGCCGCCACGGCCGCCGCGATCGTCGCGGTTGCCGCGGAAGCCACCACGGTCGCCGCCACGGCCACCAAAGCCGCCACGGCCGCCACGATCGTCACGGCCGCCACGGTCGCCGCCGCGGCCGCCAAAGCCCATGCGGGGAGCGCCGTGCGAACCGTGGCTGCGGTCGCCGCCGCGCGGGCCGCGGTCCTCGTCCAGACCCATCTCCACGAGCGGGTTGATAACGCCGTCGAGCAGGTCGATGATCTGCTGAGCGTCCTCGGCAGCGAGCTGCGGGATCATCTTCTTGCGCTTCTTGCTCTGCTCGGCAATCAGCTCGTCGGCGTTCTCGGCGGCGACGACGGCGATCTTGCGCATATCGGGCTCTTCGGGCTCAAAGCGGGCGACGATGTCGTGCTTCTCGGCCTCGGCCAGGATGGCGTTCAGGTCGCGCAGACCCATACCCATGAGGTCAGCCATCTCCTTCTGCTCCATCTTGGGCTTGAGCTCGAGCAGCTTAAGGGCGCGCTGCAGGTCGCGCAGACGCTCGGCCTCGGCCTCGGCCTCGCGGGCCAGGGCGCCGCGGCGGTTGCGCAGCAGGCGCGCAGCACGCTGCACCTTGTCGAACAGCTCATCATCCAGGTTCACGGGAGCAGCCTCGCCGGCCTCGTCGTTCTCGGCGTCCTCAGAAGCCTCGACGTCCTCGTTCACGGTCTCCTCGACCTCAGCGGTCTCGGTCTCCACGGCCTCGGCCTCAACAACCTCGGCGGTCTCCATCGTCTCGTCCAGCTCTACGTTCTCGTTCTCAGACATAACGTCTCCTCCCGCGCCCCGTGGCGCTTATCAAAAAACATGCGGCCCTCAGTGGCCGCCTCTTCTTGACGCAACGACTCTTGGCAGGTCTTTTCCGGTTGCGTCCTCATGCCGTTCCCGGCAGCCTGTGCAAGTTTACGCATCGTGCCCGCACACGCCGGCAAGAATTATCAACTCCACAGGTTACGCACCGAATTTGGGAGCACGCACGCACAGGCGGAGCCGTTCGCACCTCACAACGCCAGAACACAGCTCCAGAGGCCCCTCTCCCCAACTTCTCCCCACCGGCGAGTAGCTACGCACCAAACTTCTCCCGAATGACGAGAAGTTAAGCCCATAACTTCTCCCCGTTGAGAGAAGTTCTATACTATGCGTAAGAATCAGGAAAGGAGCCCCTCATGGCGCCCACTCGTCAGGACTATGCCGCACTCGTTCAGGAGGCACGCGCCTTTAAATTGCCAACACTACACCGTCGTTCGAGCATCATGGGCCCCCTGTCCGAACCCGCAACCTTCAATCTCGTTCACATCATTACGGGAATCAGGCGCTGCGGAAAAACCTTCTACACGTTCCAGCTCATCGAGGACCTTCTAAAGCAGGGCGTGGACCGAGACCGCATCCTCTACTTCAACTTCTCAGATGACCGCTTGCGCCCCGCACCCTCCACGCTCCTCAACGACATCATCGAGGAGTACTGGCGTCAGGTGCCGCAGGCCCGCCAAGAAGGCGCATACCTGTTTTTGGACGAGGTGCAGGAGGCGGACGACTGGCAGGGCTTCTGCCAGCGCATCGCGGAGCACGAACGCGCAACGCTCGTAATCACGGGCTCCTCATCCAAGCTCTCTTCCGACGAGATAGCCACCTCGTTTCGCGGTCGCTCGCAGGAGCACCCGATGCACCCCCTCTCGTTTCGAGAATTCTGCGAGTTCAGGGCCATCGCCGTGCCCAAAGCAGATGAGCTGCGGCAAGCGGGCGCGGTTTCTCCGCAGCTTCGCACTCAGCTCGAAGGCGCGTTTGACGAGTACCTTGTCCGCGGAGGCTTCCCGGGCGTCCAGAGTCTTCCCGAACCGGATGCCATCTCGATGCTCCAAGCCTATATGCGCGACGTGGTCGCCCGCGATGTGATGGAGCGCAACGCCCGCTTCGACATCTCTCTGGTCACGCAGGTAGCGCTCTTCGGTCTTCGCAACACTGGCTGCGACCTATCCGTAAACAACCTGGTGGAAAGCCTGCGTGCCGTAGGCTATAAGACTTCGTGGGAAACGGTCAACGAGGTTGTGCGCCTCTTCTGCCAAGCGCATCTCTTGAGCTTGCTGCCTGAGTACTCAGTGAGTTTATCACCCGATTCCACCCAGCTCCAAAAGGTCTATGCGGTCGACCCCGGCATGGCCTATGCCACCGCCCGGGCGAATCAGCAAGACATCGGAAAACGTCTCGAAACGGCCGTACACATCGAGCTATCGCGCCGTCTGGCCGGCAGTCGCGTAGAGGCCGTGACCTCTTATACCGTACCCTCCAATAAAAAGGAGAAGGTCGACTTCCTTGTTGGCGATGCTCTAGCTGTTGAGCCTTACGCACTCTATCAGGTAACAGTGGACATGACCGCAGAGAAGACCCGTCGGCGTGAACTGGGCTCGCTCACTGCCGCCATGGATAAGACCGGCATCGAGCAGGGTACCGTCATCACGCTGAACGAGGAGGGGACCGAGCAGACCACGGCGGGGTCGGTTGACATCGTCCCGGCATGGAAATGGAGCCTGCTAGAAGCCTAAAAAGAAACGGCCCCGTCGCGAAGACTGAACTGCACCCCAAAACTTGGACGGGTTAAATAAAGACTATGCCGCAAGGGAC
>CAVGNZ010000003.1:0-5326 GCA_963630805.1 Bacteroidaceae bacterium
CCATCCGCTACACCACCGACGGCAGCGAGCCCACCGAGGAGAGCCCCGTCTACGACGGCGGCTGGATCGAGGTTGCCGAGAGCACCGAGTTCAGGGTCAGGGCCTTCCGCGACGGCTGGAAGCCGAGCGAGACGCTGAGCGTCTCCTACAAGATCGTCCACGAGGTGACCTTCGACTCGGTCGGCGGCAGCGCCGTCGGGGCGCTGGAGGTCGAGCACGGCGCGTGCGCCACCAGGCCCGCCGACCCGGTCCTCGCGGGCTGCACGTTCGAGGGCTGGTACGCCGAGGGCGCCGAGGCGGCCTACGACTTCTCGACCCCCGTGACGGGGGACCTCGAGCTCTGCGCCCGCTGGTCCAAGAAGGGCGAGCCCGTCGAGCTCCACACCGTGACGTTCGATTCCGCCGGCGGCACCGAGGTGCCCGAGCAGCATATCGCCCACGGCGGTGTCGCCGTCAAACCGGCCGACCCCGAGCTCGACGGCTTCAAGTTCGAGGGCTGGCTCACGGCGGATGGCGAGGAGTACGACTTCTCGAGTAAGGTCACCTCCGACGTCGCCCTCCACGCGCTGTGGTCGCGCGGCGGCAAACCCGTCAGCGCCCACAGCGTGACCTTCGACTCGGCTGGCGGCTCCGCCGTGGACGCCCAGACCGTGGCCGACGGCGCGAAGGCCAAGGACCCCGGTGCGCCGGTCCTCGCGGGCTTCGTCTTTGCGGGCTGGGCGACCGGTGACGGTGAGTTGTACGACTTCGATTCCAAGGTGACCGGCGACCTCGTCCTTTACGCCCGCTGGGCCGCCAACGGCGAGGAGGCCCTCGCGCACCTCGTGATCTTCGACGCGAACGGCGGCGGCAGGGTCGCGGCTCAGACCGTGACCGACGGCAAGCTTGCCATCGAGCCCGAGGTCCCCACGCGCAAGGGCTACACCTTTACCGGCTGGACCCTCGACGGCGAGCTCTACGACTTCTCGACCCCGGTTAAATCCGACCTCGAGCTCAAGGCCACCTGGAAGGCGAAGGAGTCCGAGAAGGACGATCCCGACAAGGAGGACGGCAAAAAGGACGACAAGTCCGATGCCGACGGAAAGCTCGCCGCCACCGGCGACCGAACCCTTCTCATCGTCGGCCTACTGGTCGCCCTCGGCCTCCTCGCCGCAGCGGCGGGTATCGCCGCCAAGTGCAGGAAGAAGTAGCGCTCGCGAACAAGATGAACTGTATCCCAAAACTTGATTGATTTTCAATCTCAGCCGAACACCTAGGTAGCATGCGGCGTTTCCGTACTTAACCGGACGGCCGCGAAGGGGTGGTCTTCCGTTTCCCCAGGAAAACCGCCCCCCTGCGCTTCCCGACGGGGCGTCCGGATGAGTTTTGCGCACGGCTCCGCCGACCCGTCCGGGGCAGCTTTCGGACTCATCCGGACATGTCCGGCTGAGTCCGGGAACGAAAGATAGGCGTGCGGTTGAACTTGCGAATCAACGCGTTTCGAAATGTCATCTTAATCTTGCATTATCTTTGCGCCGCATCGATGGGAAGCCGCGCCGCCGCGCTAAAATGTACCGATTGCTTTTTTGCGCATCCCTGCCTTGAGAGGATTGGTTAGAACATGGAAAAGAAAAAGGTCTTGATCTGCGGCATCCGCGATAACGAGCGCCGCAACGTCAGCAGCTTCTTCGTGTCCCAGGACGACGGCACGCCGCGTTTCTGCGAGGCGCTCGTCTCGGGCGAGGGCGAGGCCAAGGAGATCCTCTCGACCTACGGCATCGATGAGATCATCGCCATCGGATCTGCCGCCCAGCTCGCCGAGGGCGTCGACCCCCGTGCGCTTACCACCAAGAAGATCGCGCTCAACGAGGGCATCGACCTCATGACCTCCGATGTGCACGAGTTCTCTGACTTTGACTTTCTGCGCTACCGCCTGACCCAGTTCGTCATGAACGTCGACATCGACCAGGCCGACTTCCTCGACGAGCTGCCCCAGGAGCGACGCGCCGAGCTGGCCGAGCAGGCCCGCGCCCTTTTGGGCGAGGACCTCTCGCAGTCGTTCCCCATGCTCTTTATGGTCAAGGGCGTGCGCGAGCGTTTCGAGGAGTTCGCCGACGGCCTCACCATGCAGGAGCGCGACTGGTTCCTGCGCTATCTCTTTGCCAACTTGGGCACAGACAGCAAGATGCATGCGCAGTCCAACAACGCCGCCGTGCCCATCTCGTTCATCCCCATCTCCGAGGACTACGACTTCGAGGAGGTCACCCTCTTCGAGAACCTGCTGCGTGAGCTGCTCGTGGAGCCGGACACCGAGGCCGAGCTGTACGTCGACCTACACGGCTTCTCGATCGAGACCGCCTCGGTGTGCGCAAGCACCCTCTACGCGCTCTCCGACGACGTGAACACCTCCATCACCATCCGCGCCATCTCGAGCGTGACCAACGCCGCGATCTCCGACCTGTACCAGATCTCGATGCAGCAGAAGCGCTATCGCACCGAGAAGCTCATGTCGGGCGTTGCGGCGTTCGTGAACAACGGCAAGACCGACATCCTGCGCAACTACTGGGCTGAGGCCAAGGAGGCCAACCCCGCGCTCAAGAGCGAGTACGTGGACAAGATCCTCGTCGCCATGGGCTACGTGGACGCGGGCATCTCGCTCAGCTGCATCGGCGAGCTCACGCAGGGTATCGTCGCGCTGCGCCGCCTGCTCAACGCCCCCACGCCCGAGGCCGAGGACGCCCAGGAGGAGGCCTCCCTCATGATCATGATGGTCAAGGAGACCATCATGCGCGACTACGGTCCGCTCATGGATGCAGACGCCGAGGGCGTCGACTCGTTCGAGCTCGTCAAGTGGGCCTACCGCAAGAAGTTCTTCCAGCAGGTCATCACCGTCATCGAGTCGCAGTTCCCGCGCCTGATGGTGGAGCGCGGCGTGCTGTACCCCATTGAGACCGAGGAGGAGCGCGCTGCCTGGTTCCGCGCCGTCTCGGCCAACTACTGGGACTCCCTGCCCATGCAGCGCTGGATGTTCAAGGACGTCGAGCACTACTTCGTCAAGTCCTACGGCCGCTACGCGGTGGACTACCGCAACCGCAACGTCTCGCTCGATAGGCAGTACGCCGAGCTGCGCGCCTGCCAGGTCTTTGGCAAGCCGCTCGACCACCACATGCTGCCGGCCCACTCGCTGGTCTCCGACGAGACCCTGCTCACCGAGTTCATGGAGTCCTACTACACGCTCTCGCGCCTGCGCAACTCCATCAACCACGCCGAGGCCGTCGACACCGAGGGCGGCGAGCTTTTGAGCGAGTCCAAGATGTGGAAGAAGGCGAACGACATGATCGGCACCTTCATCGACAACTACCAGCGCGTACTCGACAACATCGGCGACAAGACGCCCGACAAGCGCATCGCCTACACCTACGATGACCTGTACAACTACTTCAACCAGCACGGTCCGCGCGAGGACCCCAATGCCACCTCTGCGCCCGGCTACCTCTCCTTCGCGGAGCGCGGCCACAAGGGCGGCGGCAAGGGCAAGGGCGGCTTCCGCGGCGGACGCGGAGGCGGCTGGCGCAACAAGCCGCGCGGCGAGGGCAAGGGCGACGGCGAGGGCTCGGGCGAGAAGTCCGATTCCAAGGCCGTGGCCGTCGAGAGCAACAACGTGACCGTCACGGTCTCGATGCCCAAGTCGGTCATCGACGATCTCAAGGCCGACAAGTCCAAGAAGGGCGAGATCTGCTTCCGCCTCTCCTTTGAGTAGAACGCAAGCGGGGGACGGCGCACGGGATACCTGTGCGCCGTCCCTCTCCTCTGTCTGTACCAAGCCAATCTGTTACTAGGAGAATCCAGCTAGATGAGTGCTTCCGAGCAAACCGTATCGAGGAAAAAAGAGGTCCTGGCCATCGGTGTGCCGGCCATCATCGAGAGCCTGTTCACCACGTTCTCGTCGATGATCGACACCCGCATGATCTCGCGCATGGGCACCACCGCCATCTCGGCCATCAGCGTGACCAACCAGCCCAGGCTCTTTGTCCTGTGCATCTTCTTCGCCATCAACACCACGGTCTCGGCGACGGTGGCGCACTCGGTGGGCCAGAAGGACCGCCGCCGCGCCAACGAGCTGTTCATCACCGCATGGGTCATCGCGGCCGTGGCGAGCGTCGTGCTGGGCGCCCTCTGCGTGATCTTCGCCGGCCCCATCATGGAGATCTGCTCGGGCCAGCGCGACACCATGGAGCTCTCGACGCTCTACTTCCGCATCATCATGGGCTCGATGGTGTTCACCACCTCGTTCTCGCTGGTCAACTCCGCGCTGCGCGGCTGCGGTAACACGCGCGTGACCATGCAGACCAACATCGCCTCGACGCTCATCCACATCGGCTTGAACTACCTGCTCATCGAGGGCCACTGCGGCTTCCCGGCGATGGGCGTCATGGGCGCCGCCTGGGCGACCGTCATCGGCACTGTCGTGGCGCTGCTCATCAGCGTGGCCCGCGCCATGGACGACAAGCTCTTCGTGAGCCTGCGCTACGCCGCGCGCGAGCGCAT
The DNA here is from genome assembly GCA_963630805.1 of Bacteroidaceae bacterium. GTDB lineage: Bacteria > Actinomycetota > Coriobacteriia > Coriobacteriales > Coriobacteriaceae > Collinsella. Next base: position 4,528 of record CAVGNZ010000003.1, read on the forward strand.
CGTCTTCTCCGTGCAGGCCGTGCGCGACATGTTCTCCATGTGGAAGAACATCTGCCTGGAGAACCTGCTCATGCGTCTGGGCTTCTTGTTGGGTTCCATGATGACGGCCCGTACCGGCTCGTTCGACAGCTCGGTCTACCACGTGGCCCTGCATCTCATGAACGTGAACTTCTCCATCGGCGACGGTCTGCAGGCAGCCTCGGTGGCCCTTATCGGTCGCTCCGTGGGCGACAAGAACATCGAGGAGATCCGCGGCTTCACGCGCACTATCTTCCGCGCGGGCATCGGCTGCTCCATCGTTTTGGCCGCGGCCTATGTGTTCGGCGGCAACTGGTTCTACAGCATGTTCTCCGATGACGTCGAGTTCATCCGTCGCGGCTTTATCGCCTGCGCGCTCGTGGCGGCCATGACGCCGTTCCAGATCCCGCAGGTCATCTTCAACGGCATCCTCAAGGCCATGAACTGCTCCCGCGAGACGCTGTGGATCGCCATCTTCAGCGTGACGTTCCTGAACACCCTGCTCGACTACATCCTGTGCTTCACCATGGGCCTGGGCCTTTGGGGCATCCTGGGCGCGGCCGTGGCCACGCAGGTCGTGCGCGCGCTCATGCTCGAGGTGGTCTACAAGAAGAAGATCCCCAAGCTCGAGGCGGAGCTTGCGGCGGCATAAACGGTAGATATGCGACGGCGCGGCCTTAGGCAAGCGCCGTCTTTGTTTTGAGTCTGGCGCGGTGCCCTCCGCGCCGTCTGATATTGGGGGAGACACCGGTATGAACCAGGACATGAAGGAAATTCGCAA
>CAVGNZ010000004.1:0-30034 GCA_963630805.1 Bacteroidaceae bacterium
AGCGGGCCCCGAGGGCGGCGAGCACCGCACCGGAGGCGGCCGCGATGCCGGCAAGTGCTGCGGCATCGCCCGTGCCGGGGAGGGTCTCGCGCTTGTCCGAGTCGCCCTTCTTGCCATCGCCCTTGTCGTCGGACTGCCTATCGCCCTTGTCGCCCTTGTCGTCAGGGTCGACATCGGGATCGTCCGGATCGACGTCCGGGTCGACATCGGGCTCATCGCCGTTCTTCTCCCAGGTGGCGACAAGCGTCAAGTCGCCCGTGACCGGGGTGGCAAAATCGTAGGCCGCACCGCCGAGCGTCCAGCCCTTGAAGTCGTAGCCCGCACGGGTGGGCGCCGCGGGCTCTTTGGCCGCCTCGCCGTCCGTCACGGTCTGCGCCTCCACCGTGGAGCCGCCGGCCGCGTCGAAGGTCACCCGGTGCGTGATGGCGTACTCGAACGTCGCCGTCTCGCTCGCGACCCAGCCGTCGCGGAAGGCCTTGGCCTTGATGACCGTGTTGTGGGCGACCTCAATCGCAGCGCCCTCGTACACGGGGCTGTCCTCGGTGGGCTCGCCGCCGTCGGTGGTGTAGCGGACCGTCGCGTCGTCCGTGTCGCAGCCGAGCTCGACCGACTGGGTGCCGACATAGGTGCCCGACCCGACCGAGGCCTTGGGCGCCGCCACGGTCTTCGCCGCGGCGACCTTCACCTTCACAGTCACGGTCTCGGCCAGGCCGTCGTGGTCAACGTAGCTCGGGTACACAACCGTGCCCTTTGCGGTAAGCTCCTGGGCCCCGGGATCCGACACATCGAAGCCCTCGACCGCGTTCCACTCGATGGTGAGTGGGACCGCGCAGCCGCACGTCTTGCTCGTTGCCGTGATCTCCTTGGGGAGGGCCCAGGAAGCACCCTCGCCCGCGTCCTGTTTGGCCTGATAGCTCCAGGCCTCCTCGTAGGAAAGGCTCACGTCCGAGAGGGTCTCGAGCTCGGTGTCCTCGATGGGGCCCGTGGGCGGGAAGGTGATGCAGACCGTCTTGGTGCCGTCATCGGCCTTAGCGATGTAGGCCGAGCCGTCCGCGATTCGGACGCCCTTGCAGTCGATGACGGCCTGCTCGTCGAGCACGTACTTCGCGGCCGAGGTCTCGCTGGCCTTGACGAACGGGAGCGAGGCGGCGTAGGCCGTTACGTGCGCTGCGCGGCCCTCGTCGTCGCCCTCAGGCGCCCACGTGACCTTGGGGTTGCCGTGTCCGTTGGAGAGCAGCGACGTGATGTCGGTCCACGAGTCCGAGCCGCCGGCCTTGACCTTCACGGTGCTCGCCGCCTGGGTGAGGATCGTGTGCGCCGCCGGTACGTCGACGTCGATATTGATCTCGCTCACCACCGGGTTGTAGACGGCGGTGACCGTCATGTCCTCGTCCACGCTATCGAGCGTCAGGGTGGAGCCGGTGCGGCTCTCGTCGCCGACGAGCCACTTCTCGAACACGTAGCCGTCGCGCTTGGTCGCGGTCACCGTGAACGACTTGCCCTTCTGTACCTCGTAGTCCTTGACCTTTGCGGTGACCGGCTCCATGCCCGTGTCGGTCTGGTTCACCGTCACCGTCTTCATCTGCGCGTCGTCCACAAAGTAGAGCACGCTCGCCGTCTTGGAGGAGAGGCTGTCCTTCTCCGACCAGACCACGAGGTCGTAGATGCGCACGGCGTTGTCCACATGATCGAGGTAGACGGGGCCGGTGTACTCCGTCTCATCGCCCTTGACCCAGGTGCCGCCGTCGTAGTAGTCGACGCGGTACTTTATGGTCGCGCCGCCGGTCGCGCAGTCCGCGGTTACCTCGAGCTTGCCGCCGACGAACTTGTCGGCGTCCCTCGTCGTTGAGTACGTCCCCGCCGCCGGGCTGGTCGTCGGGGTCACGGGCGCCACGGGCTCCGCATCGGTCACCGTCACCTGCACGTTGACGTGCGCCATGTCGTCCGGGAGATTGATCCCCGCGACGCCCTTGAGGGCGACCTGTCCCGTATAGGTGGTGCCACTCGCGGGCTTGACGATCTTGCCGTCCTGGATGATGCCGTCGAAGTAGTACCAGCTCGTGTCGACGCCCAGCGCGACGGTCGCGCCGGCGTTGGTCTTGGCGCTGGCACTCGTGGGCAGCGATGCGATGAAGCCGCTCACGCTCGTGCCCTCCTTCACCGTCACAGAGATAGGCTCGACCTCGGTCACGGAGGGGGGCGCGGTGCGGTAGGTGGGCGTCGTCACGAGGACCGAACCGTCCCTGCTGGTCTCGACCGAGGCGGCCGCCGTGTCGCTGTAGCTGCCCGCCTTGAGCATGATGCTCGCCCCGTCGGCAAAGACGAGACCGTCCTTCTGGTTGCTGTCCACCCAGAATGTCGCCATGTAGGTCGCGCCGTACTCGGCCATACCGCTCGCGGGCGTCTTGACCGCGTCGGACACCACCTTGTACCACGAGAGGTTCACGGTGTAGGTCCCCGCGCCGCCCGTGCCGCCGTCGGTGCGCTTGAAAGTCGCCGTCGTGGGCAGCTCCGTGCCGCCGGCCGGCGAGGCATACGTCACCGTGCCGGAGGTGGCCTTGTCACCGTAGACACCCACCAGGTTCACGGGGTTCTGCGGCATGGTGAAGGAGATGCTCTTCTCGTAGAGGAGCGCGTCGGTGATGGTCTCGGACGCCGGGTGGAGGCCCTCGGTGGCCTCGAGGTCCCACTTCCAGAAGAACTTGCCGTCGGCCGGCTTCGCGGTCGCCGTGGCTGTGCTGCCCTGCGCGAAGCTGCCCTGCTCGGCCCCGTCGACCTTGAGCGAGAAGCTCTCGGTGCCGTGACGCTGCCACATGTCGCCGCCCTCGTCGGTGCCATAGGTCACGAAGTAGCCGTCGAGGTCCATGAAGAAGCCGTCCTCGGACTCGTTCTTGATGTTCTTGCCGATGCGGCGGTCGCCCTCGATGCCGGTGCGTACGCCGACGTTCGAGCCCTTCTCCAGGCCGCCCGTGATGTAGGCGTACCCGGTGCCGCCGCTGATGGTGCTCAGGAACACGTCGTCGGCGTCGCCACTGTCCTTCTTGACGCGCGTGTTGTCTTTGACGATGCAAGTGCCGGTCATCTTGATGTCGTAGCGGTAGCCCACAAAGATGCCGCCGCCCTCGTATCTGGAATCCGAGAGGTTGCAGACGTTGCCGGTGATGGTGCAGCTGTCGATGGTGCACTTGTCGTTCCTGACGCAGATGGCGCCGCCGTCCTCCTTGGCAGAGTTGCCCGTGATGGTGCACTCGGAGACGGTCGTCGACTCTTGGTCGAGCTCGATGGCGCCGCCATCGATATTCGCATAGTTGTCGCAGATCTTGAGACCCTTGATAAGGCCGCTGTTCTCGCCCGACTTGCTGTCGACATATATTCCGCCGCCCCTATTGTCGCCAGAGCCCCTGGGTATCGCCTTGTTACTCGAAATAGAACCCGTCTTGTCTTCCGAGATGAGGGTGAACTTCGTTTGGTTAAAAAAGACACCGCCGCCCGTACGGATTGAAACGTTATCGTTAATGGCGCCGTTATTTTTCAGATTGATGGTCTGGTTCGAGCCGTTTGAATAAACCCCGCCGCCATACTGGCTCCGGTTTGCTTCGACATGCGCGTTATCGATAGTAAGAGTGCTGTTATCGCCATCGAGATACACGCCGGCGCCGCCGCTGAACGCGCTGTTAGTCCTAACCTTTGCATCGCCCTCGATGAGTACGGTGCAGTTCTTCTCTGCGTAAACGCCGCCGCCGCAATCGCACCCGTATGCACTTTCTGAGAAGTTTCCCGCGACCGCGATTCCGTCAAGCGTCAAGTGACTGCCGGCCTCCATGTAAATACCGGCACCTGCACTCGAATGGCCGCCCGTCACCAGACCGCCCGAAACCAGCTTCATAGGCTTTTTGGTACCGGTAATGTTCTCGGAACCGTCGTTGGGATCGTACCCGATGTAGTCAAACGTTATGTCCTGTTTGCTCGACGTAAGAGTCAGGCTCGCGCCCTCGTACAAGTGGATCACACTGCCGTCGCCGGTGTTGCTAATCCTGTGCCCGTTCATGTCGATGGTGAGTTCCTTGCCACCGTCAACGCCCATGGTGGTCTGGATGTCCCAATCGTCGGAGTTGAAGTTCCAATCCTCAAGAAGGACGAGCGTCTTGTTCTTGCCGTAGGCGGCGTCCAGGGCCTCGATCTTGTTCGAGTAGTAGGTGATACTGCCCGATGAGGAGTCCTTCACGTAGCAGGAGCCCTGGGACGCGAACGCTGGCATGGGCGAGAGGGCGCCCGCCAGCAGCGCTGCCACGATGGCGACGAGTGCGAACAGGCAGGGATGCAGGGTCTTTACGGACGCTGTGCGAAACTTCATGGGCAAGCCTCATAGCGATTCGGGAATTCTAGACAATCCCAGCTATTGTAGCCCGGCCAGTTCCCATCTCATGCCCCAAACCAGCGGTTTTTACCGTAGGAGCGGCCCTTCGGCGAAAAAAGGGACCCGTGCAGCCGAATGCAGGCTGCACGGGTCCCTGGCGGACAAGTTTCGCTATGCGCTGTCGGGCACCGGTAGCGGAAATGGAAACGCGAGCCGCGGGCGGTGGTGGCGTTGCTGATCGTGACCACGGGGCCGCCTGCATGTCGCGGGTCTCGTGACGCAAAGTGTGTCTCCGCCAGTGCGGCTACTTCCTGCGGCGGCGTACTCCGAACACGGTGACAGCCGCGCCGGCTGCAGCCACGAGGCCCGCTACGGCCGCAGGGTCACCCGTGCCAGGGAGGGTCTCGCCCCTGCCCGAGTCGCCCTTCTTGCCGTCGCCCTTGCCGTCGGGCTGCTCATCGCCCTTGTCGCCCTTGCCATCGGGGTCGACGTCCGGGTCGACGTCGGGCTCATCGCCGTTCTTCTCCCAAGTGGCAACAAGCTTCAGGTCGCCCGTGACCGGAGTGGCAAAATCGTAGGCCGCGCCGTCGAGCATCCAGCCCTTGAAGTCGTAACCTTTGCGGACAGGAGCCGCAGGCTCAGTAGCCGCCTCGCCGTCCGTCACGGCCTGCGCCTCCACTGCGGAGCCACCGGCGCTATCGAACGTCACCTGGTGCGTGATGGTATACGCGAAGGTCGCCGTCTCACTCGGCGCCATGCCCTCGCAGAAGGCCTTCGCCTTGATGGTCATGGTGTGCGCCACCTCGATGGCATCGTCATCGTACTCAGGGCTGTTCTCGTCCGGCTCGCTGCCGTCTGTGGTGTAACGGATAACCGCACCGTCGGTAGCGCAAGAAAGGCCGAGCACCTGCGTGCCGGCATACGTGCCGGAGTCGATGCTGGCCGTCGGTGCGGCAACGTGTTCGGGCGCGGCAACGTACACGGTCACCTCGACGGTCTGCGGGGCATCGGTCGCATCAACGTAATCGGGATACTTCACCGTACCTTTAACAGTAAGGGTCTGCGCCTCGAGCTTTGCGGGGTCAAAGCCCTCGACGCTCTCCCACTCAACGTCGACCAGATCGGTCTCGCCGCAAACAAAGGTCAGTCCGACCTCCTTTGCAAGGCCCCAATCGCCCTCGGCGCCCGCGTCCTGAGCGGACTGCGCGATCACGGCGTCCGCAAAGGAGATCTCCACGTTATCGAGCTCGTCCATCTCCCTGTATACGTACTTGCCCGTCTCGGGGAACAGGGCGTTCAGGTACTTGGTGCCGTCCTTCTCAGAGATCCATGCGGAGTCCTCAGCTGCCTTCTCCCCGTTCACCCAGAGGTCCAGGTCGTCGGCCATGGCGTACCTCACGCCCGGGGTAGCACTCCCCGACTTCAGCTTCAGCGTGGCCGTATAGCTGGTAAGGTGCTCGGCCGCACCCGCCTCGTCGCCCGTAGGAGACCAGGTGATCGTCGCCGCACCACGGGGACTCTCCATAAAGTACTCGGTGACATCGGTCCAAGCGTCATCACTGCCGGTCTTGATCTTCACGGCCGACGCTCCCTGCGCGAGGATCGCATGGGCCGCAGGGGACGTGACCTCAAGATCCACCGCAGTGATGACCGGCGTGTAGACGGCGGTGATCTTGCCGTCGTAGTCAGTCGAGAAGTCCTTGATCTCGAGCGTCTTGTTCGAGAGGTCGGTGCCCTCGGGCGCGTCCTCCCACTCCCAGTGGTCAAAGTCGCGACCGTCCTTGCCGGGGGCCGTGATCGTGATGGTCCTGCCGATATCGCTTCGCACGTTGATCTGGTCGGACCAGCGCGTGTCGCCCTCGCGGTAGAGCGCGGTGTCCGAGCACTTGATATGGATCAGCTTGGCGCGTGTGTCATCGAGCGTATACGTGACGGACACACGCGCGCTCTCCTTCTTGGAGCCAGTGCTGCGCTGCGCCCACGCCTCGACCGTATGCTCCGTCGAAGCGTTCGCCCCGCCCGTGAGCACAATGCCGGTTGCGTCATCGTAGGTCTGCGTGGCGCCGCCATCCACCTGGTACAAAATAGTCACGTCATCGGTGGAGCAGCTCGCCTCCACCTTGAGCGACGTGCCCTCGTAGGTGCCCGCAGCCGGCGAAAGCACCGGCGGGGCGATGTCTGCACTCTTGAGGACGGTCACCGTGACCTCGAGGTATTTCCCATCAACCGTTGCAACCTTGTCGGACTGCGCAAGCGGCATCTTGACGGTATGGACCTGATAGTCGCCCTCCTCGGGCTCCTTGACCAACCCGTTCAGGGTGATAAAGCTATCCAGGCCCTCGATGGTCGCCGTCTTGTCCGTCGCCAGGGCGATGCGCGTGTCGTTCTCCAGATCGGCCCACGCCGCACCCGGCAGCATAGTCAAAACGCTCTCGCGCGTTATCCCCGCCGTCACAGTGATGGCCGCGCTCTCAACGTTGGTGATGGAGGGCATAGACATCTCGATCCAGTCCGAGGTGACGTTGAGGCGGTCGTCGGCGTCCACGTGCGCGTCCTGGGTCGCTATGCTCCCGATTGAGTCGGAATAGTTGATCGACACGTCCTTGGCCTCGATGTCGGACGCGAACGCAAGACCGTCATCTTTCCTGCTCTCGTCAACGAGGATGTAGAAACGGTACTTGGCGCCGTATTCTGCCTGGGTGGCGACCTTGCCGTTCTCGTCGAGCCAACGGAGGTCGACCTGTTTGGTGTTCCCGTCTCCCCAGCCGAGCGTTCCGGTGCTGGGCAGCGCGCCGCCCGCAAGCGGCTTAGCCACACTCAAGGTGAAGTAGCTTGTGCGGAAAATCGTGTCGGTCACGAGCTTCACGTCGTTTTTAGGCATGTAGAACGTGACTTTGGAGTAGTAGACGTTGTCGAAATAGTCGTCAAAGGGCGCCAGACCCGTCGACTTGGTCGACCAGCGTAAAAAGGCGGAGACCGCGCTCGAGGTCTCGCCGCTCACGGTCACCATGGTGCCCGGCTTGTAGCGGCCCAGGCTCTTGCCGTCGAGCGTCACAGCGTAGTCGGTCTCACCGGTGCGCTGCCACATGTCGCCGTCCTCGTCGGTACCGTAGCTCACGTAGTAGCCGCTCATGTCCATGTAGAACGAGTCGGCCTCGTTGTTCTCGATGCCTTTGCCGATACGGCGGTCGCCCGTAATGCCGGTGCGCACACCGATCTTGGAGTCCTTGCTCACACCGCCCGTAATGTAGGCGCGCGCCGTGCTACCGGCGTTGTCGCGCAAAAACAGGTTGTCGGCGTTGCCGGACTTGTAGCCGCGCGTGTTGCCGGTGATGTTCACCGTGCCCTCGAGCTTGATATCGTAGTCGCACCAGACGTAGACGCCGCCGCCCTCGTAGTTGTTGCCGCAATCGTTGCTGTAGTTGTTCTGGATGACGGTGTCCTTGATGGTGTTGTTCTTGTTGCAGACGTAGATGCCGCCACCCTCGTAGTAGGCGCCGTTGCCCGTGATGGTGCACTTCTCGACAACGGTGTTCTGCTGGTCGAGCTCGATGCCGCCGCCGTCCCAGTACGAATAGTTGTTGATGATCTTGAGGTTCTTGATGGAGCCGCTGTTCGCGCTGTAGCTGCTCTTATCGACGTGGATGCCGCCACCGCTTGCACGGCTCTTCAGGGGAGCCGGGCCGTTTTCCAAAGCGACGTTGCCAGAGATCTCGCCCGTTCCATCCACGGACTCGAGCGTGAACTTTGAGTAGTCAAGATAGACGCCGCCGCCCGACCAGGCCTCGTTCTCGCTAATCTTCGAGCCGCCCTCCAGATAAATATTCACATTGGAGCCCGCAAAGACGCCGCCGCCCTGGCCGTTGGAGTGGTTCTTGATGATCTGGGCACCGTTCATGTTGAGCGCGGAGTCGCCGCCGACCTCGATGCCGGCACCCGAGGACGATGCGGTGTTCGCAGTAAGGACCGTACCCTTGTTCAGGTTGACGGTGCAGCGCTTCTTGGTCTCGATGCCGCTTTTGCTGCAGCCGGCCACCGCCACGCCCGTGATCGTCAGGGTGCTGTCGTTGTCCATGTGGATGCCGGCGCCGCCCATGCTGCCCTCGTTAGTGATCAGGCCGCCTGAGGTGATCTTGGTCTCCTTGGTTACCCATTTGCCGTCCGAGTCCTTGACGACGCCCTCGTACGTGATCGTTCTTGTCTGGCTCGACTTAATCGTGAGCTTCGCGTTCTCTTTCAGGCAGATGCTCTCGGAGTACCACCCCGCCGACTTGTCCGCCATGGCGATGGTGTAGCCGTTCATGTCGATGGTAAGCTCTTTGCTGTCGGCGATGTCCAGCGTGCTGCCGAGCTTCCAGTCCGCAAGCAATACGAGCGTCTTGTCCGAGCCGTACGCGGCGCTCACAGCCGTTCGTTCGTCTGTGTAGTAGGTGAACTTGCCCGTGGAGTCCTGCACATAGGCAACATGGCCCTCCGCATATGCGGAAGCGGGCGAGATAGCACTCAACATCGCGCACACAGCGACGGCGAGTGCAAACAGGAAACGGTAGGGAGTCTGAGCGGGCAGCGCGCGGGACTTCATAGATATGCCTCGTTGCAGTTCAAGGGTACGTTTTGGCAGTCCCGCCTATTTTAGCCTCGCACGCCCCTTTCACCACCGAGAAACAGCGGGATTTGGTCCTGATAGGAGCCCATGGCACAAAAATGTCACGGAGCGAGAGCATGCCGCACGTCCCGTGGCGCATGGCCTGCCTTTAGCGATTTGCTATTTGTTGATGTGCACGTCCGGGTCGAGGGACTGGGCGCTCACGCGCATTTCGCGAGCGAGGGCCAAGAACGCGTCGAGACGGATAGGCTCGATATCGCCTGCGGCCACGCCCTCCTGCACAGCGCAGCCCGGCTCGTGCGTGTGCGTGCAGTCGTTGAAGCGGCAGGCATGGGCGGCGTCCACGATCTCCGGGAATGCGCGGGCAAGCCCGCGGTCGTGGCCTACAAGCGGCAGGCTGCGCAGGCCCGGCGCATCGGCGATCACGCCGCAGGGATGCGGCAACGAGACCATCACGCGCGCCACCGTAGTGTGCCTGCCCGAGTCGTCCCGCTCGCGCACGGCACCCGTGGCGAGGGCCTCATGGCCCAGAAGCGCATTCAAGAGCGTGGATTTACCAGCCCCCGACTCGCCCAGAATCATAGCGACGGTGCCGGCCGGCACGCAGGCGCGCACCTCATCGAGCCCGCGCCCCTCGGCAGAAGAGGTGACCACGATCTGCACGTCCGACCCAACAAGCCGACGGATGTCATCGAGCACAGCCTGAAGCTCCCCCGCCTCGCACCGGTCCGCCTTGGTGAGCACTACCACGGGTTTTGCCCCGCAGTCGAGCGTGAGCACCAGGGAGCGCGCAATGCGATCGCACATGAGCCGCGCGGTATCGCGGGCCGCACCGAGCGGCTGCACAATCAGAATCGTGTCCACGTTCGCGGCGAGCACCTGGCGCTCCCCGCGGTTCTTTCCCCGCCAGCGCTCAAACGCGTCTCGACGCGGCAATACAGATTCAATAACCCCCATGTCGTGTCCCGGGCTCAGACGCACCGCCACGCGATCGCCCACGGCAGGCAAGAGCTTCTCCTCGCCCTCGGACGCCCCTTTGGCAAACGAGACCGCATGCTCCGCACGGAAAAGCCGCCCCGGCGTGGCCACGAGCGGAAACCCACGGTCGAGCCGCACCACGCACCCCGCATGCATCTGCTCAGGATACTCAGCCGCCGCAACAAGCGCGTCAAAGGCCGAGCGCTGCGCCGCATCCAACGGCAGCTCCTCAAAAGCGGGCACGTCACGCAGCGCATCCACCGCCGGCAACGCCTCCACAGCAACGCTCGCCTCAGCGTTTCCCTTGCGCCCACGTGCCCCACGCGCCAAAGCGCCTTTCTTCTTGCCCTTGCCCTTAGCCACCAAAACCTCCCGCGCAGCAAAACTTCCGTCATTCTACCGGGAAACCCACCCGCCGGTCAGCAAACGTCTCAATCAAAATCCCCGGTAGCGATCCCTGAGAAGGTGGGCCGAAGGCCCCTAAGGGCTTCCCCTCACGGACAATCCGCAGCACAGAGCCCCCTTTTGCCAAAGCCCGCAGGGCGAGGCATCAAGCAAATCCCCCAGCAGCGATCCCCCTGAGAAGGTAACCGCAAGGCCCTGCCCCCTTTTCGGTCCGGAACAATCCGCAGAACACGAGCGCCCCCGTCGTACGCGCCCAAAGGGCGCGACGACGGGGGCGCGAGATGTTCGAGGACGTTCCGGACCGAAAAGGGGGCAGGGCCGCCCAGGACGGTTACTCCTTCTCGATCGCCCTCATGATGGCCTTATACACCTCCACCAGCGGCACGATCAAAAACGCCAGGAAGAGCGCCATGGCCACGCCGCGCGGCTCCAGCGTGATGCCCGGGCCAAAGAACATGGCGGCCAGGCTCGGCACCACGGTCACGATGACGGTGAGCACCAGCGCGAGCGCCGCGGAGGCCCACAGCCACTTGTTCTGCTTCTTCATCGCAAAAAGCGACGTGCGGCGGCTGCGCATGTTGAAGCAGTGGAAGATCTCGACCATGTTGAGGGTAATGAACGCCATCATGACGCCCTCTTCGTCGGCCGTGCCGGCAAGCATGCCGGCGATGTCGATGTGGCCCATGTCAAAGTAGACGCCCACAAAGAAGCTCGCGAGCACGAGCGCCGTGATGATGAGGCCCTGCACGATGCAGTCGACGCCCATGTGCCCTGCAAACACGCCGTCGCTGGCGTTACGCGGACGGCGGCGCATCACGTCGCCCTCGGCGTCCTCGAGCCCGAGCGCGAGCGCGGGGAAGCAGTCGGTCACGAGGTTCACCCACAGCAGCTGCACCGGCTGGAAGATGGTGAAGCCGATCATCGTGGCGATAAAGACGCTGAAGACCTCGGCCAGATTGGCGGAGAGCAGGAACTGGATCACCTTGCGGATGTTGTCGTAGATGCGACGGCCCTCTTCGCACGCATGGATGATGGTGGCGAAGTTGTCGTCGGCCAGGACCATGTCGGCCACGTTCTTGGTGACGTCGGTGCCGGTGATACCCATGCCGATGCCGATGTCGGCGCGCTTGATGGAGGGTGCGTCGTTCACACCGTCGCCCGTCATGGCCACGATCTGGTCGCGGCTCTTCCAAGCCTCCACGATGCGCGTCTTGTGCTCGGGCTGCACGCGCGCGTACACGCCGAACTCGCCGATGCGGCGGTCGAGCTCCTCGTCGCTCATGCGGTCGAGCTCGGCGCCCGTGATAGCTTGCTCGCGGCTCTCCACGATGCCCAGCTGGCGCGCGATGGCCACGGCCGTGTCGATGTGGTCGCCCGTGATCATGACGGTGCGGATGCCGGCGTCGTGCGCCTCGGAGATGGCCACGGCGGCCTCGGGGCGCACCGGGTCGATCATGCCCGAAAGGCCGCAGAAGACCAGATCATGCTCCAGAGCTGCGGGGCTGCAGTCGGCAGGCACCTCCGTGTAGCTGCGGCTCGCCAGCGCCAGCACGCGCAGGGCCTCGTCGGCCATCGCCTTGTTGGCTGCGGCGATCTGCGCGCGGCGCTCGTCGGTAAGAGGCACCACGGCGTCGTTCTCATAGATATGGGTGCACAGGCCCAGCACCACGTCGGGGGCACCCTTGGTGTACTGCTCAAAGCCGCCATCCAGGGTCTCCACCACAACGGACATCATCTTGCGGCCCGAGTCGAACGGGGCCTCGCCCACGCGCGGGTGCTCCTGATCAAGACCGGTCAGGCCCGCCTTGGCGGCATCGTTTACCAGGGCGCACTCGGTGGGCTCGCCCACGGCCTCGCCGGCCTCGGCATCCCACTTGGCATCGGAGCACAGCGCCATGCCGGTAAGGAATTTGGCCTCAGGCGCCGCAAGCTCGTGCTTCACCACGGTCATCTTGTTCTGGGTGAGGGTGCCCGTCTTGTCCGAGCAGATCACCTGCGTGCAGCCGAGCGTCTCCACGGCGGAAAGCTTGCGGATGATGGCCTGACGCTTTGCCATCTTGGTCACGCCGAGCGAGAGCACGATGGTCACCACGGCCACGAGGCCCTCAGGGATGGCAGCGACGGCGAGCGACACGGCCACCATAAAGGTGTCGAGCAGGGCCGTCGGGTCGCTCAGGACGTTGCCCACGCCGTGGCGCAGGATATCCACGCCAAAGATGACCACACAGATGATGATCACCATGATGGTGAGGATACGGCTGAGCTCGGCAAGCTTCACCTGAAGCGGCGTGAGCTCTTCCTTGGCCTCGGCCAGGGCGCCGGCGATCTTGCCCATCTCGGTGTTCATGCCCGTGCCGCACACCACGGCGCGGCCGCGGCCGTACACCACGGTGGAACCCATGTAGCACATGTTCTTGCGGTCGCCGAGCGGCACATCGTCCGCGCCCGCGGCAAGGACGATGGCGTCGGCGTGCTTCTCCACCGGCACGGACTCGCCGGTGAGCGCGGCCTCCTCGATCTTCATGCTGGCGCTCTCGAGCACGCGGCAGTCGGCCGGCACCGAGTCGCCCGCCTCGAGCAGCACAACGTCGCCCGGCACCAGCTCAGAGCTGGGCAGGTGCACAAGCTTGCCGTCGCGCATCACCTTGGACTGTGCGGCGCTCATCTCCTGGAGCGCGGCCAGCGCCTCCTCGCTTTTGGCCTCCTGCACCACGCCGAGGATCGAGTTCACGATCACCACGAACATGATGATGGCCACGTCGGCAAAGTCGGGCTCGCCTTTTACCATGCCGGTGAGCGCGCTGATGACGGCAGCGACGATGAGCATGATGACCATGGGGTCGGCCATCTGCTGGAAAAAGCGGATCCACAGCGGGGTCTTGGCTTCTTCGGCCAACTTGTTGGGGCCCACCTCGGCCGCGCGGCGAGTAGCCTCTGCAGCGGCAAGGCCCGCCTCGGCACTCGTGTTCTGGGCCTCCAAAACATCGGAAGCCGCAGAGAGATATTCAGGTTGCATAGAGTTCCCTCCTGGGTTTTTATGCCGGCCGGCGGCTTGATTCCCGATCATAATTCCCAGGAGAGGGCAAGGGCTCATCAAGCCTGCAGCACCGGACGGCGTGTGAACAGTCCCTCTATAGTACCCAAAACGCGGGGCGGCCGGCGGCAGTTCTTTTGGTACCCGCATCGTAACGAAACCTGACGCAACCAAAACGCTGCGCTCATCTTGGCCAAACACGCGCCAGTCCTCGAAACAAAGGAAGATTCGCGCAGGTAGAGACTTTGTAACTTACGGATTCTTTCGCAATCGAAAGGTTTTGGCTAGCGTATACTCAAGCCAACGTGGAATTTCCAATGTGGACTGTACGGAGGTTATGCATGTACAAACGCACGAAGATTGTCTGCACGATGGGTCCGGCTTGTGACAGCGAGGATACGCTGCGCGAGATGATCAAGGCAGGCATGAACGTTGCCCGCTTCAACTTCTCCCACGGCTCCTACGAGGAGCACCACGAGCGCATCGAGCGCGTTCGCCGCGTGGCGGCCGAGGTCGGCCAGCCCGTGGGCATCCTGCTCGACACCAAGGGTCCCGAGGTGCGCACCGGCCTGCTCGAGGGCCACAAGAAGATCACCGTCCACGAGGGCGACTCCATCGTGGTGACGGCCGCCCCCACCACCGAGGACAACCTCGGCACCGCCGAGCACATCTCGCTCGACTACCTCAATCTCCCGCGCGAGGTCAGCGCCGGCTCGACCATCCTGATCGACGACGGCCTGGTGGGCCTGGAGGTCCAGTCGGTCGACGGCAATGACATGCACTGCATCGTCAAGAACACCGGCGAGATCGGCGAGCGCAAGGGCGTCAACGTCCCCAACGTGAACATCGGCCTGCCCGCCATCACCGAGCGCGACCGCGCCGACATCCTCTTTGGCCTCAAGGAGGGCATCGACTACATCGCCGCTTCCTTTATCCGTGACGGCCGCGCCGTCGAGGAGATCCGCGAGCTGTGCCTCATGAACGGCGGCGACCACGTGACGATCTTCCCCAAGATCGAGTGCGCCCTGGGCGTGGAGAACTTCGACGAGATCCTCGAGGCCTCCGATGGCATCATGGTCGCCCGTGGCGACCTGGGCATCGAGATCGCGCCCGAGCTCGTGCCGCATATCCAGAAGGAGATCATCGCCAAGTGCAACGCGGCCTACAAGCCCGTCATCACCGCTACGCAGATGCTCGACTCCATGCAGCACAACCCGCGCCCGACGCGCGCCGAGGTGGCCGACGTCGCCAACGCCATCTACGACGGTACCGACGCCGTCATGCTCTCCGGCGAGTCCGCTGCGGGCATGTACCCCGTCGAGGCCGTGAAGATGCAGGCCAGCATCGCCATCGAGACCGAGAAGTACCTGCCGGCGCACGCTCCGCTCGTTGTGCCCGAGGACGCTCACGGCACCCGTGTGGTCAACAACGTCGTGGGTCTCTCCGCCGTGAACATGGCCACCACCGTGGGCGCCAAGTGCATTACCGTACCCACCACCACCGGCCGTACCGCGCGCCTGATCTCGCACTTCCGTCCCAACATCCCCATCTGCGCGTTCTCGCGTCACGAGTGGGCCGTCCAGCAGATGATCATGTACTGGGGCGTGCAGCCGCACCTGGCCGCCATCACCCAGGGCACCGTCAACGGTACGATCATGAAGGCTATCGAGACGGCCAAGGAGCTGGGCTACGTGAAGGAGGGCGAGCTCACCGTCGCCACCGCCGGCGATCCGCGCATGAGCGTGCAGATCGACGGCAAGGCCTCCTCGACCAACGTGGCCTACGTCGCCCAGGTGCGCTAAGCCGCAGTCGAGGCTGACACACAGCGTTAAGCGAAAGGCGCGGCGGGGATTCGCGGCTTATAGGACAAAATGTGTGTCTGGTTCGGGGGCATCGACGCAGGTCGGTGCCCCTTTTCATGCCCTTTAAATCCAGGGGACCATTTTAAGCACTCGGACAAAATGTGTGTCCCGGCAGGCGGCGTAGGCGCAGGTAGATAACCTTTTTCGAGACCGTTAAAAGCATCCGGAAGAGGTTTCAGATGAAGGCCGTGAAATGCCCGTCGTGCGGATCCAAGATGAAGAGGAACGGCAGGACCTCGTCGGGTTCCCAGAGATGGAGGTGCGGCTCCTGCGGCGCGTCGACGACCGTGCGCTACGACGACACGGCGGCGAGGCTCGAGGAGTTCACGGCGTGGCTGCTCTCGAAGGACGCGCAGGCGGGCATGCCGGGGGCCGGGCGAACGTTCAGGCGCAGGACCTCCGAGTTCTGGGCCCTCTGGCCGATGCCCGTGCCGGACGGCGAGTGGCACCGGGTGCTGTTCGCGGACGGCATATGGCTCGACCGCGACCTCGTCGTGCTCATCTGCTGCAGCGGCGACCGCGTGGTCTCGTGGTACCTGGCGAGGTCCGAGACGTCTCGCGCCTGGGCGGCGCTCATCTCGTCGGTGCCGGCGCCCGACGTGGTCGTCACGGACGGCGGCAGCGGTTTCGCCAAGGCCGTGCGCCAGGTCTGGCCGGGGACGAGGGTGCAGAGGTGCGTCTTCCACGCGTTCTCGCAGGTGAGGCGCTACACGACCTCGCGGCCGAGGCTGCAGGCGGGCATCGAGCTGTACGCGCTCGCCCTCGACCTCACGCGCCTCGAGACCCTTCACCAGGCCGACCTGTGGGTGGAGCGCTACCTCGACTGGTGCGGCTTCTGGGCCGACTTCCTCGAGGACACCTCCGTCATCGACGGCAGGCGCGTCTTCACCCACGAGAGGCTCCGCCGCGCGCGCTCGTCGCTCTCCAGGCTCGTCTCGGCGGGGACGCTGTTCACCTACCTCGACCCCGACCTGACGAGGTCCGGTCCGGTTCCGGCGACCAACAACCTCATCGAGGGAGGGGTGAACGCGCAGCTCAGGGCGATGCTGCGCAACCATCGCGGCCTGAGCCTGCTGAAACGGGCCAAGGCGGTCTTCTGGTGGTGCCACGCGCACTCCGGCGACACCAGGAGCGCGGCGGAGAAGCTCGCGAGCATGCCCACGGACGACGACATCGACCTCCTGTACAGGACCTACTCGGCGTCCCCCAAAAGGGACGACGGCGGCCCGGAATGGGGCGACAGGGTCGTGTGGGAGGAGCTGCACAATCGCGACCCGTACCCGTTCTGGCTCGATTAGGAAACAAGAACGGGCGTTCTACCAGGACACACATTTTGTCCTATAAGCCGGATTCGCTTCCCCGCCGCGCCTTTTTTAGTGCGAGATTGTTGGGCTCATGAGAAAAAGCATGTCCGGTCTAGAAGTATCAGCGCAGGCCGATACCCCTTTCACGCTTTTAAGACATGCGCGTCTGCAACCGACGCTCGCCCAGACGCCGGCGCCCTACGCGCCAACCTGCTGCAGGTCATACGGCGTGGTCTGGTAGACGTAGTAGTTCAGCCAGTTGGTGTAGAGCAGCTGGGCCTGGCTGCGCCACACGTTGCGCGGGGGCTGGCTCGGGTCGTCGTTGGGGAAGTAGTTCGCCGGGATCTCTGGGTTGATGCCGCGCCCCAGGTCGCGCTCGTACTCGAGCTTCAGGGTATCGCGGTCGTACTCGGGGTGGCCGAACACAAAGAAGCGGCGGCTGTCCGTGGACTTCACAACATAGAGGCCCACCTCGTCAGAGACGGCCACGATCTCGAGCTCCGGCACGGCCTCCACATCCGCCGCACGCACCTCGGTGTTGCGAGAGTGCACGGCGAAGAAGCGGTCGTCCAGGCCGCGTACCAGAGGGCTTTTCGGCTTGACCAGACGGTGCTCGAACACGCCGGAGGCCTTGGCCGGCAAGCGGTACTTGGGAATGCCGTAGTGATGGTAGAGACCGGCCTGCGCGCCCCAGCAGATATGCAGCGTGGAGTGCACGTGCGTGCTCGACCAGTCCATGATGCGGCAGAGCTCGTCCCAGTAGTCGACCTCCTCGAACTCAAGCAGCTCGACGGGGGCGCCGGTGATGATCAAGCCGTCGAAGTGCTCGTCCTGAATGTCCTCGAACGTACGGTAGAAGGTCTCCAGATGCCCGGCGGAGACATGCGAGGCCTCGTGACTCTTGGTGCGCAGCAGCTCGACCTCGATTTGCAGCGGGGTGTTGGAGAGCTTGCGCATGATCTGCGTCTCGGTTGCCACCTTGGTAGGCATGAGATTCAAGATGAGCACGCGCAGGGGGCGAATGTCCTGGTGGAGAGCGCGGAACTCCGTCATCACAAAGATGTTCTCGCCCTCGAGGATTTCGGTCGCGGGCAGCGCATCGGGGATTCTGATCGGCATGACGGGCACTCCTTCGCAGCATAACGGTGCCGCCTATTGTACCCCGCTGCCGGATATGCGTCACATGGGCGCCGGCCGCAGGCGCCGCGAGCCGCGCACGGCGCTCTCGCTCCACGCCATCGAGCCGCGCTTTGTAACGATATTCTGATCCGCCGCCGCCCGTGCGGCACAGGACTACAATGGGCGCATCAATCCCGCAATAGAAAGGTGCATCGCTATGGGCACAATTCGCAAGATCGGTGTTTTGGGACAGGGCCACGTGGGCGCGCACGTTGCGTACACCCTGCTTATCCAGGGCCTAGTAGACGAGCTCTACCTGTGCGACGTCAAGGAGCAGAAGGTCGCCTCCGAGGCTCAGGACCTGCACGACGCCCTTACGTTCATGCCGTACAACACTAAGATCATCAATGTAGGCGACCGCTACGAGGAGCTCGCCGGCTGCGACATCATCGTCAACGCCGCGGGTAACGTGGCCAAGGCCGCCGGCAACCGTGACGGCGAGCTGTTCTGCACCACCGACTCCGCGCGCACCTTTGCGAACCGCATCGTCGATGCCGGGTTCAACGGCATCTGGGTCTCCATCGCCAACCCCTGCGACGTGGTGTGCACCACCATCTGGCATCTCACCGACTACGACCCCAACAAGATCATCGGCTCGGGCTGCGGCCTGGACTCCGCACGCCTGCACTCCGAGGTCTCCAAGGTCTGCGGCGTCTCGCCCAAGTCCGTCGACGCCTACATGATCGGCGAGCACGGCTTCTCGCAGATCGCCGCCTGGAAGGCCGCGACCATCGCCGGCAAGAAGCTCTCTGAGCTGGCCGTCGAGTACCCCGAGCAGTACGACTTCGACCACGCCGCCGTCGAGGAGGCCGCGCGCAAGGGCGGCTACGTGACCTACTCGGGCAAGGGCTGCACCGAGTACGCCGTCGCCGCGTCCGCCGCGCGTGTCTGCGCCGCCGTGCTGCACAACGAGCACGCCGTGCTCTCCGCCTCAACGCTTATGACGGGCCAGTACGGCGAGGAGGGCATCTTCACCTCCCTGCCCTGTGTGATCGGTGCTGCCGGCATCGAGCAGGTCTATACCCTCGACCTTTCCGACGAGGAGCTGGCCGGCTTCCACAAGAGCTGCGACCATATCCGCGACAACATCTCCCAGCTCACTTGGTGGTAGTTGCCTAGCGGAGCACCCGCCCGCACAACCGAGCCGCAAAAGCAGCGCGCCCGCCTTGGTCTCAAGCCAAAGCGGGCGCGCTTTTGCGTTGGTTGCGCTATTCGGGTTGCGCAGGTGATTACTCCTGCGGTTACTCCCCGGCGACGCGGGCGCCGGCGGCGGCCGCCAGCTCGGCCTCCTCGGGATAGTAGATGCCCCACTTGCGGCGCAGGCCCGTCATGATGTCCATGACATCGGCGGCAAAGACGATCATCGCGTCTTCCACCTTGTCGCCCGCCACGGCGCGCTCAAGGTCTGCCACCTCGTAGGCCAGGGCATAGGCCTCCTCGCCCGCGTGCACGGTCTCGCGCTCGCCGGTCTCGGTCCACACGATGGTCGCGGTGTCGGCGCGCGGGTACTCCATGACCTCGATGTAGCACTTCTCGAACGAGAGCACGGCGCGCTTGGGCTGCTTGGAGTGCAGCGAGAGCGAGATGATCGCCATCTGCAGGTCGGGGTTGCGCATCACGATGCCGCTGGTCACGTCCACGCCGGTGTTGCAGGCGTTGACGATGGAGGTCACGTCCTCGGGCTGGCTGAGCATGAAAAGGCGCGCCATGGTGATCGCGTAGACGCCGATGTCGAGCATCGCGCCGCCGGCGAGCTTGGGGTTGAAGAAGCGGTTGTTGGGGTCGAACTCCTTATAGCTGCCAAAGCTCACCTGCGCGAGATTCATCATGCCGAACTCGTCGCGTTCCGCACGGCGAATCAGCTCGCGGTAAAGCGGCATATGCAGGATGGTCGTGGCGTCGATGAGCTGCACCCCGTGCTCGTCGGCGATGGCGCGGGCCTCGTTGAGCTCCTCGGAGTTCAAGGTGATGGCCTTCTCGCACAGCACGTGTTTGCCGGCAGAGAGCGCCGCGCGCAGGTAGGTGATATGCGTGTTGTGCGGCGTAGTGATGTAGACGGCGTCGATCGCGGGATCGGCGAGCAGCTCGTCGAGGCTCGCGTACACGCGCTTGACCCCGTAGCGTTCGGCGAACGCCTCGGCCTTGGCCTGGGTGCGGTTGTAGATGCCCGCAAGCGTGCGGCCGGCGAGGGCGAGCGTCTGCGCCATCTGGTTGGCGATGACGCCGCAGCCGATGATGCCCCACCTAAGCTGCGGGGCCGTAAAGATATCGGTGGGGAACTCCTTGCCCGCAACGGAGGCGAACGCGGCGTTGGCGGCTTCGGCGGCGTCTCGCGGGGCGGAGGATTGGGTCATGAGCACTCCTTTGTCCGATCGGGCTCTTGGTTCAAACAGGCCCATTGTGACACGCTTTGGCGCCCCTCGACAAAAGTGTCACGCGTTGGCAATCTCGGCCAAAAGCGCGTCTCCGATGTCGTCCGCCTTCTTCTCGCCTATGCCGTAGACCTCCAGCAGCTCCTCGCGCGTCTGCGGGCGGCGACGCACGAGGCTGCGCAGCATCTTGTCGCTGCCCACCACGTAGGCCGGCACGCCGCGTTCCTCGGCCAGGCGGCGGCGGAGCTCCCGCAGGCGCTCATAGAGCTCGGCGTCCCCGCTGCGGTCGCGATGCGCGCCTTCGGCCTCGGACTCCTCGGCAATCAGGTCGAGCGCGCGGCGGGCACGGGCACTGCGTCCCGTTGCGCGCACGCGGCGCTTGATGGTAAAGGTAAACGAGGCCGGCTCGGTGCCGTCCGTCTCGCCGGTATCGCCCTCCCCCGCCAGCGCCTCGGCCGCACGCGGGCCCAGACCGATCACGGGATACTGTCCGTCCGACTGCGCCAGGTAACCGCGGCCCACCAGCTGCTCGATGATGTCGCGGATGCGCCCTGCAGACTCGGATGCAAGCGCACCGTAGCCCGCAGTCTCGTTCAGACGGGCCTGGCGAATCTTCTCCGTGTCGCCCCCGTGCAGCACGGCGGCCAGAACCGACTTGCCCCAACGCCCGCCGGTCTCGTGCACCAGGCGCACCACGGCGCGGGCGGCCTCGCTCACGTCCTCGGTCTCGTACTCCGTCATGCAGTTAGCGCAGTTCGCGCAGCCGCCTGATGCCGTCGAAGACTCCACGCCCAGAGCGCCGGTGTCGCCAAAGTAGCGCAGCATGTACGTGCGCAGGCAGCCGGTGGTCTTGCAGTAGCCCTCCATATTGGAGAGCAGGCGAAAACGGTTCTGGCGCGCAAAGGTGCGGACGCGCAGGGTCTCCTCGTCCGGAGCGGCGTCGCCCGCACCGTCGGCGGCCAGGTCTTCGAACTCGCGGTCGATCAGATAGCGGCGCAGGGCAAAATCGCGCCCGTTCCAAAGCAGATAGCAGCTCGCCGGGTCGCCATCGCGCCCGGCGCGACCCGCCTCCTGATAGTAGGCCTCGATGCTCTCGGGCACGTTGTTGTGAATCACGTAGCGCACGTTGGGCTTGTCGATGCCCATGCCAAAGGCGTTGGTGGCCACCATGAGCGGCGCGGCATCGCAGATAAAGGCCTCCTGCGCCTCCGCACGCGCCGCGGGAGCCATGCCGGCGTGATAGCGCGCCACCCGGATACCGTGCGGCGCAAGCTCGCGGGCGAGCTCCTCCGCCAGCGCATCGACGGCCTTGCGCGTGGAGCAGTAGACGATGCCGCTCTCCTGCGCATGGGCGATCGCGTAGCCGCGGATCCAGCGCGTCTTGGCCTTGTCGCCCATCTCCTCCACGCCAAAGTAGAGATTCGCACGGTCAAAGCCGGTGACCACGCTCTCGGGCGTGCGCAAGCCGAGCATCTGCACGATATCCGTGCGCACACGCTCGGTAGCCGTAGCGGTAAAGGCCGCGACCACGGGACGCTGCGGCAGGCTCTCTATGAACTGCGCGATCTGCAGATAGGCCGGGCGAAAATCCTGTCCCCACTGCGAGACGCAGTGCGCCTCGTCGATGGCCACAAGCGGCACGCCGATGCCGTCCGGCGCGGCGCAGGCCTGGGCGAATGCAAGAAAACGAGGCTCGAGCAGGCGCTCGGGCGCCACGTACATCAGCTGGTACTGGCCCTCTCCCGCGCGCTTGAGCACGGTATTTTGCTGACCGGGCGTGAGCGTGGAGTTGAGATAGCTCGGACGCGCGCCCGCCGCCTTGAGAGCGCGCACCTGGTCGCCCATGAGCGAGACGAGCGGGCTCACCACAAAGGTGATGCCCGGCAGCATAAGCGCCGGCACCTGGTAGCAGATCGACTTGCCCGCGCCCGTGGGCATCACGCCCAGAGCGTCGCGCCCCTGCAGGATGGCGTCGACCATCTGCTCCTGCCCGGGGCGAAACGAATCGTAGCCAAAGTACCGGCCGAGCGTCTCAAGCGCCTGCTCGTGCTGCATCTCGCGTGCCTACCGTCTAGAGCAGCGCGGCCAGCGCGTCGATGTCTGCCTGCGTGGTGGCCCAGCTGGTGGCCAGGCGCACGACGGTGTGGTCCTCGTCGTAGGTGTCCCAAAAACTCAGCGCGACCTTCTCGCGCAGGCGCTCGTACTCCGCGTTCTCGAGGATGATGAACTGCTGGTTGGTGGGCGACTCCAGATACCAGCGCGCGCCGCGCTCGTGCAGCAGGTCGCGCAGGCGGTGCGCCGTCTCGATGGCGTTCTTGCTGATCTTGAGATAAAGACCGTCGGTGAAAAGCGCCTCGAACTGCACACCCAGCAGGCGCCCCTTGGCAAGGAGCGCCCCGTGCTGCTTGATGCGCGGAACGATATGCGCCGGTGCATCGCCCGCGGGGAACACCACGGCCTCGCCGCATAATGCCCCCACCTTGGTGCCACCGATATAGAACACGTCGCAGAGCTGCGCCAGCTCCGGCAGGGTCACGTCGCATTCCTCGCTCGCGAGCGCATAGCCCAGGCGCGCACCGTCCACAAAGAGCGGAATCTTGCGCTCCTGGCACACCGTATGCAAACGCTGCAGCTCATCGCGGGTATACAGCGTGCCCAGCTCCGTGGGAAACGAGATATAGGCCGCACCCGGGAACACCATGTGCTCGTGGTTGCCGTCTGCATAGAACAGGTCGATGAAGTGCGCAAGCTCGTCGGCGTCCATCTTGCCGTCGTGCCCGGGCACGGTGAGCACCTTGTGCCCGCCAAATTCAATAGCCCCCGCCTCATGGCAGGCAACATGGCCCGTGGTGGCCGCAACCACGCCCTCGTAGGGCGCGAGCAGCATGTCGATCACCGTTGCGTTGGTCTGCGTGCCTCCCACCAAGAAGAAGACATCCGCGTCCGGGGCCTCGCATGCCTCGCGAATCAGCTGCTGGGCGCGCTTGCAGTGCGCGTCCTCGCCGTAGCCGGTCATAGCTTCCATGTTGGTATCCACCAGCGCCTGCAGCACCGCCGGGTGCGCACCGAAGGAGTAGTCGTTCTCAAAGGTCAGCATGTTGTCTTTCGTTCCTATCTTCTCTGTTGCGTTCGGTGCACGCACGAAGCGCTGTCGAGAGCGCCCCGCGCGACCCCGTGTCTAGTCGTCATCGCCCGAGGCGCCCAGGTGGCAGAGCACCCGCAGCGCCGCCGCCACGGGACCGGTGCCGTCCGCGGCATCGAGCCCGCGGCCCACTCCGCTGCCCGCGCCGGCGCCCGCGCGGTAGGGCACCGTGAGCTTGCGCGTGCGCGGGAAGTTCACCGCACCCAGGCGGTTCTTGAGCTCAAAGGCCGCGTCCTTGGGCACGTCGACGCCCATGAACACCAAGCGGCCGCCCGTGCACGAGACGCTCTCGAGTCCCAGGCGCTCACCGCGGATGCGGATGCGCGCGCGGTCAAAGAGATTGAGCGCGGCTTGCGGCAGCTCGCCATGGGCCGCCTCGGTCTCCTCCTGCAGCGCGTCCACGTCCTGCAGGCTCTCGGCAGCCGCCAGCTTTCGGTACACCAGCACGCGCTGGTCCACCGCCGGCAGGTACTCCTCGTCCAGGTAGAAATCGACCGGGAGATTGATGGCCACGCCGGCCTGCTCCACCGCCTCGGCATCGTCGCCGCGCGCCTCGGCCACGGCCTGTCCCAGCATCTGCGTGAACAGGTCGAAGCCCACGCTCGAGAGATTGCCGTGCTGCTCGGCGCCCACAAGCGAGCCCGCGCCGCGGATCTCCAGGTCGCGCATGGCGATGCGCATGCCGCTGCCCAGGTCCTGGAACTCCGAGAGCGCGGTCAGGCGCGCCGTGGCCTCCTCGGTGAGCGGCATCTCGCCCGGGAACATAAAGTACGCGTAGGCCTGCGTGGCGGAACGACCCACACGGCCCTTGAGCTGGTAGAGCTGCGCTAAGCCCAGGCGCTGCGAGTCCTCGATGATAAGCGTGTTAGCGTGCGCGTTGTCGATACCGCTCTCCACGATGGTGGTGGCGATGAGCACGTCGATCTTCTTGGTGGCAAACTGGACCATCACGTCCTCCACCTCGCGCGGGCTCATCTTGCCGTGGGCCACGCCCACGCGCGCCTCGGGCGCGGCCTCGTGCACGCGCTCCACGGCGTCATCGATGGTACGCACGCGGTTGGAGACGTAGTACACTTGCCCTCCGCGGCCCACCTCCAGGCGGATCGCGGCCGAGACCACGTCCGGATCGTACTCGCCCACATGCACGGCCACCGGGCGGCGACCCGTGGGCGGCGTGGTGATGAGGCTCATGTCGCGCACGCCGGAGATGGCCATCTGCATGGTGCGCGGGATGGGCGTTGCCGAGAGTGTGAGCACGTCGATCTGCTCGCGCAGGTTCTTGAGCTGCTCTTTGTGCTGCACGCCAAAGCGCTGCTCCTCGTCGATGATCACGAGGCCCAGATCATGCGGGTTCACGTCGGCCGAGAGCAGGCGGTGCGTGCCAATCAGCACGTCGACCTTGCCCTCTCCAAAGGCCGCAAGGGCGCGGCGCTGCTGGCCCGCTGTACGGAAACGCGAGAGCACCTCCACCTCCAGGCCAAAGGGAGCGAAGCGCTCGAAGAAGGTCTCGAAGTGCTGTTGCGCCAAGATCGTGGTGGGGCACAGCACCATCACCTGACGACCCGAGTCCACGCACTTAAAGGCCGCACGCAGGGCGACCTCGGTCTTACCGAAGCCCACGTCGCCGCACAGCAGGCGGTCCATGGGCTTTGCGGCCTCCATGTCGGCCTTGATGTCGGCGATGGCGTCGAGCTGGTCGTGCGTCTCCTCGTAGGGGAAACTCGCCTCCATCTCCAGCTGCTCGGGCGTATCGGGAGGACAGGCCACGCCCGTCACCGACGAGCGGCGCGTATAGAGGTCTACCAGGTCGAAGGCGAGCTTCTTGGCGCTCTTGCGCGCCTTGGTGGTGGCGCGACTCCAGTCGGCGGTGTTCAGACGCGTGAGGCGCGGCTTGTCGCCGTCCGGTCCCACGTAGCGCGTGATGCGGTCCACCTGTTCGAGCGGCACGTAGAGCTTGTCGCCGTCAGCGTACTCCAGCAAGAAGTAGTCGCGCTCGCGGCCACCCACCTCCTGGCGCACGATCTCGGCAAACAGGGCGATGCCATGCGTGGCGTGCACCACGTAGTCGCCCGGTTTGAAGGGGAAGGTCACCTCGGTGATGTCCACTCGGCGGCGGGTGCGACCGCGTTTGGCGTCCATGCGCGCGTTGAGGTCGGCAAGCGAGAACACGGCCAGGTGCGCCTCGGGCACCACCGTGCCCTGCGGAATGGGCGTATCGACAAAGGTCACGCGGCCGCGCGTAAGCGTGGGAACGGTGATGGCGGCACCGGAGGCCAGGTCACGAGCGTTCAGCGGGTCAGCGGAGCGCCGCGAGATAGCCGGCTCGGGCGCGGGCGTCGCGGCGGCCTTTGCGCGGCGCGTACCTGCGGCGACGCGCTCCTCGGAGCCGGCAGCGGCCACGTGCACCGGCGCGAACGGGTCGACCGCACCGGCGTTCTCGGGCGCCGCGGTGAGCGACTCCTCGAAGGGGATGGACTCATCGGTAAACGAGAGCTCCATCGACTCTCGCGCACCGCGGTCGGGGATGGCGAACAGCACGGCGTAGCGGTTGTTCACCACCTCCTGCACGCGGGTGATAAAGCGCGTATCGCTGCCGGCGATGGCGGGCTGCTCGATCTTGAGCTCGGCAGTCACGGCACCGCCCGCGCGGATGATGGAAACGTAGTTCAGGCGCTGGCCCTGGCCAAAGTCCAGCTGCTGCGGGCGCACGTAGAGGCCGTCGAGGCGCTTTACGCCCGCCGCCTCGCCCCGGCGCTCGAGGTCCTCGTAGGCACGGGTGCAGTCGTCAAACAGCGAGCGCGGCTCGGAGAGCACCACCAGCGTGTTCTTGCCCACGTGCGCAAGCGGGCTCACCGTGCTCTCGTACATAAGCGGCAGGTAGCGTTCCAGCTCGGGCACGGCGATGCGCGCCTCCACCATCTCGAGCAGCGCCGCCAGCTCGGTATCGGTCTTGGCCGGCGCATAGAGCGCCGCGCGCAGGCGGTGGACGGCGTCATCGGTAAGGGCGAGCTCACGGCACGGGTAGATCTCGACCCGCTGCTCGTCGCCAATGGTCTGCCCTGTGGACGAAACCATGCGGCGAATACGGTCGATCTCGTCGCCAAAGAACTCGATGCGCACGGGAGACGCCCCCTGAGCGGGGAAAACGTCGACGGTGTCTCCGTGCACGTGGAAGAGCCCGGGAACGTCCGCCACCTCGGCCGAGGTGTAGCCCATGCCCACCAGGCGCTTGGGCACGTCCTCGAAGGGGATCTCCTCCCCAACAGAGAAGGAGGTGGAGGCCCAGTAGCCGCTCTCACTCGGCGGCACGCAGCGCAGCAGGGCGCGCGCCGAGGCCACCATGATGCAGGCCTCGCCGCCAGCCACACGGCCGAGGGCCGCGCAACGGGCCGCCACCACGGCGTCGTCGGGCTGCTCGTCTTTCCAGGGATAGTCGGTGCGCTCGGGGAAGCGGGCCACGTGCTCGGCGCCCAGGTAGGCTATGAGCGCTCGGGCCGCACGGTCGGCCGCCTCCTCGCCCGAAACCACGTAGACGCACGGCCGCGGACGGCGCGCGAACTGAGCCGCGAGCATCAGCGTGCGCGCCGAGAGCGAGACGGCCAGCGTGGCGTCCTTGCCCTCGTCGAGCGCCCGCTCGATAACCTGCGGCCCCTCCGCCGTGTACAGCTGCGCAGCTATTCGATGTATAAGCATCGATCGATCCCCTTCACCAGAAAAAGTCAGACCCCCATTTTACGCGCCCATCGATTCCACGCGTGCCCGTCCACAAAACGGAAATCCAAAACCACCCGGCCGGACCCGCACGGCTGTAGTGCCGCAGGTTGCCCCGAAAGAGGAGCGCCGCGTGCTTAAGGCACGCAAGCGACGGCTTGAGGGGCAAGATGCGGTGCTACAGCCGTGCGGGCGGTGCTACAGCCGTGCGGAGGGGCACAGATCCGCCGCGAAGCAGTCCTTACATCTCGGCGAGCGCGCGTTGCAGACCTCGCGACCAAAGGTGATCCACTGGTGGTTCACAGACTCCCAGTACTCGCGTGGCAAGATCTTGAGCAGGTCCTGCTCGGTCTTGGGCGGCTCCTTCTCATGCGTCTTGGGCGAGAGCGCAAGCCGATGCGCCACGCGGTTCACGTGCGTATCCACCGCGATGCCCTCCACGATGCCAAACCCCACGTTGAGCACGATGTTCGCCGTTTTACGCCCCACGCCAGGAAGCTTTACCAGCTCGTCCATGCTGGCGGGCACCTCGCCGCCGTAATCGGCCACGATCATCTGAGCCGCCGCCACGGCATGCGCCGCCTTGCTCTTGTAGAACCCGAGCGTCTTGATGACGTCTGCCACCTCAGAGACCTCGGCGGCTGCCAACGCCTCGGGCGTAGGCCACCGTCGGAAGAGTTCCGGCGTCACCTTGTTCACCTGGGCATCGGTCGTCTGCGCCGAGAGCAGCACCGAGATGGTCAAGCGGAAGGGGTTCTCATGGTCCAAGAAGCACTCCACTGGCCCGTACCGGCGCTCCAGCCGCTCGCAGAACTCAACGGCACGCTCGCGCTTGGAGGCATTCGTCTCGCGCGGCATCAGGCGTCGCCCTCCCCCGCCGCAGACGCATCCGAGGCCTCCTCCACAGTAGTAGACCCGAGGCCCAACAGCTCCGCCGCCTCGTCGGCCCCCATATCCGCCGAGCCGATGGAGTCGAGCTTGCGCTCGATGACGTTGGTACGCGTGGTGATGATGGAGTCGACCGTGCGGCCCGCCGTGGCGATCTGCCGGCTCGCCTGGCGCAGCGCGTCCTGATAGCGTGGGAGTTCGGCCTTTACGGCTGTGAGCACGCGCAGCACGTCGTCGGTCTGCTTTTGCAGGCGGAACGTCTGGTAGCTCATCTGCAGGCTGTTCAGCAGCGCGGCCATGGTGCTGGGGCCGGCCACGTTCACGCGGTAATCTCGTGCAAGCGTCTCCACCAGCCCCGGCGTGCTCACCACCTCGGCATACAGGCCCTCAAAGGGCAAGAACATGATGCCAAAGTTGGTGGTCGCGGGTACGCTCAGGTACTTGTCACGGATGTCCTTGGCCTCGGCTTTGATGCGCAGCTCGAGCGTCTTGCGCGCGGAGGCAACCGCCTCGGCATCGCCCGCGTCCTGTGCGTCGCGCAGATGCTCGTAGGCATCGCCCGGGAACTTGGAGTCGATGGGCAAGAGCACGGGCGTGCCCTCCTCCACGGGCAGCTTGACGGCAAACTCCACGCGCTCGGCAGAGCCCGGCTTGGTGGCGATGTTCTTCTCGTACTGACCCGGCGCCAGAATGTCGGACAGGATGGCCTCGAGCTGGACCTCGCCCAAGATGCCGCGCGTCTTGACGTTGCCCAGCACGCGCTTGAGGTCGCCCACGCCGGAGGCGATGCTCTGCATGTCGCCCAGCCCGCGATATACGGCCTCGAGCTGCTCGCTCACCTGCTTGAACGAGGACGAGAGCCGGTCGTTCAGCGTGCGCGAGAGCTTCTCGTCCACCGTCGCGCGCATCTGCTCGAGCTGCACCGCGTTGTCGCTGCGGATACCCGCCAGCTGCGTCTCCACCGACTGTCGTACCGCCTCCAGTCGCGTATCGACCGAGTCGCGATTCGAGCTCAATGCCGCCACCGTCTCCCGCCGCAGGGTATCGACCTGTGCCCCCTGCTGTGCAACCTGTCTGCTCAGCGCCTCGTACCGCTGCTGCTGTGCAGTATCCGCAACAGCCCCCGCCTGCCGCAAGGCCGCAAGCGAGCCGGAAAGATTGTCAGAAGCGTCAAGCATGTCCTGTGTCTCACGCCGGCCGATAGATATGTCTCGTCGAGTCCATAGCAGTAGGATCAGGCAACCGAATGACGCCACGGCTGCCACCAAGGCAATCACGATGAGAGCAGCTTCCAAATCAAAACCTCCAGTAACAGCATTCACACATCGCACAGTATAACGAGGCAAAGCCTTACAAAACAGCATCTACAGTCACGAGAATTATAGTATTATTCATCTTGAATAATACTAATAAGGAGGCAACGGAGTGTGGCGAAATGGTCTGCGCATATGAGCTCTACCGCAGGGAGCACCGCAGATGAACCTCACGTTCAAAGGATTCCTCAAGAGCTATTGCCGTGAACTTACCGGGCTTGAAACCAACAGCTTGAAGCGCCTCATCCGTTCCAGTGCAACGGATTCCCCCAGTGCGGCAGAAGCGGTATTCCTCCTTGCTCTGGCACAGGACAAAGGGAATTATGCCCTTGGACTTGCACGCGGAACCTGGATGGCTGACAGCTATACCAAAGTCTATGGGCTGTATCGGACATGCAGTTCATGGGACGAGTTCTTCGAGCTAGAGGATCTCCCCCACCGCTATCTCAACGTATGGCGTTCTTATCTCGCCGTGAAGAACAGGGCCGCCACCGATCGCAGAGTATCGGGGCTCATGCGAGAAAAGACGCTCGCCGCGCTTGAGCAAAGCGATACAACTTGCTACAGTCTGTGCAAGCAGCTTGGCCTCAACAAGGGAAACGTCTACGCCTACCTTCACGGCGGCGACAGCTCAAAGGTGAGCCGCGAAACGGCACGCTCCATCATGGAATACGCCCTTTCACTCGCAGCACCGCTATAGCACCGGCAGGCTCAACTGGGATCCAGCCGTCGACAAGAAGGTGCCGATCTGCCCGAACAGTTTGGCCATGAGCTGCAGCAACTCCTCGGGGGTGGCGCCGTTGAGGACGCAGGTCAAGGCATATGAGGCGACAAAGGCCGCGAAGAGAAGAATGGGCACGAGCACGATCGTCAGCAGCACGCG
>CAVGNZ010000004.1:30248-53952 GCA_963630805.1 Bacteroidaceae bacterium
GCGGGTGTCGGCTTCTGCACGCCCGAGAACAGACCGTACGCGTCCCCAGCCGCCAGCGTGCCCGAGGCGCTCGTCAAGCGCTGCGCCTGCTGCCGGGGCGTCTCGATAAACAGGTTCATATAGACCTCCGTGTTCGGAGGCATGTGCTCAGGGATTAAGTCCACCTTGCCCGAGCGGCGCAAAAGCGTCAAGCACCAAAGGCGTGGCCGCGCAAGGGAAGGCCTCAAGCGGCACCGTCGCCGCCCGCATTCCGCTTCAAGCAAAAACGGCGCGCCCGGTCTCCCAGGCGCGCCGTCTCGGCGTCATATGCTACACACCCCGCAGGTAACGGAGCGCTACTCCTTGCCGCGGCGAACGATGAAGCCGGCAGCCACGGCCGCCGCGCCCACAACGCCGGCGATGCAGACGGCGATCAGCGCGCTGTCGCCCGTCTGGGGCATGTCGCCCTTCTTGGAGTCCTTGCCAGAGGCGTCTTCCTTGCCATCAGGCGTGTTGGTCGGCGTGGTGCTGCCGTCCTTTAGCCAGCCGGCCCACAGGGTCATGTCCTCGGTGATGGCCGTATCGAAGTCGAACTTCGTCTTGCAGTCCTTGTCGGTAAACCAACCGGCAAAGGTGTAGCCCTTGGCGGTGAGGGTCACGTCGGGCGCAGAGATCTTCTCGCCGTACTTCACCTGCACCGGGTCCACGGTGGTGGAGATGCCGGTATGGAAGGTCACGATGCGCATAAGCGAGGCCCTGTCGACCACGCGCGCGTAGATGTCCAGGTTGTCGTCGCCCAGCTTGTAGGAGTCGAAATCGATCTTCTGGGTGCACGCGGCATCGAGATACCAGCCATCGATCGCACGGGCGGCGGCCAGGCTGAGGATGTCCTCGAGCACGTTGTCATCAGGGTGCTCAAGGGTGCTGCTCTCGTAGCCGATGCCACTGCCCACGAACTCGCCGTCCACGTAGTAGCAGACCAGATGGCCAACCAGACCGTCGTCGCCGCCTTCGACCCACTCGTCATGCAGGGTCATATCACCGGTGACGACGTCGTTGTCAAAGTCCCATTTCACGTTGTCGGCGGTGAACCAGGCATAGAAGCCGTCGTTTTCCTTGGTGGGATCCTTGGGCTCAACAACCTTCTGGCCGTACTTGACGCTCTGGTCGGCGATCTTCTTGGAGGTGCCCCCGTTCAGATCGAAGCTCACGGTATAGGTGTCCTCGGTCCAGTGGGCATACAGAGTGAGGTCGGAGGTGACCTCATCCGGGTTCTTGCTCACGTCGTCGGCAAAGCGCCACGCGCTGCCGCCCTTGGCCTTGGTGTACCAACCGTCAAAGGTGTAGCCCTCACGCGTCGGCTCCTCCGGCTCGGCCACGGGGTCGCCATAGCTGACCGTCGGGGAGTCAACGCTAGAGCCGCCCTGCGCATCGAACGTCACTTAGCGTTGAAGTCGAATTCCTTCGTGCAGTCGCGGTCGGAGTACCAGCCCTTAAAGTCATAGCCCTCACGCACCGGATCGGCGGGCCTCTTCACCGAGGTGCCGCCATTGGTATACCCAATGCCAAGGGTGACGTCGGGATTGTGCCCCTCGATAGGACACATGAACAGGACGGATGTGTCCTCGGCGCTGCGGCCAAACACCGCAAGCAGCGTCATGTCCTCGGTAACCGTCATATCGGTGTACCAAACGGATGACTTCTTGTTCTTCAGGTCGACCTTGGCCCAGTACAGGAACGGCTTGTTCTCCCCACTCGAATCCTTAGGAGTATACGAGGAGTCAAAGTCGTAGAAGGGGATCGTCTCCCCGTCCGCAACCTTATCGCCGTACCGCAAACCAAAACGGGTCCCAGGTTTTACACCCGGGACCCGTCTGACATCTATAGTCTGGCCGCTTAGTAGTTGACGACCTGCTCCTCAAAGTAGCTCTGCGGATGGTTGCACACCGGGCAGACCTCGGGAGCCTCGGGGCCAACGTGCAGATGGCCACAGTTCAGGCACTTCCAGACCTTCACGCCCTCGTGCGTAAAGACCTCGCCGGCCTCCACGCGAGCGGCGAGCTTCTGATAGCGCTCCTCGTGCGCCTTCTCAACGGCGCCCACGCCACGGAACTTCTCGGCGATCTCGGTAAAGCCCTCGGCCTCTGCCGTCTTGGCAAAGTCCTCGTACATCTCGGTCCACTCGTAGTTCTCGCCGGCGGCTGCGTCCTTCAGGTTCTGCAGGGTGTCGGGTACGGCGCCGTCGTGCAGGTACTTGAACCACAGCTTGGCGTGCTCGGCCTCGTTGCCGGCCGTCTCGGTAAAGATGTTCGAGATCTGCACGTAGCCGTCCTTCTTGGCACGGGAGGCGTAGTAGCGATACTTGGTGTGCGCCTGGGACTCGCCGGCAAACGCGGCCTCCAGGTTCTTCTTGGTCTGAGAGTTCTCGAAATCCATGATGCGACCATCCTTTCGATACGGTGTACTCAGCAGCAGGCGAACTGCTGAACTTATTGTAACTGATTCCTATTAATTAAACCAGCTTCCGGTCTCCCTCTTCCTCCTGCCGAGGAGCACCAAGGCGATGCCTGCGCTGCCGAGAATGGCAAGCGCGGCGAGGCAGGTCGGGTCGCCCGTCCCGGGAAGCCTCGACGGGACCTTCTTGCCCGTATCGGAACCCTGGGGCCCGTCCGAATCCGCAGATCCCGGCTCGAGCTTCCCGATCACCGTGTCGGCCTGGGAGATCTCCCTCTCACCGGCCGCATCGGCAAAATACTTGCCGCACGCAGTGCAATGCCAGTACTCGATATTGCCCTCGGCGTCCACGGTGGCCCGCTTGGCATCCACGCGCTCAAGCGCGGCGTGATTCGTGCTGTCGATCTCGCCGTATACCGCGCCGCAGTCGGCGCAGACGGCCTCGTCGACGCAGGTCGCCTTGGGGCCGTGACAGATGGCCGTCTCCGTGTGCGTCGCATCGGTCCCGCACACGCGGGTATGCGTACCGTCTCCGTTGGACACCCAGGCGCCCCACGTGTGGCCGTCATTGACGGTGAGCGTAAGGGTCGAAGCGTTGCCGGCCTTGTCGGTCGCCGTAACGGACTGTTCGCCCGCAGCAGGCTTAACCACAAGCGTGCCACCCTCGAGCTCCACGGGGTTGCCGTTGACGGTCACGCCCGCGAGATTGGCATCGGAAACCGTCAGCGTGACGGCGCCGCAGTAGGTCTTCCCGTCCTGCGCACCGCTGATAACGGGAGCCGTCGCATCGAGCACGATGCCGTCCGAGCGCAGGTAGGACACGTTGCCCGCGCGGTCGGTAAGCCCGGCATAGACGATGAGCGATGCATCGGGCTCAATGCCAAAGGCGCTCTCATATGCCTTGAATTCCCTGCCCTTGAGCTGCTCGATACTCAGGTCGTCGCTACTCACCAGGTACTCGATCTTCTCGACGCCGCTGGCGGCATCCGTGCCCTCGATCGTCACGGTCTGCCCCTTGTTAAAGAACAGGCCGAACGTGATCTTGCTCACAAACTCCTGCCACGCGTTGCGCTCGTCCACGCGAATGGCGCCCGCGGGCGCAGTCTTGTCAATCTTGTAGTCCAAGGTCACGGGCTCGGAGATGTAATCCCACGTGTTGTTTCTCACATAGAAGGTGAGCTTGCCCGTTCCCGTCTCGTCAGAGCAGGTGAGGCTTTGGCTCCAGGTACCGCCTGCCGTGTTGGTAAGCGAGACCTTCCAGCCCTGGGCCGCGGTGACTGTGAAGTCCTGATTGGTCCAGTCGCCCGTGGTCGAGCCGTACTCATCGCCCTTCGCCTGGTAGGCGTTAATGCTGGCCGTGATGCCCGTGGGCTGGGTCAGCGTGTAGTTGGCGGCAGCGTCACCGGAAATCCTGAAGTCGGTAAAGTTCACGGGGATGTTCTTGCCAACATCGATGGACGAGAAGGTAGGCAAGCCGCTCAGCAGGCGGAGAGAATCCTTGTCGCAGGAGACGGCGCCGTCGAGCTCCGGGGCGACGCTGATGACCGCCTCGTTCGTGCCGTCGTAGTACTTGTCCGCAACGGCAAGATCCACGATGGTGAGCGCCTTGCGCGAAATGGTGGCCTGGGCCGTAGCCGTGGCGTCAACGGTGTAGTTGGCGGCCGCGGCACCCGTAAGCTCGATGCTCGCCGTGACGTCCTTATTCTCGCCCGCGTCCGGAGTTGCAAACGAGGCATTGCTCACGGTTGCCTTCACAACATCTTTGCCCACAACGCCATCGAGAGTCGCCGTGGCCGTGGCGGACGTCGTGCCGTCGTAGGTCTTGCCGCTGGCCTTGAGGGTCACGGTCAGAGGCCTGGGCAAGATGGTGAACGGCAACGGCAACTCGCCGAGAAGCACGCTGCCGCGCTTGGCGGTCACCAGCAGGCGGTAGCTACCCGCCCCAGAGGGCGCAGCGTTACCGGCGATGTCGGCGTAGCCGTCGCCGCTCTTTTCCTGCCAGGTGTAGACGAGCTCGACACCCGTCACGGTATCAGGGGTGTACGTGCCGCCCGTGTAGGCAACAGACGCGCCGTCATAGACCTTTGTCCCGGCACCGCTCTCGTCAGTGGACATCTCCGCGCCGCCGTCCGAAACCAGCAGCTTCACGCCAGAAATCGTAACGGGGACAACCGACAGCTTTAGGGCGCCGGTCTCGTCTGCCACAAGCTCGTAGTTCGCATCGTCGCTGAAGAAGCCCGTGAAGGGGCCCGACCCGGTCACCACGATGGGGCTGTCATCAGCCTTCTCCGCCGTGATGCCCACGGACGCGTTCTCGCCCATGCCGGCCCCCGCGACGGCAATGCTGCCTTGGGCAGATACATAGACGTTGTTGGCCATGACATCCGCCGCATCGCCCATCTTGTTGTCGCTGATTCTCGCGTTACCGGAGAGATTGAGCGTGCCCTCGTTGTAGACGCCGCCGCCGGTGTTCCCCGTAGCTGTGTTGTTGGTGATGCTGCCGCCAGTCATGTTGAACGTGCCGTAATTGCCAACCCCGGCGCCAAACGACGACAAGTTGCCCGTGATGCTGCCGCCGCGCATGTTGAACGTGCCGCCGTTGTAGACGCCGCCAGGGCCTGCGACCGTGTTGCCGGTGATGCTGCCGTTCCAGAGAGTGAGGGTGCCGGAGCTGACGATGCCGCGGCCGGTCTGGCCCGACTCGTGCGTGATCCGGCCGACCTGGTCCTGACAGTCCGTGATGGTCAGGGACGCGGCCCGATCAACCGTGATGACGGTGTCACCAGCGGGCCCAATGATATCGCTGCCGTTGAGACAAAGCTTGACGTCATAGCTGCACTCCCACGTGGCGTCGAGGGCCACGCTGCCCGTCAGATAGTAATTGCCCGACTTGGTGATTTCACTCAGGCTGGAAATGCCCGTCCACTCGATGTTGCCGCCATGGCTCTCGTCCTCGCAGTCCTTCTTGCCACAGACGGCGTGGCTATGGACGGCTGCCTCTTCGGAAGCAGAGCGGCCTTCTGCCCCCGAATCCGCCCCCGCGCTTCCCGTACTCACGGCAAGAGAGCTCGCGGGCATGATCAGGGCCGCGAGACACAGGGCAAGCAGGATGCGTGGAAATCGGTTTTTCATGCTTCCTCCGAAAAAGGCAAGCCGAGGGCGCTATGCACTTTTGGCATCAGGCCGGTATCAAACAAAAGTATAGAGTACCGCCACGGGGGCCTTCCCAAGATGAAAGCAAAGGGAGAACCATGGAACTCGGACACCTTGAGTTTCGCACACGCCGCGGGGTGAGCCGCCCCCATTCCCTGCGTCCGGGAAATGGGCCGCACCCGGATTTCGGTGTGGCCGCGCGGGTCCTCTCCAGGCTGCCGAGCACGCTCGCACGCTAGGCGATGCGCCAGGTGTTGCCTGCGAAGACACAGAAGCCCTCGCGCTCGAGGTCGGACAGGATATCCCGCACAAGGTCGATGTCCACCGGTTCGCGGCCGGCCGCAGTCTCCGTCTCGCATAGGGCCTGGCACAGCTCCTCCCCCGTACGGCCCTCGGCGCCCGCATCGAGCAGCATGCGCACCAGCTCCGCACGCTTCTGGCGTCGCGAGCCCGCAAACGTGCTCTGCCGCGTATACGACTTGGAACGGCGCGAGGGGTTGGGAATCGTCTTCTTGAGATACGCGCCGTAGTCGAGCATCGCGTAGTACCACGCGCGCGGCGTGTCGGCCACGTCCATCGGCTCGGCATACGGGCCGGTGTCCTCCGCGGCCCCGGACGAGCCGCTCGCCACGGCAGCGGGGCAGGTCGCCTCCACCAACGGAATCAGCTCGCGATCGGGCACATCGGGCACATCGGGAAAGAAGTGATGGAGCATCACCGTGCGTACGTTGGTCTCCAGGTACACGCCCGGCAGGCCGAACGCGAACGAGCGGATGCCCTGCGCCGTGGCGGGCCCGATTCCCGGCAGCGCGCACAGCTCGCGCGCCGCGTGCGGAAATTCACCCTCCCAGGTGCGCACGATCTCCTCGGCCGCGGCCTTGAGCGCCAACGCGCGCCGGTTGTAGCCCATCCCCTGCCAGGCCGCCAAAACGTCCGCCACAGGAGCGGCCGCCAGCGCCCGTACGTCCGGGAACTGCTCGAGCCAGGCTGGCCAGCGTTCTAGCACGCGCGTCACCTGTGTCTGCTGCAGCATTACCTCAGAGAGCCAGATGCCATAGGGGTCGCGGGTGTTTCGCCACGGAAGGTCACGATACAAACGAACCCCTTCCGCGCGAACAAGCTGGCGAAAGGGGTCTGGTGTCATGGTATGTGCTCCTCATCAGGCGACGAGGAGGCTACTTTGCGCAGCGGCACTCCTCGGCGCGCGAGACGTACTCGGCAAACGCGGAACGGTCGGCAAACTTGGGGTCGACCGCGGGCGCATTCTGGCCGTTGACGATATCCTCGAGCGTAACGGAGTCAAGGTAGTTGCGCACGAGCTCCTGGGTGCCGATCCACAAGGGATGATAACAGCAGCCGGCCATGCGCGAGCAGGTCGCACCCTCCGCCGTGCAGTCGTTCATAGTCAAAGGGCCCTGCACAGCCTCCACAACCTGGCGAATCGTGACCTCAGACGGCTTGACCTTGAGTCGCATGCCGCCGTGGACGCCGCGCAGGCTCTCCACGATCCCGGCCTGCACCAAGCCGTGCTGGATAGAGCGGGCAAAGGAATAGGGCACGTCCACCTCGTCGGCGGCAGCGCGCACCGAAAGCAGGCTGTTGTCGCCCTGCGCCAGCATCGACAGCATACGCAGCGCGTAGTCAGTCTTCCTGGAGATGTCCATCTCTACCCCTTGCGTCGCGAGCCGTCTATCGCTGGCTAATGAGCGGAAAACAACCCCGCGCCATCAGATGAAACTATACACCCTCCGCTCAGATAATTGGTATGCCCTCAAGTGAACATGTCATCAAAATCCAAGGTGAGATTAGCCGGCGCCGTACCGGGATTATGCCGCGGAGCAAAAAGGCGTTCGTAAATAAGAACAAACGCATGGTAGCGCCGGTAATTATCGACCCATCACCCCAACAGGTACGCCGCGCGCCATCTACGACAGATTTCAAATGCTTCGGCAACTTATGGAGAGAATATGAACGGCGCTCACTGCAAGCGGACCAGACAGGCACCCACACGTTTACATATGAAAAAAGCCCCGTCCGAAGACGAGGCTTTTAACATTCGATGGCGGGAAGTACGGGGCTCGAACCCGCGACCTCCGACGTGACAGGCCGGCGCTCTAACCAAACTGAGCTAACTCCCCATCGGCAGGCGTTGCTGCGAGAGCTAGTATACACAGAACTTCGCGGGCGGCGCAACAACTTTTTTGAGAAAAAGTTGCGGCCACGGCCCCATCGGGTACCGCAGCCGCAAAAACGCAGTTCAGAGCAGTCTTACAAGTCGATGATTCCGCTCGAGAGAACTTGGCCGTCTTTGACAAAGATGCGCGCCATGGTGGGACCGCGGTCTCCGCGCGGATAGGTGGGCGAGCCCGGGTTGATAACCAGGCAGTTGCCCAGCTGCAAGATCTTGGAGCGGTGCGTATGCCCGCAGATGGCCACGTCGGCCTTCCCTACCGGCAGGTCCTCGCGGAAGTGCGCGACGGCAAAGCGCAGACCCTCGTACTCGAACTCGTTGATACGATCGACCTCGGGGCCGTAGTCGTAGAAGTAGTCGTTGTTGCCCAGCACGGCCTTGATGGGGGCGATGGTGCACAGGTGCGCCCAATTGGCATCGGAAGTGATGTCGCCCGCATGAACGATCAGGTCCGCACCCTCAAGGGCACCGAGAAGCTCGATGGAAAGATGGCTGTGCGTATCGGAGATGATGTCGACGCGCTTGGCGTCCGCAAGCGTAACCATTAGAGGTTCAGGGCTTTCTTGAGCGGCACCACGCGACGGCGCGATACGGGGATGCGCTCCTCCACGCCCGTCACACCCAGCTGGATGGCACCGGAGGCCGCGGTCTCCACGTCCTCCACGCAGGCAAGGTTCACGATGTAGCGGCGGTGCACGCGGAAGAACCCGAAGTCGCCGAGCTTGGACTCGAACTGAGCAAGCGAGGTGGTGGAAAGATAGCGGTCGTCATCGGTGAAGATGCAGGAGTAATCGTCCTTGGCCATGATGTAGCGAATCTGGTCCACCGGGATCAGGACCTTGCGGCCGCCCTTCTCTACCGGAATGCGCTCGATAGAGGTCTTGGACTCGGCCACAGGCTTCACGCGCGCGAGCACCTTGCCGATAGCCTGGTCGAGGCGCGCCTCCTCCACGGGCTTCATCAGGTAGTCCACGGCGTCGACGTCAAAGGCCTCCACGGCGTGGTCGCTGTAGGCGGTAACGAACACCACCGCGGGTGGGTTCTTGAGGCGATGCAGGGCCTCGGCTAGCTGCAAGCCAGAGGCGCCGGGCATGGAGATGTCCAGAAAGACCACGTCGACGCGGTCCTCCATAAGCATCTCGATGGCCGAGCGCACGCTCGAGGCCTCGCTGATGGAGCCGATCTTGCCCGTCTGCTCGAGAAGAAAACGCAGTTCAGAGCGTGCAGGAGCTTCGTCATCGACGATCATTGCACGTAGCATCAATAAGGTCCCTTCGTTTTGTTTCGCACAAAAACTCGCTCAACATTCTACTCTTCTGCAAGGGCACTTTTCTGCAAATCTAGGTGCAGGACAACACAGGTCCCCTCACCGGGAACAGAAGTAACCTGCGTGCTGGAGCGCGGCCCGTAGAACTTGGCGATGCGCTCGGCAATGTTGTGCATGGCCACGCCGGCGCCTCCACCCTGGGGAGACTTTGTATCGGGGCTTTTGGCCTTGGCGTCGAACAGGCGCGCGGCGGTCTGCTGGTCCATGCCCACGCCGTCGTCGATGACCTCGATGCGCACCATGGTCTCGTCCTCGGGACGCACGGTCACGGTGATGTTGAGCGGGTCCTCGTCGCCCATGGCATGGCGCACGGCGTTCTCGACCAAGGGCTGAATCACAAAGGCGGGCACCAGGGTGTCCTGCACGTCCTCGTCTACCTGCACGTGGGTGATGATGCGGTCCTCGCCAAAGCGGGCCTTCTCAAACGTAAGGTAACGCAAGGTCTGCTCCACCTCGCGCGAGACGGGGATGAGCGAGCCGGAATTGTCGAGTGTCGCGCGGTAGAACGAGGCGAACTCGCGCAACAGCTCGCGGGCGCGCAGGGGCTCGGTGCGGGTAAGCGCCGCGATGGTGTTGAGCGTGTTGAACAGGAAATGCGGGTTGATCTGCGCCTGCAGCGCGCGCACCTCGGCACGGGCCGTGAGCTCGCTTTGCAGCTCGAGCTCGTGGATGGCCAACTGCGTAGAGATCAGCTCCGCAAAGCCGGAGGCCAGCGCGTACTGCGTGCGGTTCACCTCGTGCGCCCGGCGATAGTAGAACTTGAGCGTGCCCACGGCCTCGCCGCGCACCTTGAGCGGCGCGATGATGCCCGCAGGGATGGCGCGGTGGTCGTTTGTCTCGCTCTTCACGTCCACCGCGCGCATGAACGACTGCACGATGCCGTGCTCCAGCACGTAGTGGGTCGCCGGCGTATGGATGGGAGAACCCGGCGGAAAGTCTCCCGCCAGCTCGCCCACGCAGGCCAGCACGCAGTGGTCGTCGGTCACGGCGATGGACATGGCGCGCGTCTCGCGCAGCAGGCGTGCGCAGACGGCCTCGGCGGCCTCAGGCGTCAGACCGTCCTTGATGTCCTCAAGCATCTCGGAAGCACTGGAGAGCGTCTGCTCGGTGTACTGCGAGCGCAGCGCGTCGGGGTTGAGCGAGAGATAGATGAACACCAGCAGGAACATGCAGAGCATGAAGCAGGCGAGCACCGTGGCAATGGGTTCCATGCCCACCATGAGGGCATAGAGGAAGTAGACGATCAGGCCCGCCGCGCAGACCGCGGCGATGATGCGCACCGCGGGCATCATGTCCTTTTGGCTTGCGGGCGTCTCCTTGCTTTCGCTAGCGCTCATCGTCCTCCTTTAGGGCGCCGTCGATCACGGCGGCGAGTTCGGCATCGTTCCACAGCCCGTTCATGATAGCGGGCCAGAAGCTCTGGAAGCGCACGTAGTTGCTGGCGTTGTCTGCCGCATATGCCTGCGCGTCCGCGATGCCCGACTGGGCTACCCGCAGGTAGGCAGCCTTTTCGCGCGTGAGCGCCGCACGGGCGAGGGCGGTCTTGCGCACCCGTTGGTCAAGCTGGTCAGAGATCCACGGACCGGGATAGGGCATGAGCGACGCCGGCGAGACGGGATTCAGGTCGTGCTGGCGGTTGGCGTACTCCACCTTGGCGCGCTCGTAGAACCAGCGGTACACGTCCTGCATGAAGCGAGCGGCGCGGCTGGGGGTCTCGGGCGGCAGATGGCGCACGACCCACTGGTTGTCGAACCACATCTCAAAGCCGTACAGGCGCATGCTGATCAGGTAGTCGAGGTCCTCGCCGCGCGTGATCCACGGGTCAAAGGCCACGTGCATGTACGCACGGGCATGCAGGGCCAAGCAGCCGCCGCACACGTAGTTGGAACGCGAGATGCGCGTGGCCGCCAGGGCGCGGCGCATCCAGCTGTTGAATTCGGGTCGCTTGGTCCACCACTTGGTGGTGAGGTCCGCCGGGCCCTCGTCTGCAAGCGGCGAGCCCGAGCGATCGTAAAAGTAGCCGCTCTTGGCCAGAATCGGCAAGCCCTGCCGATTCTGCTGTCCAAGCGCGTAGAGTGCTTTCTCCATAAAGTCGGGGCCCAGGGCGATCTCGTCGTCGTCCATAAAGACCACGGCATCGCAGCCCATGATGGCCGCCACCGCGAGCCCCATGTTGCGGATGGCGCCGTAGCCGCGCAGCGACACGCCCTCGCCTATCGCGTGGGGCGCGAGCTCGGCCACACGCTCGGCAATGCGCGACGCCTCGATGTTGGTCACCAGGCGGCAGTTGAGATCTGCAAACTCGCGCAGGATCCCCTGCACGCGCACGCGCACCTCGGGCGTCTGCGCGGCCGGGCACACGGCCAGAACCACAACGGGAGGCAGGTTGCGCACCTGCCTGAGCGAGCGCAGGCAGCGGGAAAGATCGGGTGTGGTCGAGCTTACGCTCGTGGTGTGATCGTATGCCCCCGGTGCCAACGCACCGTCACGAGTCCCCTCCCAGTAGGTCGGGATCACGATAACGGGTTTCATGCTTGTCTCCCCAAGCCGCGCGCATGCCTTGCAAAAGGTCGCGGCCTGCTGTGACCCGCATGCGCGGCGATGCCGCTACTTTGTTGTACCCAGCTGCGAGTCCTCGGCGGCAAACACCGGAGTCTTTGCGAGCGAACGGGACAGCGGGTACCCAAGCACGTACATAATAACCGCTTCGCCCGCACCCGTGGTCACCAGACCAAACAGGTACATGAGCAGCCAAGAGTTGTCGAGCGAGATGGTCGTGAAGGGGATGGTGTAAAAGCCGATGCCGCGCAGCAGCAGCGGCAGGTAGGCGGGCACGATGAGCGCATTGGCAAGCACGGGGCCGGCAAGCGCCAGGAGCGGACGGCGGCGCATCTTGTAGGTAAAGCACGCGCCCGCGAACGTGGCGAGCGAGCCAAAGACCACGTCGAGCATGCCGAGCATGCCCGTGCCGGAGATGACGATGTTCATCACGTTGGCAATCACGCAGCCGAGCGTGAGGCCGGGGATGGCCGCCGGCGTAAAGAGCGCCAGCACACAGAGAGCCTCGCTCACGCGGAACTGGATGGGGCCCCAGGCGAGGCTTCCCAAAAAGAGCAGGGCGATCAGCGTGCACGCGGCATAGGCAGCAGCGATCACGCCCATGCGGGCGATGTAGTTCGATTTCATGTTTCTCTTCCACCTTCTAAAAAACGGAGGGCTTTACTGCCGCCAGCAAAGCCCTCCGCTCCAAGACAGGTGAACCCGCGCCGCCTTACGCAGCGGCCTCGGACATCCTGGAGAGCTTTACTAGCAAGACGAAACCCACAATCAGAAGGATCCCGATGGAAAGCACTCCTAAAGAAGGATCCCCCGTGAGCGACGTCACGAGAGATACTAGCAGAGTTCCCAGAACAGAGGCATAGCGACCAAAAATGTCAAAGAAGCCGTAGTACTCGTTGGACTTCTCCTTGGGAATGATCTTGCCAAAGTAGCTGCGAGAAAGCGCCTGGATACCGCCCTGGAACAGGCCCACCAAAATGGCCAGGATCCAGAACTCCACAGCCGTCTTGAGGAAGAACGCGGCGAACAGGACGATGCACATGTAGGCAACCACGGCGATGAGGATCATGCGCAGGGTGCCCACCTTGCCGGCGAGCTTTCCGTAGGCGATGGAGGACGGGAAGGCCACGAACTGCGTGACGAGCAGCGCGAGCACCAGCTGGGTCGAGTCGATACCCAGCGAGGAGCCGTAGCTGGTGGCCATGGAGATGACCGTGTGCACACCGTCGATGTAGAAGAAGAACGCGATCATGTAGAGGAACACGGCCTTGTTGCCCATGATCTCGCGGAAGGTGTGGCCCACGCCGCGGAAGGCCTCGGCGGCCACGTGTCGCACGGTGTCCTCGGGGTTGCGGGGACGTCCGTACTTCTGCTTATAGGTGAACAGCAGCGGCAGGGTAAAGATCAGCCACCACGCGCCGGTGATGATGAACGAGAGACGCGTGCAGAGCATCGTGTCAAGCCCGAGCACCGAGGGGCCGGCCATAATGAGCGCCAGGCAGACGATGAACGGCACCGTGGAGCCCACGTAGCCCCAGGCAAAACCGGAACTGGAGACGTTGTCCATGCGCTCGTCGGTGGTGACGTCGGGCAGCATGGCGTCGTAGAAGGTCATGGACGAGTTGAGGCCGATGGTGCACAGCACGTAGATCGCCAGAAACGCCATGGCAGACAGCGGGATGGCCTGCGCAAGGCAGAGCACCAGGCCGGTAAAGAAGAAGCCGCGGAAGAACCTGATCTTGTTGCCCGAATAGTCTGCGAGGGCGCCCAGCACGGGCATGAGCAGCGCGATGACGAGCGAGGCCACGGTCTGGGCGTAGCCCCAGGCACTCACCAGCTCGGCCTTTGAGCCGCCGGTGTTGATGGCGTTGAAGTAGATGGGGACAACCGAGGTGTTGAGCAGCACGAGGGCCGAATTGCCCACATCGTACATGACCCAGTTCCGCTCGAGCTTGGTGTACTTCACGATGGTTCTCCTTTAAGCGGTGCCGCGCCGATGTGCGCCGCACTTGTGGAATTACCATCGTACGCCAAAACCCGTAAGGTTCACGTCAAGAAACGGTCAGCGCGCGGCCGCGGTGGCGGGTGGCGGCGCGGCGCGGGGGCCGTGCATGGGCAAGCAGGAGTGCGCGGTCAACGCAGACCTACCTTCGCATCGACCGCAACAGAAACGCCCGCTCGCCGGCAACGGTGCCGGGCGAGCGGGCGCAGCTAGGTCGATGATAGATGACGAGGAGCGTTGACGGGTGTTAGCGCCGAACAGCAGCGCAGACCCTACTCCTCGCGGTCAAACTCCTCGTCGGCGGCGAGCGGGCGGCCGGAGTAGTTCACGTGGCCCGTCACCTGCTCCATGTCTCCCGTCTCGA
Source organism: Bacteroidaceae bacterium (assembly GCA_963630805.1). Classification (GTDB taxonomy): domain Bacteria; phylum Actinomycetota; class Coriobacteriia; order Coriobacteriales; family Coriobacteriaceae; genus Collinsella. Next base: position 44,278 of record CAVGNZ010000004.1, read on the forward strand.
TAAAGCGGGCGGCAGCAGTAGCGTAGTCCTCAAGCGCACGATCGAAGACCTCGGGGAAGCTCTCGGCAGATTCGGCCTCGGTAAACGGGTTTTTCCAAGACAGATGCCCCAGGTTGCCCGTACGTGCGGGAGCCTCGGTAGTGACGGGATGCGCCAGAGAACTCAGCAGCGAGTAGTGCTGCACAAGGCCCTCCACCTTGGCGATAGCGTCGGACTTAAGGGAACCCGCCGGCTCGATCAGGCGGTAGAGCATCTGCATGTCAGCCACCGCGCCGCCGTACTCGGCCGCGCCCACCTCGAGCCCGTAGACGCTGCGGGCCACGTAGCTCATAAGGGCACCTGCCACCTTGTCGATGCGGTCGCTGGTCACCAGCTCGCTTGCGGGCGGATAGTCGGCCGTGGTCGCTCCGTCGCGCTTGAGTTGGAGCATCAGCACGTCAAGATCGCTCTCGAGCACGGCATGCACCTGGCTGCCGGCATCTTCAAGATCCGGGTCCGCGTCCATGATGCCGAACTGCTGCGCGTATACATACGGGTGCGCATTGCGGTCGAGCACATAGTGTGAGAGCAGGCCCAGCGTGAACGCGCGGCCGAGGCGTGCATCGTGCTTTTGCAGGCGGCTCACGCCGTCGCGTAGCGCCGCGAGCTGGCGCGACATACGTGAACGGTGCATCACCTGCGCCAAGTGCATGCAGTCGCGCATGTGGGGCGTGCGTACACGGAAGAAAAACGGGTCCGGACCTTGGTTTCCCAGCAGGAACGCGCAGCGCTCCTCGTCGTTTGAGATAACGCCCTCCACCAGGCGCTCGATGCTCTCCTCACCAAAAAGATGATGCGTGATAAGTGCAGGCATGCATGCCCCTTTCTACAGCGCGGACACGGGCCGCGCGCAATCAGCCATGCCCCCATTATGCCCACAACGCCCGCGCGCTAACGAGCAGACGGGGCAGACAAAACCCGTGCGCGAGGGCCGTCTTCGCGGCCTCCTTCACAGCCGATTTGCCCACCTCGTCCCGGCAAAAGTTTCTGCACCCTCCCCCAGCAGCACAAAGAACGATAAGATAGGGAGCATCCGTTTACGTTATACGAGGAGGTGCAGCGAGTTTGGCCTCGACCCCCCGGTCGCCCCATGGCGCACAGTCGCACGACGAGCCTCATTTTCGCCGCGCCCCCGCACCCAGCCCCCAGCAAAATGCCCACCCCTCCGGCCGCACCAACAGCCGAGCCTCTCGGCGGCGCGGCAGCGGCGGCGCACCCGCAGGCGCACGTAGCGCCCGGCACGACGATTCGCATCGCAGCCAGCAGGTAGCCCAGCCCCGGCAGGCGCCTTCCGAACGGCCGACCGTTCGCCTCGCCGGCGGCGCCTCGCACGGCCAGGCAGCGAGCGTCGGCTCCACCTGGAACAGCTCCGATCATGGCGCCGCAGCCGGCATTCCCACCTATTCGGATCCCGCCTCTCCCGAGCGCGAGCGACGCCCCTTCGGCGCCCCACGCGAGCCGATGCCTCAACTCCGGGGACATCAGCAGCGCTCCTATTACGGCAGGGGCCGCACTGACCGCAATTCCGTTATCGGCCAGCCGCTCGGCCGCGGTACCGGGCGCCGCGGTGGCCTCAGCCTTTCGCGCGGTGGGCGCGGCGGCCTGTCCTTTAACCGCAGGGCGGTCGCGGCCTACAACGGCCCCATCCGTGTGCGACGCGTTGCGGCCTGCCTGGTCACCGTTCTCCTCACCGTCGTCACGTGGTTCTCTCAGACCACCTCGACCGGCATCGCCCCCAACGTCGAGACCTCCATGCTCGACATGCCCGTCATGGCGCTGCCGAGCATCCCCGTCTCCACGCCTATGTCCGAATGGAAAAAGGGCACGGCGCCCCACCTGTACCAGACCGATCCCATCTGGAGCACCAAATCCTACGGCGGCGGCACCATCCACGACAACGCCTGCGGACCCACGGCGCTCACCATGGTCTATGTGTACGTGACCGGCAACACCGACATGACGCCGCTTACCATGTCTACCTGGGCAGATGCGCACGGCTACGCGCCCAGCGGCGCCACCGAGTGGTCGTTTATGACAGAGGGTGCAGCGGCCTTTGGCCTCACGTCGACCATGGTCAACAGCACCCGCGACACCATCACCGCGGCCCTCAAGGCGGGCAAACCCGTCATCGCGCTCATGAACGAGGGCGACTTTACGGCCAACGGGCACTTTATCGTGCTCACGGATATCGATGAGTACGGCAACGTGACCCTCAACGACCCGTTCAGCGGCTACCGCAGCTCGCATACCTGGCCGATCGGCACGATAGTCCGCCAGTCAACGTACAGCTGGGTTTTTGAGGTCTAACGGGGCCGCGCTTGCATCGGGTGCCAGACGCTAGGCCAGAAGACCGGCTTGGTCCTTGGCCTTCAGGATGCGCAGCACCGACTCGTCGATGCGCTCCTCGGCAATCGAACCCTCGGCAACCGCATTCAGAATCCCCTGGTAGGATGCCCCAAGATCTGCCGTCATGAGAATCACGTCGCCGCCGGCCTGAATAAAGCGGATGGCGGCATCTGCCGGCTCAAAGTTATCCGTGATGGCGCCCATCTCAAACGAGTCGGAAATAATGACCCCGTCAAAGCCGAGCTTGCCGCGCAGCTCGTCGGTCATGATGGCGCGCGAGAGGGTTGCCGGCAGGTCGTCCCCGGTAAGATTCGGCGTCTCGATGTGACCCACCATCACCAAGGGAGACCCCGCCTCGATGCCGGCGCGGAAGGGCTTGTACTCGCAGGACTCGATCTGCTCACGCGTGCGCACCGTCATCACGGCGCCGGTATGCGAGTCCCCCGCCGTGTCACCATGGCCCGGGAAATGCTTGATGCAGGGCAGCGTGCCCGTCTTGAGCATGGCTGCGACCTCGGCCGCGACCATCCGGGCCGCCACGTCGGCGTCGCTCGAGAACGCGCGCGGCCCGATGACCGGGTTGTCCGGGTTGGTATGCACATCGGCCACCGGGGCAAAGTCCACGTTGAAGCCGATATCGCGCAGGTAGGTACCGATGGTCGTGCCCACATGGGCCGCCGCCGACTCATCGCCCGAAGCGCCGATCTGGTCCATGTTGGGAAACTTCTCGACGTCAAAGTAGCCGGAGTTCGCGATGCGCGCGACCAGGTCTCCGCCTTCTTCGTCAACCGTGAGGAAGGGAGCCACGCCCGCGCCGGAGGCCTTGGCCATCTCGAGGGTACCGCCGAGCATGTCGCGCAGCTGCTGGCTGCCGGTGATGTTTTTACCAAAGTAGCACAGGCCGCCCACGGGAATCTCCGCAAGCGCCTGACGCGTGAGGTCACCTGCCACGAGAGCCTGGCTCACGCCGGTGAGGCGCTCGGGCGTCACCACAAAGAGCTGCGCCACCTTCTGCTCAAGCGTCATGGAATCGAGTACGAGCTCCGCGCGGGTCTTCTCTACGGGAGCGGACTTTTTGTCGCCCGCGGCCGCAGAGCCGGCGTCCGTCTTCGTGCACGCGCTTCCACTTGCTCCAGATCCCATGGCAGCCTCCTTATTTCCGCAGGCAGAAGTAGTCGCCACAGCCGCGGCCAACCCCAGCGCAGCCACCGCTCCCCGCCGCGATACCGATGGTTGCATAGCGTCCTCCCCTACGGGTTGCTTCAAATCCCGACCCTAGCATACCGCGTGAAAAGAAAAAGGCTGCCGGCGTGATGCCGACAGCCTAAAGCGCAAACGCGTGATGACCGCAACCTTACGCCAGAACGTCCTTGACGCAGGAAAGAATGATCTCCAGACCCTGCTCAAGCTGCTCATCAGGAATGGTCAGCGCGGGCATGAGCTTGACCACGTTGTTGTCGCGGCCGGCACGCTCGATGATAAGACCGTGCTCGAAGCATGCCTTGGATACCGCTGCGGCGTCATCTCCGCAAGACATCTCGATACCCCAGATCAGACCGATACCACGGACCTTCACGCCCAAGGGCTCCACCTTGGATGCCATGAAGTCGGCAATGATCTGGCCCTTGCGCTGGACCTCGTCCTCGATGTGCTCGTCCAGCATAAACTCCAGTCCGGCCTTGGCCGCGACCATAGCGAGCTGGTTACCGCGGAAGGTGCCGTTGTGCTCGCCCGGGGTCCATACATCGAGCTCCGGCTTGAAGAGCGTGAGCGCGAACGGCAGGCCGTAGCCGCCGATGGACTTGGAGAGGCACACCATATCGGGCACGATCCCCGCGCGCTCGAAGGAGAAGAACCAGCCGGTGCGGCCGCAACCGACCTGGATGTCGTCCACGATCAGCAGGATATCGTACTTATCGCACAGGGCGCGCAGGTCGCGCAGCCACTGGACGTCGAATACCTGCACGCCGCCCTCGGCCTGTACCGTTTCGAGGATGATGGCGGCGGGCTTCTCCACGCCGGAGTGGTCATCGGTCAGAAGGGTCTCGATGTAGGAGATGTTGTCCAGCGTGGGGAACATATAAGGCGCGGGCAGGTGGGTAACGTTACCCAGCTCGACACCAGCACCGCCGCGGCTGCCGGAGTCGCTGGTCAGGGCCAGGGCACCCAAGGTCATGCCGTGGAAGCAGCCCATGAAGCACCAAATCTGGCTGCGCTGCTTTACCTTGCGGGCAAGCTTGAGGGCAGACTCCACCGCGTTCGTGCCGGTGGGGCCGGGGAACATAACCTTGTAGTCAAGACCGCGCGGCTTGAGCACTTCTTCCTCAAAGAACGACAGGAAGTCCTCCTTGGGCTTGGTCATCATGTCCAGCGCGTGCATGATGCCGTCGCCCTGGATGTAGTCGATCAGACGGCCCTTGATGTAGTCGTTGTTGTGGCCGTAGTTGACAGCGCCGGCTCCGCAGAAAAAGTCGAGATAGTCAACGCCGTTCTCGCCCGTGATAATCGAGCCCTTGGCCTTGGTAAAAATCTCAGGGAAGCTCCTGCAATACGACCTAACTTCGGATTCGTATGTCTCAAAGACCTCTTTACCCTGCATCTGCTTAGACTCCTTTATCTTATGTTTGGCAGACCGTCATATGGTAGCGCTAGACGTAGCGCAACTTGCTATCTTCAAATTCAGCCAAGCGCGCCTCATATGCGCGCATCGCCGTGTCCTCGTACGCGAGCTTGGGGTTTTCGACACCCATAAGCCCCAGGAGATACTTAGCGAACAACGGGTTCAAGACCACGAAGGGACCCAGAATCGAAGTGGCGATCAGGTTGTTCTTCTTGAGGCCCTCTTTCTTGGAGCCCGGCTGCAGGCCGTCTCCGCGCACCACATCGCAGAAGTAGCAGGCGTCGTTGTCGCCATAAGAGTGGCTGAACTGAGCCTTGTGGCCAACGAGCTTCAGACCCTGGAACGCAGCGAGGATCAACGAGTTGTAGCGGTCCATCATCTGACGACGCGCATGGATCTGCGGGAAGATGCCAAGCGCCTCGATGCGGCTGCCGTCCTCGTTCTCGATGTAGGCCCCTAGGAGCTCCATGGCATTACCGGTAAAGAGAAACGGCGTCCCCGCTTCTACCTGAGCCTCAAGCGCATCCTTGTAGGGACGCAGAGCATCGATGGCGAGCTCCTGCTGGTCCTCCGTCATCGAACCCATGTACACCAGGTCGACGTGCTCAGTGGCGAATGCAGGCGTCTCGCCCAGGCTCGTGTTGATCACGTGACAGTTCTCGACACAGTCCTCGAGGTAGTGGACGTTTTGCAGGTCTCCAAAGAGGTTCGCGAACTCTCCGTAGAGCACCTCGATGACGATTTCTCTACTCATGGGCAGCCCCTCGTTTTTTCAGGTCGTCACAAATCTGGTCACGCAGCTGCAGCGCCTCGTCCACAGCATAGAGCTCGTGAAGAATGTAGATCTTATCGGTGCCCTGGTACTTGAGCTCGGCAGGAGCATCGAACTCGCTCTTCACGCACTTGATGCGGTCCTCGGGAACGCCGGCCATAAGCAGGCGCAGCTTGTAGTCTTCACGACGAACGCCCGCGACAACGATGTTGACGATGTCCGGAGTGTTCAGGAACTCGAAATCGCAATCGTAAATCCAGGTCATGACCTCGGAAGAATCCTTGCGGTCGAAGATATCGTCGACCATAAGGATGATTTCCTTGGTGCCGGGCTCGCTGCCCACGTACTCGAACACGCAGGAGCACGCCACGGGATTTTGGCCCTTAGCGAGATGCGTAATGACTTCGGTATCCCCCACGGTGCACGTCGAGAAGCGCGACTCGACGATCTTGGTGCCCGCAAAGCCGGCGCGCACCTGCTCGTAGCTCAGGCCCAGCGTGCGCAGGGTGGCAATCGCCGTCACCTGGTTGTACTCGTTGAGCACCGAGTCGCTCACCAAGTCGTAGGCTTCCGTGCCCTCGGGCGTCGCCATTTGCATGGTGCCCGATTCAAAATCGAGCGCCGCATGGTAATCCGGCTCAGGCGAGGAGAACCCACAGTACTCGCACGTAGCGTTGCCGATGTGGTGGTAGCGCACGTAGTTGTAATGCAGCTTTTTGTGACATTTGGGGCAAATGCGCACATCGTTGATGAGATTGACGCTCTGCTCCTTGTCGGTCGGCAGGCGGTCGATCGAAAAGTACGTGCGCGGATTGCCGTTACCCAGCTGAGAGCTGATGAGGTCGTCGGCGTTCAGAATCATATGCGTAGACGCCGGCAGGCTCTTCTGAATGAAATTGAAGATGAACTCAGGATGCGCGTTGCGGTGGATGGAGTCGCGGAAGAGATTGGTGCATACAACGTAGGTGGGCTTCAAGCGCGGGTAGATGAGCTGCGAGCTGCGCTCGTCGACCTCGAAGACAGCGATGTCGTATTTCGTCTTGCCGCCCATGGTCGAACCGTTGGCAAGCGATGCGATGATGCCGGCGTTGACGTTCGCGCCGGCACGGTTATTGAGCACCTCGCGACCGTTCTTCTCGAGTGCATCGATGATCATGTTGCAGGTGGTGGTCTTACCGTTCGTACCCGTAACGCACACCACGGTCTTGGGCTTCTCGATCATGCTCACAAAGTCGGGGCAGATCTTGTAGGCAACCTCGCCTGGGAAAAAGCTCGCCTGACGGCCCAGCGCATGAAGCAACTTGGTCGTTGCCTTGGCACCTGCAAGCGCGACATAGAATCTAAAGCTACGTTTCACCGTTGCACTCCTAGAGCAGCGTCGTTCCGTAAATCTCAATCGCCCATTATCGCACCTTATCGCCCCCTCCCCTAAATCTGCCCAGAGGCGAAACGTGCTTCCCGCCAAACACGGAGCAGCGCGAGACCATCGTGCAAATATTGCGTCTGTGCACGGTATGCATAGGCACAGGTTGGGCGGTCGTTCTCAAATGATGCCATTACTGGACAAATGCATAGCGAATGTGGCGAAATTCCAATCTTCCCAGACCTGGGCACAGCACGATCACTCCCCCAATCGTACACAGACGCAATATTTGCACGCTGCACTTGGTATGAATTCCAAGGGCATGGATTCGCGTGCATAAAACGTCCTGTTGAGAGGTAATTTTTGCATACTCCCTGTAACGAACCAGAAGGGGGCCACCGACCCCTCCCCCAGACCCGTAGCCTGCAGCGGAAACGCAAGGAGGCCCCGGGGGCTGCCGTGAAAAACCGTCTGGGGCGCTCAAGCGCGACCGGTTTTTCTCGGCAGACCCCGGGGCCTCCGATTGGGCACGTAGACGATGCTTACGCGTTACGCCTCGTTATACACCGCAAGCAGCTTCTGCAGGTGCGCATAGCGGTCCATGGCAGCCTGCTCGTTCTCGCGGAAGAGCTCCTCGGCGCGCTCCGGGAAGGAGCGGGTGAGCGAGGCGTAGCGGGCCTCGTTCATCAGGAAGTCCTGATAGCCACCGGCCGGAGCCTTGGAGTCGAGCGTGAACTTCTTGCCCGCAGCCGCATCCGGGTTGAAGCGGAAGAGGTTCCAGTAGCCGCACTCGACAGCCTTCTTCATCTCGGACTGGCAGTTCTGCATGCCGCCCTTCTTGATGGAGTGCATCTCGCAGGGGCTGTAGCCGATGATGAGGGACGGGCCGTCGTAGGCCTCGGCCTCGTGGATGGCCTTGAGCGTCTGAGCAGGGTTGGCGCCCATGGCGACCTGCGCCACGTACACGTAGCCGTAGCTCATAGCGATCTCTGCCAGGCTCTTCTTCTTGGTGACCTTGCCGGCAGCGGCGAACTGAGCGACCTGGCCCAGGTTAGAGGCCTTGGAGGCCTGGCCGCCGGTGTTGGAGTACACCTCGGTATCGAAGACGAACACGTTGACGTTGTGGCGCGAGGCCAGCACGTGGTCGAGTCCGCCAAAGCCGATGTCGTAGGCCCAGCCGTCGCCGCCAAAGATCCAGAAGGACTTCTTGGTGAGATAGGCCTTGTCGGCAAGGACGGTCGGCGCGATCGTGCAGCCTTCGGCAGCAGCGCGCTCGAGCTCGGGGATGAGCGCGGCGGCAGCGGCCTTGGAGGCCTCGACGTCGCCGATGGAGTCGATCCAGGCCTGAGCGGCGGCCTTGAACTCATCGGAGGCCTTCTCGGAGGCCATCATCTCGGTGACGGAAGCGACGAGCTTGTTCTGGACCGCCTCGTAGCCCACGGCGAGACCGAGGCCGTGCTCGGCGTTGTCCTCGAACAGCGAGTTGTTCCACGCCGGGCCATGGCCGTTCTTGTCCGTGCAGTACGGAGAGGTCGCGGCGGGGTTGCCCCAGATGGAGGAGCAGCCGGTGGCGTTGGAGATGAACATGCGGTCGCCGGCGACCTGGGTGACCAGGCGCGCGTAGGCCGTCTCGGCGCAGCCGGCGCAGGAGCCGGAGAACTCCAGGTAGGGCTGCTTGAACTGGCTGCCCTTGACGTTGGCGGCCACGAGCTCGGTCTTCTCGGAGACGTTCTTGACCAGGTAGTCCCACACGGGCTGCTGGTCGAGCTCGGACTCGGTGGGAACCATCTCGAGGGCGCCCTTGGGGCAGACCTTCACGCAGTTGGTGCAGCCCATGCAGTCGAGCGGGCTCATGCCCATGGTGAACTTCATGCCCTTGGCCTTAGGACCGATGGCATCGATGGTGCGGCAGTTCTCGGGCGCGGCGGCAGCCTCGTCGGCGGTCATGGCAAACGGACGCAGCGTGGCGTGCGGGCACACATAGGCGCACTGGTTGCACTGGATGCACTTGGTCTCGTCCCAATGCGGAACGACCACGGCGACGCCGCGCTTCTCGTAGGCGGAAGCGCCCAGCTCGAACTGGCCGTCCACGCAGCCCATGAAGGCGGAGACGGGCAGCGAGTCACCGTCCATGCGATCGATGGGCTCGAGCAGCTCCTTGACCTGACGGGCGATGGCGCTCTTCTCCTCGACGGAAACCTCGGCCACGGCGTCCTCGGCGGTCGCCCAGTCGGCGGGCACCTCAAAGACGCGGAACGCGGTGGCGCCGGCATCGATCGCCTTGTGGTTGGCGTCGACGATGGCCTGGCCCTTCTTGAGATAGGACTTGGTGGCCGCGTCCTTCATGTACTGCAGGGCGTCCTCGGCGGGCAGGATCTTGGCCAGCGCGAAGAAGGCAGACTGAAGCACCGTGTTGGTGCGCTTGCCCATGCCGACCTTGGCGGCCAGGTCGATGGCGTCGATCAGGTAGACCTTGATGTCGTTCTTGGCGATGTAGCGCTTGGCCACGGCGGGCATGTGCTCGGCGAACTCCTC
>CAVGNZ010000005.1:0-62577 GCA_963630805.1 Bacteroidaceae bacterium
CGAGCCGTGCACCGCGCCCGCCATGAACGGCGAGTCCTCGACCATGTTGGCAAAGCAGACGAACTTGGAAGCGCCCACGGAGTCCTGATCGGCCGTGAGCTTGGCGGCGTCGATGATGGTCTGGGCGGCCAGCAGCACGGCGTCCATGTTGATGCCGGCGCGCAGGCTCGCCACGTTGACGCTCGAGCACACGCGGCTCGTCTGGGCGAGCGCCTGCGGGATGGACTGGATCACGCGGCGGTCGGCGTCTCCGATGCCTTTCTGCACGAGCGCCGAGAATCCGCCCAGGTAATCGATGCCGAGCGTTTCGGCCGCGCGGTCGAGCGCATGGGCGATGGGCGTGAGGTCCTCGTCCTTGCAGCAGGCGGCGATCTGGGCGACCGGGGTCACGGAGACGCGCTTGTTGACGATGGGGATACCGTACTCGTTCTCGAGGTTCTCGGCGGTCTCTACCAGGTGCTCGGCCGTGTGCGTCACGTGGTCGTAGACCTTGTCGCACATACGGTCGAGATTCTCGTCGGCGCATCCCATGAGCGAGATGCCCATCGTGATGGTGCGGATGTCGAGGTTCTGCTCCTCGACCATGCCTCGAGTCTCTGCGATCTCTGCAACGGTAATCGCCATGGGCGCTCCTAACGTGCATCTGGGCCAATGTGTTGCCCTATTCTACCGTGGAGCAGCGCGTGGGGCGCCCGCGCGCAAAACCGTTACTTATTTCCCAAAGACTTCCTCAGCGATGCGCGCGCTCTCGGCGGCGTCCTTTGCGTAGTAGTCGGCGCCGATCTGCTTGGCGTACTCGGGTGTGAGCACGGCGCCGCCCACGATGATCTTGACGTCGGGCACCTCGGCATGCAGCAGGCGGATGGTCTCCTCCATGTTGGCCACGGTGGTGGTCATGAGGGCGGAGAGGCCCACGAGCTTGATGTCGCGCTCGCGCACGGTGTCGAGCACCACCTGCGGGTCCACGTCGCGCCCCAGGTCAAAGACGGTGTAGCCGTAGTTGTCGAGCAGCATCTTGACGATGTTCTTGCCGATGTCGTGGATGTCGCCCTTGACCGTGGCGATGCAGATGGAGCCCTTGTCCATCACGCTGCCCGTGGGCATAAGGCGCTTGATAGTGTCAAAGCCCACGCGTGCTGCCTCGGCCGCCGCCATAAGCTGTGGCAGGAAGAACTTGCCCTGGTCAAAGAGGACACCGACCTCGTCGAGCGCGGGAATGAAGTAGTTGTTCACCAGGTCCATGGCCTCGTGGTCGGCAAGCATCTGTTCGGTCACCGCGGCGATTTCGCCCTTGCGGCCCGAGATGACCAGGTGGCGGATGGGGTCGTCGTCCTTGGCGCTGCTTTCCGCGGCGGACGGAGCCGTGCTCTCGCCGCCTGTGGGCTGCGCGGCAAGGGCCGGGTCCGCGGCGATCTTGTACGGGTCGGTCCAGCCGGCATAGCGCTCGATGTAGCCCATGGAGCCCTCGTCCTCGCCGTTCAGCACGCGGTAGCTGCGCACGGCGTCCATAAAGCGCTCGGAGCCCGGGTTCATGATGGGGGCGTCGAGTCCGGCGCCAAAGGCTGCGGCCAAAAACGTCGAGCCCAGAAGGGGGCGCGCCGGCAGGCCGAAGCTCACGTTGGAGACGCCCAGGGCGCACTTCACACCCAGGCGCTGCTTGACCATGGAGACGGCGCGCAGGATCTCTACCACCTGTTTCTGGTTGGTAGAGGCCGTCATTACCAGACAGTCGATGAGGATGCGGTCGCGCCCGATACCGTAGCGCGCGCACTCCTCGACGATGCGCTCGGCGATCGCGAAGCGCTTCTCAGCGGTGTCCGCGATGCCGTCCTCGTCGAGCGCGAGGCCGATGACGTTCGTGCCGTAGTGGGCCACGAGCGGCAAGATCTCGTCCATGATCTGGCGCTTGCCGTTTACGGAGTTGATGATGGGCTTGCCCGCATAGCGGCGGCAGGCGGCCTCAACGGCGGCAGGGTCGGTGGAGTCAATCTGCAGCGGCAGAAGGGTCGAGCCCTGGAGTTGCAGGCAGGCCGCCTGGATCATGGCGACCTCGTCGATCTCGGGCAGGCCGACGTTCACGTCGAGAATGTCGGCGCCCTGCTCCTGCTGGGAGATGCCCTGCGAGACCACGTAGTCCATGTCGGCATCGCGCAGGGCCTGCTGCAGGCGCTTTTTGCCCGTGGGATTGATGCGTTCGCCGATCACGGCGATCTTGTGCCCGTCGCAGGGCAGGTCCACGAGCGTCTGGGCGCTCGTCACGTACATGGCCGGCGCGTGGTGGCGCGGCTCAGGCGTGCGCCCCGCGATCAGCTTTGCGAGCTCGCGCATGTGATCGGGCGTGGTGCCGCAGCATCCGCCCACAACGCCCACGCCGTCCTCGATCATGCCGGCGACGGCTTCGGCATACTCGGGCGCGTGCACATCGAATACGGTACAGCCGCAGCCGTCCACGTGCGGCAGGCCGGCGTTGGCCTGCACCATGACGGGCTTATCGGTGACGGTGAGCATGCGCGCGGCAAAGGGGCGCAGGTCGGCCGGGCCCTGGCTGCAGTTGATGCCCACGACGTCTGCACCCAGGGCATCGAGCGTGACGGCTGCCACCTCGGGGCTGGTGCCCAAGAAGGTGCGCCCGTCCTCCTCAAAGGTCATGGTGGCAAAGATGGGCAGGTCGCTGTTCTCCTTGACGGCAAGGATCGCGGCCTTGGTCTCGAGCAGGTCGGTCATGGTCTCGATGACAAACAGGTCGACGCCTGCCGCGACGCCCGCCTCGACCTCTTCGCGGAAGAGCAGGTAGGCCTCGTCAAAGGAGAGCGTGCCGAGGGGTTGCAGCAGGGCGCCGATGGGGCCGATGTCGCCGGCCACGTAGCGTGCGCCGGCCTTGCGGGCGCAGGTCACGGCGGCGGCGAAGACATCGTGCACGCTCGCCGCGCCATCGAGCTTGTGCGCATTGGCGCCAAAGGTGTTGGCGGTGATGACCTCGCAGCCGGCCTCTACGTACTGGCGCTGGATATCGACGATGACCTCGGGCTCCTCAAAGTTGAGGAGCTCCGGCAGGGCGCCCGCTTTCATGCCCGCGGCCTGCAGCATGGTTCCCATGCCGCCGTCGAACAGCAGATGGCGCTCGCCGCGCAGCACGGCGCGCAGGTCGTCGTCACAGCGAATCGTGTCGATCGTGCGCGGGCGGTAGGTTGCCCCGCCAAGTCTCGCCTCGTTCACGGGGGAGACGAGGGCATGGCCGCAGGAATCGGTTGTTGCGAGTGCTTTGAACATGGTTGTTCCCATCGTGGTTGGTTAACCCTGAGGAAAAGTGCTACCCACCATAGCAGGTTTCGCCGCGGGCACGGAAGGCGCACGAGCCGCTCAGACGGCAGATCGCGCAGGTGGGGCGGCTGTTGCTGCTGTGCACGCTGCCTTCGAACAGGCCGATAAAGGCGGTGACGCTCTTGGTGGGCATGAGCAGGTCGGTGTCGGTGAGGGTGAGGCCGATGGCGCGGCCGGCGTTGAGCGCGGCCAGGATGCTTCCCTGACAGGAGAGCGGACAGTCGCCGTAGCCGGGGCTGAATCTCCAGTTGCCGCGCAGCTCGAACGATTTGGCGCAGGCCTTGACCTGTTCGTCCATCTGGTCGACGGCGGCCTCTACGTAGGCAGAGCAGGCCGCGTCGTAGACGGCGCTCTCGAGCGGCTGTTGGCTTGAGAGCGTGCGCAGGCGGCGCTCGGCGCGCATGCCCAGAGTGCAGGCGAGCACGGCGCAGAAACGTGCATCTTTGAGATGACGGAAGATGTCGCGCCCGCGCAGCTCGATCTGCGTGCCCGCAAGGCGGATACAGGGCATGCCCGCCTCGTCGAGGCCGCGAGCGTCGACGGCAAAGACGCGGCGCACACCATGGGGCTCCACGGTGAGCTCGAGCTCTTCTACCACCGCCTCGATGCGCGCGGAAAGGTCGTCTTCGATCTTCTGGCCGGCATACCCCAGATAGCGGAGCATCTCTTGGCGGTTCACCCGCGGTCGGCGCTCCGGATCCACTCGGTACATAAAGGGAGACGCCAGCTCGGGCGGAACTTCGCTCAAGCCGGCATCGGTCGCGGTATGTTCCAGGGGGCCTACCACTAGCCTCGAAGCGCCTCGCAGGCCGCGCGCGCCACCGAGGGGCGGTTCATGGTGTAGACGTGCAGGCCGTCCACGCCGTGGGATTTAAGGTCCTGCAGCTGGCGGCAAGCGTACTCGATACCCGCCTGGCGCAGGCTCTCGGCGTCGTCCTCGTACTTGGCCAAGATCTTGATGACGGGGGAGGGCAGCGACGCTCCGCACATGAACACCATGCGGCTGAGCTGGGCCTTCCCCATGAAGGGCATGATGCCGCAGGTGATGGGCACGGTGATACCGGCCTTCTCGGCCATGTCGAGGAAGCGGTAGCAGCACTCGTTGTCAAAGAAGAGCTGGGTCACGAAGAAGCTTGCGCCCGCGTCCTGCTTCTGCTTGAGATGCTCAACGGAGAGCGCGAGGTCCTCACAGGTGATGTGGCCTTCTGGGTAGGCGGCGGCGCCCACGCAGAAGCCGGCCTCGACAAGCTCGGGGATGAGGTCCTTGGCAAAGGGGTACTCCGCGCTCGCTGCGGCGGCGGGATCGGTGCCCGCCGGCAGGTCGCCGCGCAGGGCGAGGACGTTTTCGATCCCGGCCTCGTGCATCTGGGCGATCTTCTGCTGCAGCTCGTCGTGCGTGAGCGAGATGCAGGTGAGATGCGCCACGGAGCTCACGGAGAACTCCTGCGAGATCATGGAGGCGATCTGCGCGGTGGCGCCGGAGTTGCCCGAGCCGCCCGCGGAGTACGTAACGCTCACGAAGTCCGGATGCAGCTCGGCAAAGCTGCCGGCGACCTCGCGGGCGTGCTCGAGCGTCATCTCTCCTTTGGGCGGAAACATCTCGAACGAGACGGGCTGCGTGCCTGCGGCCTTGGCCTCGGCAAAGATATCGGCGACCTTCATGCGCTACCTCCGGGTGCGGATACGGTTCTATCGTGCACTGATTCTACCTCAGGACGGACGATAGCCGCCTAAGGGCTTTGGCTCAAACTGCCATAGGTGTGGCCTATGGACGCGATTGCCTGGCGACTTCATGCTGCGCGTGGAGGCTCTTTGCCCGCACACCGGGCGAAACGTGAATTCCGCAAATTAACGACCCTCCTGAGCGGCATTTTTGAGCACACTGCGGTATCCTCGACTCGTTTGTTTCCGGCTAGCAACATCTTGTTAATGCCTCCGAAACACGCCGCGACTAACCTACCAATCGTTCGTTGGTAACAAGCGCTGGCGGCTCGTGCCGGCGTATACACGAAGGGAGTTCCGCATGGCCGAATCTACGCTTTCCGACCGCTTCGGGACCATGGTGTTCTCGGAAGACGTCATGAAAGAGACGCTTCCCAAGGACATCTACAAGCGTCTTGCCGCAACCCTCGAGGACGGTAAGCCGTTGGACCTGGACGTCGCTAACGCGGTTGCTCACGCCATGAAGGTCTGGGCCATCTCCAAGGGCGCCACGCACTATGCGCACTGGTTCCAGCCGCTGTCCGGCATCACCTCCGAGAAGCACGACAGCTTCCTGGAGCCCAACCATGACGGTACCGCCATCACCAAGTTCACCGGCAAGAACCTGATCCAGGGCGAGCCGGACGCCTCGAGCTTCCCCAACGGCGGCCTGCGCGCCACCTTCGAGGCCCGCGGCTACACCGCTTGGGACCCCACCAGCCCCGCCTTCATCAAGGACGAGGTCCTCTGCATCCCCACCGCCTTCTGCTCCTACAACGGCGAGGCGCTCGACAAGAAGACCCCGCTGCTGCGCTCTATGACCGCTCTTGACCGCGAGGCCAAGCGCGTGCTCGCCCTCTTTGGCAAGACCCCCAAGAAGGTCGTGCCCTCCGTCGGCGACGAGCAGGAGTACTTCCTCATCAAGAAGGAGGCCTACCGCAAGCGCAAGGACCTGGTCATCACCGGCCGCACCCTCTTTGGCGCCAACCCCTGCAAGGGCCAGGAGCTCGAGGAGCACTACTTCGGCGCTATCCGCCCGACGGTCTCTGCCTACATGAAGGACCTGGACGACGAGCTGTGGGCCCTCGGCATTCCCGCCAAGACCAAACACAACGAGGTCGCTCCCTGCCAGCACGAGCTCGCCCCGGTCTACGCCGAGCTCAACGAGGCCATCGACAACAACCTGGTCATGATGGAGAAGATGAAGCTCATCGCCTCCCGTCACGACCTGGTCTGCCTGCTGCACGAGAAGCCCTTCGACGGCATCAACGGCTCCGGCAAGCACAACAACTGGTCCATCGGCACCGAGTCCGAGAACCTGCTCGATCCGGGCGAGACCCCGCTCGATAACCTGCAGTTCATCGTGTTCCTGACCGCCGTCATCGAAGCTGTCGACGATTACCAGGGCCTGCTGCGCGCCTCTGTCGCCTCCTGCGGCAACGATCACCGTCTGGGTGCCAACGAGGCGCCTCCCGCGATCGTCTCCATCTTCCTGGGCGACCAGCTCACCGAGGTTGTCGAGAAGATCGCCGATGGTAAGGCCTCTGTCCACGCCAAGCACGGCGTGCTCGACCTGGGCGCCGATGCCCTGCCCAAGCTGCAGCAGGACAACACCGACCGCAACCGCACCAGCCCGTTCGCCTTCACCGGCAACAAGTTCGAGTTCCGTGCCTGCGGCTCCGAGCAGAACGTCTCCGACCCCAACCTGGTGCTCGACACCGCTGTGGCCAAGTCGCTCAAGGCCTTTGCCGACGCTCTCGAGGGCACGCCCGCCGATAAGTTCCAGGACGCTGCGCTCGAGTACTGCAAGAAGGTCCTCTCCGACCACAAGCGCATCCTCTTCTCCGGCGACGGCTACTCCGCCGAGTGGCCCGTCGAGGCCGAGAAGCGCGGCCTGCTCAATAACAAGACCACGGCCGACGCTCTGCCGTTCTTCGCCGACGAGAAGGCCGTTGCCCTCTTCGAGGAGATGGGCGTCCTCTCCAACGTCGAGGTCCAGTGCCGCTACGACTGCAAGCTTGAGAAGTACAACAAGCTCATGAACATCGAGGCCACCACGATGATCCGTGAGGCTCGCCGTACCTATCGCCCGGCGATCACCGCCTACGCCACCAAGGTCGCCAAGGGCCTCGAGGCCATCCGCACCGCCGGTGCCGAGGCCGCCATGCAGTGTGAGCAGAACACGCTCAACAAGCTCTGCAACGGCATTACCGAGATTAACGACTCCATCAAGGCGCTCGACGCCATGCACAAGGAGGCCGAGACCCTCGAGGGCCAGGAGCAGGCCAACAAGTACGCGCACGAGGTCATCCCGGCCATGGACAAGCTCCGTGCTGCCGTGGACGCTATGGAGGAGATTGTGGCCGCCGATTACTGGCCGGTTCCGACCTACGACGACATCCTCTTCTACGTCTAGTCGGCTTTTCCAGCTACTCGATCTTCGGGCTCTAACCTTCCTAGCGTGCTGAGTACGCGTTGTAGGGCTTGTCGCTTAAGAATCTCGGGTACCTGGAAAACCCTTTCGGGCCGCTGTTCTGATGAACGGCGGCCCTTTTTCATGTCGAATTGTCTTGCCCGAGTGGCGCTCGTTGTCATGGATGCCCACATCGGGGTTTATCAGGCGTTGTCTGAGGGGCGCGCCGTACATATTTTGCGTTTGTGCACGGTATGCATCGATGAACCTTGTTCATTTTTTGCCCTAAGGGCCTCCTGAGCCTTTTCGGGGACCACAGCGCGAACTTCATTGGCCGAATCCGTTGAGCTGGATATCTTGCGGCGTGCACAAACGCAAAATATGTACGGTGCTCGAGCCCGAGAGGGCGAAAGGGTGAAAAAACGTGTATAAAAACAGCAGTATGAGAAGTTGAAATGTATAGCGAGCTGTTGGGTTCGAATCCCGGCTCGTGGTAGCAAAAAGCCCGACACCGCGAAGGTGCCGGGCTCGCTCATTCAGATGGTGCCCCCAGCGGGATGTCTGCGTGTTCGCTTCGCGAATCCGCATCCGCTGCGGATTCGCGCCTTGCGGGCTGCGCTGGAAAACGCTTCGCGTTTTCTCAGCTCCGCACCCTGCCGGGTTCGAATCCCGCATGCAAGGGGGTTCCAAAAAGAAAGAGCCCCATCGCTGAGGCTCTTAAATATTCGAATGGTGCCCCCAGCGGGATTCGAACCCGCGGTATCCACCTTGAAAGGGTGGCGTCCTAGGCCGCTAGACGATGGGGACAGCGCAGACGAGTATAGCAGATAATTGCAGGCGCGCCATCTGCGTCTTTACGGTTAATTATCTGCGGCGGGAACGAGGCTCCGCTGGCGCCTCGCCTATGCTCTTGCCCCGGAGACGTTTGCTTTAGGTTAAGGAGTCCATATGAAAACCCAGCAAATCGCACGCGCTGGCCTGTGCGTGGCTCTGCTTGCCGTATCTGCGTGGATCAGTGTTCCTCTGGGGCCGATTCCCTTTACCCTGCAGACGCTTGCACTCGCGCTGCTGCCTGCGGTGCTCGACCGTCCCGCCGCCGTGGTGACCGTTGCCGTCTACCTGCTGCTGGGCACTATCGGTCTCCCCGTTTTCTCCGGCTTTTCGGGCGGGCTTGTGCGCATCGTGGGGCCTACGGGAGGCTTTCTGTGGGGCTTTTTGATCGGCATCCTCGCGGCGACCACGCTGGTTAAGGTCCTGCCGCAAAGCATTCCGCTGTTTGTCCGCGTGCTGGTCGGCGATGTCGTACTGCTGCTTATCTCGTATGCGTGCGGCACGGTGCAGCTTATGGTCGTGGCCTCGATGGACGTGGCCCCGGCGCTCGCTGTGGCCGTGCTGCCGTTTATTATCCCCGACGCGGTGAAACTCGCCGTGGGTGCCGGCATCGGCTGCGCCGTGGCCCGCGCGCTGCCGGCGGCGATGCAGGTGAACACGCGCTAGGGGAGACTAGAAGCCGTAGCGGCGCGCAAAGTCTTCGGAGATGTTCTCGATGCCATCGACGGATTGCGCCCAGGTGGGAAAATCCGGCGTGTCCACCAAGATGCCGTCTGCCTCGTAGACAGCCTGATGCGTGAGGTCCCAGCTTTCTTGCGGGGCGGGACGTACGGGCAGGTAGGGCGTCAGATAGGTAGGGTTGAGCAGGAAGAACGCCCCGCCTTCACAGCGTGTGGCAAAGTCGCGCAGCGCGCGCTGGGCATTCTTGCGGCGGCCGATCTTGTAGAGCAGGATCGTGCGGCCCAACAGGTACCAAGGGGAGTTTTCGAGCTCGGGACCGCCCTCGCGCAGGGTGGCGAAAAAGCCGTCCTCGTCCTCCAGACGCGCTTGGGCAAGCAGGATCGTGCCCTCGGCGCGGTGCGTGTAACCGCGGGAGCGCAGGATGCGCTGCGCGTAGGAAATGCCGGCCCGGTAGCGCGCACTCGAAATGCAGCCGTGGGCAAGCGCCTCGAGCGCATGTAGCCAGCCGATGGCAACGGGATTCGTGCGCGTGCGCTGAGCGATCTCTTCCTCAGAAAGCGAAGGGTCCCAGTAATGGGGCGCCTCGATATCAAAGCCGGGGGCGCTGTTCGTCAGATACTCGGCCGCCTTGTCAGAGATCTTCATGAGGTCGCTGAGACATGCGTCCAGCGGAACCTCGGCGAGTATGGCATAGAGCAGTTGCGCATCGACGCAATACTCGTCTACCTGCATAATCTGCACGAGCTCGTCGCGCGTGCGGCCAAACAGCTCCTGTCGCTTCTGGTCAAAGGTCTCGTCGGGCAGATCTTCGAACTCTCGGAGGCCTTGCAGCAGGTGCTCGCGCACGCGGGAATAGGAGACGAGCGCCTGAGCGCGCGGGGAGACGGCGTAGGCCTCGGGGCTCTCTAGCACCTTGGTATGGAGCAGCTCGAGGGCCGCAGGGGTCAGGTCGGGGTGCTCGAGCTGGTATTCGTGCTCCAAAAAGGCGGGGATGTACTCGCGGGGCTCCATTAGTTCTCACCCTTTGCAGGCTGGTCGCGAAGGCTTGCGCGCAACTGCTGATCCTCGGCCTCAAGGGCCTCCTGCACCAGCGTGTGGTTTGAAAGCCACGAGGAAAAACCGGCGCAGTCCGGGGCGCCCACGCCCTCCTGAAGCAGGGGTGTCGCCTCGCTGATGGCAAGGACGAGTTCGTCGCCGCTGCCGGGCTCGACGTTTACGCGGCCAAAGAGTCCCTCGGGGAACTCGGCCTGGTAGTACAGGGCTTGCGCGCAGTGCGGATAGCTGCGCAGGAGCAGGCGCAGCACATGGCTTGCGCCCTCATAGTCGAACTGCCGGTAGAGCACGTTGACCTGCGCGATGAGCGACCAGGCGTCCTGGCGCTCCTGTCCGCGCTCGCCGCGACGCCGTCCGGCCTGCGGACCGCTCTCGGCGCGGGCGCACCGGGCGCGCAGCCTCTTGATATCCGAGACCGTGCACTCAAGTTTTGCCAGGGCAAGGTATGCGGTGTATCGCACGCCCGCAAAGTCGAGCGGGTCGATGTCGAGCAGCTCGATCGCGGTGTTGAACGCCAGGGTGTACTGGCCGCAGATAAAGGCGTGCGAGGAGAGGGCCGCGAGCCAGCGGAGATAGGGGCGGCTCGCGAGGTCGCTTGCGAACTCCTTCTCGTACGGGGTGCTGGCGGCGTGGATGCCCGCTGCGATCTCGTCCGCAACGGTCTGACGCTGGTCAATCAGATACGAGACGTAGGCGTCGTTGGAGTCTGCGCACAAGGCGGTGAGCATGCGCTGCGCGTCCCAGTTTTTGGAATCGAGTTCCACCGCTTCGCGCAGATAGGCCTCGGCCTGCGCGTCGTTGCGCATGACCTCTTCCTCATCGGTCATAAAGGGAATGCGGTAGTCTGCCAGCTCAGCGGCCTTTGCCACCAGATGGAACGAGCGGTCGCGATCGGTAACAACAAGGCTGTCGGGATTTTGGCGGTACTCGTCCATCTGCCGCTGGATAAACTCGGCGTTGTCGAGCGGCATGATGTTCTGACGGCTCATGGATTGCAGGATGAGGCGCAGGCAGTCTTCTTGAATGGGGTCGAACGCCATGGTGCCTTCCTTTCGTTTAATGGTCAAAAGTATAGAGCAGTGAGAGGGCCTGGACAAAAGCTTTCTGCGCAACGTGAAGACTTACTGCACGCCGATAAAACACTTACGTTTACGGAAGAACGAAAGTCAATTTGCTGCTGAAAACGTAAACTTTATACAGTTCGGTGCAGAAAGGGCTTTCGAATTTGTCTTCGTGAGTCCTATCCGAAAGCTTACCCAAACGTTACCGTGAAGGTGCACGTTGGGATGGCAAAGCGATGATGCGCCATCGCCTGGCGCGCAGATCTGGTCCTTACGGGGCTGCTCAGATGCCCCGTGTTATACGAGCCAAGAGGGGCTTGTAGATTTGGAGGCAAGTATGGGACGTTTTACCAACCCGCGCGATCTTTATTTCGGTGAGGGTGCTCGTCACGAGGTCAAGAACCTCAAGGGCAACAAGGCCATCATCGTGACCGGCGGCGGCTCCATGCGTCGCGGCGGTTTTCTGCAGGACGTCGAGGCTGACCTTAAAGAGGCCGGCTTCGAGGTAAAGCTCTTCGAGGGCGTCGAGTCCGACCCGTCCGTCGAGACGGTCATGCGTGGCGCCGAGGCCATGAAGGAGTTCCAGCCTGACTGGATCGTCGCTATCGGCGGCGGCTCCCCGATCGATGCCGCTAAGGCCATGTGGCTGTTCTACGAGTATCCCGAGGAGACCTTCGAGGAAGCCGTCGTGCCCTTCTCGTTCCCCGAGCTGCGCACCAAGGCTCACTTCTGCGCCGTTTCCTCCACCTCCGGCACTGCTACCGAGGTCACCGCGTTCTCCGTCATCACCGACTACGCCAAGGGCATCAAGTACCCGCTGGCCGACTTCAACATCACGCCTGACGTCGCCATTGTCGACCCTGAGCTCACCTACACCATGCCCGCCAAGCTCTGCGCTCACACCGGTATGGATGCTCTGACCCACGCCATCGAGGCCTACGTCTCCACCGTTCACTCCATGTACACCGATGCCAACGCGCTGCACGCTATCCGCGAGATCGTCGAGTGGCTGCCCAAGTCCTACAAGGGCGACCAGGAGGCCCGCCAGCACATGCACGACGCTCAGTGCATCGCCGGCATCGCCTTCTCCTCGGGCCTGCTGGGCATCGTTCACTCCATGGCTCACAAGACCGGTGCCGCCTTTACCGGCGACCACATCATCCACGGTTGCGCTAACGCTATGTACCTGGGCAAGGTCATCCAGTTCAACGCCAAGGACGCCGCTGCCAAGACCCGCTATGCCTTTATCGCCAAGGAGGTCCTGCACCTCGAGGGCGAGACCGAGGACGAGCTCGTCGAGGCCCTGGTCCAGAAGATCCGCGACCTCAACGACGCCCTCGACATCCCGCAGGGCATCAAGAACTACGGCCAGTACGGTGTGAAGGCCGACGAGTCCATCATCGACTACGCCGAGTTCGAGGAGAAGAAGTCCGAGGTCGCCAAGAACGCCATCCTCGACGCCTGCACCGGCTCCAACCCGCGCCAGCCGACGCAGGAGGAGATGGAGCAGCTGCTCGAGTGCGTCTACAACGACACCCCCGTCACCTTCTAAGCATCGCTTCATAGCAAGCTAGCTCAAACGAGCAAAGCCCCGCCTTTCTATCTGGGAAGGCGGGTCTTTTTTGGTCGGGCGGGGCGTCCGTGACGATGAGGTACGGCCGTGAGGCCCGGCCAAAAGACAAGCCCCTGTTCGCAAGGATGCGAGCAGGGGCTGGGAAGCGATACGTCGCGCGGTCGTTATGCCAGATAGGTGACGTGGTCGCGGACGAGGTCGGCCTCGGTGTGCGGGGCGGGTTGTTCCTTGATTTGGCCTACGAGCAGTACGGCCTCGAGCTCAAGGCCGGCCGGGACGCCGAGCAGCTTGGAGGCAAAGGCGCTGGAGTCCTGTCCGTCGGCCGTCTTGCGCAGGCGTCCCTGGATCCAAACGCTGCCGAGACCCAGGCTTGCAGCCTCGAGGTGCATGTTCTGCATGGCGATGGAGCAATCCTCGACCCAGGTGTCGGAGACGGAGGGGTCGCCAAAGACCGCGATGGCGGCGCCGGCTGTCTTGAACGCGGAAGGCGCGGGCGTGCGCATGGAGGCGAGGGCATCGATGGTCTCGCGTGCCTGCACAACATAGAACTGCCAGGGCTTTTTGCCCTTGCCGGTGGGGCCCACGAGGCCGGCGTCAAGAATACGGTCAAGCTGCTCGCGCGGGACGGGCTCGCCGGTATAGGCGCGTACACTGCGGCGATTCATAAGGGTCTCAAGTGCTTCCATGGGGTTCTCCTTAGGGTGGATGGTTGGTTGAGATGCGGCCCTGCGGCTGTTGCTACAGGGGGCAGACGTTTTGGGTGCGGCCCTGGGTATAGGCCAGCACGTTGTCGAACTCGATTTTGGCGCGGCGCTGCATGGCCTCGTGAGTGAGGAAGGCCACATGCGGGGTGAAGACGCAGTTCTTGGCGCTGACGAGCGGGTAGTCGGCCGGGATGGGCGGCTCCATGTCAAATACGTCGATGCCGGCGCCGGAGAGCTTGCCGGCATTCAGGGCACGGGCAAGGGCGTCGTTGTCTACGATACCGCCGCGGGCGCAGTTAATAAGGACGGCGCCGTCCTTCATCTGGGCGATCTGCTCGGCCCCAAAGGTCTTGCGGGTGGCGTCGTTTAGCGGCAGATGAAGCGACACGATATCGGACTCGGCCAGCAGTTGTTCGAGCGAGACCTGTTCGATGCCGGCTTCGGCGGCCTCGGCATGCTCGTGGCGGGAGTAGCCCAGTACGCGCGCACCGAAGGCGGAAAAGAGACGGCCAGCTGCGCAGCCGATCTTGCCGCAGCCCACGATGCCCACGGTCTTGCCGAGGATCTCGCTGCCCGTAAGGCCGGCGCTGGTCTTGCCTGCGCGCACGGCGGCGTCGGCCTCGACCACGCGGCGGAGCACATCGATGGTGAGGCCCAGCGTGAGCTCGGCGACCGAGACATCGGAGTAGCCCGCGCAGTTGCGCACCTCGATGTCGCGTTCGCGGCAGGTGTCGAGCGCTACGTGGTCGATGCCCGTAAAGGCTACGGCGATCATCTTGAGCGCGCCGTCTGGCGCGAAGGCCTCGGTGGGGTAGGGGTTATTGGCGATCATGACGACCTCCGCCCCGGCGCTGCGGCGGGCGAGTTCGGCCGCATCGGTGGTCTTGGTGTCATAGGAGATAAACTCGTGGCCGGCTTCGCGCAGGGGAGCAGCCAGCTCGTCGATGGTCTTGGCGGGAACGCCGAGCGGTTCGAGCAGAGCGATACGCATGGGTAATCCTTTCGGGCTCGGGGTGCGTTAGCGCCCCAGGTGATCAGAGAGAAAAGCGAGTGCGGCCTCGTAGGCCTCGCGCCCCGCGGAGTTGGAGACATCGCGGTCAAAGTCGTGCTCCAGGTAGTAGACCTGATGCATGACGGCGCCCGTCGCGGCGCGCATGAGGGTCTTGGACTGTTTGAGCGGTACGTCCTGGTCGCCGGTGCTCGCCGTGATGAAGAGCGGGGGCAGGACGGCGACGTCCTCTGAGCTGAGGGAGAGCGCCTCGCGGGCGGCATCCGTGCGCATGCCGAGCAGCTCGCCCCATCTGCCCGTCTGGCGGGCGTAGACATAGAGCGAGTAGCGCTGCGCGTTCGCGCCGCCGAGTACCAGCTCGCCCTCTTCGCCGCGGATGCGCGCGACCGTTTGCTCATCTACGCGGGGCATGGACTGGTAGTGGGTGCTGGGCTCATGCAAAAACGCCTCGTCTAGATTCCAAAAACCGTAGAAGTCGAGGATGGCTGCGGGCTGCAGGAGCTCGGGCGCCCCGCAGCGCAGAGAGGCTGCGAGTTTGAGCGCCAGGTAGGCACCGGCCGAGCGGCCAAAGAGCACATAGGAGTCGCAACCCAGCTGGGGGAGGGCACGCACGATCGCACCGAGCGCTTCCAGACTGTAGGCAACCGAACCCGCCAGCGTGTACTCGGGGCACAGCGGGTACTCAACGGTGACCAGCGTGTAGCCCGCTTGTGTGAACATGCGCTGGTAGAGCTTGGGCAGGTCACCCATCTCTCCACAGAGAAAGCCGCCGCCGTGGTAGTAGAGCACGGCGCAGTGCCGGTCGGCAGCGGGCGACGGCTCGTACACGCTCAAGGGCACGGCGCGGCCGCATACGTTGATGTCGATATTCATAGAGCTCCCTTATGCCTTGTTCTTAAGCAGGCGGTAGATGCGTGCCGCGAGGGCGATCTGCATGCGGTCGTCCAGATTGTGAAAGTCCAGCCCGTGGAGCTTCTGGATGCGCTCGGCGCGGTAGCGAATCGTCTTGGGGTGTACGTAGAGATCGCGGGCGGTCTGCTGGTAGTTGAGGTTGTTCTCGCACAGTGCCGAGGCCGTCTCGAAGAACTCGGGCGACTCATCGTGCAGGGCGGCCACGCGCGGGTCTACGAACTGCGCAAGCTCGGAGGCATCGGTCACCTGCATAAAGAGCTTGTAGATGCCCATGTCCTCGTACCGCAGGCAGCTGTTGGAGCGATTGCTCCCGTCAAAAAAGCGCGCGACGTCGGTGGCCTCGCGGTTGAGCGAACAGATGCTTGCCATGTCGCCCAAGGAGCTTAGGCTCGCGGTGTAGGTGAACTGCGGCATGGCGGGAACGTTTGCCACCTCGGCCATGATCTCCTCGATGGTGGAGACCTCGAAGCGCGCGGCCTGAGAGCGCACGTTGTGCAGAAACGTGATGCTGTAGTTTGTCTCCAGGTAGGCGGTGGTGGGGTAGAGCATCTTCAGGCGGCGGCGCGCCATAAGGAACACGTCGGACTGGCGGTCGACCTCCGAGGGGTCCTCGAGCTTGACGCTTAGCAGCAGCACTTCGTAGTGGGGGAAGGCATCGATGCCGAGCGCCTTGAGGTCGTCTGCCGCTTGGGCGGAGTCGAGATCGCGGTCGCACAGCAGCTCGCGGGCGATGTTGTTGTTGGCAAAGAACACCTTGCGATCGAGCGCGTTTTGCTTGAGCACCTCCATCTGCAGCAGGGAGACCGCGTTCTCGACGGCCATGATATCGAGCGGAGTCAGGCGTTCAGACTTGATGTGCAGAATCAGGTAGTAGAACTGCTCATCGGTGCTGGGCACGAGTACGGCGGTGGCCATACGTGTGAGCTCGGGGTAGGTGAGTTCTGCGTCAAAGTAGCGATGCGTGCGGTACTCGTTCGCCTCGAGCTCCGTCAGGCGGGGGTGCTCAAAGCGCGAGAGCTCGTCGCTGGTGGTGGTGCGGCGGTCCTTCACACAGTCGAGGAAGGTGATGTCGGCGTGCACCAGGCCGCGCAGGCGCATGAGAATTTCGAGCAAGGTGGGTTCGCGCAGTGCGAGCTCCATGGTCTGGCGATGCAGGTCGAAGAAGCGGTTGAGAAGCGTCAGGTTCGAGTCGAGGAAGTTGCCCAGCACGTCGAGCAGCAGGCTCTCGTACTTGGTGGTGCCGGGTACGCGGATGAGCGGCAGGGCGTGGCGGTCGCACAGCTCGCGGACCGCCTGGGGAGCCTCGGCCACCAGGCGCTCGGGCTTGAATACGATAGCGCCGATGCCGATTTGCTCAGCCTTCTCGAAAAACGCTTCGAGCCCGGCCTCGTCTAGCTTTTCAAACGCGTAGAAGCTTGTGATCAGAAGCTGTCCGCGTTTGCCCCAGGCATCGATGTCGGGAGCCTCGACAACCATGGCGGTGGTGACCTCGCGGCCAAGGCCGGCGCCGCCAGAGATGACCTGCGCGCCCTCGAACGAGGGGAGAACGAGAACATCCGAAACGTTCATGCTGCTCCTTGTCTTTAGGTTACACAGGTCATGGTAGTGCAAAGCGCCCCGCAGCGCACAAAGGCTGCGGGGCGAGCGGAAAAGCTGGTCAGATGCACCGGAAAATGGTTAGAGAGAGGAGAGATAATGCGTCTGGCCCGCACGGGTTAAAGGCGAACGTCGCGGTTGCAGTCCTTGGAGTAGATGTAGGCAAAGACCTCGTCGCGGCCCACGCCATAGGCGGCCTGCGGGCAATAAGCGCCCATGTAGAGGTAGTCGCCCTTCTCCACGGGGATCCACTGGTCCTCGAGTACGTAGACGCCCTTGCCGGAGTAGATGTAGGCACCGTGCTCCTGGAAGTGGGTCTCCACGTAGCCGTGCGAGGCGCCCGGCTCGAAGGTGAGGATATGCATGTTCATGTCAAAGCCCAGGTCAGTGGCAGAGGGCAGGAAGTCGCAGCACTTCACGTCAGTCATGCCCTCGTAGTCGACCCACTCGAGGTCGTTGGAGTTGCCGATGACGGTGTGGGCCTCGTGACCCTCGATACGGTCGTAGAGACGCTTGTACATAAAGCCGTGCGCGTCGCCCGTGCCCTTGTTCTCGAAGTAGATCTTCTTGCCGGCAGGCACATAGATGTAGCCGCCGTCGGTGACGGTCTGGGTGGTCTCGCCATCGGAGACCTCAACGGTGCCGTCAAAGAAGTAGATGAAGAGCTCCTCCTCGCCCTGGCCCCAGCCCTGGGCGTTCTTGCCACCCTCGTGGACGGTAAGCAGGTAGTCCACAAAGGTGCCGCCGAGCTTGGGCGAGCCGAGGATAGTGATGTCGCAGTTCTCGAAGCCGGGGATGACGTTCTTGACGCAGCCGTCGGGCTCGATGACGGCCCAGTTGCGCTTCACGACGGAGCGGTTGGCGAGCAGGTCCTCGCGGTATCCGGTCTGGTTGTTGCGGTAGCCCATGATGTGTTTCCTTTCTCTTGGGCGTCTAGGTAGCGGTATCTGGGACGGGCGGCACAGCACGGCCGCCCGCAGAGTTTTCACGGTTGGGGTGCCGGGGCCTTATGCGGAGGCCTTCTTGCTGCCGCACAGGCGGTTCACGAGGAAGAAGAGTAGGGTGCCGGCAAGAATGATGGCGACGGCCAGGTAGAAGCCCAAGATCTTGGAGCCCGTGCCATCGGAGATGGCGCCGGTGACGGCGGGCGCGATGACGGAGGACGTCATGCCAAAGAAGTTGAACACGCCGTACATGGTTGCCACCGAGCCGCCCGAGGCAAAGCCCGAGAGCCACGAGATGATGATCGGCTCCACCGCAAGCTTGCCAAAGAAGCCATACAGCACGATGCCGATCACGAGCAGGGTCTGGTCGCCCGTGTTGATCATGAAGGCGAGCATGGCGGCGGCGATGAGCTCGAGCGCGATGATGATCGTGACCTTGCGCTCGGGGAGCTTGTCGGCCAGGCGGCTAAAGATGAGCGCGCCGGGAATGGCCGAGAAGAACACGAGCGAGCTGGCGATGCCGATAGCCGTGCCCTCAAAGCCGCGCTCGGTCTCGAGGAAGTTGGGCAGCCAGGTGTCGATCAGGTAGTAGGCGTACATGGTGGAGAAGTACAGCACATAGGCCGCGATCATCTGCGGCTTGAACAGCGCGCGGATGTCGGTCTTGCCGGTGGCGGCAGGGGCTCCTGCGACCTGGGTCTCGGCAGCCTCTTTGTTCGAGCGCACGACGCGCGCGAACACGACCACCATGATCAGGGCGAGCACGAGCGCCGCCACGACCATGGTCTGCCAGGGCAGCGTGCCGGAGCCTACCAGCGCAGAGGCCGAGACAAGGCCCAGACCGCTTCCGATGGCCATGCCGGAGTTGACGATGGCGGTGGAGAGGCTCTTGCGCTCGGCGGGGACGTTCTCGGCGGTCAGCGAGTACGCACAGCCGTAGAAGGTGCCGCAGCCAAGGCCCGCCAGCACGGAGCCGGCATAGAGCACGGGAAGGCTCTGGGAGAGCGCGACGACGGCCGCGCCGAGGGCGAACAGGGTGAAGCCGGGGATGATGACGCGCTTCTGTCCAAAGCGGTCAACAAGCAGCCCGGAAGGGATCTGCATGATGACGTAGCCCAAGAAGTAGAAGCTCGAGATGCTGCCGAGGGCGGCATCGGAGGCGCCGCCGAAGTACTCCGAAAGGATGGAGTATACGGGCGTGAGTGCACAGCGGTAGATCCAGATGACGATCCAGCCGGCCGTGAGGATCGCGACGATGCGCTTCCAGTACGTGTCCTGCTTTACGTGGGTCTGTGTCATAAGAGAAGTCTCCTTGCGGGTAAAGACGGGCGCCCGTTAAGGAGAAACGGGCGCCCGAAGGGTTTTACGTGCGCCTATGCGCTATTTGACGAACTGACCGGGGAAATCGGTGCAGACGCCCTCGCCCTTGGCATAGGTGGTCTTGCCGCGCAGGATGGTGCGGGCGACCTGGCAGCCGATGGTGCGGCCGATATAGGGCGTGATCTTGTTCTTGTACTCGAGGTCCTCAGTCGTCAGGGTATAGGGGCTGTTGGGCTCGATCAGGCAGAAGTCGGCGTCCTTGCCAACCTCGATGCGGCCCTTGGTGGGCAGGCCAAAGCGGTCGGCCACGTTGGTGGACATGACCTTGGCGAAGAGGCTTGCGGGCAGGCCGCGCTTCTGGACCATCTCGTCGTACATGACGTCCATGCAGTTCTGGATGCCGGAGATGCCGCCCCAGGCGTCAAAGGCGTTCTCGGGCTCCTTGAGATCGGGCGTGCAGGGGGAGTGGTCGGAGACGACCATCGAGATGGCTCCGTCCTCGAGCAGCTGCCACAGGGCGTCCTGCTGGGCCTTGTCGCGGATCGGGGGCGAGCACTTGGTGATGTTGCCGATGGCGTCGAGCTCGTCGGTGGTGAAGTACAGGTAGTGCGGGCAGGTCTCGCAGGTGATGTCGTAGCCTTCCTGCTGAGCCTTGATGACCTCGGCCACGGCTTCCTTGCAGGTGCAGTGGCAGATGTTCACACGGCAGCCGGTCTGCTTGGCGAAGTAGATCACGCGGCGCACGGCCTCGGCCTCGGTGAACGGAGGACGGGTGGCAACGTAGTCGGAGACCTTGGACTTGCCCTCGGCCTTGGCGATGGCGCCGAGCTTGTTGGTGATGGCGGCGTTCTCGCAGTGCACGTCGAGCACCTTGCCGGTCTTGGCGATCTGGCGCATGCCCTCCCACAGGGAGTAGTCGTCGACGTCCTCGAAGTCACCGTTGTCGGGGATGGTGCGGTCGCCGCAGCTGGCGACAAAGGCCTTGTAGCCCACGACGCCGCCCTCTGCCAGCTCCTGGATGCCGCCGTCGAGGTTGTAGGGGGTGAGGCCGCCGAGCGATGCCACGTCGACGCGCAGCTTGCCCGCGCCGGCCTGCTCCTTGATGCGCAGGCGCTCGCCGTTGGTGGTGGCGGGAACCTGGTTCAGGGGCATCTCGACGATCGAGGTGATGCCGCCCTTGGCGCAGGCGGCGGTACCGGTGAGGTAGCCCTCCCAGCCGTCTCGGTAGCCGCCGCCGGGGTCGGTGATGTGGGCGTGGCCGTCGATCATGCCGGGGCTCACGACAAGCCCGGTGGCATCGATGGTCTCGGTGCCCTCAAGATCGGCGCCGATCGCGGCGATCTTGCCGTCTACGACGGCGATGTCGGCGACGGTCTCGCCATCCTCGAGGATGACGGTGCCGCCTTTGATAACGAGGTCGTACATTGTTCCTCCCTTGTGTAGGGTGCCCGGATGGGCGATAGCGGAATATGACCTTCAAGGGGGCCGCGTTCGCGCGTCGGCGCGGCCGCACCTATTGAAGTCCTAGATGGTCGGACAGATACGGGGTGAGGATTACTCCTCGTTGGCAGCGATGCCGGCGTTGCTCGGAGAGAGCTTGCGGATCGCGAGATAGATCACGAGGGCGCAGAAGAATCCGACGAACCACGAGATGTTCGAGATGAACGAGATGGCGGGGATGAACTGGCCAGAGAGCGAGATGACGAGGCCTGCGATGGTGGCGATGTAGGCCGGGACGTTCAGGCCCTGGTAGGGGTTGGTCTTCTCCTGCTGGGCCATGTCCATGTAGAGCGCATCAAGGTCGATCGTGCGCTTGGCCACAAAGTAGTAGTGGGCCATCATGACGCCCGCCACAGGGCCGAGCACGGCGCCGATGGTGTTCAGGAACAGGTAGATGGATGCGGAGTTCTCCATGAGCTTCCAGGGCATGATGCAAAAGCTGATGACGCTTGCGATAATCACGCCGCCGCGGTAGGTGAGCTTCTTGGGGAACAGGGCTGCCAGCTGGTAGCCGGCCGGGATGATGTTACCCGTGGCGTTGGTGGAGATGGTGGTGAGGAGGAAGACCGCGTTGGCCCCGATGACGGCGGGCACGGTGTCCCATTTGTCGATGACCGAGGTGATGTCCCACAGCTGCGTATCGAAGTGAATCGAAGCGCCGATGAGGATGACCACGCTGCAGAAGGCGAACACCACGTAGGCGACGAGCAGCGAGAGCGTCTGACCGGTGCGCTGGGTCTTGGTGTCGGTGGCGTTTTGCGTGAAGTCTGCCACGCTGGCGCCCGGAGCCGCCCAGACGGCGATCACGGAGTTGAAGATCATGAAGTAGACGAACACGGGGTTGACGTTACCGGTGGCACCGGCGTCGTAGGCCAAGATGTTGCCCAGGCCGCCCGCGGCGCCCACGGCCCACACGGTCATACCGATGACGACCACATAGATAAGCGGGGAGAGCACGGCGGTGAACTTGTTCAGGATTCCGCCGCCGCCCAGGCCGATGGCAAGGTTGAGCACCCAAAAGATCGTGAACGAGATGAGCGCGGGGATGGTGATACCCAGGATCTGGGCTCCGCCGCCGATCTGCAGAAAGCCGGGGAAGAGCTTGCCCAAGATGATAGTGAGGGCGAGCGAGCCGGTGTAGGTCTGCAGACCGAACCAGGCAATGGCCGCGACGCAGCCGCGCAGGAAGCCGGGCAGTTTGGCGCCGAGATTTCCGTAGGTGCTGCGCAGGTGCATGGCGAACGGGATGCCGTACTTGGAGCCGGCCTCGCCGTTCAGGACCATGAACGCGGCGACGAGCACGGCGCTGATGACCAGGGCGAACATGACGTTAATGGGGGAGAGGCCAAGGAACAGGAATCCGCCCACGGCAGCGTAGTTGGGGATGTTGTGGACGGAGCCCATCCACAGGGTGAAGTAGTTCTTGACGCCCATGTTGCGCTTGGCGGGTGTCTTGGGGAGCATGTCGTCGTTGTAGCCGCGCGCGCGGAAGCGCTCGACCTCCTCGTCGGTGACAACGTGGTCGCAGGTGGTTGGGTCAGGCATGATGCCTCCCTTCGGTGCGGAGTGCCTCGCTAGTAAGCGAGCTGGTAGAGGGTCGCGGCGAGCATGTCGATACCTGCCGCGAGGTCTTCGGGTTTGGTGTACTCGGCGGGGTTGTGGCTGACGCCCTCCACACTCGGGACAAACATCATGCCGGTGGGGATATGCGGGGCGATGACCTGCGAGTCGTGGCCGGCGCCGGAGTGCATCATGCGGTAGTTGGCGCCGGAGTCCTTTGCGACCTGCTCGATCTTGGCGACGAGTTCAGGGTTCATGGGAACGGGGTCCTCGTCCATCCAGCGGTCGATCTCGATCTCCACGCCGTGCTCGGCGGCGATGCGCGCCATGTCGGCCTCGATCTCCTCGGAGAAGCGGGCGAGGGTGGCCTTATCGGTGTGGCGGCAGTCCATGGTGAACATGGCGTCGCCCGGAACCACGTTGACGGTGTTGGGCGTGACCTCGATGTGGCCAAAGGTGAGCACCAGCGGGTCGCCCTCGGCGTTGGCCTTAGCGATGGATTGCGAGACGATCTCGGAGAAGACCTGCACAACGTCGTGGCGGTAGCACATGCGGGTGGTGCCGGCATGGTTTGCCTGACCGTGCAGATGAATGTTGTAGCGGCGCTGGCCGGTGATGGCGGTGACGACGCCTACCTGCTTGCCCTCCATCTCAAGGGTGTTGCCTTGCTCGATATGAAGCTCGAGGAAGGCGCGCACGTTGTCGAGCGGGCTCGTCTGGCTGGTGCGGCAGCTAAAGCCGCAGGCGCGCATGGCATCGGTAAAGGAGACTCCCTCATTGTCGGCGATGTCCTCTACGGCAGAGGCGGGAACGGTGCCCACCAGGTTCTTGCTGCCCCAGAAGACAAAGGGGAAGCGGCTGCCCTCCTCCTCGGCCATCGAGATGATGCGCAGGGACTTTTTGGGTGCGCCGTGGTTCTCGACAAGGTCCTTGACGGCCAGGTAGCCGCCAAAGATGCCGAGCGCGCCGTCGAGCTTGCCGCCCTGGACCACGGTGTCCACGTGGCTACCGAGGGCGATGACATCGCCCGTGCCGTCGGTGCCGGGGTAGGTTCCCACAAGGTTGCCCACCTCGTCGAACTCCGCGACCATTCCCAGGTCTTCGAACTTCTGCTTGAGGGCGAGCTGGGCATCGAGCCATTCGGTGGTGAAGAGCAGGCGGGTCATGCCGCCGCGCTCGTCGGCTCCGAAGGAGGCGAGCCAGTCGCGAACAGATTCGACTTCGCTCACGCAGGTAGTCATCTTTGCTCCTTTACGGGTCTGGACCTTATCGCAGCGGACGTGCCGTTGGCGATGGGTCGTTCGTTGGCTTCCAGATTAATGAGCGCGTCAGGCCTCAACAATGACCATCTCGGATAAAGCGAAGGCTAAATCATTGGACAGAGTGGCTAATGATTGACGACTGGCGGCGTGGTTTACTGTCCGTGGACGCTCTTCTGCCAACGCGCTGAGCGTAACGGCAGAAAACCAACGACAAACAAGAAGGGCGGGGATGCAGATGCTTTATACGGTAGTGAAACAAAACTCGTATCAAGACTCCATCAACCTGATGCTGCTCACCAACAAGATCAACGCCATGCCCGGCGTGGTGCAGAGCCAGATCATGATGGGCACCGACGCGAACAAGGACATCTACGATGCGGCGGGCCTGCTTACGCCCGAGGCCGCGGCGGCCAACCCCAGTGACATGGTAATCGTGGTCGAGGCCGACGATGCTGCCATCGTCGACGAGGTGCTTGCCTCCACCGAGGCGTTCTTGGATGACCTTTCGGTCAAGAAGTCCGAGGACGGCCGCGATGCGGTGGCGACCTCGTGGGAAGAGGCCGTGGCGGCGCTTCCCGACGCTAACCTGGCGCTCTTCTCCATTCCCGGCGAGTACGCTGCGCCCGAGCTTGAGCGCGCGCTCGACCTGGGCCTCAACGTGTTCTCGTTCACCGATAACGTGGCGCTCGAGGACGAGGTGCGCCTGAAGCAGAAGGCGCACGAGAAGGGCCTGCTCTTTATGGGGCCCGACTGCGGCACCGGCGTGATCAGCTCCGTGCCCGTGGCCTTTACCAACGTGATCCGCCCCGGCAACATTGGCATCGTGGGCGCATCCGGCACCGGCATTCAGGAGGTCACCTGCGCGATCGACCGTCTGGGCGGCGGCTGCGTGCACGCGATCGGCACCGGCGGACGCGACCTGAACGAGAAGGTCGGCGCCGTGACCGTGAAGGACGCCATCGTGGCTCTCGAGAACCATGATGCGACCGACGTAATCTGCGTCATCTCCAAGCCGCCCGCGCCCGCCGTGCGCGATGAGGTCATCGACCTGCTTCAGAAGTGCGAGAAACCCGTCGTCGCCATCTTTATCGGCGAGAAGCCCGAGGTGCACCTGGGCCACGTTCACCTGGCGCACACCTTGGAGGAGTGCGCTCAGATCGCCGTCGACCTGGCTGCCGGCCGCGAGGTCAAGCCCAACTACACCGAGGAGCTCGACGTTACCGTCGAGGCGCCTCTTGGCGAGGACAAGACGGTCGTGGGCCTCTACTCCGGCGGTACGCTTGCCGGCGAGGCCGCGATGATGATCACCGAGGCCCTGGGTCTGGGGCACATCATCAAGGAGCACGGCTACATGCTCCGTCACGGCGGCTACGATGTGATCGATCTGGGTGACGACGTGTACACCCAGGGCCGTCCGCACCCCATGATCGACCCCGAGGTGCGCGTGCGTATGATGCGCGAGTACGCCGCCAAGGAAACTACCGGCGTCATCGTGTTCGACTGCGTGCTTGGTTACGGCTGCCATGAGGACATGGCCTCTGAGCTCGCACCCGTTATCACCGAGTGCATCGAGACGGCACGCGCCGAGGGCCGCGAGCTGCGCTTTGTGGGTACCGTGGTGGGTACGCGTCAGGACCCGCAGGACTACGACCGCTCCGTGGCGATCCTCGAGCAGGCTGGCGCCATCATGGAGGGCAGCAACGCCCGCGCCGTGCGTGCCGCGCTCGCCTTCAAGGGTATCGACTTTGTCGAGGCCGATCGCGCCGTCGCGCCCTATGAGATCAAGGACGAGTCGCCGCTGCCCGAGCCTTCCGAGGCCGTGATGGAGCTGCTCACCACCAAGCCGCGCATCATCAACGTGGGCGTGGAGAGCTTTGTCGCCCCGCTCAAGCAGTACGGCGCCCAGGCCCAGCAGTACAGCTGGAAACCCATGGCCGGCGGCAACAAGCGCATGATTCATCTGCTTACCGAGCTTGCCCGCCATGAGGAGATCGACGAGCAGAACGACCGCATCATCGAGCGCTTCCGCGCCAGCCAGCCCTTCCTGGTCGATGTACGCCCGGCGCACGAGCTCATCCCCGAGATCAACGGCAAGGTTATCCTGCACGCTGGTCCCCCGATCGAGTACTCCCACATGACCGATCCGATGCAGGGCTCCTGCGTGGGCGCGGTGCTCTTTGAGGAGTGGGCCGATAACGAGGCCGACGCCCGCGCTATGCTCGAGAGCGGCGAGATCACCTTTATCCCGTGCCATCACGTACACGCCGTGGGTCCCATGGGCGGTATCACCTCTATGCACATGCCGCTCGTGGTGGTCGAGAACCGCGTCGACGGCACGGTGGGCTACTGCACCATGAACGAGGGCATCGGTAAGGTGCTGCGCTTTGGCGCCTACTCCGAGGAGGTCGTGAACCGCCTGCGTTGGATGCGCGACGTTCTGGGCCCGGTGCTCTCCGCCGCGCTCAAGCTCAAGGAGGGCGGCATCAACCTGAACGTCCTCGTCGCCAAGGCGATCACGATGGGAGACGAGTTCCATCAGCGCAATATCGCTGCGTCCCTGTGCTTCCTTAAGGAAGTGGCTCCGCTCATCACCCGCATGGAGTGGGACGCCACCGAGAAGGAGCAGGTCATCCAGTTCCTGGCCGATACCGACCAGTTCTTCTTGAACATCATGATGGCCATGGGCAAGTCGATCGTCGACTACGTGCGCAAGGACCGCGAGGGCTGCGTGGTCACCACCATGTGCCGTAACGGCGAGAACTTCGGCGTGCGCATCTCCGCACTTGGCGACGAGTGGTTCTGCGCTCCGGTGAACACCCCCAACGGCCTGTACTTCACGGGCTTTAGCCCCGAGGACGCGAACCCCGATATCGGCGACTCCGCCATCACCGAGACCGTGGGCGTGGGCGCTATGGCCATGATCGCAGCTCCCGGCGTCACCCGCTTTGTGGGCGCCGGTGGCTTTGAGGACGCGCTCGCCACCTCCAACGAGATGGAGAAGATCTGCGTCACCCATAATCCCGCCTGGACCATTCCCACCTGGGATTTCAAGGGTGCCTGCCAGGGTATCGATATCCGCAAGGTTGTCGCTACCGGCATCACGCCGCTCATCAACACCGGCATCGCCCACAAGCAGGCCGGCGTGGGCCAGATTGGCGCCGGTACCGTGCGCGCTCCGCTCGGCTGCTTTGAGAAGGCACTCGAGGCCTACGCGGCAAGCTTGGGAATCGAGTAACCACCATGCGCGCCCAGGCTCTACAGATCGCCCCCTATGCGCTCCCGCTTAAGCGCGGGGTGCGCATGGGGCGGGTGCACAGCGTGTTCAGCACGAGCTTCAACGTGCTCGCCGATGAGCACCTGGTGCATGTTGGCCCGCAAGACGCCCTTATGTCTGCCACCGGGGTGAGTGTCTCCCCGGCAGACATGAAACGGCTGCTTGCCGGTCTGCGCGCGGGCGATATCGTTGCGAGTAGCGAAGGCCGTGTGCGCATCTATAAGCGCGAGAGCGCCGATTTGCTCGATCTGGGCTGCGCCACGGTTTGCAACTGCTCGATTCCGCTTGCGGCCTCGCACCTTTCGGCCGCGTGGGCTCAAGGGTGCCTGGCGCGCCTGCCCCTGCGCCGCGGGTGCGGCCTGTACCGTGATGCCCAGGCCCGTGCGTGCCTGCAGGTCCTGGCCGATCCCGACCGCGATGCCAGCGAGCTGCTCACCGCTGCCCGCTACCTGGTGGGGCGCGGCCCGGGCCTTACCCCCTCCGGTGATGACATCCTGATGGGCTACACCTGTGCCCGCTGGGCCTTTGGCTGCGCGGGGAGCCTGCCGGTCTACATCGCCGACGCCACGCGCGCCCGCAGCACCGAGGTCTCGGCCTCCTATGCCGAGGCGCTGCGCCACGGCTGGGTGTCACCTATTTACCGCGATCTGATCTGCGCGGCCGGACTGCGCGATGAACAGGCCTTTGATCGCGCGGCCCGTACCATCGGCCAGATCGGTCATACCTCGGGTACCGATGCGCTGTTGGGCCTTTCGATAGGCTTTTCCTACGTGACGGCCCGGGCGGCGAGTCCGATACATCGGGCGATGTGCGCGTAGGGCCCTTCAGGGGAGCAGCGCGTCACTGGATTTGTCTACCTTTACCTTTATGACCACAAGGAGGTCACCATGCTCGTTAAGCGCGAAGAACTCAAGAACCTGATGAAGAACAAGTTCATGTCTGCCGGCCTTTCCGAGGATCATGCCGAGAAGACGGCCGAGGTCCTCACCTGGTCCTCTGAGCGCGGCCTGCACAGCCACGGCGAGGTACGCGTCGAGTACTACACCGAGCGCATCTCCAAGGGCGGCATCACCACCGATCCCAAGTGGACCTGGACCCAGACCGGCCCTTGCACCGGCATTCTCGACGGCGACAACGGCTGCGGCTACCCCTTTGCCATCATGGGTATGGAGAAGGCCATGGAGCTCGCCCGCGAGAACGGTATCGGCGTCGTGGGCGTCAAGCGCGTATCGCACACCGGCGCTCTGGGCTATTACACCGAGATGGCCGCCAAGAACGATTTCTGCTGCCTGACCATGTGCCAGTCCGACCCGATGGTCATTCCCTACGGCGGCGCCGAGCCCTTCTACGGCACGAACCCCATTGCCTTTGGCGCGCCTACGGCCGATGACCGCTTTGTGAACTTCGACATGGCCACCACCGTTCAGGCCTGGGGAAAGATCCTCGACGCCAAGAGCGCCGGCCGTTCCATCCCCGATGACTGGGCTGTTGACGAGGACGGCAACCCCACCACCGACCCGCACAAGGTCAACGCCCTGCGCGCCATCGCCGGACCCAAGGGCTACGGCCTCATGATGGTTGTCGACATCCTCTCCGGTATCCTTCTGGGCGTGCCTGCGGGCAAGAACGTCTCTTCCATGTACCACGATCTTTCCGAGGGCCGCGAGCTCGGTCACCTGCACATCGTGATCGATCCCGCCCGTTTCTGCGGTGTCGAGGAGTTCAAGCAGCACATGTCCCAGACCCTCGACGAGCTTGTAGCCGTCAAGCCTGGCCCGGGCTTTGAGAAGGTTTGCTACCCCGGTGAGCGCGGCCTTGACCGTAAGGCCGCCTGCGATGCTGCCGGCGGCATCGAGATCGTTGACGACATCTACGATTACCTGGTCTCCGACAAGCTCTACATCAACAGCTGGGATCACAAGAACCGTTTCGCGGAGTAGGGGGACGGTATGGCAGAACGTATCGTTATCGCGCTGGGCGGCAACGCCATCCTGACCGATGACCCCACGGCGCAGGCCCAGATGCGCGCACTGGACGAGACTTGCGACTACATCGTCCCGCTCATCGAGGCTGGCAACGAGGTCATCATCACCCACGGCAACGGCCCGCAGGTGGGAAACCTTCTGCTTCAGCAGGAGGCGGCCAACTCTGAAAAGAATCCGGCCATGCCGCTCGACACCTGTGTGGCCATGACGCAGGGCTCCATCGGTTACTGGACCATGCTCGCCATGCGCGGTGCGCTCAAGCGCGCCGGAGTGAAGAAGCTCGTCCAGGTGCTTGCCATGACGGCCACGGTGAGCAAGGACGACCCTGCGTTTGCTAATCCCACCAAGCCCATCGGGCCCTTCTATACCGAAGAGCAGGCGAGAGAGCTGATGGAGGCCGACCCATCGCTTGTCTACGTCGAGGACTCGGGCCGCGGCTGGCGCCGTGTGGTTCCCTCGCCGGAGCCGATGGACCTGCCGGGATGCGCGGGCATCAAGGCGCTGGCCGATGCAGGCATCATCGTTATCTGCACCGGTGGCGGCGGTATCCCTGTGCTCGAGGACGAGCAGGGTGTCTACGGTGTGGAGGGCGTGATTGACAAGGACCTCACCGCCGAGAAGATTGCCGAGACCGTTGACGCCGACCACCTGGTGATCTGCACCGGCGTGGACAACGTCTGCGTGGACTTTGGCAAGCCGACGCAAAAGGCGCTCGACCAGATTACCATCGCCGAGGCCGAGGCTTATATCGCGGAGGGCCAGTTCCCCGCAGGGTCCATGCTGCCCAAGATTCGCGGCTGTATGCGCTT
This sequence comes from Bacteroidaceae bacterium, assembly GCA_963630805.1. Lineage (GTDB taxonomy): Bacteria > Actinomycetota > Coriobacteriia > Coriobacteriales > Coriobacteriaceae > Collinsella. The sequence continues at coordinate 29,510 of CAVGNZ010000005.1, forward strand.
TGTTGAGTCTGGCGAGGGCAGGCGCGCGACCATCACGTCGCTCGAGTGCCTGGCCAAGCTCGGTGAGGGCGCGGGCACCACAATCGTTCGTTAGCGGCACCAACGACACAGTCGCTTACGATAAGCCCCCGGAGAACGAAGCCTCTCCGGGGGCATCTTTGTGATGCTCGGTTGTGGGTGCGGTGGGCCCTGCGCTGCAGCGGGCCGGCCGCGCGTTTTATGCGTCGTAGATTGCGGCGGCCGCGCGTGCGCCTGCTGCGATGTCTACCGTAACGCCGGCGTCGGCGAGCGCGGAGCCCAGGGCGAGCAGCGTCGTCATGATGCAGTCGCGACGGGCATTGCAGCCCATGACGCCCACGCGCCAGATGCGGCCCTTGAGCGGGCCGAAGGAGCTGGCGATCTCCACTCCGTAGTTCTCGAGCAGAGCCGCACGCACCTCGTCGGTGGCACCGGCGGGAATCTCGATGCCGATAACGTCGTTCATGCGGGAGTCCTGGTCGCCGTAGAGCGTCAGGCCCATGGCCACCACGCCTGCGGCAAAGGCCGCGCCGTTCAGGCGGTGGCGCTCGATGGTCTCGTCGATGCCCTCTTCGCAGATGATGCGCAGGGTCTCGTGCGCGGCATAAAGCATGTGGGTGGCCTCGGTATGGTGGTTGATGCGCGCCGGGCCCCAGTAGTCCACAAGCTGCGGGAAGTCGAAATAGTTTGAGTGGATGCGCTGCTCGGCGGGCAGAACGTCTGCGGGCGAGGCAGCGATGCCCTCTTCGATGGACTTGCGTTCAAGCATCACCTGGTAGGCGCGCGGCGAGACCACGATGGGGGAGATACCGGCAGGGCCGCCCATGCACTTCTGCATGCCGGCGGTGGCGATATCGATCTCCCATTCGGCGCAGCGCAGGTCGTTGCCCACAAAGGACGCCGTGGCGTCGGTGTACAGGAGCGCCTCATGCTTGTGGCAGATCTGCCCGAGACCCTCGAGCGGCTGCAGCATGGTGGTGGAGGTGTCGCCCGCAACGGTGCAGACGAGCTTGGGGCTCACCTGCTCGATGGCGGTCTCGATCTCGGCGAGATCAAAGACCGAGCCCCACTCCTTGGTGATCTGCGTGACCTCGGCGCCCAGGCGGGTCGCAATCTCGCGCAGAAGCGAGCCAAAACGGCCGGCCGAGCACACGAGTACGCGGTCGCCTGGGGTGATGACGGATACGAGTGCGCACTCGATGGCCGCGCGCGAGGAGCCGTCGACCATAAGGGCCTCGTAGCCGGGCGCTTTGAAGGTATAGCGGAGCATCTCCTGGACCTCGCTCATGATCTTGAGCATATAGGGGTCGAACTGCCCCACCGTAGGCAGTGCCATGGCGGAGAGAATGCGCGGGTCGACCGTGGTGGGTCCGGGCGCCATGAGCAGGCGGTGCGGCGGGTTGATGCGTGCGATATGGCGAACGTCGAGCTCCTGGTTGGTTCCCACGGTGCGCTCCTAACAAGACGATGCGAAACAGGTATAGCGTCTATAGGTTAGTGCAACCCGTCTGCCTGATTCGGATAAGAATGTGCAGCAAGGTCTATCCCGAGTGGCAATTGACACGTTTCTATATGCGTAGCTCGTGGATAGGGATAGCGTTCCACGTTCTCAGGTGCTCTCACGCGCTTTGCGCCTAGCTCTGTACACGAAGTTCTGTCAAAACGTGTACAGCGTGTACGCGAAATGACATAAAAACATGTACACGATATACGCAAAATCGCGTAAAATTATGTACAGCTAGAGTGGCTAAGAAGGTGAAAATATGGCAAAAACACAGGTAAGCGCACTGAAACGTAAGTTTTCCAAGAATATAGAAGATTGGTATTCAGATGACACCGAGCATCCGCTTCTCGTAACCGGTGCGCGGCGCACGGGGAAGACCTTTGTGATCGAGCATACGTGCCGCTCGATTGCCGGCGACCAGTTCGTCAAGCTCGACTTTCAGACAAATCTTGAGATGGTTGAGCGCATATTTGACGGACCGAACGATGACACGGGGCGCATTGCTTCTCGAATCGGCGAGTACATGGGAAAGACGCTTGAACCGGATCGGGCCATCTTTTTCTTCGATGAGGTCCAACTCTGCGAGAAAGCCCTCAACTCCCTACGTTTCTTTGCGGGCTCTCCGTGGCGTGTGATTGCCAGCGGAAGCCTGCTCGGTGTTACCACCAAGCAGAGGAAGCTCCCGTTTCCTTCGGGGGTACGGCAGCTTACGCTTCACCCGCTGGACTTCGAGGAGTTTCTTTGGGCAATGGGCGAGGACGCTACGGCCGCTGCCATCCGCGAGCATGCGAAGACGTTTGACTCCTACGTGCTGCATGAGCATGCGCTTGAGTTGTACCGTCGGTACCTTGTTATTGGCGGCATGCCGCTCCCCGTGCGCCGGTATCGCGATACCGGAATGCTTGAGCGCGCGCTTGAGGAAATTTCGGAAATTGATGCCACCTATACGGCAGATATGACAGACCCCGAGAACGGTATCAGCGGCATATCGGCCAAGCGTATTTGGGACAGCTTGCCAAAACAGCTCCTACGGGCTTCGACAAAGAAGTTCAAGTACGCTGATGTTGTCCGCGGTGGGCGCAGGGAGCGCCTGCTTGAGCCACTCGAATGGCTTGCGGCGGCGGGCATCGTCTCGATTAACGACCTCACTCGTTGCGCGCAGGCTCCGCTTGCTCCGTATTCTGCCGATGAGGGAAGCTTCTTCAAAGTCTATGTGGCTGACACAGGAGTAATGTTCAACAAGTTCGGTATCGACCCGAAGTTCGTCCTCGATTCATCGCTCCAAGGGATCTTGTCTTCGGACTTTCGCGGTGCTCTTGCCGAGAACTATGTGATGCAGGCCCTTAGGGCCGCAGGTCTTAAGACTTTCTATTGGATGCCGGAGGGCAGTGGTGCGCGGGGCGAGATCGACTTTGTATTCCAAACCCGTGAAGCCCAGGTTATTCCCATTGAAGTGAAGTCTGCTCGAAACGTGAGTGCTAAGAGCTTGGCGCGCTTTATGTCCGAGGGCCGCGCGCCGTATGGTATCCGCCTATCGGAGAGGGATTTTGGCCGCGCGGAACTGGAGAACGGATGCGAACTCAGAAGCCTTCCCCTCTACGCGGCTCATTGCATCGGAGCTCAGAGCTGATGGTGGATAGGCGTTGGCCATTCGAAGAACGATGCTCTCTCATGCTCTAAAAGAGTTTCAACTCCAGCCCCCGAAGCCAGCCGAACTCGGCCGGTTTGATGCAGGGACGGGACAGGCTGATTGCAAAGCGAACAATCCGCAGCGCGAGGTCCCCTTTTCGCCAACGCCCCAAAGGGCGAGGCGAAAAGGGGACCTCTTGCGCGAGGACGTTCGCGTGCAATCAGCCTGCCCCGTCCCGGTGGGAATCAAATCCGGACGCTGCGTTCGCTCCCGTCTATGTCGCAAAACCGTGCGACCCCGTCCTCCACGCTGAAGAACGCGAGACGCCCATCGTTTGCGCTCTCGTGCGACTCGCCCAGGCCGACCATGTGCTTGAAGCCGGCCTCGCGCACGACATCGCTTACCAGCGCATCGTCTGCAAGGTTCGCTGTGCCGGAGAGCACGATCCAGCATTCACCCGGCTTCCAGCCCGAGGCCTCAAACTTGGGGTTCGCCGCGAGCCCGCGCCAAACGTCCTTGTCGCGCGAGGTGCAAAACCAGAGCTTTCCGGCATCTGCCATGGCGAAGGAGAACGGGCGCACACGGGGCTGACCGGGGTCATCGGCATCGATGGTGGCCAGGTACCACGCGGGGACGCGGCGCAGGTAAGAGACGATTTCGTCCATGGGATCAGATCCTTCCGACACGGTGGCTTTCTAGAGCAAGACGGTGACGAGCCCAACTCCTGCAGCGAGCAGGACGATGAACGTCAGGGCCAACAGATCACGCTTGGTATAGCGCAGCGGATGCAGGCGCGTGCGGCCCTGCTCGCCGTGGTAGCAGCGAGCGTCCATGGCTGCGGCCAGCGTCTCCGCGTGCCTGAACACGCTGGCGAACAGCGGGATGGAGATGGAGGAGAGGAACCGCATGCTGCCGATGGGTCCGCTTGCCACGCGCGCGCCACGGCTCACCTGCGCCTGGTAGGTCTGCGTGAGCTCGGTGGCGAACTGCGGCATGAAGCGCAGTGCGATGCCTAGAATCATGCCCATCTCGTGCGCGGGGAACCCAAAGCGCGAAAGCGGCGCGAGCAGGCGCTCGACGGCCTGCGTGAGATCGAGTGTCATGGTGGCCATGGTCACCAGGCTCATGCCACACATCATGAGGAACATGCGGCACGCCGTGAAGCAGCAGGAATAGACGCTGCCCTCGCTGATCTGGATGATACCGAGGCGAAACAGCGTGCCGCCGCCCTGGTCGGTAAAGAGATTGAGGACCGACACCAGCAGAACAAACGCCATAAGGGGCGCGATCGACTTGAGCGCGTAGCGTGCAGGGATACGCGCGGCGGCGTAGGCGACCACGATTCCTGCGGCGAGCACGCCCAGTGCGGCAAAGGTGTGCGAGCAGAGCGCCACGATCAGGAACGCGAAGCCCGCGAGCAGCTTGGTACGCGGGTCCATGCGGTGCAGGACGCTCGTGCCGGCGTAGTAGCTACCAAAGGAGAACGCTTCCATCAGCGCTCACCCCTTACGAGAAGAGGCGCCAAGCTCTCAGCCAGATCATCGATGTTGAGGATCGCGGCCGCGTCGAGCGGGGTCCCTGCGTCGATCAGGCGGTGCGCCATGCGTTGGGCGGCGGGGAGTCCCAGGCCGATCTGCTTGAGGGAGGCCTCGTCTGCAAATACCTCGTGCGGGGTGCCGTAGGCCGCAACGCCGCCGCGATTCATGATGAGTACGCGGTCGCAGCGCTCGGCCAGGTCTTCCATGCTGTGGGAGACCATCACCACGGTGAGGCCCTGCGCGTGCAGGTCGCTCACGAGGTCGAGGAACTCACGGCGTGCGGCCGGGTCGAGGCCCGCGACGGGCTCGTCGAGCACAAGCACTTCGGGCCGCATGGCGAGCACGCCGGCAAAGGCGCAGCGGCGCTGCTGCCCGCCCGAGAGTTCAAAGGGGCTTTTCTGCGCAACCTCGTCAAAGGCGAGCGAGACCTGTTCGAGCGCGGTTCGCACGCGGGCATCGACCTCATCAGCGGAACAACCAAGGTTGCGCGGGCCAAAAGCGACGTCTTCGTAGACGGTGTTGGCGAACAGCTGATGCTCGGGGTATTGGAACACCACACCCACCTTGGTCTTTACGGCATCGGCGACGCGTTTGTCTGTAAGGTCTTGCCCCTCGATAAGAACGGCGCCTTCGGTGGGGTGCACCAGGCCGTTCATGTGCTGGATGAGGGTCGACTTGCCCGATCCGGTGTGCCCGGCGATGCCGAGCAGCTCGCCGGCGCGCACGGAGAAGGAGACATCGGCGAGCGCCCATACGGCCTGCGGGTCGTTGCCCCAGCACGCCGCGGCCTCGTTGCGGCGCGCTTTCTTGCGGCGCCGTGCGCGCTCGCGCGTTGTTTTCTCGTAGCTGTAGGAGACGTGCTGGAACTCGAGCAACGGGCGCGGCTCGGCAGTCGCCTCCGCGCTGGCAGCAGTGGGGGCAGGGACCTTGGCCTGGGTGCCGGGGCCCTCTCCGAGGCTGCCCACAGCCTCGAGCCTTCGCGCGACCTCGTCCACCATCTCCTGTTCGTCCACGTACGGCGCGATCTTCACCCCGCGGTGCGCAAGCCCATAGGCCAGCTGGCAGGAGTAGGGGACCTCGAGATTCAGGCTTTCGAGCGTCTCGGCCTGCGTGAGCACGTCTTTCGGCGCGCCCTCAAGTGCGATGCGCCCGCGGTCGAGCACTACCACGCGGTCCGCCTGCGCGGCCTCTTCCATAAAGTGGGTGATCATGACGATGGTCATGCCCGCGCGGTTGAGCTCGCGGCACACCTTGAGCAGCCCATGGCGCCCGCGCGGGTCGAGCATCGAGGAGGCCTCGTCCAGGATGAGCACCTCAGGCTGCATGGCGAGGACGCCGGCGATGGCCACGCGTTGCTTCTGCCCGCCGGAGAGCGCGTGGGTCTCGTGCTGCTCAAAGCCCATGAGACCCACGTCTGCCAGCGCCTCTTTCACGCGCAGCGAGAGCTCCTCGCTGGCGACACCCAGATTCTCCGGGCCAAAGGCGACATCGTTTTCTACCAGCGTGGCGACCAGCTGGTCATCGGGGTTCTGGAACACCATGCCCACGCGCGAGCGGATGTCGTAGACGAGCTGCGCGTCGGCGGTGTCTAGCCCGTCTACCGCAACGCGCCCGGAATCGGGCACCAGGAGCGCGTTCAGGTGCTTGGCGAGCGTCGACTTTCCCGAGCCGTTGCCGCCCAGGATGCAGAGAAACTCGCCGTCCGCGATGTCGAGCGAGATCCCGTCAAGCACCGGGACCTTACCGTCGTAGGAGAAGCAAACGTCGGAGCAAGAGATCATTTAGCGGCCCTTGACCTGCTGCTTTTCTGGCGTGATGAGGTTCGAGACGGCCTTGTAGACCACGATCGTCAAGACGGAGTTGAGGACGGTCTTGAGCAGGTTGAACGGAATCACGGCCGGCACCATGAGCGGCATGATGACGTCTGCCGAGCCGTACCAGAACCACACACCGATGGTGAGGTTAGAGACGATGGAGATCAGCGTGGCGCAGACAACGCCCAGCACCAGACCCGCGACGGCGCCCTTGAAGCTGTGCGCCTTCTTGTAGACGAGGGCCGCCGGCAGCACAAAGAAGACCGCCGCGACGGCGTTCATGAGGCCGCCTACCCAGTCGCCGGTGGTGAGCGCGTGGATAACGATGGCGAGCACGCCCACGGTGAGGCCCGAGGCGGGGCCATAGGCAAAACCGCAGACCATGGCCGGTACGAGCGAGGGGTCGTAGGTCAAAAACGGAGCGGCCGGCAGGATGGGAATCTGCACGTACATAAAGATCGCGCCGATGGCGCACATGAGCGCCATGGTCACCAACTGCTTGGTGCCCCACCTGTTCGTGTTCTGGAATTGGATATGCGTAGACTGCTCAGACATAAAGCTCACCTGCCTCTTCCATCCGGACTCTAACCGTTGGCACCGGGTTCTCACCGGATCAACCCTGCAGGCGAACCAACGCCCGAGGGCTCGCGGGCTCATCGGTTGCGCGCCGGCCCTGTGCACGGCGCCCGGCGCGGGATTGCGCCGACCGATTTACCGCCAGTGGGGAATTTCACCCCGCCCTGAAACAGCGATTGCATCGTAGCACCCGCGTATAGGACGCTACAACCCCGCGGGGTCTATTTTTCGGCAACGGACGTTGACCAAATGGAAAAGGCGCAGGTGGCGATAGGTTTTGAGCGAGGCGGGTGCGGTTGCAAGACGTCGGTGTGGTGGCCGAGAGTAAAAACTGGGCGGAACCGCCTTTGCGGCCCCGCCCAGCAAGCCTCGGGTTTGATATCTGTAGTCGTGGGCGCCTGAGAAGGGCGCCGCCTGCCGCTCCCGCTACTTTGCGCTGCAGGAGGCGATGACGTCTACCCCGGTGCCGCAGACGTCTGCGATCACAACGTCTCCCATGGTGATGGGTGCTGCGACCTGCACCTGGCGGACGGCCTCCATAGCCGCGGCCTGCTGTGCCAGGGGAATCGCCTCGCGCGTGCGCACGGGGATGAGCGGCTCTCTGCTCGCGGCGCCCGCGAGCCGCACCGTGGAGGCAAGCACGCGCATGGGGCAGGTGGCCTCTTGCCGGCCAAAGCGCTCGCCGCGCGGGCAGCTGTTGCCGGCAACCTGGAGCACCGTTCCCTCAGCGTCGAGCGTGACGGTGAGATGGCACTCCGAGGGGCAGACGGTGCAGTAGAACGACTTCTCGGTGACAGCGCTACTCATGGTCGTCCTCCTCCACAACGCTGAGCTCGATGGATTGCGTGGCCGCGGCGGCGATCTTTGCCGGCAACGGGAAGCTCTCCATGATGCTGGGGATAAACGAACGCGTCTTGCCTTCGAGCGCCACCTTGCCGTCTACCGTGATACGCACGTGTGCGCGCTCGAGTGGCCGGCGCACGCGGAAGAAGAGTTTTGCCTGCTCGGGGCGCGAGAGGCGCGCGGGCACCACATAGCCGGCCGCTCCGCCCGCGGTGATGGGAACGTTCTCGGCGGCTGCATCGAGTGTGCCTGTTGCCCAAGCCGCGGCGGCAACGCCTGCGCGCTCGGCCTCGCGGGTCACGTTGTCTGCCAGGTCGTGCACATGCAGGACGTTTCCGCAGGCAAAGATACCCGGAACGCTCGTCTGCAGGTCCTCGTCAACCAACGCACCGTTGGTGCGCGGGTTCAGGGTCACGCCGGCTGCGGCGGAGAGCTCGTTTTCTGGAATCAGGCCCACCGAGAGCAGCAGCGCGTCGCAGGGCACGGTACGCTCGGTGCCGGGGATAGGGGAGAGGTTCTCGTCCACGCGAGAGACCTCCACGGCCTCAACGCGGTTCTTGCCCACCACGCGCGTGACGGTGGTGGAGAGATGCAAGGGGATATCAAAATCCTCCAGGCAGTTCTTGATGTTGCGGTGCAGGCCGTTGGCGTAGGGCATGAGCTCGTAGACGCCCTCGACCTCAAAGCCCTCGAGCGCGAGGCGGCGTGCCATGATGAGGCCGATGTCGCCCGAGCCCAGGATTACAAAGCGGCTGCCGGGACGCAGGTTCTCGATGTTGATGTAGCGCTGGGCGAGGCCGGCGGTAAAGACACCTGCGGGGCGCGTGCCGGGAATCTTGATCTCGGAGCGCGTGCGCTCGCGGCACCCCATGGCGAGCACCACCGCACGCGCGGTGAGGGTGCGCATGCCCTGCTCGCTCATAAGCACGACGGAGATAGTGTTCTCGGCATCGTTACGCGTGACGGAGAGCACCATGGCGCCTAGGTAGACGGTGATGTCTGTGGCCTCGAAACGGTCGATGAAGCGCTGGGCGTACTCGGGTCCGCAGAGCTCCTCTTTAAAGTAGGTGAGGCCAAAGCCGGGATGGATGCACTGGCGCAGGATGCCGCCCAGCTGGGCGTTGCGCTCCACGATGGCCACCGAGGAGCCGGCCTCGTGCGCCTTGAGCGCCGCCCCCATGCCCGCGGGCCCGCCGCCGATCACCACGACGTCGAAAGTTGTGCCGTCCATCTAATCACTGCCCTTCACAGGCCCAAGAACGATTTCTGTCTCACGATTTTCCGGCAAATCACCCCCGTACGCTATACCCAGTTCGCCAGCAGGCGGGGAGTATCTTGGGGAGGTGGGGGAGGGCTATGCGTATATGATTTCGAGGCCAGGTGCCTCTTCGGCAAATCGTGCTCGATCGCTCTCTGACACTCCATCATCCATGATCAGACAGTCGATATCGGTGAGGTTGTGAGAGTGGGAGAGACCATTGCCTCCGATTTTGTTTGAGTCCATGAGCATGATGGTCGACTCTGCTTGCTCGGTGATGGCTCGCACCCATTCAGCCTGTGCAATTTGATGGGCGGTAAACCCGATGCCAAAGCTGAAAGCGTTGGTGCTGATAAACGCTTTGGGAAGTCGGTAATTTTGCAGTTGCTTGAGAGGTTCTGAGCCCTGGCTATAGTGATAACCCGGGCGCAGAGGGCCGCCCAAAATGATGACCGTACCGTTTTCAAGCACCTCTTCGGCGAGAAGCGCTGCCTTCAGGTCGCATGTGATGAGCGTTATGTTTCGTTTGCCTTTGAGTGCGCGAACGAACTCAAGGCATGTGGATCCCGATTGAACGAGGAAGATGTCTCCGTCGACGACCAATTGAGCCGCTCGTTTTGCGATCGCGGTCTTTTGCGGGTGGGAGGTCATCTCGGCTTCTTCGCGCGAGATCTCGGACCGTTCGATGCTGATGGCGCCGCCGTGCGTCCTTCTGAGTTTTCCCTGCTCTTCGAGCGCGCGGATGTCTTTTCTGATCGTTGCCCCCGAGATTCCGAAGTGGGCGCTCAGATTGGTAACGCGTACGGATCCCTGCTTTTCCAGAAGATCGAGAATCTCGTTTTGGCGTTGCTCTAGGTAGATCTTCGAAGCGCTTTGCTCCATGGCCGACACCCCCGCATTCCTTAGAGGCCAAGGTAAAAGTTTCATTTGCTGACCCCACTATACCTAAAGTGAAAGAAATTAAAAGTAAAAAACCGTTCACCCGGTATAAACGGACGTTTACGAAAACTAAATGAACAGAATCAAAACGAATTGCTACTATTCAAATTGAAAAGAGTTTCATTAGCGTTCACTTTCTGAAATAAGTTGGAAGCGAGCGTCCGGGAGAAAGGGAGATGCTATTAATGCTTGTTAACCTGAGAGATATCTGTGCTATCGCTGAGCAGCAAAACATGGCCGTTGCAGCCGTGAACTCAGCGAGTCTCGATGCCATCCGTGCGGCTATCGACGTAGCTGAGCAGACGGGCTACCCCATCATCATCCAGCATGCCGAAGGACACGAGTCCCTGATTCCCCTTAACATTGTCGCCCCTATCGTGACTTCTTTGGCCGAGCGATCCAGTGCACAGATCTGCCTGAATCTCGATCACTGCGAGCATCTGTCCTACGCACAGCGCGCGCTTGACCTTGGCTTTACGGGCGTCATGTTCGATGGCTCCTTCCTACCTTACGAGCTCAACGTTGAATATTCTCAGCGTGCGGCCCAGATGTGCGCGGAGTACGGCGCCGGCCTTGAGTGCGAGCTTGGCTCTATGGGAAGCCGTGAGGGCGGCGAATCCGACGAGGGCGGCACAGCGGAAGAAGCGGGGGCGATCTATACCGACCCCGACCAGGCGAAGAACTTTATCAACGCAACGGGACTCGATATCCTCGCTTGCTCTTTCGGCACCGTGCACGGCATCTACAAGGGCGAGCCGCATCTCAACTTCGATGTTCTTACACAGATTCGCGATCGAGTGAAGATCCCGCTGGTCATGCATGGCGGCTCCGGTGTTTCAGACGCCGACTACACCGAGGCCATCAACCGGGGTATCCGCAAGATCAACTACTACACCTACGGCGTGAAGTATGCCGGTGAGGCCGTGCGCAAGATGATCGACGAGAAGACGTGTGACAAGTCGGACGCCATCGTGTATTGGCACGATATGACCGCAACGGCATATGAGAGCTTCTTGGAGACGTTCGAGCACGTGGTCAGGGTTTTTGCCAACGGTTCTGAGCCGGTGGCGTAGGGGAGACAAGAATGCGCAAGTTCCTTATTGCCAGTCATGGACGCGTTGCAAGCGGCGTAAAGAGCCTGGTGAAGATATTGGTTCGAGACGATTCGGCGATAACCGCCGTGGATTGCTATCTCGACGAATCCGATCCCACGGTCGCTATTAGAAGTTGGATCGATGGGGTCGGGCCCGAAGACGAGGCGGTTATCTTTACCGACCTGTTGGGCGGCAGCGTGTGCAACAGCGTGACGATGATGAGGCCCGAGGAGCGCGGAATCATCCATGTGACCGGCATCAACGTTGCGTGCGTGCTCGAATGTCTTCTTTGCGCCGACCCCCTCACCGCGCAATCGGTTGACGAGATCATCGCCGCCGCTTCCAAACAGATGGTCCGCGTGGCGGTAAATGAAGAGACGGCGCAGGACGGCGAGCAGGATGACGACTTTTTCGCATAAGGCGAAATGTATAGGAGACAGAGGAAGAAAGGGAATTCGATGATTGTTCAGCTACGAGTCGATGACCGTTTGATTCACGGTCAGGTTGCGCTCATGTGGGGCAAGGAGCTCAATACCAAGGGCATTCTTGTCGCCAACGATCATGCAGCCGAGGACAAGACGCAAGCGGCAACGTTGAAGATGGCGTGCCCGCAAGGTCAGAAGCTGTTGATTCGCTCGGTTGCCGACGGCATCAAGGTCGCTTCGGATCCGCGTGGCGCCGATATGCGCATCTTCGGTCTGGTGGCGAATGTTGCCGATGCTTTGGCACTGGTTGAGGGAGCACCCGGGCAGATCGGAGCGGTGAATATCGCGAACGCGGGACGCTTCGATCGCTCGGATGATGCCCTCAAAACTCAGTTGGTTACCAACGTCATGCTCAATCCTGACGAGCTTGAGGCATGCCGCAAGCTCTGTAAGACAGATGTGCCAGTGATTCATCAGGTCGGTGTTGTGGACTCCCGCGTGATGGTGTCTGACCTCCTGGCAAAGCTGTAGCCGTCAGAGCCGGAGCCACCGGCTTCTCGCAAAGAAAAACGTATAGAAGGTACGTAAGGTCTCTTGAAAGGAGAGGGACATGGTAGGTCTTGCTTTGCAAGCGTTGCTGGCAGCGTTCATTTGCCACTTTGTGCAATGGTCGTTCGGCCAGCCCATGATTGATCAGCCTTTGGGTGCTGGTCTGGTAGCAGGCATCATTTTTGGTGACGTGACCACGGGAATCATCATCGGCGCGGCGCTCCAAGCCATCTTTATCGGTAGCGTCAACGTCGGCGGTGCCACCTCGGCCGAGCCGGTTGCCGGTACCGTTATGGCTGTGTGCTTCGTGACGCAGATGGGAATGGAGCAGGGCGCGGCAATCACCCTCGGTGTGGCCGTGGCTGTTTTCGCGAACCTTATTTACTCCGTCGTATTCAACGTCATCATGTCGTTCTGGGGTCCGGTGATCGACTGGGCTGCCAAGACCGGTACGCCGCGTGCAGTCTTTATCTGCCACTGGGGTGGCGCAGTGGTCATGAATTTCTTGCTTGCACTGCCGACCTTCCTGATCGTCGTGATTGGCGCTGAGCCCGCGGCCGCCCTTGTCGATGTGATCCCCGCTACCGTAACCAACGGCTTTAACTGCGCAGCAGGCCTGCTTCCCGCTGTCGGTATGGCCTTGCTGCTGCGCATGCTGTGGGACAAGAAGATCGCCATCTATTTCCTGCTGGGCTTCGTGCTCCTCAAGTACTTGGGCATGCCCATGGTTTCCATTGCTGCCGTGGGCGCGGTGATCCTGGTTGTTACCGCCCTGCGTGATCTTGAGACCCTCGAGCTCAAGAAGCAGGTTAACCAACTGCGCGAGAGCGGAGTTTCGGGTGTGGGTGCCACGGCCGCAGAGATTGAAGAGGAGGATTTCTTCGCATGAGTTCCACTGAGATGACTGCGGCAAGCGCCGCAAACGAGAGCACGCAGAAGATTAGCCTCTCGACTAAAGATTTGAGCCCCGAAGATCGCAAGATGCTTCACGGCATTTTCTTCCATTCCTTCAACGTTTTCGCGATGTACGCGGGCGGTGCCCGCGCCGGTGCATCGGGCTTTATGTGGTCAATCCTGCCCGCGCTCAAGAGGTTCTATCCCGAGCACGACAAGCTGCAGGACGCCCTGACCCGTCATTCCACTTGGTACAACATTACCTCGAATGTCGGTACGTTCTGCATGGGCCTGGTTGCCGCCATGGAGAAGGAGAACTCCGAGACAGACGACTTCGACACGCATTCCATCGACTCCGTTAAGGCATCCCTCATGGGCCCGATGTCGGGTATCGGCGATGCGATCTTCTGGGGCGTGCTCCGTGTTATCGCCGCTGCCGTGGGCATGGCGCTCTGCGCTGAGAACGGATCCATTCTCGGCCCGATCGTCTTTCTGCTGATCTATAACATTCCGTCATGGATTACTCGTTGGGTGCTTACCGTTCTGGGTTACCGCGTTGGTTCGAGCTTCATTACGCGCCTGTATGAGGGCGGCTACATGGCTATCATCACCAAGCTCGCAAGTATCCTGGGCCTGCTGATGATCGGCGCCATGACGGCAAACTCCGTGAGTTTCACCATGATTCTCGCCATCCCGTTGGAGAACGGCGACCCTGTGATGATTCAGGATTCCCTGGACACCATTTTCAAGGGTTTGATTCCGTTGCTTTACACCCTGGGCTGCCTCAAGATGCTCCGCAAGAACATTAGCGTCAACTGGATCATCATCGGAACGATGGCCGTCGGTCTCGCTCTGGGCCTGCTGGGTATCTGCTAGAGCAATCCCTCCATCTTTTCCCCTTTGGAAAGAGCCTGCCTGCGCGCAGGCTCTTTTCTGTTACGGGGAGGCTGCATCGGGGTCTGCATAGCGAACCTCTTCCGTTTCTCATGTCTGAGGAGCTGAGACGGTTAACCTACATGTCGAAGCCTTTGAGTCGATTTTCGCACGGAAAATCAAGCAGCGGCGTCTGTAGGCCCCGATCGGCTATGCAAGCTCCAGCCCCAGATCATCGCAGTAGCGCTGGCAGGCTTCTAGAAGCGCGTCGAGATCTTGGCTTATGACTTCCCAAATAATCTCTCGGTCCACCTCGCCGTAGGCATGTGCGAGGCGGTTACGCACGCCGCTTGCGGCCCGACGTTCAAAGCCGTAATGCTCGGATATCTCGCTGCTGATCCGCCCTGCCTCTTCGGTGATACGGAGCACACGGTTCATAAGGCCTTCGGCTATGAGGTCGTCCTGGTCATTTTCGGGGGCGAGAAAACGTTCGCGGGTGAAGCGGATTGCCTCGATCTGGCGCTTCGTTTGGGTTCCGATGTTCCAGATCTCCTGGATGCGGGCCATATCGCTACTCTTGGCGTTCATAGATCAGGACCCCGTCTCTCTTGATCGCGGCGTTCAAAGACTCGTTTTTGACGCGTTCGGCTGACACGATGTCCACCTCGCGCTTGGTTTCGTTTTCGATCTGCTTGGCGAGATGCGAAAGGTCGTGCAGGTTGAACGGGGTGCTTCTGTCCAACACGACCCGTAGGTCTATGTCGCTTGCCTCTGAGTATTCATCGCGCGCCATTGAGCCAAAGAGATACGCCTGTTTGACGGCGGGGTACAGCCTGCATGTCTTCTGCACCGCCTCAATCGCCTCTGCGCGGTTCGCAACGGTTGGGGCGCCGAGCAGCGACAGGACGGCATCGAGTTTGTTGGAGATGACGTCTAACCCCGTTGTCTCTTTGGGTTTGTAGGCGCTCTCTAGGCCTAGGGATAGGAAGTGCTCATACGCATCTGTCTTGCGTAGGCTGTGCTCATCCGCATACGCTTCGACGGCTTTTGCAACCTCGGCTGGCAGTCGGATGGATACCGGGATGCGCCCTCGTACCGTTTTGCTATCCATGGCCACCTCCTTGTATGACAATTGTACTACAAGTATGTTCAGCCTCGGCGCCAGACACCTGCCGTAGACCCTTGCTTTGAATGAACGTGACAAAAATGACAGTTTCGCTCAACACAAGGATGGGCGACTGCAAGCACCGTGCCCTACTTCCGCCGCTTCTGCTTCTCTTGCGCGCGCTTGTCGTTGATGGTCTGCATGTGCTCAGCGGTGATGAGGTCCACGCCGTTCTCCTTGGCCCAGGCCACGCAGCCCTTGAGCACGGTGGGCAGGAACACGCGGGGCACACCGAGAAGGGTCTCCAGCGCATCGTCGGTGAACGTCACCTTGTCGTCCACGCGCCTAGCGGCGTAGCGCACCGACTCGATCGAGGTCTTGCGCACCTGCAAAAGCTCGGCGCGCATGCGCTTTTTGCGGTGGAACCAGAAGTTCTTGGAGTCGCGGTAGCCGTAATCCACGGGCAGCGGCGGAAAGTCGCGCGCCGTGACGCCGCGGATGATGGCGTCGCTATAGCGCTTCTTCATCAGGATACGGTCCACGCGCAGGATAAAGTGCGCGCCAAACTTGCTTGTGATGCCGTTGAAGTCGTGGTAAGGCGGCTCGTAGCCCGCAAGCTCGCCGGGCAGGTCGGCATCGGCGCCGTCAAGCTCGCGCATCCAAGTGCACTCGATGGCCTGGATGGCATCGGTCAGCACCTGCGGCCTGCGCTCGCCCGTCTCCTCCTCGATGCTGCTCGTTTCAAGCCGGAACGCACAGCCGGGCATCTTCTCTTCCGGCTTGTCGCCCGGCCAAGAGAGCTTGACGGCCTCTTTGAAACTCGCCGGCTTGTCATCGATAAAGTTGAGCGCGCATTTTCCGTTGCGCAGGATGTTCTGCGCGGTGTTGGATGAGTTGCGGCAGCACAGAAGCATCGCGTAGTAGTCGCGCCCAGCAACGTAGTAGGGCTGCACGAGCGAATACGGCCCCAGGGTGGTGCTCCCGTCCTCGCACAGCGTGCTGATGATCACGGTGGGCATGGGGAAGAACAGCGACGTCTGGTAGAAGTTGTCCACGACGCGAAGGTTCTCAAAGCTGCTCATACGGGTGCTCCTCTCAACGGTGATTCGATTGTAGCCCCGAGGGCCCGGCGGGTGTTCGCGCTAACTCCGCTGCTTTTTCGCCTTGGCCTTGGCCATGAGCGACATGCCGGCGGGCATGATCACCATGGTGTAGAAGAACAGGAAGAAGAACATCACCACGTTGCGCGCGGCGGCGCCGATCAGGAGCTTAACGGCGTGCAGGCCAAAGACCAGGATGAGCGAGAGCGGGATGAGGCCGATGATGGAGCAGATAAGCCGCTCGCGCACGGTGAGCTCTTGGTCAAAGGCAAAACCGCGGCGCTCGATGGTGCGGCAGATAACGTAGCCGGCAACAAAGCCGATTCCCTGGAACGAGTCGTTGATCATGTTGGCGGGGTCTACCAGCAGGCTGCCGTCGGCGGCGTAGTCGAGCGGATAGGGCTTTACCAGGTAGAACACCGCGGCGGCAACGCAGAGCACAAGACCTGCGGCCATAACGTAGAAGTCGCGCTTGGGGTCCTCGTCGGTCCAGGCCTCCATCTTGTACACGGCGAACATGCAGAGTGCGGTCGCGGCGAAGCCCACCACCACGTCTTGCGGGGTATGCACGCCCAGGAAGTTGCGGGAGAACATCACGAGCACCGCGAACACCCAGAACAGGGCGCAGAGCACCCGATGCCCGCGCCGGCGCAGCCATTCGCCCGTGCCGCCAAAGCATGAGGTCGCCCAGGTGGAGTGGCCGCTGGGGAAGGAGTACCCGGTCGCGGCGACCTTCGAGTCGCCATAAGGGGTCACGCGCGGGTCGCGGATCCAGGGGCGGTACACGCAGAAGATGAGCTTGAGCAGACCGTTCATAAAGACGCCCAGCGCAAAGCCGCCAAAGATACGCTTGCCTGCCTGGCGGTCGACCACCCAGTAGATAAGGCACATCATGATCACGGCCAGCTCGCTCACGGCGACCTTGCTCACGATGCCCATGAACTCGGCAAACGCTGTGCCGGTGGCGTCCCGGAGGTTTTGGAGCAAAAGCAGGTATTCGATATCCACGGCATCTCCTCGGTCTTGGTTGCCCGCGGCACGGGCGGGCGCGTCAGACCAGCTTACCAAAGCTTGGGGCACGCGGGCGCTGGCCACCCTGCTCGCAATGTTTCCGTCCCGTGTCCGTGAAATAGTGGCGAAACATTACATAAAAGAGTGCTATCCTTCCGAACTACTCGATAACGCAGCTCAAACCATGCGTTTTTATGCATGATTCGAGCAAAAGTATGCAAATTGGAGATGACCGGAGGAATGGCTATCAAGGTTGGCGTCGTAGGGGCAGCGGGCTACGCGGGAGTCGAGCTGGTGCGCCTGCTCTCGGCGCATCCGGATTTTGAGCTCGTGGCCATCACGTCCAATGCCGATGCGGGTCAGAGCCTGGCCTCGGTCTATCCGGCCTTCGCGGGCGTGTCCGACCTCGCCTTCACCACGCACGACGACCCGGTTCTCACTACCTGCGATGCCGTTTTCCTCGCCGTGCCGCATACGGCCGCCCTGGCCGCCGTGCCGGGGCTCCTCGCCGCCGGCGTCTCCGTCTTTGACCTCTCGGCCGACTATCGCCTCTCCGATCCTGCCGTCTACGAACAGTGGTATGCCACGCCCCATACGAGCCCCGAGCTGCTCGCAACCCGCACCTTTGGCCTGCCGGAGATCTTCTCGGCGGAGCTCGCCGCTGCGGCTGAGCGCCACGCGGCGGGGGAGGCCACACTGGTGGCCTGCGCGGGCTGCTACCCCACGGCCACCTCGCTCGGCGCCTATCCTGCGGTCGACGCCGGCTGGCTCGCCCCGGGCGCCACGGTGATCGTCGACGCCATCTCCGGCGTGACGGGTGCCGGCAAGTCCGCCAACGCGCGCACGCACTTCTGCTCTGCCGAGGAAAACGTCGAGGCCTACGGCGTGTGCAAGCACCGCCACACGCCTGAGATCGAGCAGATCCTGGGCCTGCCCGACCACGTGGTCTTCACCCCGCATCTGGCCCCGCTCAAGCGCGGCCTGCTCTCTACCGTGAACATCCCGCTTGCCGAGGTGCCCGCAGCCGAGCTCACCGATGAGCTTGTGGTCGAGCGCTACCGCGAGTTCTACGAGGGCCGTCCCTTCGTGCGCGTCCTCGATGCCGGGCAGATGCCCAAGACGTCTTCTGTTGCCGGCAGCAACGCCTGCCAGATCGGCGTGGCCGTGAACGCACGTGCCGGCATGCTGGTGGTGACCTCTGCTATCGACAACCTGTGCAAGGGCGCGGCCGGCCAGGCCATCCAGTGCGCGAACGTCGTCTTTGGGCTGGATGAGCGACGAGGCCTCCCGCTTATCGCCATGCCGGTCTAGGCGCACGTTGTTCGCCGCCCCGGGCATGGCTACACTGGTACGCATTCATTGCCGTTTGTGGGGAGATCTTCGTTGATTGATATAGATTCGTTCGATTCGCGCCTGCGCGCGGTGCCCGAGGGCGGCGTGACGAGCGCTGCCGGTTTCAGCGCGGCGGGCATTCACGCCGGCTTCCGCAGGGATCCGGAGCGTCTGGACTTCGCCATGCTCGTGGCAGACGAGCCCGCCTCCGCCGCCGGCGTCTTTACCACCAACCGCTTCTGCGCCGCTCCCGTGCAGGTGAGCCGCGAGCTTTTGGGCGGTCGCGGCTGCGGTTACGGCACGGTGCGCGCCATGGTCATCAACTCGGGCAACGCCAACGCCGCCACCGGCGAGCCGGGCATCAAGCTCGTGCACGATACGTGCGAGATCGCCTCGCAGGTGCTGGGGTGCGAGCCCGGACAGGTGCTCGTGGCCTCCACGGGCGTGATCGGCCAGCAGTTGGAGATCGACTGCTTTGAGACGGGCATCCCGCAGGCCGCCGAGGCGCTCTCCACCGAGGGCGGCGCCGCTGCCGCGCGTGCCATCATGACCACAGACACGCACCCCAAGGAGTACGCCGTCACCTACGAGAGTGCGGCCGCCGGTTATGAGGGCTGTCACTTCACCGTGGGCGGCATGTGCAAGGGCTCGGGCATGATCATGCCCAACATGGCCACCATGATCGCCGTCATCACCACCGACGCCCCCGTGGCGCCCGCCTGCCTGCACGAGATTCTTGCGGGCTGCGTCAACGAGACCTTCAACAAGGTGACGGTCGACTCGGACACCTCTACCAACGACACCTGCGTCCTGCTCGCCTCGGGCGCAGCTGCCCCTGAGGCCGCCGCGATCGAGCAGGGCACCGACGCCTACGCCGAGCTGCGCTACGCCGTGCACGAGGTGTGCGAGAGCCTGGCGCGCGGGATCGCTTCTGACGGCGAGGGCGCCTCGCGGCTCGTGACCGTCAACGTGACGGGCGCCGCCAGCGATGCGGATGCCGATACCGCCGCTCGTGCCGTGGCCAACTCGCCGCTCGTGAAGACGGCCATCTCTGGTCACGACTGCAACTGGGGGCGCATCGCCATGGCTCTGGGCAAGTGCGGCGCCGCCTTTGACCAGGAGAACGTCTCCATCGACATCATGGGTATGCCCGTGTGCCGCGCCGGCCTGACCGTGCCTTTTGACGAGGACGAGGCCCTGCGACGATTCGAGGCACCCGAGATCGTGATCTCGGCAGACCTGGGCGCGGGGGAGGCCTCGACCACGGTCTGGACGTGCGACCTTACCCACGAGTACGTCACCATCAACGGCGACTACCGCACCTAGTCCTCCCGCATCAAGCAAAACTCCGCTTCGCCGGCCGTAGCCGAGCGGCGCGCAACCAGATAAGGAATCAACCATGAAGTACGCACGCGATGCGCAGCCCTCGCTGTTGAACGAGGACACCGCGCAAGTCCTGTTCGAGACCCTGCCCTGGATCAAGAACCTGACGGGCAAGACCGTCGTCATCAAGTACGGCGGCGCCGCCATGGTGGACGGTCAGCTGCGCGAGGACGTGATGAGCGACATCGTGCTGCTCAAGATCATGGGCATGCGCCCGGTGATCGTGCACGGCGGCGGCAAGGCCATCAACGAGGCACTCAGCCACTACGACCTGCCCGTGGAGTTCAAGGGCGGCCAGCGCGTGACCACGCCCGAGACCATGGACATCGTGCGCGAGGTGCTGGGCGGCCGCGTGAACCAGGAGCTCGTTGCGGCCATCAACCAGCACGGCAACCTGGCCGTGGGCGTTTCCGGCTCCGACGCCGGCACCATTGTGGCCTCGCAGCTCGACCCCGAACTTGGCCGCGTGGGCAAGATCGAGAGCGTGAACATCGAGTACATCGAGCGCCTGCTCGCGGGCGACTTTATCCCCGTGATCGCGACGGTCGCCCAGGGCGTGGACGGCGGCTTCTACAACATCAACGCCGACATCGCCGCCGGCAGCATCGCCGCGGCCCTGTGCGCGCACAAGGTGATCTTCCTCACCGACGTCGACGGCCTGTACGAGGACTTCTCGGACAAGGGCTCGCTCATCTCCAACCTCACCATGGAGGAGTGCCAGGGGATGCTCGACCGCGGCGAGGTCGACAAGGGCATGATCCCCAAGCTGGGCGCATGCATCGAGGCCCTGCAGGCCGGCGTGTTCCGTGCGCACATCATCAACGGCACCACGCCGCACTCGCTGCTGCTCGAGCTGCTCACCGACGCCGGCGTGGGCACCGTGCTGCACTCGAGCGAGACCAGCTACGAGTACGACACACACCCGCATCCGCTTTCGACGTTCGCGGCGCGCCTCTTTGAGAACCTCGACGAGGTCGCCAAGCTCCAGTCTCTGTCCTAACTCCTCCCGCGCCCGCGCACGCTTTCGCGCTGCGTCCGCGCCGCGTCTGACCGAAAGGCCCCGCTTATGTCTCTCGCTACTCAGAAATCCCTTGAGTCCAACTACGTTATGCACACCTTTGGCCGCTCGGAGGTGGAGTTCACGGGCGGCCACGGCATGACGCTCGTGGGCGACGACGGCCGCGAGTACCTCGACTTTTTGGCCGGCATCGGCGTGTGCTGCCTGGGCCACGGGGCTCCTGCCGTGGTGGACGCCGTGTCTGCGCAGGCCGCGGCCTTAACCCACGTCTCCAACTACTTCTACATCGAGCACCGCGGCCAGGTGGCGGCGCTGCTCTCCAAGCTCGTGAACGACGACCTCGCCGGCGCCAAGAAGATCGTGGACGCGATCGATGCCGCCGATGACGAGGCGCTGCTTGCGGCGGCGGCCGCGGCCCCGGGCGAGCAGGTCTGGCAGGCGTTCTTTGCCAACTCCGGTGCCGAGGCCAACGAGGGCTCGATGAAGCTCGCGCGCCTCTATGCCAAGCGTGCTGGCAACGGCGGCAACACCATCGTGTGTCTGCGCGGAGGCTTCCACGGCCGCACGCTCGAGACCATCGCGGCCACCATGCAGGACTGGCTGCAGGACAGCTTTAAGCCGCTGCCCGGCGGCTTTGTGGCTTGCGACCCCAACGATATCGACCAGCTCAAGGGCATCTTCGAGGCCTACGGCAACGAGATCTGCGCTGTGATGCTCGAGCCCATCCAGGGTGAGTCCGGCGTGCACCCGCTCACGCAGGAGTTCATGGAGGCCGCGCGCGACCTGGCACATGCCCACGGCGGCCTGCTGATTGCCGACGAGGTCCAGACGGGCGTGTTCCGTTCCGGCAAGCCGTTCGCGTTCCAGACCTTTGGCGTGGAGCCTGACATCATGAGCCTCGCCAAGGGTATCGCCGGCGGCGTGCCCATGGGCGCTTTTGTGGCCAAGCAGGAGATTGCAGCGGTGTTCCGCCCGGGCGATCACGGATCCACCTTTGGCGGCAGCAACCTGGCCGTCGCCGCCTCTGCAAGCGTGCTGGCCGAGCTGGTGCGCGGCGACTACGCGCAGCACGCGGCCAAGGTGGGCGCCTACTTCCAGAAGGCGCTCGCGGGCGTGCCGCACGTGACCGAGGTGCGCGGCAGCGGCCTTATGGTGGGCTGCGATGTGGACGATACCGTGTCCGACGCCCACGACGTGGTGGCCGCAGCGCTCGAGGCCGGCTTTGTGATCAATGCCACCGGCGCGCATACCCTGCGCTTCCTGCCGCCCCTCATCTGCACCGAGGCCGACGTTGACGCGCTGGTCACCGCCCTCGGGAAGATTTTGGGATAGAACAAAAACGGCTCCATTGCTGGAGCCGTTAATCTTTCTATGGTGGGCGATGAGGGATTCGAACCCCCAGCCTTGTGCGTGTAAAGCACCTGCGCTAACCGTTGCGCCAATCGCCCGCGGGAAGACAGTATATCGAAACTGGGGGCGCAAGGCTACAATGGGATGCGCTATTTTGTCGAACGAAGAGGGGTCCTATGACGTCTTCGGTGCTTCCCGGCGAGCCTTCTGCCCAGCTCAAGGAGCGCTTGTCGCGCGTGCGCTATGTGTTTACCGACCTTGATGGCACGATGCTCGGGTCTGGCTCCCATGTGCTGGTCGATACGGCGGGCAACCCGAGCGTTGCCTGCGTGCAGACGCTGATCGAGCTGCAAGAGGCCGGCGTCGAGGTCATTCCGTGCTCGGGACGCAACCGTGCCATGCTGCACGAGGACGCGCGCCTTTTGGGCTTCAACTCCTATATCGCCGAGATGGGCGGCCTGCTCATGCTCAACCATGCGAAGAGCGAGTGGTGCTACTACACGGCAGATATGGAGTACGACCCCGCGTGCGGTCTCACGCCGCACCAGGTGATCGAGCAGACGGGCGTGTGCGACCGGATCGTCGCGCGCTATCCGGGGCTGCTCGAGTACCACAACGACATGCAGCAGGGCTACAAGTACCGCGAGGTCACGGTCGCCATGCGCGGCGAGGTGCCCGATGAGGAAGCCTGCGCCATGCTTGCCGAGTCCGGGCTCAATCTGGATTGGGGCTACAACGGCTACCTGCCGCATATCTCGAACCCCACCACGTTGCACCTGCCGGAGGGCGTGCCGGGGCGTGCGTTCAATGTCTCGCCCGCCGGTCTCAACAAGGGCCGTGGCATCGCGCGCTTCTGCGAGCTGCGCGGGATCGACCCGGAAGAGACGCTCTCCATCGGCGACGCGTCCTCGGACTTTCTCATGGCCGACGCCACGGGCACTTTCTTCTTGGTGGAAAACGGCCTCAACGCGGCCGGCGTGCAGGAGTTTTTGGCCACGCACGAGCATGCCTACGTCACGCAGGGGCGCAACGTTGACGGGTGGGTCTCGTCCATGCGCACGCTGCTTGCGGCCAAGCGCTAGAGCGATGGGAGCTGGGCTATGAGCACGCAGGAAAACGCACGTCCCATCGGGGTGTTCGACTCTGGCCTGGGCGGCCTTACGGTGGCGCGCGCCATCGCCTCGGCCCTGCCGCACGAGTCGGTCTACTACTTTGGCGACACCAAGCGCTGCCCCTACGGCACGCGCAGCGAGAACGAGGTGCGCAGCTTTGCCCTGCAGGCCGGCCGCTGGCTTTCGCACCATGACGTCAAGATCATCGTCGTCGCGTGCAACACGGCTACGGCCGCGGCCCTGCGCGTGCTGCAGCAGACGCTCGACGTGCCCGTGATCGGCGTTATCGCCCCGGGCGCCCGCGCGGCCATCAACAGCACTCGCACCCGCAAGGTGGGCGTGCTCGCGACCGACCTCACCGTGCGCTCGGGCGCCTACACGCGCGCCATCCAGGATCTGGATGCGGGCGTGAGCGTTTACGGCTGCCCGGCCTCGCGCTTCGTTGAGCTGGTGGAGGGCGAGCTGGCAACGGGTGCCCATCTGCAAGAGCGCTGGCTCGAGGACGAGGACATCTTTGATACGCCCGAAGTGCGCTCCTGCGTGCGCGAGGTGGTGGAGCCGCTGCACGGCCGCGGAATCGATACGGTGGTGCTCGGCTGCACACACTTCCCGCTGCTGGTGGGCCCCATCCGGCACGAACTGGGGCCCGAGGTGCGCGTGGTCTCTTCTGCAGAGGAGACCACGCGCGAGCTCATCGACATCCTGCAGCGCCGCGAGCAGCTGGCCGCAAGCGATGCGCTCCCGCAGCACCGCTTTGCCACCACCTCCGACAACCTGGCGGAATTCGCCGCGGCGGGCAGTTTTATCTTTGGCCAGCCGCTCAAGAGCATCGAGCACGTCGCGCTCGACGAGCTGGGCGCGTTTTAGCCCGGCGCCCGGCATCAGAAAGGATTTGCACCCATGGATTACGTAGAGATCAAGCGCGTGGACGACCGCGCCGCCAACCAGATGCGCCCCGTGACCCTTACGCGCGAGGTGATGAAGAACGCCCTGGGCTCGTGCCTGGTGGAGTTCGGCGACACCCGCGTGCTGTGCGCCGCCACCATCGAGGACGGTCTGCCCGCGTGGCGCCGCGCCTCCAAGCTCGGCTGGGTCACGGCCGAGTACGCCATGCTGCCCGCCGCCACCAACCGCCGCACCAAGCGCGAGACCGGCTCGCGCAAGGGCCGCAGCATGGAGATCGAGCGCCTGATCGGCCGCAGCCTGCGCACCGTCTGCAATATGCGCGCGCTGGGCGAGTACACCGTCACGGTCGATTGCGACGTGCTGCAGGCCGACGGCGGTACGCGCACCGCGAGCATCACGGGCGCCTGGGTGGCCCTGCACGATGCGCTCATGGCCTGGGTCGAGGCGGGCAAGATTCCCCGCCTGCCGCTGACCGGCCAAGTGGCCGCGGTCTCTATGGGTGTGGTGGACGGCAACGAGCTACTCGACCTCAACTACGCCGAGGACAGTCACGCCGAGGTGGACATGAACCTGGTGGCTACCGACACGGGCGAGATCGTGGAGCTGCAAGGCACCGGCGAACAGACGCCGTTTGACCGCAAGCGCCTGAACAACCTGCTTGACCTGGGCGACCTGGGCATCAAACAGCTGATCGACCTGCAAAACCAGGTCACGTGCTTTAAGGACGAGGAGTAGGGAAGACCATGGCGCTGCCAAACATCGATATCGAAACCCTGGACCCCGCGCGCACCGTCGTGGTGGCAACGGGCAACGCCCACAAGCTCACCGAGATCGAGGACATCCTCTCGCTCGTGCTGCCCGATGTCACCTTTGTGGCACTCGGCCAGCTGGGCGACTTTGAGGACCCCGAGGAGACGGGCACCACGTTTTTGGAGAATGCCCTCATCAAGGCCGAGGCCGCGGTCGCGCAGACGGGGCTTACGGCTATCGCCGACGACTCCGGCCTGGTGGTGGACGCGCTGGACGGAGAGCCGGGCGTGTATTCGGCCCGCTATGCCGGCGTGCACGGAGACGACGCGGCGAACAACGCCAAGCTGCTCGAGAAGCTCGACGGCGTGGCAGACGACGCGCGCACGGCGCGCTTTATGAGCGTGATTGCTCTGGTGGACGCAAGCGGCATGGTGCTTACGGGCACCGGTGCCTGCGAGGGCATGATCGGCCACGACCCGCGCGGCGAGAACGGTTTTGGCTACGACCCGCTCTTCTTGCCCGCGGATACCCCGGGCAAGACCATGGCCGAGCTCACGCCTGCCGAGAAGAACGCCATCAGCCACCGTTTCCACGCGCTGCAGGACCTGGCGGCGCAGCTCTCGGGGGACGAGGCTTAGGGAGGCACTCGAGCGGGCGGGCGGCGCGCGTCTGCGTACACGTTTGCCCGCTCGACGGGCCGTCGGGCCCGCCCGCCCGGCACGGCTCCTCTCCGCAGGTTCTCCATACCATGTGCAATTGATACAGCAGGCTGCTATAATTCGTTCGTTTGTAGCTATTTTGGGCGGATTGTGCGCATCGCGCCTACGCCTGTTGGAGGCCTAATGGAAGAGCTGGAAGTCAATCACGTCGAGGATATCCATAGCAAGCTCGAGGGCATGCTCGGTCAGCGCGTAAAGGTGCTCGCCAACATGGGACGCACGCGCGTCATCGAGCGCATGGGTGTCATCAAGACCGTGCATCCGGCAGTCTTTATCGTCGAGGTCGATGAGCGTCGCGGCCGCAAGTCGCGTCAGTCCTACCAGTACGTCGACGTGCTCACCGGCACCGTCGAGCTGTTTGACCCCGAGACGGGTGAGCATCTCTTTACGCCTTTGGGCAACCAGCTCGAAGAGCACTAATCATGTCCCAGGACTCGTTCAAGGTGTCCGCGCCCGCCAAGGTCAACCTGTACCTGGGCGTGCACGCCGCAAAAGACGAACGTGGCTACCATCGGGTCGATTCCGTCATGTCGGCGGTCGGCTTGGCAGACGAGCTCACCGTGGCACCTGCCGAGGCGCTCTCGGTCTCCTGCGTTCCCGCGGCCGATTTCCCGCCCGAGCAGAACACCGTGTGGCGTGCCGCCATCGCCATGGGCGAGGCGTTTGGTCGCGAGCCGAACTTTGCCTTCACGATCGAGAAACGCATTCCCATCCGCGCGGGCCTGGGCGGCCCTTCCACCGATGCGGCTGCGGCCATCTTGGCCCTGTGCCGTGCGTGGGGGATCGACCCCCGCGACGAGCGCGTGGAGGCCATCGCGCGTGGCATCGGTGCGGACGTGCCGTTTTTCCTCTACGGCCCGCCGGCGTACTTCTCCGGTGCGGGCGATGTGATTGAGGAGACCTTCGAGCCGCTCTCCGATGCAGACGTCGTGCTCGTGCGCGCGCCCTCCGAGGGCGTGACGGCCGCCGCGGCCTACCGGCACTTCGATGCATGCCCGCAGCCGGTGCCCGCGATCGAGCCGGTGCTCGATGCCCTGCGCGCGGGCGACCCTCGCGCCGTCGCGGCATGCGTGGCCAACAACTTGGCCTCCGCCGCGCGCGAGATCGCGCCCGAGATCGACGACGTCCTCGCGTGGCTTTCCGCCCAACCGGGCGTGCTGGTGGCTGAGGTTTCCGGCTCCGGCTCGTGCTGTTTTGCCGTCTGCGAAGATGCCAAGACTGCCCAGAGCATCGCGAACGCCGCCTGCGACCAGCGCGGATGGTGGTCGTGTGCGACCAAGATGGAGATGTGCGAAGCGAATCGTTTTGATTGCTAGCATTCGCGGGAATCTTTTGTTACTATAGCTTGGCTATCGGGTTGTGGCTCAGTTTGGTAGAGCACTGCGTTCGGGACGCAGGGGTCGCTGGTTCAAATCCAGTCAACCCGACCATTGCATCTAAGAGGTCGCCTTCGGGCGGCCTTTTTGCTTTTATTTCGGCTCGGGAAAAACAAGTAGGGGAAATATGGCGCGGTTGTTCGCTTGTGGGCATCGCGGTATACTTCCATCTGCTTGTTTGCAAATCACTGGGAGGAAACCGCATGTTCCCTAAGGGTATGGAATGGATCGTCATCCTGATCGTTGCTCTGCTGATCTTTGGCCCCAAGAACCTGCCGAAGCTCGGTAAGTCGCTTGGTTCCACGGTCAAGAACATCCGTGAGGGCATGGAGGGCGACGAGAAGCCCGAGAGCGAGGAGGCCCCCGTCGACGCCGAGAACGACGATGACGACGCCGAGATTCGCGAGCTCGAGGCTAAGCTGGCCGAGGCCAAGAAGAAGAAGGCCGACAGCGACGCTGAGTAGGTTTTGCCCTATTGCAACGGGGTAATCATCGACCGGCTTACCCTTGGGGCCAGCCGGTCTTTTGTGTGTTTACGTGGCGAGTCGCCACACGCGAGACGCAAGGAGTTTGTGCATGGATGCAAGCGAGATCGTACTGACAGCCGAAGGCCGCCAGAAGCTCATCGAGGAGCTCGAGTGGCGCGAGGGCGAGAAGAGCAAAGAGATCATCGAGCACATCAAGGAAGCTCGTGCGTTCGGCGACCTCTCCGAGAACTCCGAGTACGATGCCGCCAAGGAGGAGCAGGCCAAGAACGCCGCTCGCATCGCCGAGATTCAGGCCATCCTTGCCAATGCCCAGGAGGCCGGCGCCTCTTCCAACATGACCGTCTCCATCGGCTGCACCGTTGCGCTCGTCGACGGCGACGGCGTTGCCACCGAGATCACCCTTGTGGGTACCACCGAGACCAACTCGCTGGAGCACAAGATCTCCAACGAGTCTCCCGTGGGCCGCGCCATCATCGGCCATGCCGAGGGCGAGACCGTGGAGGTTGTGACTCCCTCCGGTAAGTCCCGCACCTACACCATCACCAAGATCTCGCGCTAAGCCGCAGGTCCCGTATGTATCGGCTCCCTGGGACCGTTGTGGTTCAGGGAGCCTTTTCGCGTTAATAGGAGGGCATCACCGATGTCAGATAACCAGATCGAGGGCGCAGCCGACACCCTGAACGACGAGCGCGCACGCCGTCTTGCCGACCGCGAGGCGATGCTCGCCGCAGGCCTCAACCCCTATCCCGAGCACTCCGATGTCGAGGACTATGTCGTCGACATCGAGGCCAAGTACGCCGGCCTGGCCGACGGTGAGGACACCACCGACTCCGTGAAGATCGGCGGCCGCGTGGTGGCCAAGCGCGGACAGGGCAAGATCATGTTCGTGGTGCTGCGCGACCCGACGGGCGATATCCAGCTCTTCTGCCGTATCAACGACATGAACGAGCAGGACTGGTCGCTGCTGGGCGAGCTCGACCTGGGCGACATCATCGGCGTGACCGGTAACGTGGTGCGCACGCGTCGCGGCCAGCTCTCCATCGCGCCCACGAGCCTGACGCTGCTCTCTAAGGCCGTGCGCCCGCTGCCCGAGAAGTTCCACGGCCTCTCCGACAAGGAGACCCGCTATCGTCGCCGCTACGTTGACCTGATCGTCAACGAGGACGTGCGCGAGACCTTCCGCAAGCGCTCCGCGATCGTGAGCGCTTTCCGCCGCTACATGGAGGCCGACGGCTTCATGGAGGTGGAGACCCCCATCCTGCAGACCATCCAGGGTGGCGCCACGGCCAAGCCGTTCATCACGCACTTTAACGCCCTGAACCAGGAGAACTACCTGCGCATCGCCACCGAGCTGCATCTCAAGCGCCTGCTGGTGGGCGGCTTTGAGCGTGTGTTCGAGATCGGCCGCATCTTCCGCAACGAGGGCATGGACCAGACTCACAACCCCGAGTTCACCACCATGGAGGCCTACCGCGCCTACTCCGACCTCGACGGCATGAAGGAGCTTGCCGAGGGCGTGATCAAGGCCGCGAACGCCGCCGTGAACGACTCCGAGCAGATCGAGTACCAGGGCCAGATCATCGACCTTTCCGGTACGTGGCCGAGCCGCCCCATGACCGAGATCGTCTCTGACGTGCTGGGCCGCACCGTGACCATCGACACGCCCGCCGCCGAGCTCGCCGAGGACTGCCGCGCCCACGGCATCGAGGTCAAGCCCGAGTGGACCTCCGGCAAGCTGATCGCCGAGCTCTACGACGAGCTGGGCGAGGCCTCGATCGTGAACCCCACTTTTGTGTGCGATTACCCCATCGAGGTCAGCCCGCTGGCCAAGCGCTTTGAGGACGACCCGCGTCTGACGCACCGCTTTGAGCTGGTCATCGCCGGCCACGAGTACGCCAATGCCTTCTCCGAGCTGAACGATCCCGTTGACCAGGCGGAGCGTTTCCGCAAGCAGGTCGAGGAGAAGTTCGCCGGCGACGACGAGGCCATGGAGTACGACGAGGACTATGTGCGCGCGCTCGAGTACGGCATGCCTCCCGCGGGCGGTATCGGCATCGGTATGGACCGCGTGGTCATGCTGCTCACCAACTCTGCGAGCATCCGCGACGTGCTGCTGTTCCCGCACATGAAGCCTGAGGGCGGCCGCAACGCCGCCAAGGCTGCCGCCGCCGAGGGTGCGGGCGAGGGCAAGGGTGCCTCCTTTGTGCAGGCACCGGCCGTCTCGACCATCGATTACTCCCAGGTTGCCGTGGAGCCGCTCTACGAGGACCTGGTCGACTTCGACACCTTCTGCAAGAGCGATTTCCGCGTGGTGAAGGTCAAGGCCTGCGAGGCTGTGAAGAAGAGCAAGAAGCTGCTCCAGTTCACGCTCGATGACGGCTCGGGCACCGACCGCACCATCCTTTCCGGCATCCATGCCTACTACGAGCCGGAGGACCTGGTGGGCAAGACGCTCGTCGCGATCACGAACCTGCCGCCGCGCGCCATGATGGGCATCGACTCCTGCGGCATGCTGATCAGTGCCATCCACAAGGAGGGCGAGCAGGAGCGTTTGAACCTGCTGCAGCTCGACCCGGGCATCCCGGCAGGCGCCAAGCTCTGCTAGCCGTCTTTACTGATGCGTTCGCAGAATAAATCTTGACGTTTTCACAAACTTTACGCTTACGAAGGCGCCGGGCTTCGTGCTAGGCTGAAGCCACCACATAAGTAGTCGCAGACGTGTCAAAGCGGGCGAGACGAACTCGATGTTTGTCTCGCCCGCTTTTTGTTGCGCCTGCGCCCTAGAGAGAGGAATCTGCCCTTCATGCCTACCAACAAACGAGAGTCCCTGATTTTTACCATCATCATGTGCTTCTGCATGGTTATCTGGATGTCTATTTATAACGTTGCCCTTCAGCACGGTGCCATCAACGGCGAGATCATTGCCGACGCGTGGCTCGGTTTCCCCGTGGCCTACGTCTTTGCCATGTGCTGCGACTGGTTTATCGCCAGCCCGCTCGCCAAGGGTTTTGCCTTCAAGTTCCTGGTGACGCCCGGCAAGAGCTCGCCGCGCGCTATGACGCTCGCCGTGAGCAGCTGCATGGTCGTACCGATGGTCATCATCATGTCGCTTTACGGCTCGATTGAGGGCATGACGCACATGCCGGCTGGCGTTGTGGGCTCGCTGCCGATGCTCCCCGTGATGTGGATCACCGCTATCGGTAAGAACTTCATTATGGCTCTGCCGTGGAACCTGCTGGTTGCCGGCCCCTTCTCGCGTTTTGTGTTCCGTCGCGTGTTCCCGATGGGCACGGTGCTTGCCGAGCCGCATCCCGAGCTCGTTCAGTTCCCCGGCCAGGCTGCCGCTGAGGACGAGTGCCTCGAGGGCGTTCAGGAGGCCGCTCTGAGCGCGTAGGCGGGTTCAAAGGGGGCCAATTGCCGCCCTTGAAATCAAAAAATGCGAAATCTGGAAGCAATATCGCGTAATCGCGAGTAGAGACAACAAAACCCCAGGAAAGCGAAAATTGCTTTCCTGGGGTTTTGTGTTCGCTACTCACCGAATGCAAATACTGCTTCCAGATTTCGCATTAATTGATTCTGGCTACTGCTCTGAGGCGGTTCCAGATGAGGGTTTTGAGTCAACCAGGGCGTTGAACGAGGCGGGGTTGGACATTCGGGTGGCTCCTTTGCTTGTTATACGGCTGCAATACCGCTGCGCAAAAAAGAAATGTCACCTCGGCGTCCGACAGCGGCAAGGTGACATTTGGTGTCTTCGCGCATGCTGAGTTGGAGTGCGGGCGCAAGCCTGCGCTCAGAATGATGGCGCCTGCATGCGCCTAGGGCACGCAAACACCATGCTTTTGGCGTTTGCGCAGCTTGCACATGGTGTAGACGGCACACACATAAACCGGGGCTTTCCGTTATCATGTGGTTTCTTCTGGGTAAAGAAGTCAAAGCGCACGGGTGACGCCTGTGCTTGTAGGAATCTAGCTTCTAGTTTGTAGAGGTTTGCATATGTTGGATAGGTTTACAGACCGGGCCCGTAAGGTCATGTCGCTGGCGAAGCAGGAGGCTCTCGACCTCGGCTCGACCAAGGTGGGCACCGAGCACCTGCTGCTCGCACTCTCCAAGGAGAAGGAGGGCATCGCCGCCGAGGCGCTGCGCTCGCTCGACATCTCCTATGACGAGATTTTGTCGCAGCTCAAAG
The DNA here is from genome assembly GCA_963630805.1 of Bacteroidaceae bacterium. GTDB lineage: Bacteria > Actinomycetota > Coriobacteriia > Coriobacteriales > Coriobacteriaceae > Collinsella. The sequence continues at coordinate 61,301 of CAVGNZ010000005.1, forward strand.
AGATCCGCACTACCGTTCCCGCCGAGGAATCCGAGGCCGAGGCGGCAAAGCTCGCCTTCACGCCGCTCGTCATCTCGGTGATGGAGAAGGCCTTCCGCCTGGCGCGCGAGAACAACCAGACCTACGTCTCGACGGAGCACCTGCTGCTCGCCATCGTGGACGAGTCCGATGGCATCGCGATGGACATCTTCCAGCGCCTGGGAGTCTCTGCCGCATCGGTACGCGGCGCGGTGGAGCAGCTCACCTCCAAGGACCAGGGCGGCAAGCGTCCCATGGCCGGTGCCGGTGCCGGACGCCCGGGCGGCGGCCTGCCGTTCTTCTCGGGCGAGGCGGCCCCGGGCGCGCCGCAGGGCAAGCGCAGCGCGCTCGCGCAGTTCGGCACCAACCTGACCGAGAAGGCGCGCGAGGGCAAGCTCGATCCCGTTATCGGCCGCGAGAAGGAGATCTCCCGCATGATGGAGATCCTCTCGCGCCGCACCAAGAACAACCCGCTCATCCTGGGCGACCCGGGCGTTGGCAAGACGGCGCTCGTCGAGGGCCTGGCGCAAGAGATCGCCGCCGGCAACGTGCCCGAGAACCTCATCGACCAGAACGTGTGGACGCTCGACCTGCCCGGCCTCGTCGCCGGCGCCAAGTACCGCGGTGAGTTCGAGGAGCGCCTGAAGAACGTCATTCAGGAGGCCACCGAGGCGACCGACATCATCCTGTTCATCGACGAGATGCACACGCTGATTGGCGCCGGTTCCGCAGAGGGCTCGATCGACGCGAGCTCGATGCTCAAGCCCGTTCTGGCGCGCGGTTCGTTCCAGATCATCGGCGCCACCACGGCCGAGGAGTTTCGCAAGTACCTCACCAAGGACCCGGCCTTTGAGCGCCGCTTCCAGTCCATCGACGTGGAAGAGCCGAGCGTCGAGGACACGGTGCGCATCCTGCAAGCCCTGCTGCCGCGCTACGAGGAGCACCACCACGTGCGCTATACGCCGGCCGCCGTGGAGGCCGCGGCCAATCTCTCGAACCGTTATATCCAGGACCGCTTCCTGCCGGACAAAGCCATCGACCTGATCGACGAGGCCGGCGCCCGCGCGCGCATCGCCGCGAACCGCGCCCCCCAGTCGCTGCGCGATGCGGAGACGCGCGTGCAGGAGCTGAAGGCCGCCGCCGACGCCGCGAGCGACGAGGACGACATGAACCGTGCCGCCGAGCTCAAACAGGAGCAGCAGGCTGCCGAGATCGCCCTGGGCGAGGAGCGCGCTGCCTGGAGCAGCCAGATGGAGGCC
>CAVGNZ010000006.1:0-28988 GCA_963630805.1 Bacteroidaceae bacterium
CAGTTTGGTAGCGCACTTGACTGGGGGTCAAGGGGTCGCTGGTTCGAATCCAGTCGTCCCGACCAGAATTTTTAAGCCGGGGTTTCACCTCGGCTTTTTTCATATATATCCTCCGCTTTCCAATGCCGCAGTTTTCATTTAACATGGTTATTCGGCTAAACCGCGGGTACCATTCATCCGGTTTGGTCTAGCTACGAAGGAGCGAAGTGGGACTCAAAAAGAAAATCAAAAAGGAGCTGATCGGCACATCCGATTATCCCTCCAATAAGATTTTTACGATCTCCAACTTCATAACCGCCATTCGTCTTGTGCTCACCCTGGTCTTTCTGTACCTGTTCACAACAAACGACAATCGCTATATCGCTCTGGTTATCTACGCCATCGCCGCTTCGACTGACTGGCTGGACGGTCAGATTGCCCGCATGACAAGGACCGTCAGCTGGCTCGGCAAGATGATGGATCCGATTGTTGACCGCGCCCTTCTCTTTACCGGCGTCTTGGGCCTTGTTGCACGCGGAGAGCTGCCAACGTGGGTCTGCATCGTCATCATTGGTCGCGACGTCTATCTCGCATGCGGAAACGCTATCGTCCGGAAGTACCACAAGCGCCCCATCGATGTTGTCTACACGGGCAAAATCGCCACGGCACTCCTCATGAGCGGTTTTACCCTCATGCTCCTAGGTCTTCCAGTGCTCGACGGCCTCGGTTGGCTTCCAAACTCCTGGGACGCCTTCCCGGGGCTCAACGCACACGAGGCCCCTATGGGCATCTTCTTCGTGTACACCGGCGTTGTGTTCTCACTTCTCACCGCCCTTATCTACACGGCAAAAGGCGCCATTGCTGTACGCCGTGCCCAGCTTCACCCCGAAGAAGAGGACGATGACTTCCTCAATCCAGAGATTGAGGATACCGATGAACAGACGGTTGCCACGGAAGCTTAATCGTCAAGTGGGGTAGAATAATCCCGTTATAACGATGTTTTGCACATTCGGGGGTTTAGCATGTCCGCACCTCTCAATCACAGCGAATCTGTACCTGCAGGAGACACCACCTGCATATTCCGTATGCCCACAAATGACATGACGGCTCCGGATCTCATGAAGGCCCAGCCCGTCACCAAGCCCGTCCTCACCATTATCAAGGGGCCGCAGACGGGAAATACCTTTGAGATTGAGGATACCGAGACCGCTATCGGCCGAGATCCCGCCAACGGTATCTTCCTCAACGACATGACGGTATCTCGAGCCCATGCCAAGCTCATGCACACCACCGCCGGAACGACAATCGAGGACCTGGGCTCGCTGAACGGCACCTGGGTAGACGGTGCCATCGTTAACGCCGCGCCGCTTCACGACGGCTCCTCCGTTCAGATCGGCACGTTCACGCTTATCTATCACGAAAGCCAGCCGGAGCGCATCGAGACTGGTGAGTAGCTTGGCCGAGCGCACGTATCTCAGCATCGGCCAGGTAGTCAACTATCTGCGAAGCACCTATCCGGATCTTTCCAACTCAAAAATTCGTTTTCTAGAGGATGAAGGGCTCATCACGCCCCACAGGACTCCCAAGGGGTATCGTCAGTACTCCAAAGAAGATATTGACCGCCTAGAGGTCATCCTGCATCTTCAAAAAACGCGCTATATGCCGCTCAACGTCATCAAGCAGAAGCTCGATAGCGCTTCAGACCTCTCTACGCTTGCTTTTGAGGTGGGCCTTCTCTCGGATCTTCCCATGAAAGCTCAGCCCAAGGAGACCAAGCAGAAGCTACATCCCATTGAGAACATCCCCGACCTTCTCGGCGTGGACATTTCCTTTATTCGCGCACTCGCTGAAAACGACCTGATCCGGATAATCAAGAGCCCCCAGAATCGCGAACTCATCGATGGCCGCGATTTCGAGATCATACGCTACTGCTCAGAGCTTAATCGATTCCATATCGAGCCGAGGAATCTGCGCCAGTACGTTACCGCGGCCAACCGCGAATCGACGATGTTCGAACAGGTTCTCATCGGCATGCTCGGCCTTGACGACTCAGACGAGGACCGTGCGGCGAAACTTGAACGTGCATTCAGCAAACTGCACGACCTAACCGACGGTGTACGCACTACACTGCTGAAGAACAGGGTTTTCGAGTCTTTAAACGCAGTCGTAGAGGATGCCGATGTCGAGCTCATCGATGAGGAGCTCAGCAAGGCTGAATCATCCGATGCTCCTAAAAACCCGGATACCGCGACAGAAACAGTAGGGGAGTAAACCATGGAAGATCGCTCAATTGAATCGTTTATCATCGATATTCCCGACTACCCGGAACCCGGCGTTGTCTTCAAGGACATCACCCCGCTTTTTGCAGATCCCCATGGCCTACGCATGACCATCGATGCTTTTGTGGAGCACTACAAGGACGCCGGCATCACCAAGGTCGTTGGTCCTGAGGCTCGCGGCTTCATGATCGGCACTCCCGTAGCCCTGGAGCTTGGCGCCGGCTTCATTCCTGCACGCAAGCCCGGAAAGCTCCCGCGCGAGACCGTTTCAGCGAGCTACGAACTTGAATACGGTACCGACACGCTCGAGATTCACACCGACGCAATCGAACCTGGAGACAAGGTGCTCATCATCGATGACCTCATCGCCACCGGTGGCACCGCAGCTGCCACCGGCAAACTTGTTCAGAAGATGGGCGCCGAGCTTGTTGGGTATGCCGCCATCCTCGAGCTGACCTTCCTGAACCCCCAAGAGCAGCTTGCGCTCTCGGGCGACCATCCGCTCTTCAGCCTTGTCAAGGTTGAGTAAAGGGTTACCTGTCGTTAAATCCCGCGTACCCCAGATATGACATCAGGTACGCCTTGGATGCAAACGCCTCCGCTGCCGCGTGAACCAACAGTGTCTCGCGCGTTACCGTGGAGGCGTTTTCGTATTTCGGTTGACCCTCCTGAAGCTCCGTACCGAAAGCCGCGCGAACCGCACTGTTGACCTCAAGCGCAACGTAGTCATAAGCAACATCCAGAGGATAGGAAACTTGTTGGATATGGAAGAGCTGCGCGATGGCCGTCATGCTCAAAAACTGCTTGAAAATGCAGATGATGATCAGCCTAGCAACCTGATCGCGACCGTATTGCTTTTTTACCGGGGCAGAAACCAGCTTCATCTTCACGTAATTATTCACCATGGAGGGCGTAAGCCAGGGTTCCTCGCCGTCGGTAACAAGGGGACGGACCTGTTGCAGCACATAAGATACGACCTGGTCACGATATAGACTCATCTCGGGAAGCTCATAATAAGAGGGAAGGTGAAATGCCCTTGCGGAGGCAACCTCGCTAGAGTCTAAAAACGCATCGGGCAGCAAGGTGGGGGAGACGCATCCCCTATCAATCGAAGTTGAAGAATCGGACATGGGTATGACGCGAGCGAGGTCACTCATAAATAGCCCCCTGCATATTGTTCGAAGGCGGCGATGCCGGTACGGGCGTGCAGCTAGTATTGTATACTAGCTGACAGATTTAGATGGTCGCATGACCGTGTGTAAAAGGAGCTATCTATGAAGTGGGCGATTGTTGCCGATTCGAGCTGTAACCTGCGCTCTCTTCCTGACCTTTCTAGCGACATCGCTTATATCTCGGTACCCCTGACTATCCACGTAGGGGGAGTGGATTATGTCGATGACGACCAGCTTGACGTGCATGAGCTGAACGAACGCATCGCTTCTGAAGAAGAGGCTTCCTCGAGCTCTTGCCCCAGCGCCGGCAAGTGGGCCGAAGCGTTTAGAGCGGCCGACAACGTCATCGCGATCTGTATCTCGTCCAATCTCTCAGGCAGCTACGAAGCCGCCAATATGGCTCGAAACATCGTTCTTGATGAATATGCCCGCGAGCACGAAGGCGTCATCGCTGGCAAAAATATATACGTGTTGAATTCCAGGGCCGCCGGGGGAAAGCTCGAACTTATTGTCGAACTACTTCGTAGGCACCTAAACGATAATGACCCCACCTTCGAAGCCGCAGTGAACTACATTGAGAACGTAGAGGATCGTTCGCAAGTACTTTACTCGCTTTCCAGCTACGAGAACCTGATGAAGAACGGTCGCATGCCGCGCCTCGCTGGAACGATTGCCAGCAAGCTCAATATTCGCGTTCTGGGCACGGCCAGCAGCGAGGGAACCATCAAGATTGTTGGTCCGGCTCGTGGCGAAAAGAAGATGGCCAAAAAGATTATCGGCGTTATGGAGACGGACGGCTACTCAGGAGGAATGGTCTACATCGACCATGTGGAGAACGAACCCGCCGCCGAACAACTCAAAGCGTGCATCATCGAGCGTTGGCCGGAGGCCGAGGTGTGCATCTTGCCCTGCGGCGCACTTTGTTCCTACTATGCGGAGCGTGAAGGCCTCATTATCGGCTATACATGGGCCTAGCCCGGAGCGACTGGGGGGGCAGAAACGCAGTAGGCGATCGAGAGCTCCTGCAGCCTGGATAAACCGGTGCCTGCAGGAGCTTTATTGTTCTTACAACAACTTTACATAAGATATATTATCTCGTTATATATAGCTAGGCTTACAACTGCTCTACATAACGAGACGCGGCCGTTGCTGCAATCGCTCCGTCAGATGCAGCGGTGACAACCTGTCTGAGGTACTTAGAGCGCATGTCTCCCGCGCAGTACAGTCCGGGAGTTTTAGTAGACATGTCTTCTGCAGTGACAACACCGCCGTCTTCAGCGCACTCAACCATGTCTGCAACCAGCCGAGCATCAGGATCAAAACCCACAAAGACAAATACGCCGCACATACCAGGTTTAAAAGAATCAGAGTATGTCTCCATCGACATGTTGTTACGTAGAACAACCTCTTCAATCATTCGATCACCGCGAACCTCAAGGAGTGCCGTCGAGAATCTCACTGTAATATTAGGTACCTTAGCAATACGGTCGCTAATCCCCTTCGGAGCTCTAAAGGCGTCCTTGCGCACAAGCATAATCACCTCGCTGGCAAAGCGAGATAGGAACAGGGCCTCTTCGCACGCCGTCTTGCCGCCACCGACCACGTACACCGTTTTGCCCCTAAAGAACATCGCGTCACATGTTGCGCAGTAGGAAACTCCCCTACCGGTAAACGCGTCTTCGCCCTCAAAGCCCGCACGTTTCGGGGTTGCGCCCAATGCGCATACCACGCTTCGCGATACAAATCGGCCAGACGTGGCATCCAGGATGAATAGTCCTTGGTCATCTAGGGAAAGCCTATCGACATGCTCACCGATGTGAGTAATCCCTGCTGACAGGGCATGATTGAAGAGCGCGGCGGAGAGATCCTGACCCGACACGTCAGGAAGGCCCGGGTAATTATCGACAAGATCGGTCTGCGATATTTGCCCCGATGGAACATTGGGCTCAAAGCAGATTACACTCAACCCTGCACGTGAGCCGTATAGCGATGCCGACGCACCCGCAGGGCCACCTCCTATGACAGCAAGGTCATACAGCGATTTACTCATACAAGCCTCCTCTTGGCCTTCTGCTGTCGCAATAATACCCATATTGGGAAATCTCGATGACTTTCAGTAAGTCTTACCGACACATCGTAGAATAGGACTGGTCGAATCGTTAGGAGTCTCCATGTCGGTTGAGCAGGAATCTGCTTCAACAGTGCAACCTTCACCCAAGCCCGTCATTACGGTCATGCACGCATCTGTAGGCTCCGGCCACAAAGCAGCAGCAAACGCAATCGCCCAAGCCGTAGAGGCTATGCGTGGAACAGACGGCGTTCCCGAAGACGTTCAGGTTGAAGTTCTCGACGTCCTCGATTTTGGCCGCATAAAATTCGATGGAAACAAAACTGCAGCCTCCTTTACAGGCGCCACACGGCCCATCTATGACATCACATGGCGGTATACCCTTACGGGACGTCTGCTTTGGGGCGGCGGCACGGGCTGGTCGCGCGTCATGTTTCCGTCGTTCAACGCCTATGTACAAAAGAAACGCCCCATAGCCGTCATCGCAACGCATATCACTGCCGCCAATGTTGCCGTTGGTGCACGCATGCTCACCGGTATCGAGTACCCCATTGCCTGCATTCCGACTGATTACGAAATCGAAGGCTGGTGGCCGCACAAAGAAGCTGATCTCTTCTGCGTCGCGACTGAGTTCATGGCAGAAACGCTCAGGCCGCGCTACGTACGTGAAGCGAATATCAAAATCACAGGAATCCCCGTGCGCCAAGGTTTCAACAAGGTCATCGACAAAGATGCGGCACGCAAGCAGTTCAATCTGCCCAGCGACAAGACCATTGTTCTTGTTATGGCCGGCGCCTCGCTCCCCCAGCCATACGTAAGGTTCAGGGCCGCAATAGAACAGACCATACCGTTCTTACGCCGCTTCGAAAATATGCATTTTGTTTTCCTGCCGGGCAAAGACACCGACTACTCGACCCATCTCACCTCGGTATTCAACGGAATGAAGTTGGAAAACGTCGCTGTAATGGACTACGTGGAGGATATGGCGTCGCTAATGCGTGTGGCCGATGTCGCCATTCTGAAGTCCGGAGGCCTAGCTGTTACCGAATGCCTTTGCGCCGAGCTTCCCATGCTGTTGCTGGGGAAGTCATATGGTCAGGAAAAGGCAAACACAACGATGCTCACCTCGTTTGGAGCGAGCCTTCACGCGACAACCTCACGCGAGCTCATTAGCACGCTCAGCCATATCCACGAGAATCCGGCAACGCTCGATGCCCTACTCGTAAATGCAAATGCGTTGAGAAAACCGGCTGCTGCCCAGGATATCGTGCGCGAAACGATGGCGCGTGTCGGGGTTCCCGTAACGAGAACCAAGCACTTTGCCGAATTCTACATCGGGGACAAACCGGCTCACAATCGCTAAGGCGAATATCTTATTCGGTTCCGCTCGAGCCGAATCCCCCAGCGCCGCGGTCAGTCTCATCAAGCTCATCGACTTCGATCAGCTCAACCGTAGGGACTTCCTGTATCACAAGCTGGGCAATACGTTCACCGCGCTCAATATGAATGGGCTCCTGAGGGTCCAAATTGACCGCGATGACCTTAAGCTCACCACGATAATGCGCGTCGATCAATCCGGGGGTATTGGCAATGGTCAGGCCCTTCTTTAAGGCCAGACCGCTACGAGGCTGAACGAATCCCGCATAACCGTCGGGAAGGGCGATGGCCAAACCGGTGGGAATGAGAACGCGGTGATAAGGAGGGATGTCCACCGAAGAATTAGCGCGCAGGTCAAGACCCGCGTCTCCGGTATATGCATAGCTTGGCAGCTCAACAGAAGAATCCAAGCGCTTGATTCGAACATCTACACAAGACACAGCAATCACCTCAGCTTATCGAGCTCGTTAATGAACTCGTCGACATCTTTAAAATCACGGTACACGGAAGCAAAGCGAATGTAGGCCACCTTATCGATCTTCTCCAAGCGTTTAAGAACCATATCGCCAATCTCGTGCGAGGATACGGCCCTGAGCGTACGGCTCCTGAGCTCCTGCTCGATATCGTCAATCAGGGAACTCAAGACGGTAAGATCGATATCCCGCTTAGAGGTTGCACGCATCAATCCTACGAGCAGCTTGTTTCGATCGAAAGACTGCATGCTGCCGTCGCTTTTTATGACCTCGATTGGGTCCTCACAGCGCTCGAATGTAGTGAATCGATATCCGCAAGACAGGCATTCGCGGCGGCGCTTAATAGCATTGGTCGCCTCCTGCATGCGAGAATCGGCAACGCGCGTATCCCCACAGCCGCATTTAGGGCATCTCAAGACGAGCCTCCTACTCCAACATGATATTGGCTAGGATACCACGATAAAGCAGGACATAATCAGGCTATGAAGCAGCAGGTACGAGCAGGCACTCCCCTACGTGCAAGCAACCACCGTCAAGATTGTTCCACTCGGAAATAACGCTCACCGTATCAGCCGTATTTAAGCCAGGAATGGGATGTTCTTCCGCGATAGACCATAGGGTATCACCGGCCCGTACAGAAAACTCCTCTTGAACCGTGGCTGCAACAGCAGAATCATATGCCCACTGGGCCGAGATCTCCCCATATAGAAACAAGCCAAAGAGTGTCAAGACCAATACGGCAGAGATGGCAACAGAAATAACCAGAGGGCGCATCGTGCGCTGAGATGGCGCTGATCCAAGACCACGATAATCCCAGGATACGGCATACCCTCCGTCTACAACCTCAAAATGTGAACGCGGGTCAACAGGCTCGATGCCTTCGATACTGAGCGCAAGGTTGCCATATGTCATAGCAGTAGAACTCATGGTCTGCTCCTCTCGTGTGAACGAGAACCGTTATACAACCCCGTTTGGACAAAAGAACTAGCGCGAGAACGGATGTTCGTATATGATTATGCTCGAACAGCTGTTCCAGTCAATAGCTTTTCGAACATTTGTTTGTAAAAGGAGGTAGTCATGACTCGCAAGGTCACCAAACGCCAACTGGAAATCTACGATTACATTCGCTCGTATCAAGCAGAAAAGGGCTATCCGCCCAGTGTGCGCGAAATGGCGGCAGCAGTCGGACTCTCCTCCCCCTCCACGGTTCACGCCCATCTTGCGTCCCTGGAAGAGCATGGCTACATAAAGCGCGACAAAACCAAACCGCGCGCCCTGGAGGTTTTCGACCAAGACGGCGCAAGTGCGACCCCCAACACCGTGAGCCAAAAGCAAGAAGCGGATCGCAACTCGATCTCCCTGCCGCTGGTTGGAAGGGTTGCCGCCGGAATGCCCATACTTGCGGAGCAAAATATCGAGGATACTCTGACCGTTCCCACCGAGATCGCCTCAGATGCCAGCTCGTTCATCCTTGAAGTCCATGGGAGCTCGATGATCAACGTCGGCATCTTCAACGGCGATTACATCATTGTCAAAGAGCAGCACAGCGCGATGAACGGAGAGATCGTTGTGGCCATGATTGATGGCGAGGCAACGGTCAAGACGTTCTACAAAGAGCGCGGTCGTGTTCGCCTGCAGCCAGAAAACGACGCAATGGAGCCCATCTATGCCGACAACCCGACCATCCTCGGAAAGGTCGTCGCCCTCATGAGGCGGCTCTAGGCGATGCAACAAGAGGTGTCCACCGCGGGTCGAGTTATCCTCCTCGATGAGCTCAGAGGCCTTACGGTCCTCTCCATGATCGCCTTTCACACTTCATACGATCTAGCCTATATCTACAGTGTGAACATGCCCTGGTTTACCGACGGCCCCTTTCAAGATATCTGGAGATGCTCGATCAGCTGGACATTTCTTCTTCTTGCCGGCTGGATGACGCATCACTCAAAAAACAACCTCAGACGCGGCGGCATATATGCCGCCATCGCCCTGCTTGTTTGGATCGCCACTACCGTTGTGGCTGTCGACACGCCCGTGAACTTTGGAATCATCTACTGCATGGCTGCCTGTACATTGCTCTATAGCCTTGTACATAAAGCCATAGATCGCATCAACCCCGCGATACTTTCAGCTATTTTTCTCATCGTCTTCTTCCTTACCCGCGCGGTGCCCACACATGTCTACTCAATAAGCGGACTCGCATGGCTTGGTTTCCCCTACCCCGGTTTTGCATCAGGAGATTACTATCCGTTGATTCCGTTTGCTTTTATGTATTTGACGGGCGCAACGCTGGCACGTTGGTACTTCTCCAAGCGGAGCGGCTATCCACACTGGATGTATAAAAACCACTCGCGAGTTCTCTCAGCGATCGGAAGAAACAGTCTTGCCGCGTACGTGCTGCATCAGCCTATCGTGCTAGGCCTGCTCATCCTAATCATGAAATAGGACCACGCGCAAAGCGCTCCAACCGGCCCTCAAGAGACCGAGGCACTTTAAGGGAGAGAGCTACGCCTGATTCCCCGTACTCTTCAGTAAGAATTGCACCCTGCTCACGCAGCTGTGCCAGCAGGGCACCTTGGCTATACGGCAATTCGACATGGAGTAAAACGTCTGCCGAGGCGGCCTCGATAGAGAGCCTCTCGATAAGGGCATCGAGACCGTAACCGGTAACAGAAGAGCAGAAGAGCTGATCGGGGAACCTCGTCTCCCATGCAAACCGAATTTCCGGTTCCACAAGATCAACCTTGTTGTTCACCGTAATCGAGAGCTGCTCTCCTGCACAGATCTCATCGAGAACGCGTTCAACAGCCTCGAGTTGCAGTGCAGCATCCTCATCGGAACAGTCAACAACCTTAAGAATAAGGTCGGCCTCAAGGACCTCTGAGAGCGTAGACTTAAACGCCTCAACGAGACCGTGCGGGATTTTCTGAATGAATCCCACGGTATCCGTAACCGTAACCACGCGCCCGCCAGGCAGTGCCAATGCGCGGGTGGTGGGATCAAGGGTTGCGAAGAGTTTGTCCTCTGACAGCACCCCCGCATCAGTCAAAGCATTGAGCAAGGTAGATTTACCGGCGTTGGTGTAACCCGCTAGGGCAATTCTAAACGCAGTCGAGTCCACCCTGCTTTTCGATTGAACGGACCGCCTCTTTTCCAACTGGGCAAGTTCTTTTCGCAGAGACGATATCTTGTTCCTGATCAGGCGCCTATCGACCTCAAGCTGGCTTTCGCCCTGACCAAAACGGCTGCCAATTCCGCCACGCGTCTGCTCTTTTGCCAAATGCGACCACATGCCCCTAAGGCGAGGCAGCAAATATTGCAGCTGAGCGAGCTGCACCTGGATTCGCCCCTCACGCGTATGCGCATGCAGGCCGAAAATATCAAGAATAAGGGCCGTACGGTCGATAACCTTTGTGGGCTCCCCGATCTCGCGCTCAAGATGACTCTGCTGAGCGGGAGTCAGATCATCGTCAAAGATAACAACTTGCGCATCGAGCGTGCGGGCAAGCTCCCTTACCTCTTGAACCTTACCGGATCCAATAAAGGACTTGGGGATAGGATGATCAAGACGCTGGACCACACGGCCGACCGTAACAGCGCCCGCCGTGTGCACAAGGCGTTCGAGTTCGTCTAGAGAGCGTTCGATGGGCCATCGAGATTCACGCCACTCCACGCCAACAAGGAGGGCTCGTTCAGGCTCTACATCTGTTGAAAGAAACGAGAATCGGCTCACATTGCGCTCCGATATGCATCCACGATCAACTCAATAGCACCTTCTACACCGAGCTCGTCCATATCTATCCAACGGAAGCGCGTATCGCGCTTAAACCAGGAAAGCTGGCGCTTGGCATACCTACGAGAACGTTGCTTAATTAGTTCCTTGGAATCCTCGAGCGTGGCATTGCCGTCAAGATAATCGATAACCTCTTTGTAGCCGATTGCCTGACGAGAAGTCAGCGCATCGCGTGCACCCTGGCAAACCAGATTCTTAACCTCGTCGACCAGGCCGTCCTCAAACATCTTGTCCACACGCGCGTTGATGCGCTCGTACAGGGCAGCACGATCCATATTCAGCACGAAACGCAGAGCGGGATAGAAAGGGTCAGGAGAAGAGAAGCCTTTACGCTGCTCAGCATATGAAACGCCCTCATCAAGCATTTCAAGAGCGCGAACCACACGCCTAACGTTATGGGGGTGAATGGCGGCAGCACTCATCGGGTCACGGTCGCGAAGGAGTTTATGAAGCCCCGCCTCGCCAAGCTCAACAGCCAAGGCTTGGTATTTAGTGCGAGAACTCGACTCAAGATCACCCGAAGGAAAGTGCATATCGTCAAGCGCCGCATCGATATAGAGTCCTGTTCCGCCGCAAACAACGGGAACGGATCCATTGGCTAAAAGATCATCGATTACGGCCCTTGCATCGCGTTGATAGAGTGCAGCGGAATAGGACTCCGACGGGTCAGCAATATCGACCAGGTGCAAATGGGACTTTCGTTCAGCAGGCGGCATTTTAGCCGTCCCGATATCCATGCCTCGATACACCTGCATGGAATCAGAAGATACGACTGCACCGCCAAGAACCTGGGCAACCCCATCGGCGACAGAGCTCTTTCCCACCGCGGTGGGACCGGCTACCACCAGTACCCGACCGACCGTATTCGGCATCATCGAGGATCCCCGACCACCTTGCCCGAAAGGTACCAAGTGCGAGCGATGTCGACATCGACATCAACGATCTTTCCGACAAGATCATCGATGGTGCAGCCCTGCGGAATCGGAGCGTGAACAGTTTGGTTCTTAGGGCTCTTGCCCATAAGAATCGAAGCGTCCTTCTTGGAAGTGCCCTCGATCAAAGCGGGAACGATGGTGTTGAGCTCGTTCTGGTTGTACTCAAACGCCGTCTGCTCGACCACATGAACCAAGCGGTTGAAACGCTCGAGAATAACATCCCTCGGGGTCGGATCGTCAATCTTGGCGGCAGGAGTACCCTCGCGCTTTGAGTAGATGAACGTGTACGCCTGGGCATACCGCACCGTCTCAGCGAGAGACAGTGTCTGCTCAAAATCCTCCTCAGTCTCGCCGGGATAACCGACGATGATATCGGTGGACAGGGCTATATCAGGCATTCTGTCACGAATCCTGTCGATAAGATCAAGATAGGCCTCACGCGTATAGCGGCGATTCATCAACTTAAGGATGCGAGAGGAGCCCGACTGCACAGCCAAATGAAGCTGGGGCATAACGGCGGGAACCTCTGCCATAGCATCGATCGTCTCAGGCAAAAGGTCCTTGGGATGAGACGAGGTGAAGAAGATGCGCTCGATCCCCGTATCTCCAACCCGACGCAGGAGCTCGGCAAAACGCGGCTTGCCAAACAGGTCTCGTCCATAGGAGTTAACGTTTTGACCCAGCAGAGTGACCTCTCGAACGCCCATGCGAGAAAGAGCGGTCACCTCATCGACGATCTCCTCAAACGAACGGCTCTTCTCTCGTCCGCGAACATAGGGGACGATGCAATAGGAGCAAAAATTGTTGCAGCCCGTCATGATGGGAACCCACGCGTGGTAGGAATTCGCGCGATGCCAAGGCATGTTCGTAGCCGCCGAGTCCTCATGCTCCTCGCAGCGCACATGAGCGTCACCATCGCTGAACGCTTCGGCAATCAAATCACCGACATGAGCGATGCTGTGCGTTCCGAAGACAACGTCAACATTATCAAGGTTGGTAAGCAAGCCCTTGCCATCACGTTGAGCAATACATCCGCCAACAGCGATGACGCGCTTGCCCGATGGCGCAGGAGGAAGACTCTTGCAAGAGAGGCATTGTCCATAGAGCCTCGTATCGGCAGCCTCGCGCACGCAGCACGTCATAAAGACAACGATATCGGCCTCTTCAGGAGTTGCCACCTCAAAGCAGCCGCATGAATCCAGAAGACCGCTCACGCGTTCCGAATCATGCATGTTCATTTGGCAGCCGAAGGTGCGAATAATGTACGTTTTACCGGAAAGAACGGAAGTCGGCATACCCTACCCAACCTGCTGAACATCATCGAATGTATCGGAAAGATCTGAAGCGTGCATAGACACGTGGTGCACGTAAACAGACAGTCGAATCGCCGTGCGCGACTCCCCGCCGATCAAGATATCCGAAAAAACGGGGGCGCAAGAAATATCAAAGCCGGTAGGAATAAGAAACCCGCGAGCAATAGCGATGGCCTTTATAGCCTGATTAACGGCACCGGCACCCACGCACTGAAGATTGACGGGAACGCCATCCTTAACCATGCCGGCGATAGCACCCGCCACCGACGCTGGAGACGATTTACTTGAGACCTTAAGAAATTCCATTAGAGCGTTTCTCCTGCATTTAAGGCATATTTGATAGTTAGAAACTTTACCGTAGAAGACCATGCGCTACAAGGTCTACTCCCCTTTTGCTATAGGGATGGACACGGTGATACGGTCTTTGCCGACTCTCACTTTGGGCTCTCCGGCCACGGTGAGATAGTACCGCTCGGCAAGGTCCTCAAAATCACGCTCCACGGCTCTGGTGAAGTTCCCCAGATCGTCTTTTGCGATTTTGAGGCCCCTGCGATCACGCGTTAAGTCGATCGGAGCATCGCGCTTTGTCGATGTGTCGCGTTCACGGAGGAGCTTAGCTGAAACGCTGCGCAAGGGAGCGATGGAACCGGCCATGATGCGATGAGCAGTTCGTTCGGAGATCTGAATGCCAAGACCAGAGGCAATACGGATAAAATCAGCCGAATCCGACGCGTAGCCCAGCCGGGAGATAACCGGGAGCGATCGCTCGTCATCCATGAACAGAAGCTTTGAGGCATCCAGCTCGCTCAAAGCCTGAGCGTACATGGTGGCAGCGATTTCAGTCGGCGAGCCGATAAACACGTCGCAGGTATGCAGTTCCTCTAGAGCAAACTCGCATGCGGTTCGAATGATGTTGTGAGGGCCCTTGGAACAGACAAATGAGCCGTTCTCGTCCTTGGTGGCTACAGGCCAACTCGATTGGTCAGAACGCTCAGAAAGCTCGGCAGTGTCAACGGTCACCTTAAAAGAAGACCCTCTATCAGGATCGGACGCCACGACACGGGCTTCGGAGACGTTTTGACGAATTGAAAAGAGCGCCATTCCGCGACCATGCACGCCCCAGCGATCCATACGCATGGATTCCAGCTTGGAGGTAACGCGAGCATCAAAAATACGCTCGCGCATGTCTTCAGGAACACCGCACCCGTTATCAAAAAACAACAGGGTGCGAACCGCATCCTCTTTGAAAGTAGCAAGATAGATCTTATCAGCACCGGCATCTCGAGCGTTACGAAGCATCTCGATGACGATGTCCTCGACATGCTGGATGTCGTGCTTGGCCTGTCGCCGCTCAGCCTCGGAAACACGAAGTCGAACGAACCCCTCGCCCAGGTTCTCCTCAACACGAAGAGAACCCTCACCCGACATAGAGGCGATAAAGGAGATGAGTTCGTTCGAATCGCTCATGTTATTTTGCGATATCCGTGGCACGGCTCTCGCGGATCACCACAACGCGTACCTGACCGGGATACTCCATCTCTTCCTCGATCTGGTGCGCAATGTCATGCGCGAGAACGGCAGACTGGGAATCGGAGACCTTGTCGGGTTGCACCATAACGTGAACTTCACGACCGGCCTGCATGGCATAGGTGCGCTCGACGCCCTCGTGGGAGTTAGCGATCTCCTCGAGCTTTTCAAGACGCTTGATGTAATTCTCAGCGGACTCGCGCCTAGCTCCAGGACGAGACGCGGAGATGGCATCTGCCGCCTGAACAAGGACAGCGAGAACCGAGTTGGGGTCGACGTCACCGTGATGCGCCTCGATAGCGTGAACGATAGCGGGCTTCTCCCCGTAACGGCGAGCAAGGTCAGCACCGATAACAGCATGGGGACCTTCGACCTCGTGGTCGATTGCCTTGCCCAGATCATGCAGAAGACCGGCACGCTTTGCTACATAGGAGTCAACACCGAGCTCAGAGGCCATGATGGCACAGAGATCCGCAACCTCAAGCGAGTGCTGGAGAACGTTCTGGCCAAAGGACGTGCGGTAACGAAGGGCACCGAGGGTCTTAACGATCTCAGGGTGCAGATCGTGAATACCGGTGTCGAACGCAGCCTGCTCGCCGGCCTCGCGAACGCGCTGCTGAACAAGGTCGGATGCCTTCTGGTACATCTCCTCGATGCGAGCAGGGTGAATACGACCGTCTGCAATAAGGTTTTCCAGGGCAACACGAGCCGTCTCTCGACGGACGGGGTCAAAGCTGGAGAGAACAACGGTCTCGGGAGTGTCATCGATTACGAGGTTGACGCCAGAAACCTGCTCAAAGGTACGAATGTTGCGTCCCTCACGACCGATAATGCGACCCTTGAGGTCATCAGACGGAATGTGCACCGAGGTTACCGTCACCTCGGCGGTATGGTCGGCAGCGCAGCGCTGAATGGCCAGCGAGATAATCTCCTGAGCGGTCTTGTGGCATTCAGCCTTAACCTGCTGCTCAGACTCACGAATAATGGTCGCGGCCTCATGAGTCACCTCACCGCGGACCTTGTCGAGAAGCTCACGGTGCGCGTCATCGCGCGTGAGCTCGGAAATGCGCTCTAGCTCAGAAGTCTGCTTCGCCACGAGCTCATCAAGCTCGCGCGAGCGCTTCTCGATCTGACCGGCCTGGCTGGAAAGCTGGTGCTCGCGCTTATCAAGAGCATCGTTGCGGCGGTCGAGAGACTCCTCGCGCTGGAGCACACGGTTCTCCATCGAACGAATCTCGCGCTTGCGCTGCTTCTCCTCGGCCTCGGCGGCCTGCTTGTTCTGAATGATCTCTTCTTTAGCCTCGAGCAGAGCCTCTTTCTTCAGGGTCTCCGCCTTGCGCTTCGCATCACCGATAACCGCCTGCGCTTCCTCATGAGCGGACTGAATCTTAGAGTCCGCCTCGCGAAGGCTGCCGTTCTTGGCGCTGCGCATGGCAATCGCGGCAATCGCTGCACCCAGAACGAGGCAAACGATTCCAACGATGATCTCCATGCCCATGGTTTCTCCTTTTTAGTTAATCAACGCATAAAAATCGATACCGTCCAAACGGGCGGTACCGAACATTTGCTAGGGATAAATCACCCAGTCTGATATGAAAACTGTTCTATTCGATCTCATCCACGATGAGCGAGCATCACATAACAAATGACTGCTTAATCGTACGTTGATGGGGGTGTTATGTCAATTATCCAACCCGCTCACCGGAATCGTCCTCATCGAGGATTCTTGCCTGAGCAGCTTGGAGGGCAATCGAATATGAATACCCCCGGGAGACAAGAAATCGAATGAACTTTTCTTTGGGATGAGCCGGCGGACACGCCCTTTTCGCCAGAAGCTGAGTAGCCCTCTCAAGGTCAGCCTCCTCAGAGAAAAATCGATCAGGGTACCCTTCGATGTCATCCGTGCGAACACCGCGCCGAAACAGCTCAGATTCGATCTTCCTTCTACCCCAACCGCGGCGTATGCGCTCCTCGATAAAGTAGACTGTGAACCGAGCGTCATCCAGGTATCGATGCTCTTGAGCGCATGAAAGCGCCCGGTCGATCTCCTGCTCGCGATATCCGTACCGCTTCAGCTTGTCCCGAAGCTCTCCCGACGCATGGTCGCGCCGGGAGAGAGCATCCGTCACTGCCTGGAAGCAGGCACGGTACTCGACCTCGTGAATGCGTTCGAACGCCTCATCTTCAGGAATCGGCAAGCCAAGGTCATCAGGATCGAGCAGCCTTGCGGCGCGGACGGGGATAACGATCGATCGGACAGCACCGCTATCCAAGACAACGTCCACGCCCGCCATCGGCTTCCTAGACGAGTATGCGACACAGCGCCTTCGCTCCTCTTTGGTAGGGAGAGAAATATCCAAACGAACGACGTTAGCGGACATTACTCGATGGCGTCATCATTGTCTTCATCGACGACATCCGGGGCATCAACGGGCTCGACGACTTCCCCGACCGGTTCGTCCTCAAAATCAAGACCGCAGGCAACCCTGACCTTATGCTCGATCTCATCGGAAAGATCGGGATGCACACGGAGAAATTCCTTTGCCGCCTCGCGGCCTTGGCCCAAGCGCTCGGTGTCGTAGGTATACCACGCACCCGACTTCTTAACGACGCCGCACTCGGCTGCCATATCGAGGATTGAGCCCTCCTTCGAGATGCCCGTTCCGTACATGATGTCGAACTCAGCGGCCTTAAACGGCGCCGCAACCTTGTTCTTTACGATTTTCGCACGTACGCGGTTGCCGATGATCTCGTTGCCGTTCTTGATGCTATCGATGCGTCGGATATCGATACGTACGGAAGAGAAGAACTTAAGGGCGCGTCCACCGGTCGTGGTCTCGGGGTTGCCGAACATCACACCGATCTTTTCGCGAAGCTGGTTGATAAAGATGCACGTGGTATTCGACTTTGCAAGCGAACCGGCAAGCTTGCGCAACGCCTGACTCATAAGACGCGCCTGAAGACCGACGGAAGAGTCACCGATCTCGCCCTCGATCTCGGCACGCGGGACCAAAGCGGCGACGGAGTCAATGACGACGACATCAATCGCACCGGAGCGCACCAGCATGTCACAGATTTCCAGAGCCTGCTCGCCCGTATCCGGTTGAGAGATAAGCACTTCGTCGATATCAACACCGATTCGAGCTGCATAGCCGGGATCGAGTGCATGCTCTGCGTCGATAAACGCCACGACGCCGCCGGCCGCCTGGGCCTCAGCGAGAATCTCCAGGGAAAGCGTTGTCTTACCAGAGGATTCCGGACCATAGATCTCTACAATACGACCGCGCGGAACGCCACCGATACCAAGAGCCGCATCCAGGGCCAGCGCACCGGTGGGAATCGCCTCGACCTCGAGTTCAGGTCCGCCATCTCCGTAGCGCATGATGGAGCCGGTACCGAATTTCTTCTCGATCTCGGCCTTAGTGACCTCGACCATCTTGTCTCGTTCAGCTCCGTAGGTACGCTCGTGTACGGTACGGACCGGACCGGAATTCTTTGCCATGGAAGTTCCTTCCCTTCAAACTCGCTGCCTTGGACTATAAACGAACAGCTGTTCGAGGTCAAGGCACTCTACGGAGATGATACGAAGGGAGTGCAAACTGTTTTCCAAAGAACCTTATCGGGAACTTACGACCCGCAACCTCAAGTCTTACAAACAGCAAACAACTGCAGGCAGATAAGACAATCGCGCTCCCAAAAAGCCCTAAAGGCACATTCACAAACAAGTGCAATCACATGGACTGAACAGAAGAAAGGAGCCAAGTCAGAGCCTCACGGGCGGCAGAGACGCGAACCGTCTGCCGATCCCCCTCAAAAACGAAACGACGGGCAGACGCCTCTCCCTGCGCGCACAGGCCGATATACACGGTGCCGACGGGGTTTGAATCGGTGCCGCCTCCCGGTCCCGCATATCCCGTCAAACTCACGGCGACATCGGCACCAAATACACGGGCAGAGCCATCGGCCATCTGACAGGCGACCTCTGAAGACACCTCGGTCACGGCGGCAATCGTTTGGGGTGAAACACCAAGAAGGGTCTCCTTGACCTCATTGGTGTAGGTGGCCGCTGCACCCAGCAAGACAGAAGATGCGCCGGGCACGCCCGCAATGAAGGAAGAGACCATGCCCGCAGTAAGAGACTCTGCCGTGGCAACCGTCACACCACGCTCCGTGCATGCAGCAACCAAGCGAGCAGCCAGACGCTCGCAATCCCTATATATATCGTCGAAGGAGCCCATCTCGAGTCCGTCTTACACCCTGAAGACAACCTGACGGCAGTTCCAGAAATACTGCACGCCGGAAACCACAGTAAGCACAACGGCTACGACCATAAGGACGCGCGCAAGCACAAGGAGCTCCGGAGCGAAGGGAAGCCCGGCGGCGAACTGCACGATGACAAAGAGGTAGCAGCAGAGCGAGACCATGGTGGTCGCGGTTTTCCACTTACCGAGCTTGTCCGCGGCGATCACGACGCCGTTGGCGCTTGCGACCATGCGCATGGCGCTCACCAAAAACTCGCGGAGCAAAATGATGAACACAGGCCAAACGCTCACGAAATCAAGCTCAAGGAGAATAAGCAGCGCAGAGAAAACGAGCAGCTTGTCGGCAATCGGATCTAGAAACTTGCCGAAATCCGTAATCTCGTTGCGGGAGCGAGCGAGGTAACCGTCGACCTTATCGGTGAGGCTCAGCAGAACGTAGAGCACAAAAGCGGCAACGGAAAGCGTTGTATCGAATTCCTGCGCGCCGACAGCCGAGGACTGAGCAAGCAGCATGAATACAGGGATGAAGACGATACGGACGCAGGTGATGATGTTCGCAGGCGTCCAGATAGACGTGAGTTCCTTATTCGAATCGTTGGCCATAACGGTCTATTCCACTACCTCTCCCACAAGCTCATAGCAAAAACTGTCTGTAAAGCGGACCTTGAGCACGTCGCCCACCGTCGCATCGGAAATATCCAAGTGCACGGCTCCATCGCAGTCAGGTGCCTGGAACCAGGCGTGGCCGATCAGCTCGAGGCCGTTTTCGCCCTCTTCGACGCCATCAACGATAACATCGGATACCTCACCGACATGCGAGGCCGTAGCGGCAAAACCAAGGGACTCGGCCATATCGATAGCGGCCTGGGTGCGCTCGGTCTTTACCGCGTCGTCGATCTGGTCGGGCATCTCACAGGCGCTCGTACCCTCCTCAGGCGAATAGGGAAAGACGCTCGTGTAGTCAAAGCCGACGCGGTCCATAAAGGAGATCATGCGCTCGGATTCCTCATCGGTCTCCCCGGGGAACGAAGTCAGGTACGTGGTACGGATGACCATGTTTGGAATCTGCTCGCGCAGGCGGGCAAAGAGGGCCTCGAGCTCTTCTTCGGAACCCGAGCGGTTCATAGCGTTCAGAACGCGCTCGCAGCAGTGCTGGACCGGGATGTCGATATAAGGGAGGACCTCGGGCGTATCACGAATGGCGGCGATCAGCTCGTCGGTCATGCCCTCAGGCTGAAGATACAGCACGCGAATCCAAACGCGCTCAGGGCGGACGGCTTCGGCAACGGCCACAAGAAGCTCAGCCAGGCTGCGCGGGCCTTCTGTGCCCTCATCAAAGTCCTCGCCCCAGATACCGGTATCCTGACCGATGAGAACAAGTTCGCGCACACCGCCGGCGACCAGGTCCTTGGCCTCGGAAAGGATCGAGTCGACCGAACGAGAGTGGTAACGGCCGCGGATATAGGGAATCGCGCAGAAGCTGCAGAAGCGATCGCACCCGTCCGAGATCTTGAGATAGGCGACGGTACCCTCGACCGTCCTCTTGATGGCGGGGAGCATGGCGACGCCGGAGCGCACGGTACCGAGCAGGTCGTCAACGACGGCGACGATGCCGTCTTCCTCATCGGTGCGCACAAAGGCCGCCACCTCGGGCAGCTCTGCAGGCAGGTCGTTGCCGTAGCGTGAGGGAACGCAGCCGCACATGACGATGGGGACGGAACGGATACCGTCCGCGACGCCCTCCGCGAGCGAGAGCGTGGTCTCGATGCTCTCAGAGGTGGCTGAGGCCAAAAAAGAGCAGGTGTTGATGATGACCAGGTCAGCGGACTCAGAATCGCTCACCTCGCCATAGCCCGCCGCATTGAGCAGCGAGCGCATGCGGTCGGTATCGACCTCGTTCTTGGCGCAGCCGAGCGTCACGTAAAGAATGGAGCCATTGGGCGTTTCCATAAGTTTTGAATTTCCCCCCACGGATGATTAACGGTAGTTAGTGAACTGAAGCGGCTGGCCATAATCCTGGTCGCGCAGATAGGCGATGACCTGCTGGAGGGCGTCCTTGGAGGGCGAGGTAACGCGGAGCTTATCGGCCTCAATGGTAACCTTGACCTTGAACTTCTGGTCCTTGACGTCCTTGTTGATCTTCTTGGCAGTGGGCTGATCGATCCCCTCGACGATATGGCCCAGAACGCGGACGGCACCGCCGGATGCGGCCTGCGGGTTGTCCCAAGAGATGGACTTGAGATCGATGCCGCGCTTGATGAGCTTTGAGTTCAAAACATCGGTGACCTGACGCGCAACGAAATCGGCAGGAGCCGAGATGGTAAAGAGCTTGTCGTTCTTGGAAAGCTCGATAGATGCACCGGAATCCTTCAGGTCGTAGCGCTGAGAGATCTCGCGGGCGCACTGCTGGTACGCGTTGTCGACCTCCTGCATGTTGACCTCGGAAACGACGTCGAAGCTGGAATCTTTAGCCATTGAAAATCCTTTCTAGCGATAGGCGCTAATCGGTAGAAGAGTCGCTCTGGTCATCTGCGGAATCGGACGACGAGTCGTCCTGAGAGCTGTCGGACGTTGAGTCCGAAGACGAGTCCGAAGTGGAATCCGAGGTCTGTTGGGGAACGGTTATGGTCACACGGCCGACACCGGACGTCTTGCTGTCCCAGCGCACCTTGGAGCCGTTCTCGGTAACCGTGACCGCGCTCGGATTGTCCACCGTGATGGAGATGCTCTTGGTGGGCGTGTACTCTGCCTCATAGGGACCAACGGGCGTATCGGCGTACTGCGATACACCGTCGACCTTCACCTCGATCCAAGAGGTCTTGCCCTTGGCGAGCGAAACCTTGACCGTGGTGGATCGCACCGTAGTCTGGCTCTCAGACGAGGACGCATCCGACGCGGTATCGGTATAGGAGGCATCGGTAGAGTCGGAGTCAGTCGAATCATCGGTCGAGTCGGCATCATCGGAGGCAGCGGAACTGGTAGAGGTCTTAGTCGAAGACGAAGACTTGCTCGAACTCGAGCTCTTCTTGGAGGAAGTCGAGGCGGAGCCGGACAGCTGGGAGACCGTTGCCGTCTGTGCAGGCGAGGACGTGCAGCCGCGCACGGCGCCAACGATAAGGAGCACGATCAGCAGCAAGATGATGCCGCAACCTGCCCAAAACACCCGGGGGTCCATAGAAGAAAGGAAGCTCGCAGAAGACGAACGCCCTCTCCCCTGCCCGCGACGCTGAGGGACGGCCGCGCGGGAACGGCCGTAGGCGGCCCCACGGCGAGGAGCCGACAGCGAGCCACCGTTAGAACGGCCTCGTTGATACTGCCCCTGGCGGGTGCGCCCGCCCCCTGGCAGACGACGACCCGAAGAGCCCTGCGCGCGACGGTTCCTCTGCCCGGAAGGACGAGAGGACGGACGACGCTGCGGGCGCGGACGTCCTTCATGGCCTGCAGTCCCCTGCTGCTGATCCTGCTCACGAGCAGACGCATCGGCAAGCAGGGCCTGACGACGACGAGGATTCGAACCCACGCGCAGTGAGCTGTGCCCCGTCGTCGAATCGGAAACATAGCCGGCCTGAGGCGGACGCTGAGCATAGCGCGAGGGCGATGGCGCGCCACCGTCGACGATCATGAACCTGCCGGAAGAAGCGTCGCTGCGAGAACTCACGAAGGAAGCAGGATCCTGGAAACGCGGGGACGCGCCCTCACCGGAGCGCTCGTAAACATAGAGCTCATCGAGGTATTGGTTAACGATATCGCGGGGGTTGAGGCCCAAAAAACGCGCATAGCTCGAGATCATGCCCTGCGCGTAGCCGCGCGGAGGCATGGATGCAAAATCGCCCAGCTCGAAGTACTCGACGATCTGGGGCCTGATCTTAACGGTATTAGAAACCTGCTGGATAGAGAGACCGAGGGAACGGCGTTTCTCACGCAGCTCGTCTCCAAAGCGTGAACCCATTAAAAGACCCCCGATCCATCTTCTTCGGCCATTCTGGCCTCGACGGACTCAAGCTCGGCAAGCCCTTCCTCATCCAGAAGGACCTCGCGGGGCTTTGAGCCGTCGGGCGGGCCAACGACGCCCTTTTCTTCAAGCATATCCATGATACGGCCGGCGCGGGCGTAACCCACCTTGAGACGCCGCTGCAAACCGGATGTAGAACCAAGCTGAGACTCGACCACAATGTGTGCGGCGTCCCACAGGAGCGGATCGTCCTCGGACGCCTCGCGACCCGCGGCCCCGCCGGCGCCTCCGCCCACGACCATCGCGGGAGCGACGGCAGAGAGGATCTCCTCGTGGTACTCCGCCTCGCCTTGGTCCTTGACGAACTCAACGACCTGGTTGATCTCGTCGTCCGAGACAAAGCAGCCCTGGATTCGCTTGGGTTTACCCCAGTCAACCTTAGAGAACAGCATGTCGCCGTATCCGGTGAGCTTCTCGGCGCCGGTCTGGTCGATGATGACGCGCGAGTCGATGCCCGTGGCCACGTTAAAGGCGATGCGGTTGGTGATATTCGCCTTGATCAGGCCGGTGACGACGTTGGAAGAAGGACGCTGGGTAGCCACGATGAGATGGATACCGGCGGCACGGCCGAGCTGGGCGATACGCACGATAGAGGCCTCGACATCCTTGCCTGCGACCATCATGAGGTCAGAAAGCTCGTCGATGATGATCACGAGATACGGCATCTTTGCGGGCGGGTTGTCGTAGTGCTCGAACTCGCCGGCGGCCTGCTTCTCGTTGAACGTCGAGATCTTGCGGACGCCGATGCGTTCAAAGACCTTGAGCCTACGCTCCATCTCGGAAACCGCCCACTGCAACGCACTGGCAGCCTGCTTGGGCTCGGTGACGACCGGCACGTACAGGTGCGGCAGGCCGTTATAGCCCGCAAGCTCGACGCGCTTGGGGTCGACCATGATGAGACGGACGTCCTCGGGAAACGTCCTCATGAGCAGGCTCATGATGATCGTGTTGATCATGACGGACTTACCGGAGCCGGTGGTACCGGCAATCAGCAGGTGGGGCATCTTGGCAAGATCGGCCACGATGGGTGCGCCCTCGGAGTCGCGTCCGATCGCGAGCTCGAGCGGACCGCCCTTTACGTAGGGCAGGACATCGCCCAGGTTGACGTTTTGACGCGTGCGGTTGGGAATCTCGATGCCCACGAGCGATGTGCCCGGAATGGGGGCGAAGATGCGCACGGCGGTAGACGCCAGGGAGAGAGCGATGTCGTCCTCGAGGTTGGAGATGCGACTCACGCGCTCGCCCTCGCCCGGCTGCACCTTGAACGTGGTGACCGTGGGTCCGGAAATCCATCCGACCACGCGCGAATGCAAGCCGAACTCGTTGAGCGTCGACTGCAGCGCGCCCGCCGTCTCCTCGAGCTCCTTCTCTGAAGAGGCGGCACTTGCGGAGGCGGGGTTGTGGCGCAGGATAGAGGCAGGCGGCAGCAAGCGCTGCTCATCGGTATCAGCACCGGGAGCATCGGAGGCGGCGATCTTCTTATCGAGAGGCTTTGAGGGCGAGTCCTCGGGGGCCTTGGCGCGGCTTGCGCCATCGAGCTCGGAGGGCTCTTTGGAGGCGGTGCTCTCGGCGACCATGTCGGCCTGCGCCATCAAGAACGATGGAATGGGACGGTCCCCCTCGGGCGTCACGACCGTGCCGGCCGCAGCCTCGGGCTCGGACACCGCAGACGGCTCCGCAACAGATGGCGTAAACGGAACATCGGGTACGACCGGAGCGTCCTGATCAAGATCCTCGCGAGCGGCGGAAATAACGTCCAGACCCCGCACGGGAGCAGGAGGCGCAGCAGGGGCAGCCGGCATTGCATCGACCTCGTCCACCTGTGGAGCAAAGCGCTCCTTGACCGGAATGAGAGTGGTCTTTGCCCCCTCGGCCGCAACCTGAGCGGAAACGTCGACGAACGGGTTGTCATCTTCGGGCTCCGCTGCGTCGGTGGCCCCGAGCAAGGTCGTCTTAGCACGATCGCCCAAAAACGTCGTCTCGGCAGTGCCCTCGGCATCGAACAGCCCGGACATACCGGAGCGCTCCCTGCGCGGAGCGCGGACAGGAGCGGGAGCCGGCTCGCGCTCGAGAGCAGAGGCATCGCCCCACGGGCTCTCGTTCACATCGACATGGCGGCGGGAAGCGAGCTGCTGGGCACGCATCTGGGCCCCGCGCACGACATCGCTCACGGAAAAGCCGATGATGACCAGCCCGAGCACGACCAGACCGATAAGAATCACAAAGCTGATGGGTTTACCGAGCGCGCTCATAAGAGCAGAGGCGACAACGGCGCCGACCCAACCGCCCGAGACCGCAAGCGTCTCGGGGTTGAACATAGCGTCGACTCCAAATGCGGAGTCCGCGACGGAAAGCGAGAGCATCGAGATGACGGCAACGAAGATCAGGCAGGCGCCGGCACAGGTGCGCGGCGGCACGGGCATGCGGTCGCGCAGGAACAGCAGCGCCGCCACGGCGAGCAATGCCAGAGGCAGCACATATGCACCCAGGCCAAAGCCGAGATGATAGAAGCTCGCGACGGCAGAGGTAACCGGCGCGGAGGTCGGAGTGATGACCGCGATGAACGAGGCGACGGCGACGACGGCGAGCACGACGCCCGCGATGTCCCTGCTCGCTCCCCCGTCTACAAGCGGCTCGACCTCGACGGCAGGCTCCCCCGCCGACGCGTTGGCGCGCAGCGAAGAGTGCTTTCCCGCTGCGGCCTTGCCCCGCGAAGACGACGCCTTCTTATTCGATTCAGAAACGCCACCAGATCGCGCCAACCTAGACCTCCATGACCACAGGAATGATCATCGGACGGGTCTTGGTGCGATTCCAGATGAAGTTGGAAAGCGAATCGCGCACAGCCTTGCGCAGAGCCTCGGTGCCGCTGCTGGTGAAGTTGAAAGAGCCCTTCTCGACCATCTTCATGATCGTATCGGTCACGTCGCGCGTGAGCTCGTCATCGATGGTGAAGGAAACGCCGCGGGCGGAGAGCTCGATGCCCTCGATGCGCTTGCGCTTGGTAGACATGGTGGCGACGATGGTGACCATGCCGTCGTTGGCGAGCTTTTGACGGTCGCGCAGAACGATCGGGTCGGTATCGCCGATGCGCAGACCGTCGACATAGACGACACCGGACTCGACCGCACGGCCGCGCTTGACCTTGCCGTCGCGCATCTCGAGGGAATCGCCGTTGTCCATGATGAAGATGCGGTCCTCGGGAATGCCCATCTTCTGGGCGAGCTGGGCATGGGCGCGCAGGTGGACGGCCTCACCGTGAACCGGCATGAAGTAAGTGGGCTTTGCCATGCCCAGCACGAGCTTGAGTTCCTCCTGGCTACCATGGCCGGAGACGTGAACCAGGCGGCGCGACTTGTCGTAGACGTCGCAGCCGAGCTTAGCCAGGCTGTTGATGACCTGCTGGACGGCCTTCTCGTTACCGGGAACGGGCGTGGCCGAGATGATGACGGTGTCGCCGGCGTGAATGGAGAGCGTCTTGTGCTCGCCGTTCGCCATGCGCGAAAGGGCCGAAAGCGGCTCGCCCTGAGAACCGGTGCACATCACGAGAATCTGACGGTCGGGCACGCCGGAAAGCTCGTAGGCGTCGATAAGGTCCTTCTCCTCGATATCGAGATAGCCGAGCTCGCGTGCGACACGGGTGTTGGTGAGCATGGAGCGGCCCGTCACAACGATCTTGCGACGGCAGGAGCGCGCCGCGTTGCAGATCTGCTGGAGACGGTGGATATGGCTGGAGAACGAGGCGACGAAGACGCGGCCCTTGGCGTTCTTGATGACCTCGTAGAGCGAGGGGCCCACCTCGGCCTCGGACTTGGTGAAGCCGGGAACCGTGGCGTTGGTGGAGTCGGAGAGCAGCAGATCGATGCCGGACTTGGCAAAACGGTTGATGGCGCCGTAATCGGGCGTCACGCCGTCGATGGGCGTCTGGTCGAGCTTGAAGTCGCCCGTGTGCATGACGGTGCCCTGAGGCGTCTTGATAAACACGCCGAGCGCACCCGGAATCGAGTGGGTCATGGAGAAGAAGTCGACGGTCATGCTGCCCATGGTCACATGCGAGCCGCCCTTGACCTCACGGAACTTGGGCGCGCGGATGCGGAATTCGGAAAGCTTGCCCTCGATAAAGCCGAGCGTCAGCTTGCTCGAGAAAATAGGCACCTTGTTGTTGAGGTCCTGCAGCAGGTACGGCAGGGCACCCGTGTGGTCCTCGTGACCGTGGGTGATGATGATGCCGCGGAGCTTGTCCTCGTTCTCCAGAACGTAGGTGTAGTCGGGCAGGACCAGGTCGATGCCGGGCTGGGAGTCGTCGGGGAACATCAGGCCGGCGTCGACCAGGATCATGTCCTGGCCACACTCGAAGACGGTCATGTTCTTGCCGATGCCGTCGAGACCACCCAGGGGGATGATCTTAAGCGGTGCGGAGTTCTTCCTTGTTGCGGTAGCCATACGTGTGAGCTTGTCCTTTCTATAGGGGTTGTATGTAACACGGCGAATGCTCGCCAAACGTTCATGGTTCGGTGCCTGGAGCAGGTTCGGCACACATAAACAGATAGTATAGCGCACGCGTCCACGTGTTCGCATGCAACGGGGCTCGCTACAGGATTTGCGTAACAGCGCAAGTACGACGAAAAAAGGCACCCACGCGCATGCGCAGGTGCCTTTGCAGCAAAGTTATTTCGCAGCGGCGAAGCGAGGGTTACTCAGCCTCGTGGTGACGACGGGGCGCACGGCCGTGGCCGTGATCGCCGGGGGCACGGCGCGTCTTGCCGCCCTCACGGTCGTCGCGCTCGCGGCGAGACCTGCCGGGACGGTCGGAGCGCTCGCGGCGCTCGCCGGAGGCAGAGCCGGAGCCGGCGGGAGCCTCGGGCTTGTCGATGCGATCGAGTGAGATCTTGCCGCGGTCGTCGACCTCGAGCACGCGCACCTTGACCTCGTCGCCGACGTTGAGGACGTCCTCGACCTTGTCGACGCGACCCTGGGCCACACGGGAGATGTGCAGCAGGCCGTCCTTGCCGGGGAGCAGGGACACGAAGGCGCCGAAGGGCTGGATGGAGACCACGCGGCCGGTGTACTCCTCACCGGGCTCGGGAACCTTGATAATGAGCTTGATGCGCTCGACGGCGGCGTCGGTGGAATCGCCCGTACCGCCCACGTAGACGGTGCCGTCCTCCTGGATATCCACAGAGGCGCCGGTCTCGTCCTGGATGCCGCGGATGACCTTGCCGCCGCTGCCGATGATGTCGCGGATCTTGTCCACGGGCACCTGCAGGGAGACGATGCGCGGGGCGCTGGAGCGGGTCTCGTGGCGCGGCTCGGGGATGACCTCGAGCATCTTGTCCAGGATGAACGCGCGGCCGGCCTTGGCCTGCTCGAGCGCGCGGCGCAGGATGTCGAACGTGAGGCCGGTGGCCTTGTTGTCCATCTGGAGAGCGGTGATGCCGCGCTCGGTGCCCGTCACCTTGAAGTCCATGTCGCCCAGGAAGTCCTCGATGCCCTGGATATCGGACAGGACGACGGTCTTGCCCTCCTCCTGGATCAGGCCCATGGCGATACCGGAAACGGGGCGCTTGATGGGCACGCCGCCGTCCATGAGGGCCAGGCAGCTACCGCAGGTAGAAGCCATGGAAGAGGAGCCGTTGGACTCCATGACCTCGGAGACTACGCGGATCGCATAGGGGAACTCGGTCTCGTCGGGAAGGACCGGCAGCAGAGCGCGCTCGGCCAGGTTGCCGTGGCCGATCTCGCGGCGCTTGGGGCTGCCGATACGGCCGGTCTCGCCGGTGCAGTACGGCGGGAAGTTGTAG
>CAVGNZ010000007.1:0-15435 GCA_963630805.1 Bacteroidaceae bacterium
AGCGACAAGCCCGACGCCGCGTACTTAGGTACGCAAGGAGGGTTGGAGCCCGAAGGTCGGGTGCCTGGGAAAGCCGTCAGTGGCGGAAGTGGCGGGTGCCGGTAAACACCATCGCGATGCCGTGCTCGTCGCAGGCCTGGATGGACTCCTCGTCGCGGATGGAGCCGCCGGGCTGGATGATCGCGGTGATGCCGCGCTCGGCCAGGACGTCCACGTCGTCACGGAAGGGCAGGAAGGCGTCGGATGCGGCCACCAGGCCCTCGGCCGCAATGCCCATGCGCTCGCAGGCGGCCTCGGCACGGTCGCAGGCGATGCGGCAGGAGTCGGTGCGGTTGGGCTGACCGGGGCCCATGCCCAGACCGGCGCGGTCCTTGGCGACCAGGATGGCGTTGGACTTCACGGTCTTGCATACGCGCCAGGCAAAGAGCAGGTCGTCCATCTCTGCATCGGTCGGCTTGCGCTTGGTGGGCACGGTGAAGGTCGCCGGGTCCTCGTCAACATGGTCGATCTGCTGCACGAGCACACCGCCGTCGACGGTGCGCACCTCGTGGCCGATGGTGCGGTCGACGCCGCCGGTGGCCAGCACGCGCATGTTCTTGCGCTTGGAGAGGCGCTCGAGGGCCTCAGGGCTGTAGCTCGGGGCGATCATGACCTCGACAAACTGCTTGTTGACGTCGGCAAAGTGCTCGCAAAGTGACAGCGGAACCTCACGGTTCACGGCGATGATACCGCCATAGGCGCTGATGGGGTCGCAGGCAAAGGCCTTGTCATAGGCCTCGGTGACGTCCTCGGCGGTAGCGGAGCCGCAGGGGTTCTGGTGCTTGAGGATCACCACGGCCGGCTCGTCAAACTCGCGCACGGCGGCCCAGGCGGCGTCGGCGTCGAGCAGGTTGTTGTACGAGAGCGGCTTGCCCTGGATCTGCTCGGCACGGGCCAGGGAGTGGGCAGGGGCATCGGGGCTCACGTAGAAGGCAGCGGCCTGCTGGGGGTTCTCGCCATAGCGCAGGTCCTGCTCCTTGGTTGCCTCGAGCTCGAACTTCTCGGGGAACTCGCTCGCGGTGCCGCAGCAGCAGCTATCGCCGCAGCAGCACTCGTCCTCGCCGGCCAGGTAGTTGTTGAGCCAGGTGGAGATGGCAGTGTCGTAGGCAGCGGTGCGCGTGTAGACCTTGGCGGCCAGGCGGCGGCGCGTAGCCAAGGTGGTCGCGCCCTCGTTGGCGTGCATCTCGTCGAGTACCAGCGCGTAGTCGGCCGGGTCGCACACCACGGTCACGGAGTCGTTGTTCTTCGCAGCCGAGCGCAGCATGGAGGGGCCGCCGATGTCGATGTGCTCGATGGCGTCGACGAAGGTCACGTCGGGTGCGGCGACGGTCTTCTCAAACTCGTAGAGGTTCACGACCACCAGGTCGATGAGCTCGATGCCGTGCTCGGTGGCCTGCGCCATGTGCTCGGCGGAGTCGCGGCGGCCAAGCAGCGCGCCGTGCACCTTGGGGTGCAGCGTCTTCACGCGGCCGTCCATCATCTCGGGGAACCCGGTAAAGTCCTCGATCGGCCTTACCGGAATGCCCGCGTCCTCGATCGCCTTGGCGGTACCGCCCGTCGAGACGATCTCGACCCCAAAGTCCTCGACGAGTGCGCGTGCGAAATCGACCACGCCGGTCTTGTCGGTCACCGAGATCAGCGCGCGTGCGACCTTCACGTCAGCAGCCATGCAGCCCTCCTTGTTGCGCCGGGCCCGCACGCTCGCGGCAAGCGGAGCCCTGTTTCACATACGGCATAAATGTAGCGCAACAAAGCGGCGCTCCCGTACCGCGCTACCTGTTATTTGGAGAAACCACCGAGACCCGATGGGCGTTTGACGAAGAAATCACGCCGCTTGCGTGTCGACACGAAGCCGCCACAAGCCGCGCTCGGCCACATGGTATGAATCTTGCGGTTACACAGGAGGTTCGCGCATGGCAAAAGTACTCTATAGGCCCTTTGAGGATTCGGATTTCGAGCCGCTGGCCGAGATCATCCAGAAGTGCTGGCACTGCGGGTCAAGCCTGCCGAGCCATGAGTACGCGATGGCCGAGGCCTCCTATGATCTGGCACACCAGCTTGCGAAGTCGACGTTTTCGCAGGTAGCGCTAGTAGATGGTGTGCCGGCCGGCATCGTACTTGCCCGTGCGGACGATGCGCACGCCGCCCCGCTCGCGCAATGGGGAGAGGTGGCCATCTCGCTTGACCGCACCATGGAGGAGACGGAGCCTGCCGCCAACAAGCGCTTCCACGCCTGGTACGACCTCATAGGAGCCATCGATGCCAAGCTCTCCGCTCAGTGCGATGTGCCCGAGCAAAACGAGGTGACCCTGCTCGCCGTGGATTCGCGGGTACAGGGATTGGGCATCGGAACTGTGTTATTTGATGCCGTTTCTTCGTATTTTGCCTCGTTGGGCGAGCTAAAGGTGTATCTATACACTGACAGCGATTGTTCGTGGCCGTTCTACGAGCGTCACGGCATGAAGCGTCTTATCTCGTACCGTCCAAACCGCGAGGAGCGGAGCCTCTCCCTTCCCCGCGAGATGTACGTCTACGGCATGGACCTATCCGCTTGAGAGATACGGGCCGATGTCTTGAGGGCAGCTTGACGTCGCGCCTCCCTGCAGCGGAACAATAGGGCCGCGCATGGGCTCAACCGCCCGTGCCCGGATGCGATCGCAGCTCTCTCCGCGCTCCCATCCGAACAGAAAAGGGCTCCCTGGCACGCGCCGGGGAGCCCTTTTGCTTTGAGCACGGACCGAGCGGGCAGCCGAGGGCCGCAGGTCGAGCGGGCAGCCGAGGGCCGCGGGCCGTTAAAACGTTCCGCCGCCGCCTCCGCCAACGCCGCCGCCCCCGCCGCCGGAGAAGCCTCCGCCGCCACCGTCGCCCGAGCTAAGAGAGCCGACAGAGAGCGTGGCCACGGTATCGCGGTAGACCGAACCGAGTCGGTCCATCGCCGCGGGACCGCCATTGTGGCAATACCACCACCAGTAGAGCGGGTAGTCGGAGTAGAAGTCATCGGCATCGCGAACGTTGGGCGGCACCGCTGCGGCAAGCTCGCGCAGTGCCTTCTTGGAGACACCCAGCGCCACGGCCATCACCATGAGCTTGTTCCACAGCACCAGGTCCGTCGGCATGGCCTCGCCCAGGTTGGTGAACTCCTCGAGCCACTTCTTGAGCGCGCGGCACTTGGCCTCCAGCTCGACTCCTTCCGGCGTGGGCCAGGACAGGTGGAAGCCGATGTACATCGCCGCGATAGAGGCGACCAGGCAGACGACGAGCGCCACGAGGTTCGCCCGAGCGGCATCGGTCAACGCAACCAGCACGATCGCCGCGACGATGAGGATGGCGCCCAGACCCCCCGTGACGACCTGCACCGTCGTGCCGTCGTTGGCCACCAGGTTCGCCTCCTCAACCGAGGCCTTGACCTCGGCGCGGAACGCATCGTGCTCCGCGCCAAAGCTCTCGGAATGTTTGCGCGCATAGCGCTTGAGCTCCTTGAACGTGCGCGAGCGGGCGTTTTCGCCCTCGCTGTCCACGCCGTCGAAGTACGTCTTGAACGCCGCGCGATCGATCTTGTTGGTCAGCCTGCTCTCGGCGGACTTCTGGAACGAGAGGCGATAGTCGCCCTTCTTCTCGGCCACCGGCTCGATCTGCACCACGTGCTCGTCGGTGAGCTTCATGAGCGTGGCCACGAACGCGCGGCCCGGTACCTTGCCCGGGCTCATGAACGAGGCGACGGTCGCAGGGTGCACGCCCTCGGGCACATCGCGGTAGTAGGTCTCCTGGAACTGCGCGCGAACGCTCTTCCTGCGGTGCCTGATAACGAGCATGACGACAAGGAGAACGACCGAGCCGCCGCCCACGGCCAAAGCCGTACCGTAGGAGAAGATGCGCGCCCGCTGGCGGCGCTCGTTGGCCTCGTTCGCCCAGGCGCGCTCCTCAGAGAGAATCGCGTCGAGCCGGTCGCTTTGCGTGGCAGCCGTGCGCTCCATCTGCGGGACCCACGCGTTGGGGAAAGCGATGCGCGCCTCAGCGAACTCGCCCGCAGCCACGCCCGGCAGCGTGTAGCTCACGGTAGAGGCCGCGTCGTCGATGGAGACCTCGCCGCTCAAGGAACCGTGACCCCAGGCGCGCAGGGTGTCGCCCTTCTTGGCGGGATTTGCAGCCGTGAGCTCTGCCGGGAAGGTCACCGTAAGCGACACATCGCCGGAGTCCACGTCCCACTCGTCGCCGATGAACTTCCAGTACAGCTCAGCCGTATCGTTCCAGCACATCACGGCGCCGGTAAGGGTGTACGAGACGCTGACGTTCGCCGAGGCGTCCTCGTCATGCGGACTAAAGACCTTCACGGTCACATCGTCGCTCTCGCTCACGGCGTAGACGCCGGTGTCGCCCTTCCCGGCGGCATCGTCTTGCGCGTAGGCCTGCCCGTCCACGCTCACCGCGGTGACGGCGAGGGAGACGGAGCCGCCCTGTTGGTTCTCGCCCAGGGGGATCTTCCAAAACACGCCGTTCACGCTGTCCTCAAAATCGAACGTGCGCTCCTCCACTACCTGCAGACTGCCGTCTGGCTGCACATCTGCCGTGATGGACACATGAGGCATGGAGAACGAGTCGGCAAAGGCCGCGACCGGCGCAAGCAGCACCGTGAGCGCGACGAGCAGGCTCAAACCAAAACGATGACGGATATTCATAGCGCGTCCTTGCACTCGTGGGATCCTTGCCCCCATTGTAGTCGCGCGATCGCCCGGCAAGGGCGCCGG
Organism: Bacteroidaceae bacterium; assembly: GCA_963630805.1. GTDB lineage: Bacteria > Actinomycetota > Coriobacteriia > Coriobacteriales > Coriobacteriaceae > Collinsella. The sequence goes on from CAVGNZ010000007.1 coordinate 4,785, forward strand.
CTCAGAAGGCCTATACTCGTCCCCATGGAAACACGCGCCGCCTCATATTCAGACCTGCTTTGCTCCCCCGTTGTGGGAAGGTTCGCCCCCTCCCCTTCCGGCCGGATGCACCTGGGCAACGTGTTCTCGTGCCTGGTCGCCTGGCTCTCGGCGCGCAGCCAGGGCGGGCGCATCGTCTTGCGCATCGAGGACCTGGACACCCGTTGCCGCCAAGAATGGGCGGACGCACTCATGCGCGACCTGGAGTGGCTCGGGCTCGTGTGGGACGAGGGGCCCTACTACCAGCACGAACGTATCGCGCAGTACGAGGAAGCGCTTGAGCGGCTCAGCGCGCAGGGCCTCACCTACCCTTGCTTCTGCACGCGCTCGGAACTGCACGCTGCAAGCGCTCCGCACGCGAGCGACGGCACGCCCATCTACGCGGGCACCTGCCGCGAGCTTTCCGCGGCCGAGGTCGCATGCCGCGAGGCTCTGCGCCCGCCTGCGACGCGCCTGCGCGTGCCGGGGCTCGATGACGCCGCCGACGTGGTCAGGTTCGTGGACCGCGTCTACGGTGCGCAATGCGAGGCGCTCGCTGCCGAATGCGGCGACTTTCTGATTCGCCGCAGCGACGGCGTCTTTGCCTACCAGCTCGCCGTGGTGGTGGACGATGCGGCCATGGGCATCACCGAGGTCGTGCGCGGATGCGACCTGCTCGGCTCCACGCCGCGTCAGATCTACCTGCAGAATTTACTGGGCCTGTCGCATCCGTACTATGCGCACGTGCCGCTTCTTGTTGCCGAGGACGGTCGGCGCCTCTCCAAGCGTGACGGCGACCTCGACATGGGCGCCCTGAGGGAGCGCTTTGGCACACCCGAACGCCTGCTGGGATGGCTTGCCGGCCACACCGGCATCGCCCCCGACAGCGACCCGCGAAGTGCGGCAGAGCTCGCGCACCTGTTCACCTGGAACGCCGTGCGCGCCCACCGCGAGAGCATCCACATCAGCGATTGCTAGGCCAAACCGCAACGGACCAGAACGGACACGAACCGACCAGAATGGACACGAACGAACCGCAACGGACACGAATGGACCAGAATGGACACGAACGGACCAGAATGCATCTAAATGTCGGGTTCGAATCCCCGGCCCACGTTGTCGATATGAAAAAAGGGCCCCTCGCGGGACCCTTCTTCAAATTCTTACTGGCGGAGAGCTGGGGATATCCGGGCTTGCTGCGCAAGCCCGCCCGCCGCGGAGGCCTGGCAGCCTCCTTGCGTGCGAGCTACAAACGCTTACGCGTTTGCTTGACGCTCGCACCCTGTCGGGTTCGAATCCCCAGGCCACGGTGTCGATATGAAAAAAGGGTCCCTCGCGGGACCCTTCTTCAAATTCTTACTGGCGGAGAGCTGGGGATTCGAACCCCAGATGCCCTTTTGGGGCATACTCGCTTAGCAGGCGAGCACCTTCGGCCTCTCGGTCAGCTCTCCGTAGCAGCCTGAACATGATAACCCACAGATGCGCGGCTGCACAAGAAAGAAATTAATTCTGCAGCGACCTTCCCACAACGCCAAGCTCATCGCTGGGTTCGATGGTTCGAAGCTGGGCCACGCAGCGCGTAGCCAAGAAGAAGAACCCCTCGTCGACGAGCTGAATCGCCAGGTCGGTAATGAACTCGGTCGCCGCCCGCGATGGGGGCGCTTCCAGCCCGTTGCTCACGATCGTATCCAGCGCCCAGCGAAACGTTGGCTCCTCATCGCGCCCAATCTCGGCCATAAGAGTGCGCATCTCGTCGCGCGCAGCCGACCACGGCACCTCGCCTGTCGGCACCATGCGGTAGCACGCGAGCGCGAGGTCGTACTCCCCCGTCTGCCAATAGGCAAAAGCCATGCGGTAGAACAGGTAGCCGATGGCTGAGCGGTCCACGATGAGCCTGAGGCCGTGCTTGGCCACCTCGATCACCTCGTCAAAGCGCTCGAGGTTCGCAAGCGCGCTGACCAGGGCCGAATGCGCATGCATCGAGGATTGCGCCATGTCGTAGAGCTTGCGCGCCTCACGCAGCGCCGTCTCGGGGTCTCCGGTCGCCGCATACATGTCGCACAGCTCGTCCTGTGCGAAATACAGCGCATCGGGCACGGGGAGAATGCGAACGGCAGCGTCCTCGATGGTGAGCGGTAGCAGAAGGCGCGCCATGTAGTTCTCGCAGAACTGGCTCTCCACGGGAGCTTTGGCATCGAGCTCGCGCACCACGCAGGTGGCCTCGAGCTCCTCGATCAGATCTGCATAGCCCTGGGCCGCGGCGGCGGGGTCGGTCTTGGCGAGCTCGCGCAGATCGCGCACCCGCTGCATATTAGGCTCCTGCGGGTCCTCCATCACCTCGAGCTCACAAGCTCGATCGGCAAGCAGAGCGCAGCGCAAGCCTTCCGGAAGCACTCGATCGTCCTGCGCGGGCGGCAGGGTACGAGTCTCCTCAAAGTCCGCCCAGTGCGCATCTTTCGCCAGATGAGGTTCTGTGACGCGAGAGAGCGCCGCGCAGCACGGGGCGTTCGAATAGGCGGCGCCATCAAGCTCGCGTGCAAGGCCCAGAAGCCGAGCCATGAACTCCGTACGCTCAAAGGCGAAGCAGGCGGCATCCCTCTGCAGCGTCTCCGCATCCGCCGGCGCATCGACGGCGACCCGGCAGCGCTCGACCAAAAGCCCCGAGGCAAAGCAGGCGGCGGCAAGAACCAACGCCATGCGGGCTTGCAGCTCACAGAGGTGCTCTCGTCTCTCGGACGCATCGAGCTCTCTCCAGGCCCCCGCATGCGAATCAAAGACGGTACGGGGCACGCACTCCAAAGGCGGCGTAACAAAGCGCGCCCACATCTCGCCGGCGGCGGCGTTGACGTTATAGGTGTAATCGAGGCGCACCGGGAGCTTGATACGCTCGGCAACGTCTGCAAAGCGCGTGCGCACGTCCCACTCGCCACCCGGCCGACACGCTACGGAGCCGCGCTTCGCCCACCTGTTGGGCTGTCCCGCAGTCTTCATGATGTCGGCAACCTGGCCCGTCACCTCAAGCCACGCAAGGGCGTCCAGGCGCGCGCAGTCTTCCTCGCAGGGCGACTGGGATATCGGCCCCATCCCCATATCGAGCCTGCCGAGCACGCTCAGCACGCGATTCATCGCGGCCTCGGTTGCAAGCACGGCCGCCAACTCGCCGGGTTCCAAATCGCTTCGGTCGAAATTGAGATAGAGGCTCTCCGTCCGCTCGATACGTGCAACATCCAGCGGAGTCTTGAGCGAGGCGGCGCGCAGCGCCTCCAGATCGATCTCGCGATAGAGCCGGGCAGCATAGCACTCCAGCCCGCAGGGACTTTGCTTCTGTTCGACCGTAAACAGCAGCGCCTCGATCATGTCGACCAGCGGCATAGAGGAGATTCCGCCGAACAAGTGGACAGGCTTGTCCAGCCGATGCATCTCGACTCGCGTGAGCGCGGGCTCTTTTTGCGGAGGCTGGTCTATCGGAGCATCTGTTGGAGCTTTTGTCTGGGCGGCGTCAGTGCGCTCCGGGCTCGCCGCTCTGTCCACTTGCGAGGAGCGCGCGGGGCGGGAACCGCGGCCGAGGGCCCCAATGATCCGTCTAAGCATCCCGGCCATGTTCACGCTCCCCCGCAGTGCCGAGGTAAAAGAAAAGCCCCCGTTTCCGGAGGCTTAAAGTTCGGTTGGTGCGGCATATAGGATTCGAACCTATGACCTTTTGATTCGTAGTCAAACGCTCTATCCAGCTGAGCTAATGCCGCAGCGCAGAATTTATAATGCCATCCACCCCAGGCCGCGTCAAGAAAAAACTTTGGCATTTTTGAAAAAAGTTCGCCGCGCCCATTCCGTCACATTTGCAACACGAACCGGCGCGCACAAAAAGCGAGCCCGACCAAAATCGAGCTCGCTCTCACATGCGAATTGCCTTCGGGACCTTACACCTCGGGGACGATCTTGTCGCAACCCATGTAGGGGCGCAGGACCTCGGGCACGGTCACGCTGCCGTCCTCATTCTGGTAGTTCTCCAGAATGGCGGCCATGGCACGGCCCGCAGGCAGGCCGGAGCCGTTGAGCGTGTGCAGGTAGCGCGTGCCCTTGAAGTTCTCGGGGTCGCGGTACTTGATGTTGGCACGGCGCGCCTGGAAGTCGCCGCAATTAGAGCAGGACGAGATTTCCTTGTAGGCCTTGTAGCTCGGCAGCCAGACCTCGATGTCGTAGGTCTGACGGGCAGAGAAGCCCAGGTCGCCGGTGCAGAGCTTGATCACGCGGTACGGCAGGCCCAGCTGCTGCAGCAGGTACTCGGCCTCGGCGGTCATGCTCTCCAGCTCGTCGTCCGATTCCTCGGGCTTGGCGAACTTGACCATCTCGACCTTGTCGAACTCGTGCTGGCGAATGATGCCACGGGTGTCGCGACCAGCCGAGCCGGCCTCCTCGCGGAAGCACGGGGTGAAGGCGGTGTAGCGGCGCGGCAGGGTATCGCCGTCCAGGACCTCCTCGGCGTGCAGGTTGGTGAGCACGACCTCGGCGGTGGGGATCAGGAAGTTGTCACCGGAGACGTGATAGGCGTCATCCTCGAACTTAGGCAGCTGACCGGTGCCAAACATGGTCTGACGCTTAACGACGATGGGCGGCCACCACTCCTTGAAGCCACGGCTGGTGTGCGTGTCCACAAAGTAGTTGATGAGCGCGCGCTCCAGGCGGGCGCCGGCGCCACCGAGCACGGTGAAGCGGCTGCCGGAAAGCTTGTTGCCGCGGTCGAAGTCCATGATGCCCAGGTCGGTACCCAGGTCCCAGTGCGGCTTGTCCTCAAAGCCCTCGGCCTCAAAGTCGCGCGGGGTGCCCCAGCGGCGCACCTCGGGGTTCTCGTTCTCGTCCACACCGACGGGGGTGGCATCGCAGGGGATATTCGGGAGGCGAGACATGAAGTCGGTCAGCTCGGCCTCGAGGGCGCTCCGGCGCTCGGCCAGACCGTCGATCTTCTCGTTGACCTCGCGCACGGCCTCCTTGGCGGCCTCGGCCTCGTCCTTCTTACCCTCCTTCATCAGGGAGCCGATCTTTTTGGACTCGACGTTTCGGGTGGCCTGAAGCTCCTCGACCTCGGTGATCACCTGGCGGCGCTCGTCATCGAGCGCAAAGAACTTCTCGCGGTCCCACGAGGTCTGGCGGTTGGCCATGGCCACATCGACGAGATCGGGGTTCTCGCGAACGAACTTGATATCAAGCATGCTTCCTCCGTTGTGCGCGCCGGGGACGCCCCGGCAGCTACGATGTGCATTCAAGTTGGCAATAGAGCATTGCTCTGGCAAGTATATACTTGTGAAAGTTTGACCTGACCCCCAAGAAGGCGAGATAGCTCGATGGACACGTTTTTTTCCTTTTTGTTTGGAACGCGCGAGGGTGTAGCCGTGCTGTTTGTCGCGGGCATCGTCATCGTGGGCCTTGCCGCCTTTATCCTGGAAAAACGCACCGGTCAGCTCTATGTGGACCGAGGTCCCAAGAAGGACGACGAGGACGGCTGGGACCTGTAGAGCCCGCACTAAACATCTGCTTGCAGCGAAGGGAGCCTCCGATCAGATGCGATCGGAGGCTCCCCTTTTGTTTGCGTTGTGGGTTGAGATCCGCTCAGGCTCGCGCCCCGCCTTTACAGCACGGCGTCGACGGCGCGGATGAGCGCCGAGCGAAGGCCCGCGGCCTCGAGCTCAGCCACGCCCTTGATGGTGGCGCCGCCCGGCGAGCAGACGGCGTCTTTCATGGCGCCCGGGTGCTGGCCGGTCTCAAGCTGGAGCTTTGCCGTGCCGGCGAGCATCTGGCTTACGATGCGGTATGCGTCGGCACGCGGAATACCGTGCTTGACGCTGGCGTCGGCCAGGGCCTCGATGACCATCGCGGCAAACGCCGGCCCACATCCACCCACGGTGCCGCCGGCGAAGAGCACATCGGTCCCCAGCTCCACGACCATGCCCAGCTGGCCAAGCAGCTCGAGTACCTGCTCATACGCCGTCGCGCTCAGCGTGTGCGTACGCTCAGCCACGATAACGCCTTGGTTCACCGAGACCGGCGTGTTGGGAACGCAGGAGACGTGCGTGCTCCCAGGCAGGAGCGCCTCCCATTTGGCGTTATCCCAGCCCCATGCAACGGAGAGGATCGTCTTGCCCGCAAGCTGCTCGCCTAAGGGAGCCAGCACTTTCTCGATCAGATAGGGCTTGATAGCAACCACGACAACCTCGGATGCGGCAATCACCTCATCCGCCGTTGCGAGTGCGCGCATTCCGCGGGCCTCGCAGCGCGGCTGCAGCGCCTCGAAGTGCCCGGCGCAGGCGCACATGTTTGCAGGTGCAATCTGACCTACGGCAAGCCAGCCGTCGGCCATAGCGGTAGCCATGTTGCCAAATCCGATAAAGCCGATCTTCACTTCTTGCATCGAGGTCATAGCAGCTCCCTTGCGAACGTCTTGCAGCCCCATCCTAGCGCAGCTCGCCCGCACCCCGCTTGCGCCGCCGCAGTTCACAAGATGTTTTCCGCGGAGCGCGGCGGTCTGCCGCTCCTTCACGGGCTCATGTCCCTGCTGTGGACACATAAAAGAAAAGCTCCCATTGCTGGGAGCTCTCAGTTCAAATGGTGCGGGCGAAAGGACTTGAACCTTCACGAGCCGAAGCCCATAGGCACCTGAAGCCTACGCGTCTGCCAATTCCGCCACGCCCGCGTGCTGTTAAATATTACTAAACACTCCGGGCGCATTCAAGAACTTTTTTCAAAAAAGCCTTTCGCCACGAACGCTGGCGCAAACTCGGCACGAACTTAGCCAACTCAACAGGGCGAAAACCGAAAGGCCTCCTGCCTACTTGCCCTGAGAAAGGTGGATCGCGAAGCCGCCAAGCTGCTGCTTGAGGTAAATCAGGAACGTAGAGCCGTCGTCTGCCAGCACGCGGGACTCCTCGATAAACTCGACACCGCGGGCGCGCAGCCACTCCTCGGCAGCAGCGGTGTCGTTAACGGCCAGGCCGATGTGCCCGTGCACGCCGCGGCCGTTCTGCTTCATGGTCTCGACCAGCGTGTCAGAGAAGAACGAGATCGGGGTCTCACGCACAGGCAGGCCGAGCAGGGCTGCGAACTGGTCGGCGAACTCGCGCGCCTCCTCGGGGTCCTCAGCGTTGATTCCCACATGCGCCACATGCATGTTAAAGAGCTCGACGGGATTTCCCTCGCCCAACGTTGCCATCTTGTCCTCCTCTTTCGCGCACGCACGACACGTGCAGCCGGCATACAAATAGAGCCGCACCCTCACGGCACGGCTCCAATCTTACGTCAGAACTAACGCCCTTGGGTGCGGGCACGCACGCGAATGTTCTCGGGGTCTATGCGCTCCTCAGTGGCAAGCAGAAAATCCTTGAGCTCGTCCGCGGGTTTTCCGTCTGCATCGAAGCTGTCCTCGCAGTCGATAAAGTACCGCGCGCGCAGCCCCGTCTCCCCGGTGGCACCGGCCCCGGCGATACGCAGATACAGACGTCCGCTGTTGCCGGCCGAGCGCAGCGCGCACTGCTCCAAACCGTCCAGAGAAAAGGTCTTCTTGCTGCCAAACGATTCAAAGCTGATGGACTTCGCATCCAGCTCGATCACGCGGGGGTAGGCATGGAACAAAAACGTGTTGGCCAGCGTGTACAGACACACCACGAGCGCCGCGATGGCAATGGGAACAAAGAACCCCGTAATTGCGCAGTACACGGCCACGCACGCAAAGAAGATGCACGCATAGGCAGGGATAAGCACATCGGAGCGATAAGCGCGCTCCTCATAGATATAGACGCGCTTCTCCTCGGGTGGGACGCCCGCAGCCATACCGACCTTGAGCTCACGCGGTGCAGACGGCGAATGAGCGGCCTTCTTGCCGGACTTCTTGGCCATATCCATAACTCCTAACAACACGCGCCACCTGCATAGACGCGCTCAAAAGAAATAGGGCTCGCGGCTTGTGGTCGCGAGCCCTATACAGCCTATATGCAGCTCATGCAAGCAAGGTTGGATGCATTACGCCTGGGCGTGCAGCTCCTTGGCCTCCTTGAGGATGCGCATACGGTTCCAGACGGCCATAGCGAGGGCAACGGCGCCCGGGATAACCAGACCGATACCGCCGCCGAGCTGGCCAAGACGGGTGATGACCCAGGACAGGGGGTTAGCGCCGTCGCAGATCGAGGAAATGGAGGCAGCGCCGCCCATGTCGAAGTTCACGTTGGCAGCAGCAGAGGTGATCAGCGGAGCCAGGTCGGTGGCGATGTAGAAGCCAACGGCCAGAACGATGATGCCGACGATCAGGCCACGGAAGCCGTTCTCGTGAACGATCGGGGTGATGAGAACCAGCATGTAGGGGATGCAGGAAAGGTCAGCCAGAGGCACAACCTGGTTACCAGGAAGCACGAAGGCCAGGAAGATGGAGACCGGCACGAGGATCAGGGCCATGGTCAGGGTAACGGGGTGACCGGTACCGACAGCGGAGTCGAGGCCGATGTAGATCTTGCCGCGGTTCTGGAAGTGCTTCTGGATGAAGCTGGAAGCGGCGTCGGAGACGGGCATGAGGCCTTCCATCAGCAGGGAAGCCATCTTGGGGATCAGGACCATGACGGCGCCCATGTAGACGGCCATAGCAAGGATGCTGGGCTCGCCGTTGTCGCCGGGCAGCAGGCCGTAACCGGCAAGCAAGCCGATGAGCAGGCCGATAATGGAGCCAAGGAGAACGGGCTCACCAAAGACGCCGAACTGCTTCTGCATGGAGCGAACGTTGATGTCGATCTTGTTCAGGCCAGGGATGCGGTCGATAACCCAGTTGACGGCAAAAGCGATGGGCGCATAGGCGCCGGAGAAGCCGTGAGGGATGGAGACGCCGGGCATGCCCAGGGACTCCTCGACGAGCGGGGCGGTGACGTCGCCGATGATGAGGACGATAACCTCATTGATGATGGCGGCGGCGATACCAAAGGCAACGTTATCGGTCACGATGGCAACCAGGGCGCCGGTGAAGGCGAAGTGCCAGTAGTTCCAGATGTCGACGTCAGCGGTCTGGGTGGTGTTGGTGAGCAGCATGACCACGTTCACCAGCAGGCCCAGCGGGATGATGATGACGCCCACGACGGAACCCATGGCGATAGCGGAGGCCGCGGGCCAGCCCACGTCCATGACGGACAGGGACAGACCAAAGCGGGTGACCATAGCGTTCACGCCACCAGCGAGGTCGGTACCCATGAGCTGGTTGATAACCAGATTCAGGCCGATGAAACCAATACCGACGGTAAGGCCGGCCTTAAGGCTCTTACCGAAGCCGGCGCCAAAGCACACGCCGATAATGGTCAGCACGATAGGCATGACCACGGAGACGCCCAGACTGGAGACGCCGCCAAAGAATGCAACAATTGCGTCCATGAATTCTCACTCTCGGACTTGTACGGCCGCCGGAGTCGACGGCCAGAAGCGATCAGACGAGCTGATCCGCGCAAAGTTACTTGGAGATGATCTCCACGATCTTTGCCTCGGCATCAGCCTTGCCCATACCGGTCAGGAAGGGCACACCGCTCACGTACTCGCAGGGGATGCCAGCGGGAGCGACGGTGGTTGCAACGAGCAGGTCGGCATCGGCGCACTGAGACGGAGCCTCGGCGATGGAGCACTGCACGGTGTGGTACTGGCCGGACAGGCCGTTGGCGTCCAGCAGGTCGGCGACCTTGTGGGCGACAGCGGTGGAGGTGGCGACACCGGAACCACATGCAACAACGATCTTCTTCATTACTCTCTCCTTTCGTAAACAACGATGTTTACAGTCTACTACTTCAGCCGCGCCCGACTTTCGATTCGCAATGGGGCAGCACGCGAATCGGGGGTGCAGCAAAAAGCCGGTGAAAAATTAGCACCTACTCGCCGATGACGCAAACCTTGACTTTGCGGTTGCGCGGACGCGTGCGGTCGAAGTCGACGAAGAAAATGCTCGCCAGGCCGTTCATCTGGAGGGCGCCGTCCTCGACCTCGAACGTCTGGTTGGAGCCGATGAGCGTGGAGCGCAGGTGGGCGTCGCCGTTCCAGAGCATGCGGCGATCCATGTTGGGCAGGTACTGCTCGGGATTGGGCCAGGACTCGACCTCCTCGAAGTGGTCGAGGCCCGGGTAGCGGTAGGTGCTCCAGTCGTGCTGCTCGGGGAAGATACGCTCAAGGCCGTCGGACAGGTCGGCCTGCAGGAACGTGTCGCCCGTGGGAGTGTGGTCGTGGTCGTACTCCTCGGAGAAGACGGCGCAAGTGGTGTGGCACGAGATGACCGTGACGATGCCCTCCTTGATGCCGGACTCTTTCACGATGCCCTCGACCTGCTCGGTGATGTCCAGGTAGGTCGGCTTGCCCTCGAGGGTCGAGACCTTAACGAGGCCCTTGTAAACTGCCATCTTGGTATATCCCCTGTTCTCGTCTTATTTTGCGAAGTCGGTGCGGGCGCGGTCGAGCGCCTCGAACATCTCGTCGAGCGTGGCGAACGGGTCCTCAGCTGCGACGATGCCCGAGGTGCCACCGGTGCCGTCCGCGCCGTACTTGATGGCATCGTAGACGTTCTGACCGGTGGAGATGCCGGCGGCCTGGAGCACCTGGGTGCTGGGCGAGACGGCCTTGACGGCCTCGGTGG
>CAVGNZ010000008.1:0-50590 GCA_963630805.1 Bacteroidaceae bacterium
GAGCGCAGAAAGTCGGCCGATCTCGTCTCTTTTTTAGTCGCGTGACCCCTCAGCGAGCTTTGCGACCAGCTCTTTGAGTTCGGCAACTTCGCTTTGTAACTCTGCAATGCGCTTCTGGTTGTCTGCGATACTGGCGCGGTTGCGGGCCGAGGCCTCTTCGCCCGGGTCGGGCATGAACTCGCGGTGCAGCTTGGCGTCAAAGTTCTCTTCGAACACGCGGCAACCGTTGCGGCGCACGATGCGCCCCGGTACGCCCACGACGGTGCAGTTGTCGGGAACGTCCTTGACTACCACGGAGTTGCTGCCGATCTTGACGTTGTTGCCGATGCGGATGTTGCCGAGCACCTTGGCACCGGCGCCCACGGTCACGTTGTCGCCCAGAGTGGGATGGCGTTTACCGGTCTCGTTGCCGGTACCGCCCAGCGTAACGCCCTGGTAGAGCGTGCAGTTTTCGCCCACGACGGTAGTCTCGCCAATCACGACTCCCATGGCGTGGTCGATAAAGAAGTGCTTGCCGATGTGCGCCGCCGGGTGGATCTCGACGCCTGTGAAATGACGCGTGATCTGCGAGAGCACACGGGCCAGGCTGTGGCAGCCATGGTTCCACAGCCAGTGCTCGGGTACGTGATTCCACTTTGCGTGCAGACCAGGGTAGGAGAGGAAAATCACCAGGCCGTTTTGAGCTGCGGGATCCTCGGCCTTGACGGTCGCGATGTCCTCGCGGATCGTGGTTATAAAGCTCATGCTCGGTACCCTCCCAGCGCCGTGTGCGCATAACGCGGTTAAGTATAGCGAATTACTAGGATTAATGTCGGGCATGTTGCGCGCCGCGCGCTATCGGACCTCTTGGCGCGAAATTCCCCGCAGGCCCTCGGTTATGGGACACCTGTTACTTATGCGTTGTTGCTGCTTATGGGGCTCGGCGCGCTGCGGCCGAGCACGCGCACCGTATACTCTTCCCTCGGGTGCGTCCGCACCCGCGAACGAGAGGTTTCCATGGGATTCATCAACACCATCGTCGAGCTGCTTAAAGACCCGCGCACCGCGATTGCCGCCTGGATCGCCGCGGGCCCGATGACCGCATACGGCTTTATCTTCCTAATCATCTTTATCGAGACCGGCGTGGTGTTCATGCCGTTCCTGCCTGGTGACTCGCTGCTCTTCGCGAGCGGGTGCTTTGCGGCCGACGGCAGCTTCAATATCTTTGCGCTGCTGGGCGTGGCCTGGGCGGCCGCCATTCTGGGCGACCAGTGCAACTTCATGATCGGTCACTTCTTTGGCCAGCGCATCATCGCCTCGGGTAAGGTTAAGGCCATGACCCCGGAGCGCATCGAGAAGTCCGAGGCCTTTTTGGATAAGTGGGGCCACCTGGCCATCTTCTTGGGCCGTTTCTTCCCGTTCATTCGCACGTTCGTACCGTTCCTTGCCGGTATGGGCGGCATGAAATGGCACTCCTTCGTGCTGTTCAACATCCTTGGTGGCGTGACGTGGTCCACGCTGTTCACCCTGCTGGGCTACTTCTTCGGCGGCTTCCAGGTGGTCCAGGACCACTTCGAGCTGCTGATTGTGGGCATCGTTCTCGTCTCCGTAATCCCCACGGTCGTAGGCCTGTTCAAGGCCAAGTTCGGCAAGAAGAAGTCCGACACCGAGGGCGCACATTTCGCGTAGAGGAAGAGCATTTGCTTTGCGAGCGGTTTCTTCTTTGGTGCGGTTGTAGTTCTCAACTTGGGTGCTTGTGGCGCCAGCGATTACCAAGTCCACGATGATCGTGATAATAATCGGCAGCCTTTTTTCTTCTTAGACAGTTTGCTTATATTTCCCTGCGAGGAGTTATCGGTCGATTCACCTGCGGGTTCTCGGTCTATGGTCATTCCTTCCCTCGGGGTGGCCGGTATGCAAGTTTTATTGTCGGGAACGTTTTCAGCATTGCTTTCGGTTGGTAATCGAATCACGGCGGGTGCGATACCTACATTTTCTTGAGCTGCATCTCCGGTTGTAGCTTTTGCAAGTTTTGCTTTCTTTTGCAACTTTTGCGCTCCTTTGCGAGCTTTAACAAATGCCGCCTACCTTCTCAAGTTTGGTGACTGACTGGGGCGGATTCGTTCAGCTGCCAATTGAAGCGAGACGCACGGTCGCGAGGTAGAATGCAGGCATCTGAAAGAGGAGCATCCGAAAGAGGGAGCTGTATGGCGCTTATTCAATGCCCGGAATGCGGTTCGAGGATTTCCGACAAGGCCCTCTCCTGCCCCTATTGCGGCTTTACTGCTTCAGGTGAGATGGGGCTTATTCCCATCAGTACTTTGCCGCCGGTGCCCCGAAGGGTCGCCATTGCGATTCCGGAGGCATCGATATTCGACGATGGCACTGGTCTCATAGCTCGTCACGACCGCGAAATGTTGGCTGAAATCATGATGGACGCCGGCGAAGTGACAAAGCTGGCTCCAGCCATATATGACGCCATTCAGAAGCTATGACGCCATTCAGAAGCTAATGGAGAAAAGAGGAGCGATATGGGCGGCCGAGTTTAGCGAGGCCGCACAGAAACTCATGGATAAGGGCGAGCTCGTGCTCGCAGTAGAGAAGAAGACCGGCAAGTTCCTTCCACAGCTCAGGGACGTAAAGACTGGAAAGATCTACTAAAAGGCTCGACTCCATGCCGAGCAGCTGCCAAGTAATCTGGCTCCTTCACTCGCGACCATCCAAACCCAGGTGCCTCCCTTATGGGGGAGATCCAGAATGTCGCGGCAAGCGTTGAGACGTTGAGGCTTGAAAACAAAGGCGAGCGCATCGGTAGGGCAAAAGGCGTGTGGCTCGAGCTGCAGCAGGCGGCAAATATGTTGGAGCCAAGGCTAAGGGAACAAAGGCTACTCGGGATCGCCTCTAAAGCCACGGAACAGAGAAGCATCCTGCAAGAGAGTTTCGAAGTCCAGCTGCAGCTCGCTACGTCAAGGCAAGGTAACGCCAATATAAGGGGACAGGCCGCAAAGGATGCCATCGTGTACCTCACAACGGTAGCGCTTATGGCTCGTAGCGAATATGTCGCGGCGGAGCTTGTCGGCGAGAAGGAGGCTGCACTAACAGCGCTAAGGCAATTCGAGTCCTTTGTTGAAAAGAGCCGTTTGGACGATGAGAACACGCTCCGTGCCCTGAATAGCAAATCAAACGAGAATTTAGAGGGCGTAACCAAAGGGTTTTATCAGATTGCCACCAATGTAAAGAGTCTGTCCTTAAAGGCAGCAACACCAAGCTCCGTATCCGCATTACCTGAGGGGATCCCGAAGAATGAGCAAAGACAAGCTTAAGCATTGCATAGCATTCGGGTGCGGCAAGGAGTTGCCGGACGGCACGAAGATTCCGGTTTGCGATTACCACAAAGACAAGGCAAAAGGTATGGTCACGGGTGCTGTCGCGGTGGTGGCTGGCTTAGGGAGTCTAGCGCTTTGCGTCGTACGGAAAAGCGACGATCTAGGCCAAGAAAACTCTATCCAAGCCCAGGATGACGAGCTCTTCGAGGGGCAAGATGACGGGGAAGACGGCAATGCTTAGTGAACTCGAGTCGGTAACGCACTAAAGAGGCGCCCCTAAGCCCCGTGCCCCGCCGTCAAAGACGTCGACGCTCTCGGCCTCGAGTTCCCGCGTATCGTGGCCGAAGCCATGCCAAAGTGGCCCCTTTCGCTTCCCCTTGTGTCTCCGTAACGGAAGCGAACCGCATTTCACTTCCGTTAGCAACCGATTAACGGAAGTGAGTTATACTTCACTTCCGTTACGGATGAAAAAGAGAAGCGAAGGGGGCGGTGTATATGGGCAACCAGTGGCCGGCAATCGGCTTTGAGGAGCTTGAATGGGAGTTTGATCCCGACGCCGCTCCATTCATCTCTAAGACCCAGCGGCGTAAGATCGGGTCTACCTATATGGCGGCGCTTCCGTTCCACATCGCGGAGGGAAGCGTCGAGATCCTGCCTGAGCTCTCCGCGCGGATTTCCGATCTGCTCGTGCGCCTTGCGCGCTTTGATGCCGAGCAGCGCGCTCGGGGCTATAACCTTCCCGCCATGCTGCTCAGGAGCGAGTCATCGGCCAGCTCGCAGATCGAGAACCTAACGTCGAGTGTTCGCAATGTGGCGTTAGCGGAGCTTTCGTCCGATGCGCCGCATAACGCTAAGCTCATTGTGGGCAATGTCGAGGCGATGCGGGCTGCACTGTCTTTTGATAGCCCCCTGGATATCGACACGATTCTGCAGGTGCACGAGACGCTCGTTAACCGCGATGGACAGAGCTTTGGCGGCAAGCTCCGCGAGGAGCAGGTATGGGTTGGCGGTACGCCATACAGTCCTCATGGCGCCACCTACGTGCCGCCCCAATGCTCTCGCGTGCACGACTGCCTGGACGATCTTGTCGCCTTCGCGGGCAGGGAGGATATTGACCCCGTTGTTAAGGCGTCGATCGTCCATGCCCAATTCGAATGCATCCATCCTTTCATAGATGGAAATGGCAGGACGGGGCGCGTTCTGTTGCACAAGCTCCTGCGTGACTCCGGCGTATTGAGCCATGCGACGCTCCCTGTTTCTGCGGGGCTGCTGCATGACGTCGACGCGTACATGGCTTCGATTGCCGCTTACCAGCAGGGCGATCCCGTTGCCGTGGTCGAGCGTCTCGTCGATGCGCTCGAGATTGCGGCTGTGGTGGGAGGCCTTGTTTCTGTCAAGATGGACGGGGTCATCGATGGGTGGACTCAGCGATTCACCGAGCGCCGTGGCTCGAGCATCTACCATCTGCCTGCGGTTTTAGTGGAGCAGCCTGTTGTGACCTCGGAGTATCTTGCCGAAAGGCTCGGCATTACCGTGCGGGCGGCCCGTACGCTGGTCGCGCGCGCATGCGAATACGGCGTGCTAAGGCCGCTGGGTAACCGCCGACGCGGCGAGTTCTACCAGTCGGATGAGATCGTCGAGGTGCTGGAGGAGGTCTCGGACGTACAGGGCATCCGCCGAGTTGTATCCGGGCAAGGACTGTAGCCCTCCGTATATTCGCCCCCGTGCGCGCCGCCGCTCGGCCCCCGCCCGCCGTTCGTTTCCAAACGGTAAATGATGGACGCGCTGCAGAAATTGAACCCGCTCCGGGGGCGGGGGAGTAGAATCGGCTACATGCGTCTCGCTGCGCGGGGTTCGCACGTGTGCTGCAGGCATGTGCGCCGCGGGCCCGACGCAAAGATCGTCGTTACGTTAGGAGCAACCATGACCGTGGAGAAGAAGGATCTGGATTGGGGTAGCCTGAGCTTTGGCTACATGCAGACCGACTACAGCTACGAGGCACACTGGAAAGATGGCGAGTGGGACGAGGGCGGCCTGACCGCAGACCACACCATGCACATCTCCGAGTGCGGTGGCATCTTCCACTACTGCCAGGAGGTCTTTGAGGGCCTCAAGGCCTATACCACCGAGGACGGCAGCATCGTGTGCTTCCGCCCGGACATGAACGCCGAGCGCATGTACAACTCCGCCGAGCGCCTCGAGATGCCGCCCTTCCCCAAGGACCGCTTTGTCGAGGCCGTCAAGCAGGTTGTCGCCGCCAACGCCGCATGGGTCCCGCCCTTCGGCTCCGGCGCCACGCTGTACGTCCGTCCGTTCATGATCGGTTCCGGCGAGGTCATCGGTGTTGCTCCCGCTCCTGAGTACACCTTCCGCATCCTCGTCACGCCGGTCGGCCCGTACTTCAAGGGCGGCCTCAAGCCCATCAAGCTGCGCGTCTCCGAGTACGACCGCGCCGCACCCCATGGCACCGGCAACATCAAGGCCGGCCTGAACTACGCCATGAGCCTCAAGCCCACCATGGAGGCCCACCGCCAGGGCTACGCCGAGAACCTCTATCTCGACTCCGAGTCCCGCACCTATGTTGAGGAGACCGGCGGCGCCAACATGCTGTTCGTCAAGGAGGACGGCACGCTCGTGGTGCCCAAGTCGCACACCGACTCCATCCTGCCCTCCATCACCCGCCGCTCGCTCGTGCAGGTCGCCAAGGACCTGGGCATCACCGTCGAGGAGCGCCCGGTCGAGTGGGCCGAGGTCGCTGCCGGCACGTTCGTCGAGTGCGGCCTGTGCGGCACCGCTGCCGTCATCTCGCCGGTTGGCCAGATCGATAACAAGGTCTACGGCGCCGACGAGACCGTGACCTTCCCGGCTGGCAGCACCGAGATCGGCCCCGTGATGAAGAAGCTGCGCGAGACCCTCACCGGCATCCAGGACGGTGCCGTCGAGGATCAGCACGGCTGGGTCTGCAAGATCGACTAGCTGCTGTTTTAGGCTCGCTCATATCCTGCGCGCAAGCGCCGTCGTGCATCCGCATGGCGGCGCTTTTTGTTTTGCCGAGGGCCCGTTGTGTCGGTCTGGCCGCCTAGCACCTGCGAGCGCCTTGTCGTCCCGCCGCCTTCGAGAACCCGGCCATCTCGGTATCTGCGCCTGCACTCGTCTCTGCGCTCGTGTATCCGTCCCGCATCCGCGCCGCCGCCCTGCCCGGCGCCCAACCGCCTCGCTACCTGCGTCTTCACTCGCCTCAGTGCCTGCGCACTCGCTTGCGTATCTGCTTCGCCGCCGCCTCGGTGCTCGCCCGTTCGCGGCAGGCGCCACCTCGACACCTTGCCCATATGTCGCGTTTGTTTCCATTTCTCTACCAAACTAAAGTGAACTCTTGCATGCGCCACTCCACTAGGCTAAAGTGAAACGCGTTTTACGGGAGAGATGGCCGGGCGCGCGTCCGGTTGCACCAAAGGAGAGACACATGAAGAAGAAGCGTTTCGTTGGCGCACTCGCCACCGTCGGTGCGCTCGTGGGCGCCCTCGCGCTCGTGGGCTGTGGCGGCACGTCTGCCAGCAACGGCACCGGTTCCAGCACGGCCGACGCCGGCTCTGCCGACACCTCGGGCGATATCACCACGCTCACCGTTGGCTTTGACCAGTCCTACCCGCCCTACGGCTTTGTGGGCGACGACGGCGAGTTCACCGGTTTCGACATCGATCTTGCCACCGAGGTTGCCGAGCGCAACGGCTGGGACCTCGATCTTGAGCCCATCGACTGGGACGCCAAGGATAGCCTGCTCAACTCCGGCGCCATCAACTGCATCTGGAACGGCTTTACCATGGAGGGCCGCGAGGACGACTACACCTTCTCCGATCCCTATATGCTTAACGGCCAGGTAGTGGTGGTCAAGAAGGACAGCGGCATCACGAGCCTCGATGACCTTGCCGGCAAGACCGTCATCACCCAGACCGACTCCGCTGCCGAGGAGGTTCTGAACGGCGACGAGGCCGACCTCACCGCGACCTTCGCCTCGCTCGAGACCATCGGCGACTACAACACCGCCTTCATGCAGCTCGAGTCCGGCGCCGTCGACGCCGTGGCCTGCGACCTCTCCGTTGCCCAGTACCAGATCTCGGCCAAGCCGGACGCCTATCTGCAGCTCGACGAGATGCTCTCCGAGGAGCACTACGCCGTGGGCTTCAAGAAGGGCGACGAGGCACTTGCCAAGAAGGTCACCGAGACCCTCAAGGAGCTTGACGAGGAGGGCTTCATCGAGGAGCTCTGCGAGAAGTACGCCGACTACGGCATCTCCTACGAGAACTGGACGCTCGGTAAGAGCGAGTAGTCTCGCGGGCTTGCGGCCGGCCGGTCGCACACGATAGTAAGGCGCTCCCGATGCCGCGCAGGCGGTGTCGGGAGCTGCGTGTTTGCAGGAAAGGTAGCGCATGGATATCACAACGATGTCGGGAATGCTGCTCAGCGGCTTTGGCACGACGCTCCAGATCTTTCTCCTGACGCTCGTGGGCTCGATTCCCCTCGGCATCCCCATCGCGCTCGCGCGCATGAGCAAGTTCCGTCCGCTCGCGATTCTTGCGCGCGTCTACATCTCCATCATGCGCGGTACCCCGCTCATGCTGCAGATGTTCGCCATCTACTTCGCGCCGTACTACGTCTTTGGCATCAACCTCACGCCGAGCTCCAAGTGGTACGCGTGCATCGTGGCGTTCATCATCAACTACGCGGCCTATTTTGCCGAGATCTACCGCTCCGGTATCCAGTCCATCCCGCGCGGCCAGTACGAGGCGGCCGAGGTGCTGGGCTACACGCGCTCGCAGACGTTTTTCCGCATTGTTTTGCCCCAGGTGGTCAAGCGCATCCTACCCGCCATGTCCAACGAGGTCATCACGCTCGTAAAGGACACCTCGCTCGCCTTCGCCATCGGCGTGGCCGAGATGTTCGCCACCGCCAAGGCGCTCGTGGCCTCGCAGGTGAGCATGGTGCCGTTTGCCATCTCCGCGGCTTTCTACTGGGTGTTCAACTTCCTGGTCGAGCTCATCATGGGCGCGATCGAGAAGAAGCTCGACTACTACCACGACTAGCGGGGGATACCGATGACCGAACAGAATGCAAGCGCCGCCCCCGTCTTCTCCATGGAGCATGTGGGCAAGTCCTTTGGCAAAACGACCGTCCTGCGCGACATCTCGCTTTCGGTGCGCCCGGGCGAGGCCGTGGCCATCATCGGCCCCTCCGGCGGCGGCAAGTCGACGCTTCTGCGCTGCGCCACCACGCTCGAGACGATTGATGCGGGTGCGCTGCGCTACGGCGACCTGACGGTGGCTTCTACCGAGAACGGCCAGGTAACGTATGCCAAGGGCGATGAGCTGCGCCGCGCCAAGAGCCGCTTTGGCCTGGTGTTCCAGGGCTACAACCTCTTTCCGCACATGACGGTGATGCGCAACATCTGCGACGCGCCCATCGCGGTGCAGAAGCGCCCGCGCGCCGAGGTCGAGGCCCAGGCGGCCGCGCTCATCCAGAAGATGGGCCTTGCGGGCTGCGAGAACAAGGTGCCCTGCCAGCTCTCCGGCGGCCAGCAGCAGCGTGCGAGCATCGCCCGCGCCCTCTGCCTGAACCCCGATATCCTCTTCTTTGACGAGCCCACCAGCGCCCTTGACCCCGAGCTTACCGGCGAGGTGCTCAAGGTGATCCGTCAGCTTGCCGACGAGCGCACCACCATGATCATCGTGACGCACGAGATGGCCTTCGCGCGCGACGTGGCCGACCGCGTGGTCTTTATGGACGGCGGCCTGATTGTGGAGGAGGGCGCGCCTGCCGAGGTGCTCGGCAACCCGCAGCACGAGCGCACACGGACCTTCCTTTCGCGCTACAACTCGTAAGCAGCCGCCCGCGCTCCTGGTATCATTGACCTGCAATTGCGCACGCTCAACGTTCAAGGAGAGTCATGGAAGCGTACAAGGAAGAATTCATCAAGTTCATGGTCGAGTCCGACGTGCTCAAGTTCGGCGAGTTCACGCTCAAGAGCGGCCGTCAGTCGCCCTTCTTCATGAACGCCGGTGCCTATGTGACAGGCAGTCAGCTCAAGCGCCTGGGCGAGTACTACGCGCAGGCCATCCACGATAACTTCGGTGACGAGTTCGACGTCTTGTTCGGGCCGGCCTACAAGGGCATTCCCCTGGCCGTGGTCACCGCCATCGCCTACCACGAGCTCTACGGCAAAGAGGTCAAGTACTGCTGCGACCGCAAGGAGGCCAAGGACCACGGCGCCGACAAGGGTAACCTTCTGGGCTACGAGCCTCAGGACGGCGACCGCGTGGTGATGGTCGAGGACGTGACCACCTCGGGCAAGTCCATCGACGAGACCTATCCCAAGGTCACCGCCGTGGCCGATGTCGAGATCAAGGGCCTGATCGTTTCGCTCAACCGCATGGAGGTTGGCAAGGGCGGCGTCACCACCGCTCAGAAAGAGATCGAGGCCAAGTACGGCTTCCCCGTGGCGAGCATCGTCTCTATGGCCGAGGTCGTGGAGGTGCTCCACAACCATGAGATCGACGGCCGCGTGGTGATTGATGATGCGCTCAAGGCCTCCATCGACGCCTACTACGAGCTTTACGGGGCCAAGGAGGCCTAAGGACGGAGTCGCGGCCACGGCCGCGCTCGCTACTGTGTTTGGGGGAACCATGTACAAAAAGATTACCGCCCTGGCCACGTGCATCGTGATGTCGCTGTGCCTTGTCGCGCTGCCCGGCTGCAGCTCGGGCGAGACCGCCGCGGACGTCATCACCGAGGGCCTGTCCGCGGAGTTCGACCAGCTTGTGAACCAGGAGGGCGACGACTGGGACGCCATGATCGCCTCCATCGAGGAGAGCCAGGGCAGCGAGCTGCAGACCTTCGGCATCACGGCCGAGGACTTCACCAAGGCGCTACTCGGCGGCTTTAACTACGAGATCACGGACGTCGACGTGGACGAGGACAGCGACACGGCCGTGGCGCACGTGACGCTCACCTGCAAGTCCGTGTCCGATTTCAACGAGGCGCTCACCGCTGCCGCGGAGGAGCTTATGGCCGATGAGTCCAACGCCAGCCTCACCGAGGAAGAGCTCTATACCAAGGTCGGTGAGGTCGTGATCCAGACGCTCGACGGCCTCAAGACCAAGGAGACCACGCTCGACCTTCAGATCAACCGCGACGAGGACGGTGTCTGGACCGAGGACGAAAGCGTTGCCGCCGAGGTCGCCAACGCGATGCTGAGCTAAGCGAGCACTGGGACATAGCGCGCGCGAGCGGAGCCGGGGGAGCGCCTCGGCTCCGCTTTTTGATGCGTGAGCAGGGTTATTCCCCAATTTCGGCGAGTTGACGAAAAAAAGTGCTAAACGGCGGTTGACTTTAGTTTGCCAGAGTGTAAACTGCTATCTTGCTACTAAAGGCGGTGCGGATTCACAGGATGCGCACCAAAAGAAGGGGATTACCTCAGCATGATCGAGCGCCAGCTAAACATTATCAGCGTGATTATTTAGCGCGGGTTGGCGTAGACAGTCAGCCCGTGCGATAACGGGCGGCTGATAAAAGACGAGGGCCGTCGAAGCGAAGTCGACGGCCCTCGTTTTTTATGCATTTGCATGGTGGGGCAGTACCCAGAAGGAAGGATTGTAATGAACGGAGTTGTACTCATGCTCGTAGCCGCGGCGGTGCTCGCGTGCGGCTATCTTGGGTATGGTCGCTGGCTGGCCAACAAGTGGGGCGTCGACAAGGACGCCATCACGCCCGCCAAGCGCATGAAGGACGGCAAGAACTTTGCCCCGGTCTCCACGTTCGCCGCGTTCTCGCACCAGTTCAGCTCGATCTGCGGTGCCGGCCCTGTCACGGGCACCATCGTGGCCATGGCCTTTGGCTGGCTGCCCGTGGTGCTGTGGGTTCTCGTGGGCGGCATCTTCTTTGGCGCCGTGCATGACTTCGGCGCCCTGTACGCCTCGATGAAGAACAACGGCAAGTCCATCGCCCAGCTGGTCGACACCTACATCGGCAAGACGGGCCGCCGCCTGTTCCTGCTGTTCCAGTGGCTGTTCTGCATCATCGTCATCGCCGCCTTCACCTCCATGGTCTGCGGTACGTTCAAGTACACCGCCGTCATGGACGCCGCCGGCAACGCCACCGACGCGATCGACTTCACCAAGTCCTATGCGGCCGGCTGCGCGGGCACCATCTCCATCCTGTTCACCTTTGTGGCCATGGCGTTCGGCTACGTGCAGCGCAAGTTCAACCTCAACGGTGCTGCCCGCTTCGTCGCCGGCGTGGTGCTCATGGTGCTCATGTTCGTGGTGGGCATGCAGTTCCCGCTCTATCTCGACCTCAACCAGTGGATCGCCGTCGTCATGGTCTACCTCGTCTTCGCGTGCGCCATGCCGCTGAGCGTGCTCAAGACCCCGCGCGACTACCTCACCACCATCATGATGGTCGTCATGATCGTCTGCGCCGTGCTGGGCATCTGCGTGCTCGGCGTCAACGGCCAGGCCACCATCACCGCGCCCGTGTTCACCAACTTCAGCGCCTCGGGCATGATGTTCCCGGTGCTGTTCGTCTCCGTCGCCTGCGGTGCCCTCTCCGGCTTCCACAGCCTGGTCTCCTCCAACACCTCCTCCAAGCAGGTGTCTAACGAGACCGATGCCGTCAAGGTCGGCTACGGTGCCATGATCGTCGAGTCTTTTGTGGGCATCATCGCCATCATCATCGCCGGCATCATGTTCTCCGACATGAACACCGCTGGCACCGGCGCCCTGAACAACGGTGTCGCCTCCACCCCGTTCCAGATCTTCGCTGCCGGCGTCGCCCGCGGCATGACCTCCTTCGGCGTGGACCAGACCATCGCCACCGTGTTCATGACCATGAACGTCTCCGCCCTGGCGCTCACTTCGCTTGACGCCGTGGCGCGCATCGCCCGCACCGCGTTCTCCGAGTTCTTCGCGCCCTCCAACGACGCCCTGGCCGTCGAGTCCACCTCTGGCGCCATGAAGGTGCTCGGCAACCCCTGGTTCGCCACCGTCGTTACCCTGATCCCGGGTCTCGCCCTCACCTTTGGTGGCTACCTGGCCATCTGGCCGCTGTTTGGTGCCTCCAACCAGCTGCTCGGCGGTATGACCATGATCACGCTCGCCGTGTTCTGCAAGTGCACCGGCCGCAAGGGCGCCATGCTTTACGTGCCCGTGGCCTTCCTGCTCTGCTGCACGTTCACCTCGCTCGTCCAGTCCATCATGGGCTGCGTGACCGCGCTCGCCACCGGCACCGCCGTCTCCGTGTTCAACTCCGGCCTGCAGCTGGTCTTTGCCATCCTGCTGGTGGTGCTCGGCCTGATCGTCGCCGTCAACTGCCTGAAGGAGCTCTTCAACAAGAAGGCCGGCTCCATCCCCGACGAGGAGCCCGAGTGGACCGAGATGGGTCGCGCCGAGTACGGCAAGGGCTCTGTTGAGGCTCCCGCCGAGGGCGCCGTGCAGAACGCGTAAGCTTCGCGCGGGTTCCACGACCGACATAGCCTGATGTATGGGCACCCGGATGCACTGCAGCCGCATCCGGGTGCCTTGTTTTATGTGGGGCTGCCGGTACGCGGTGCGCCGGCCCGAGCGCAGGTGCCGTTGGGCGGCATGGGCGTATCCTGCGCATATGCGCTACCATAGGTACGTTTGTGAAACGCTCCAGAAAGGCGGACCCGTGTCCTGCGCTCTCTATTCCGATAACCAAGCCGACGTCGACGCCCTCGCGCGCCGCATCGTCGCGCTCACGTCCTTTTCCTCCGAGCAGGCGGCTTCCGTGGCCTTCTCCCTGCTGTGCCGCAAGGTGCTCAAGATCAAGTCGGGCGCGCTGGCGCAGCTTTTCAAGTCGGTAAACGCCGATGTCGACACCAAGCGCATGCGCGACGAGTTTCTCAAGTCAGGCCTGATCGTAAAGATCGAGGGAACCGGGCTGGGCGGCCGTCCCGCGGTGTATCGCATCTGCGCCGATGTTGCTGAGCTGCCCGAAGAGCCGGCGGACGAGCGCGAATCTGAGGCCGAGCCGGAGCTTGAGGCTGCGGCCGATACGGAAGGCGAGTTTGTCGAGGCGGCGCTCGTGGCTGAGGAGAAGTCTGAGCGCGAGGCCGAGCTTGAGGCCGACGAGGCAGACGAGATCGAGGTTCAGCCTGCTGAGGAGGACGAGGTCGATACCGCTCCCGAGGTCGAGGCTGAAGTGCCGGCTGCGCCCGCGCACGACGAGGCCGCTGGTTCTGCCGTGGCGGCTAAGGAGGCCGCTAACGTCGACGCTGCCGAGTCGGCCTCCGAGCCTGAGCCCGAGTTCGCTCCCGCGCCCGAGGCGCAGAGCGAGGCTCAGTCCAAGAAAAAACCCCGTGCGCGCCAGCGCCGCCATCGTGTGTCGGAAGGGGAGCGCAAGGCCGAGCAGCAGGACGAGAAGCAGCCGGAGCAGCAGTCCGAGCGGGAGCCTCAACAGCAAAAACAGCGCATCGAGCAGGCTCAGCAGGGCAAGCGCTCCAAGAAGAAAAGGGCGTCAGGCGGGCAGGCGCCAGCAGCGTCCGTGCCCGAGCCGGCGCCCAGGCAAGATCCTGAGCCCGCCGCAAGCTCCGACTCGTCCAAGCGCCCCTCTCCTGTGGCTATCGCCCGCGTGCTCGGTAGGCGCATTGCCGGTGCGCTGCCCAAGCCCGCGGTGCTTGCCAAGGCCCGCGAGAAGCGCGCCGAGATCGTGCGCGTGCCGCACCCCCAGATGGTCCCTGCGGAAGAGGCTCGTCCGCGTGCAACGCATAGCAACTCGGCTAAATCCCAGACGGCGAGCGATTTCGCCGCAATCACCGCCTGGATCGATCAGGCTCACGGCATGGACGTTCCTTATGCCTCGCGCCGCCAGCGCGCTTTCGAGATCTTCAACGACGAGAAGGCCTTTGACGGCAAGCGCGGCGAGCGCCTCTTCAAGCGCCTGAACGACCGCGGCGTCAACGTGAGCGCCCTCAAGATCACGCCGCAGCGCGCCAGCCACTTCTCGAGCTTCTACGGTATCGGCGCCGACAAGCCGTTCATCGTGGTCGAGAACATCGACACCTACGAAGAGATCGTGCGCCTTCTGCGCGGCAACTCCTCGACCAAGCTGTTTGGCGTGCGCGTAAGCGGCGTCATCTTCGGCGGCGGCTGTAAGGTCAACATCGCCCATGCCCTTGACGACTTTTTGGCCGATATCGGCTACCGCTACGACTACGTGTACTACGCGGGCGACATCGATCGCGAGGGCGCGCGCATTGTCGAGCAGGCGCGCGCGGCCAATAACGTCAAGATCCGCCTGCACGCCGGCATGTACCGCGCGATGCTCGCGGCTCATGGCCGTCGCGTAAAAGAGGGCAAGACGGTGGAGCCCGCCTCGCAGAACCAGGGCGTCCCGCAGAACCTGGCTCGCGCCATCGACGATCTGCCCATGGTCACGCGCGTGCAGTTCCGCAACGTTCTGCGCCAGGGCGGCCGTATCCCGCAGGAGATTCTGACCTCGGCCGATTACCGCGACTCGAGTTCCGGCCCCGTGGAGCGCCTGCTCAACAAGTAGCCCGCAGCGCGGCGTGCGCCGCTAGATGCGGACGGCCCTGAGGATAGCCTCCTGCATCACGTCGGAGGCGAGCGTACCCGCCACGTTGATGTCGGCCGGCACGTCGCCCGTGCTTGCAGCGTAGATCGTGTCGCCGTCCGCCATGGTTCCCACTGGGCGGATGCAGCGCGCGTAGGCGTTGCGGGCCATCGCGGCGATCTTGCTCATCTCGGCCTTGGTAAAGGAGCCGTTGGTGACGATGACACCGAGCGTGGTGTTGCCGGTGAACATGTCGGTGGGCACGGCGATCTTGTAAAGCTCCTCGCGCGAGTCGAGCAGGCGTGTGCCGTCTTCGCTCTTGAGGCCTGCGACCTGGCGACCGCTTTTCGGATCGTAGATGTCGCCGAGGGCATTGACGGCCACGACGGCTGCCATTTTGAGTTCGCCGAGCTGCACAGCGCAGATGCCGAGGCCCGCATTGCAGGAGCGCTCCATGCCGCAGATCTTGCCGACCGTGGCTCCGCATCCTGCGCCGTAGCTGCCGCTTTGCGGGTTGTTTGCCTCTGCGGCCACGCAGGCGGCATAGCCCATCTGTGCATCGGGGCGCACGTCGGCCTTCCCGCACCCGAGGTCGTACAGGCACGAAGCGCACACGAGCGGTACGCGTGCAAAGCCCGTGTCGTACCCGATGCCGTGCTCTTCCAGATAGCGCATCACGCCGTCGGCGGCCGCGAGCCCGTATGCCGAGCCGCCGCCGAGCATGATGGCGTTGATGGGGTTGTCGGCCGTGGTCGGGTCGGCCAGGTGGGTCTCTCGCGCCGCGGGGCCTCCGCCGCTCACGTCGATGCCGATGCGCGCGCCCCGGTCGAACAGCAGCACCGTCACGCCCGTCTTTGCGGCTTTATCCTGGGCGTTGCCGATGCGCAGCCCATCGATATCCGTGACGGCGATTTCTTCAACAAGCTTTGAGAGCGCCATGGCTTCAGGCCCCTTTTCATCGTGAATGGCTGCAAGCCATTGTACTAGTTGGGGCTGGGGTAGAGGGATTCCGCGTGCGGCTACGCCGCCCGCGCCCCGCTGCGGCGCTCCGCGCCTTGCGCGCTGCGCTGGAAAACGCTCACGCGTTTCCTCAGCTCCGCACTCTCTCGGGTTCGAATCCCCTGTAAGGTCAACGAAAAAGCCCTGCAGCCTTCGCTGCAGAGCTATTTAACAAGGGCTGGGGTAGAGGGATTCGAACCCCCGTAACCGGCACCAAAAACCGGGGTCCTGCCGCTGGACGATACCCCAATGTGGGAATGGGCTACCGTTTGCGCGGCAGCTCGTCTAGTGTACCTAATCGCTCAAGGCTGCGCAAACGCCGTCGAGCAGGCGGATGGCGAGGGTTTGGGCATCGCTTGAGGTGAAGGTGCCGTTGTAGTGCGTGTAGCCCGTGAGCTCGATGCGCAGGCGGGCGGGCTTGCTCTTGGCGGCGGCGAAGGCGGTGCCGATGCGCTGGGGGAGATTCGCGCACTGTGCGAGGGTGATCGTCGGGCGGGGCTCGGCGGAGTCTTCCAGCTCGTCGCTCGCAAGCTCGAGGACCAGGTCGACATCGTTCGGGGTCTCGCCGTCGCAGAGCACCATGCCGCTGTTCTCAGTGGTGGCAGAGGCGATGTTCCACATGCGCGAGGCGATGTTGCGCGCGATGGCATCCTCGCCGCATACGGCGATGCGGTAGTGCTCGAGCACGCTGGCGGCGCGGGCAAAGCCGGTGCGCTCCTCGGCCTCGAGCACGGAGGGCTTGCCCTCCCACACGTGGCGCAGACGGTCGATGTAGCGGAAGGTGTCCTGGAAGGCCATGCCGTCGGCAAACAGGCCCACGTTCTCCTGGAACTGCTGCAGCGCGGCCTCGGTATGCGGGCCAAAGTAGCCGTCGACGTCTCCGCAGCCAAAGCCGAGGGCGTTGAGCGCCTGCTGCAGCGCGCGCACGTCGGCGCCGTGGAAGTTGGGAAGGCGCAGGTAAAGCGTGCGGTCGCCCAGCTTGTAGGAGGCATCGACCAAAGCGCTCCAGCAGATGATGTCCACGTCGCCGGGCACATCGAGGTTGTTGGCCACGCGGAACGCGGCGACGGCGCGCGCGGTGGTGGGGCCGTAGAGCTTGGCTGCAGATTCGCTCTCCTCGATGGTGTATCCCAGGGCGACCAGGCGCGTCTGGATGTCCTCGACGGCGGGACCTTGCATGCCCTGCGTAATCGGATCCAAGTGAGCCCCTTTCAGATAAGCGAGCAAAAAATCGGTGCAATCAGAATCGCAACAAGTGTAGCAATTAGCCCTTAGCGCTCAAAATGCGCCACGGCAAAGCCGCTCAATAGTGACACATTATCGCAGCCTCTAGTTGAGGCGCTCGACAAAGAAGTCCGCCATGGAGAGCAGGAGCTCCTTGCAGTGCGCGTCGAGCTCGATGCCCGTAAGCGCGGCCTTGGCTGATTCGGTGAGCTCCAGCGAGTAGGCGTGGGCATAGGCGATCGAGCCGGTCTGTTCCATGATCTGCACGGCGCGCTCGAGCTTGGCCGCATCGTCGGTGGCGCTCGTGAGGATGTCCATGAGCTCGTCGTGCTCGGGGCCGCCGGCGTAGTTGAGCGCATGCACGGCGACGAGCGTGCGCTTGCCCTCGGTGATGTCGCAGCGGAAGTCCTTGTTGCGCGCTTCCTTTTTGCCCACGAGGTTCAGCAGGTCGTCCTGAATCTGGAAGGCGAGCCCCGTATGGAGGCCAAAGGTGCGCAGGGCCTCGATCTGCTCCTCGGTGCCGTCGCCGATAATAGCCCCGCATGCAAGCGGGGTGGCTCCGCTGTAGAAAGCCGTCTTGTGCGTCGCCATGGTCAGATAGTCGTCGACGCTCAGATCAAAGCGGCCGTCGCGCACCCAGCCAAGGTCGAGCGCCTGGCCCTCGATGGTGCGCGCCGTCATGGCGCTGAGCTCCTTGATGAGGCGCACCTTGAGGACGTCATCGAGCGAGGGATCGTTTGCAACGGCTGCTGTTACCAGCGACAACGCGTAGTCGCCGCAGTTGATGGCGATGCCCTCGCCCTGAGTGAGATGCATGCAGGGCTCGCCGCGGCGCACCTGGCCGTTATCGGCGATGTCGTCGTGGATGAGCGCGCCGGTCTGGAAGTGCTCGATTGCCGCGGCGCAGCTGAGCGCCCGCTGGGTGTCGCCGCCCACGGCGGCGCAAGCGAGCAGGCAGATCAGCGGGCGGTGGCGCTTGCCCGCGTTGGCGGAATAATGACCCAGGGGCGCATACAGGTAGCGCTCGATATCGGCGTTGGCGGTCTGGCCGCTGAAGTACGCGGCCAGGTACTCGTTGATCTCCTCGACGTGGCGGCCAAGGTATGCGGTAAAGCTGCTTTGCACGGGGCGCTCTCTTGTCGGTCGCTACTCGGCGTCGGCAAAACCGTTGGGGTTGTGCGACTGCCAGTTCCACGAGTCGCGGCACATGTCCGCGATATCGTAGCGGGCCTTCCAGCCCATCTCGCGCTCGGCCTTGCTGGCATCGCACCAGTTGGCCGCGATGTCGCCGCCGCGGCGCGGACAGATCTTGTAGGGGAGCTCCTTGCCGCAGGCCTTCTCAAAAGCATGGATGACCTCGAGCACGGAGGTACCGGTGCCGGTGCCCAGGTTAAAGACCTCGACGCCCTCCTTGCCGTTCATCCAACCCAGGGCCGCCACATGGCCGCTCGCCAGGTCGCAGACGTGGATGTAGTCTCGCACGCCGGTGCCGTCGGGGGTGGGGTAGTCGTTGCCAAAGACCTGCACGGCGGCGAGCTTGCCCACGGCTACCTGGGCCACGTAGGGCACCAGGTTGTTGGGGATGCCCTTGGGGTCCTCGCCAATGAGGCCGGAGGGGTGCGCGCCGATGGGGTTGAAGTAGCGCAGCAGCACGACGTTCCACTCGGGGTCGGCGGTGTGCAGGTCGGTGAGGATCTGCTCGATCATCCACTTGGTCCAACCGTAGGGGTTGGTGGCCATCTTCTTGGGGCTCTCCTCGGTAAGCGGCAGGCTGTCGGGGTCGCCGTAGACGGTGGAGGAGCTGGAGAACACGATGGACTTGCAGCCGTGCTCGCGCATCACGTCGACGAGCACCAGGGTGTTCTCGATGTTGTTGTGGTAGTACTCGATGGGCTTGGCCACCGACTCGCCCACGGCCTTGTAACCGGCGAAGTGAATCACGCGGTCGATCTTGTGCGTATCGAAGATACGGGTCATGGCCTCGCGGTCGAGCACGTTGGCGCGGTAGAACGTGAGGTTTTGGGAGGCGTCCTCGCCCACGATCTGGCGGATGCGATCGACGGCGACCTCGCTGGAGTTGGAAAGGTCGTCGACGATAACGACCTGGTAGCTATTGGTGAGCAGCTCGACTACGGTGTGCGAGCCGATAAATCCGGCACCGCCGGTAACAAGTACGCAGGTGTCCTGCGGCTCAAGGGCCAAAGACATGTGCTTCTCCTTTCGGTAAAACCGCGGCTAAGTATAGCCCACCTGTCGCGCGTGGCTAACAAGTGGGCAGGTAGGGTGTGGTGGTCTGATGGATGCGGACGGGTGCCGCGCGCTACGAGAGCACGATGCCCTTGGCCCAGCCCCAGCGCACCGTGACGGAGGCGCCGTAGTAGCTGATCCAGTAGTCGGCCGAGCAGGTGCGGATATAGCCGATGTTGTCCATCACGGTGTTGTTGCCGATGTAGATGCCCACGTGTCCGTAGATCTTGCCGGCCGTGGTGTAGGGGTGCGAGGACACGGCGATGATCATGCCGGGCTTGAGGGCGCTGCGGTCGGAGCTGTAGCAGTAGTTGGCGTACATGTCGCACGCGTTGCCCGAGACGTTGCCCAGGCCGGCGTTGATGAACACGTCGGCGACCCACCAGGCGCAAAGCCCCGCGCCCGGGGAGGCGGTGTGCTGCGCCCAGTAGACGACGTTTGCGGCCGAGCCGCTCCCGCCACCGCCCTTGCCGGCGTTGCCCGTGCTGGAGGAGCTGCTCGAGCTGCTGGCGGCCTTCTTTGCCGCCTCGGCCTGCTTGCGGGCACGCTCCTCTTCCTGGGCGGAGGCGAGCAGCTCGGCGTCGCGTTTTTCCATCAGCGACTTCACGTCGGAGCTCAGGCCGTCGAGGATGCTTTGTACCTCGTCCTTCTTGGCGCTCATCTCGTTGAGCTTGGTGGTCTGCTCGTCCTTGAGCGACTCGAGGCTCTCCTTTTGCTTCTCGAGCTCGGCCTTCTTGTCGGCAAGCTCCTGCTTGATCTGCTGGACCTCGGCGATCGCCTCCTGGTCGCGGGCGTTCACCTTGTCGATGTAGTAGACGTTGGAGATGAGCTCGTCAAAGGAACTGGACGAGAGCAGCAGCGCCAGAATATCGGTGTTGCCGTTCTTGTAGCTCTGCGTGACGCGGACGGAGAGGGTCTCCTGTTTCTCCTCGAGCTCGGCCTGCTTTTTATCGATCTGCTCCTGGGCATCGTCGATCTCGCCTTGGACCGACTCAATTTGGTCCATGGTGCTGTTGAGCTCGTCTGCGAGCGACTGGTACTCGTTCGAGATGCTGTCGAGCTGGCTTTGGACCTTGTCGAGCTGGGCCTGCGCCGAGTTGAGGGCGTCGGTTGTCTCCTTGGAGGCCGAGGCCGCGAGCGCGGTCTCGGGCAGGCCGAGAAGGGCCAGTCCTCCGGCGGCGGCAAAGGCAGCCTTGAAGGCATCGCGACGTGTAAGGGCATGTGATTGCAGCGGAACGAGGGTGCCGCTATCGGTACCGGCAACGTGGCCGGCGGTGTTCTTCGCGCTTGACATGTGTTCTCCGTTTAAGCTGTGTGTATGTCGAACAACGTAGATACGCATCGATATGGTACCGCACCTGGGCGCGTTTGGCGTGGGCATCGTGTGGGGACGGCCGCGCGGTGAGTGTGGGGTATAGTCTAGTGACGATGAACGACCTCGATTTGCGATAGGCGGTTTGCCATGCACGAATCAGACGATAGCTTCGACCCCAGTTTTCTCTGCGCGCTCGCGGGCGTCACGGGGGAAGACGGCGTCCTGCTCACCGAGCCGATGCGCGACCACACCACGTTCAAGATCGGCGGCCCCGCAGACGTGATGGTCTTGCCGGCAGACACCCGTGCGCTCACGCGCGTACTCGACATCTGCTATACGGGTGGCGTTCCCACCTATGTGGTGGGCAACGGCTCCGACCTGCTGGTGGGCGACCGCGGCCTGCGCGGGGCCTGCATCCTTCTGCGCGAGAACCTGAGCGGCATCGAGATCGCGGGCGATCGCGTTCGTGCACAGGCGGGCGCGCTGCTGCGCGATGTGGCCCTAGCAGCCGCCGAGGCCGGCCTTTCGGGCCTGGAGCCGCTTTGGGGAATCCCTGCCACGGTGGGCGGAGCCTGCTTCATGAACGCCGGGGCCTACGATGCCTCGACCTCTGATGTGCTGGAGTCGGTAGAGGTCTATGTGCCCGGCGCGCTCGCGGACGACGGCTGCCGCGCGGCGGGCAGCGTGCGCATCGTGTCGGTCGAAGAGCTCGCCATGGGCTATCGCAAGAGCCGCATCCACGACGAGGGCTGGATCGTGCTCTCGGCCACTTTCAAGCTGACACCGGATAGCTCTGACGCCATCCGCCAGGCCATGGACATCTACCAGGCAAAGCGCGAGGAAAAGCAGCCGCTCGACATGCCGAGCGCCGGCTCCACCTTCAAGCGCCCCGAGGGCCACTTTGCCGGCAAGCTTATCATGGACGCCGGCCTTGCGGGTGCCGCGGTGGGCGGCGCGCGGGTCTCGTCCAAGCATTGCGGCTTTGTGGTCAACGCGGGTGGTGCCTCGGCGGCAGATGTTCGCGGCCTGATCAAGAAAGTGCAAGACGAAGTGGAGCGCCAGTTCGGCGTGCACCTGGAGCCGGAGATCCGCTTTATCGGCGAGTTCTAAGGCCGGCTCTTACCCGACCGTGCGGGTCACCCGCCTGTCCGGGGCGCTTTCTGCCCGCGGCAGCCGTCCCTCTCCATATCCCAGAACAGCAAGAAGCCCAGCCGCGCATCTGCGACTGGGCTTCTTTCATGCTCGTGCGGGGCAACCTCGCCCGGCGTTACTCTTCGCTGGAGGAGCCGGTGGAGATGTAGAGCGCAATCGTGGCGCCCTTCTCCTGCTTGCCGCCAGGGCTGTACTTGATCACGTAGCCGGCCGGTACCGAATCGCTCGCCTGCTCACGCGGGTCGTAGCGCAGGCCGGCGTTGGCGACGGCGCTCTCGGCGTCCTCGGCAGACATGCCGGTGAGCCCGAGCGCGTCAACATCGACCTGGCTGGAGGCGGGGTCCTCGCCCTGCGAGATATAGATGGTGACGGTGGCGCCCTTCTTGGCGGTGCCGGTGGGGTCCTGCTTCATGACGGTGCCCTTGGCGTACGTGTCGCTGTAGCCGCCGCTTTCGCTGGTTACGCTAAAGCCGGCGTTGCTCAGGGTGTTGGTGGCCTCGTCCTCGGACTTGCCCACCACGCCGGGAACGCTCGTGGTCTCAGGGCCGCTGGAGACAACGATGTTCACCTTGGAGTTCTTGTCGGCCTTCTCGCCGGCGCTGGGGCTCTGGCTGATGATCGTACCCTCGTCGGCGTCGTTGGCCTCCTCGGTGGTGGTGCCCACGGTGAGACCGGCGGCCTCGATCATCTTCTTGGCGGCGTCCAGGTCGCTTGCCTTGGTAAGGTCGGGCACCTCAACCTGGTCGATGGGCTTGGAGCCCTTGGAGACAACGATATCGATCTTGGAGCCTTCGTCGGCCGACTTGCCGGCATCCGGCGTCTGCTCGCATACCTGGCCCTCGGGGTACTGGTCGTTGTAGCTCTGGTTGACGTTGCCCACCTTAAAGCCGCTGTCGGTGATGCTCGTGACGGCGGCCTCCTGGGTGAGGCCCAGCAGGTTGGGTACCGTGGCCTGCTCGGCAGGGGAGAACATGCTGGAGACGGCGAAGAACGCGATGCCCACGACAGCGATGATGGCCACCACGGCCGCGATGATCTTGCCTGCGCCGCCGCGCTTCTCCTTCTCGTAGGCGCCGGTCTCGCCGGGGCCCGGCACGGCGCGCATCTGGCCGGTGACCGCCTGGTTGGACTGAGCGGTAGCGGCGGCGGGGCGCACCATGGCCTGCGTCTGGTCGGTCATAGCACGGGTCTGCGCGGCCCCGCTCACGCCAGAGATCACGCGGGTGGGCTCGGGCACGTCGACGGTGCGGCCGGCAAGGTAGCTGTTGAGCGTCTGGCGCAGCTCCTCGGCCGTCTGGAAACGGTTGGCGGGGTCCTTCTCCATGCAGCGCAGGATGATGCGCTCCAGGTCGGCATCCACGTTGGAGTTGATCTGGCTGGGAGGCGTGGGCAGCTCGTTGACCTGCTTGAGGGCGACCGAGATGGCGTCGTCTCCGTCAAAGGGAACGCGGCCCGTGGCGCACTCGTACATCACGACGCCCAGGCTGTAGATGTCGGAGGTGGGACCGAGCTGCTGGCCGCGCGTCTGCTCGGGCGAGACGTAGTGCGCCGTGCCCAAGACGTTGTTGTCCTGTGTGAGGTGGCTGTTCTTGGCGCGCGCGATGCCGAAGTCCATCACCTTGATGTTGCCGTCGGGCTGCACCATGATGTTTTGCGGCTTGATGTCGCGGTGGATGATCTCGTGCTTGTGGGCGACGGTGAGGGCTCCGCAGATCTGCGAGGCGATTTGCGCGACCTTCTTGGGGTTGAGCGCGCCGTGGCTCTTGATGCCGCTCTTGAGGTCGGTGCCGCGCAGGTACTCCATAACGATGTAGTACGTGTCGCCGTCCTTGCCCCAGTCGTAGACGCCCACGATGTAGGGGCTCTGCAGGCCGGCTGCGGCCTGGGCCTCCTGCTTAAAGCGGGCCGCGAACGTCTGGTCGCCAGCGTACTGCGGCAGCATGATCTTGACCGCCACGGTGCGGTCGAGAACCTGGTCCGTCGCGCGGTACACGGTGGCCATGCCACCGGTGCCTACTTTGTCCTTGAGGAGGTACCTTCCTCCTAGCAAGCGCTGCTGCTCAGCCATTCCTACTCCTCACACATCTTATGCATCGTCTGCATGGTATTCACTGTACATCACGCACCCTGCACGGCCAGCGCCACTTTGAGCACCTGGCCGGCGACGGCGGCGGCAGAGAGCTCGTCGCTGTCCTCGTTGTAATCCTCGAGCATGACCGAGATGGCCACGGTGGGGGTGTCATAGGGTGCAAAGCCAACAAAGGCGGTGTTGATGTTGCCCGAGCCGATCTCGGCGGTACCGGTCTTGCCGGCGACCTTCACGCCCACGACGGATGCGGCCTGGCCGGTGCCGTCCTCGACAACCTCGAGCATGGCTTCCTTGACCTTGGCGGCCGTGTCGGCGCTGACGGCTTGGCCGAGCGCGCGGGCCTGGGTGGTCTTGACCACGGTGCCCTCGGGCGAGAGCGTCTGGTAGACAAGATAGGGGTTCATGGCGATGCCGTTGTTGGCGATGGCCGCCGCGATCACGGCGTTCTGCATCACGGTCGTCTGCGGGCCGGCGGTGTGGCCCTGGCCCACGGGCTGGCCGGCGCCTGCCCAGGCGAGCTCCCATGCGGTCATCTCGGAGGCCTCCGGAATCACCGACGAGGTGCTGGTAAAGTCCTGGCCCAGCGACTGGCCGTAGCCAAAGGCGCGGGCGTACTGGGTGAGCGTGTCTGCCCCAAGCCTGGTTGCGACTTCGGCAAAGACGACGTTGGACGAGTAGGCAAAGGCGCGCTCGAGGCTGATGGTGCCGTAGTCGGCGCTTCGGTGGTTGGTGACCTGCGAGTCGCCGAACTCCATGCTCGAAGGTGAGCTGTAGGTCTCGTCGAGCGAGGTGGCGTTGGTGTCGAGCGCGGCAGCGAGCGTCACGACCTTGAAGGTCGAGCCGGGCGTGTAGAGCGCCTGGGTTGTGCGGTCATAGAGCGAGCCCTGCGACTCGTCGGAGTTGCCGCCCATGAGCGACGAGACGTCCGAGTTGTCGTAGCTGGGGTTACTGGCCTTGGCGAGCACGGCGCCGGTCGAGGGGTCGAGCACGACGATGGCGCCCTTTTTGCCCGAGTTAGCGAGTGCCTGCTCGGCGGCCTGCTGGATCTGCGAGTTGATGGTGAGCTTCACCGTGTTGCCGGGCTGCGTGATGCCGGCGAGCGAGCTGATGGCGTTCTTCCAGCTCGAGTAGTCGCGGGAGCCGGTGAGCGTGTCGTTCATGCTCTCCTCGATGCCCGAGGAACCGTACTGCGTGGAGTAGTAGCCCACGGTGTGCGCGGCCAGGTTGCCGTTGGGGTAGGAGCGCGTGTAGGTGCCGTCGTCGTTCTGCACCGACTCGGCAAGCGTCACACCGTCCGAGGTGATGATGGAGCCGCGCTTGATGTAGGCGGCGCGCAGGATGGTGTGGTTGTTGCTCGACATACTCTGGATGTCTTTGGCCTGAATCACCTGGATATAGGTGAGGTTGCCGATGAGCACGGCGAACAGGCCGGTAAACACGAGCACCGTGTAGGTGAGGCGCTTGGCCAAGGCGACGCGGCCCAGCACGCCGGACTCGGGCGTGTCGAGCGCACGGCGGCGGATACGCGAGCCGGGACGCGCGTGCGAGGCGGCGGGTGCGGAGTTCGAGCCGCCAAAGATGCGCGTGCCGTTCTTGGTGAGCGCGGGCGTGCCGGCGGCCTTCTGCAGGTCCTCCGCGCGGGCCACGCCGGTGCCGTCGAGCTCGACGTTCAGGCCGGTGGCCTCGTCGCCGGCGCGCATGAGCAGCGCGACGATGACAAAGCTCGCGAGCAGCGAGGAGCCGCCCTGGCTCATGAAGGGCAGGGTGACGCCCGTGAGCGGCACGAGCTTGGTGACGCCGCCGACGATCAGGAACGCTTGGAACGAGATGGCGGCAGTCAGACCGGTGGCGGTGAAGGCCGCAAGGTCAGACTTGGCGCGCGCTGCGGTGGTAAGGCCGCGCACGGCAAAGAGCATGAAGGCGAACAGCACGGCCGCGCCGCCGAGCAGGCCCATCTCCTCGCCGATGGCGGAGAAGATAAAGTCGGACTCGACGATGGGGATGAGCTTGGCGAGGCCCTTGCCAATGCCTACACCCACCAGGCCGCCGTCGGCCAGCGAGTAGAGCGACTGCACGATCTGGTAGCCGGTGTTCTGCGCGTCGGCGAACGGGTCGAGCCAGATAGAGAAGCGTACCTGTACGTGCGAGAACGCGTGGTAGGCGCCCACGCCGCCGATGCCCAGCAGCACAAAGCCGATGATGATGTAGGAGACGCGCCCGGTGGCGGTGTAGAGCATCATCAAGAAGATGGTGTAGAACAGCACGGCCGAACCCAGGTCGCGCTCGAATGCGACGACCATCAGGCAGATGCCCCAGACCACGAACAACGGCATCAGCAGGCGCAGGCGCGGAATCTTGAGGCCCAAAAACGAGTGGTTGGAGATGGAGAGCAGCTCGCGGTTCTCAGAAAGGTAGCCCGCCAGGAACAGGACGATAAAGACCTTGGCGAACTCGCCGGGCTGGATGGTGAAGCTGCCGATGCGAATCCACAGCTTGGAGCCGTAGATCTCGGTACCGATGAACATGGGCAGGATAAGCAGCAGGATGCCGATCGCGCCAAAGGTGTACTTGTAGCGCTTGACGATGTCGAGGTTCTTCACCAGCGCGAGCGTGAACACCATGAGCGCGATGGCGATGAACAGGATGATCAGCTGGTTCATGGCGAGGCTCGGCGCCAAGCGCGTCACAAAGGTGATGCCGATACCCGAGAGCAAAAAGACGATCGGCAGGATGGCCGGGTCAGCGCCCGGGGCAAAGATGCGTGTGGCGATATGCGCCGCGGTGAAGGCGGCGAACAGGCCTATCGGCACAGCGAGCGTTTGGAACGAGAGCGTAGCGCCCGTCCCGGAAACATAGAGTGCATACAGGAGTATGACCGGGAACGCGGCTGCGACGAGCAGAAAGAGTTCGGTATTGCGTCGGCTGCCCATCATGCGCCTCCTTGCGTGTCGTTATCGGTAGCGGTTGCGGTATCGGAATCGGCGTCGCCTGCGGCGGAGTCGTCGCCGGCAGCGCCCTCTTCGGTGCTCTTGCGGATGGCTTCGGCGTTCTCCACCTGCTTGGCCTCGTCCGCATCGATCTGGCTGCGGTAGCCCGAGACGGTGTCGCGTGCCTGCTCGATGCTGTCCTGCGCGATGCCCTCTTCAAGGCGGCTGCGCGTGTCATCGGGCAGGTCGTAGACCTTCACCGAGGTGGTGTCCTCGATCTGGTAGAGCTTGCAGCCAAAGAGCTCGGCGCGGACGCCGGTGTAGATAGCCACCGTCTCGTCGCTCTCGTTTACGCCCAAAAAGACGGAACGGCTGATGCCCACACCCACGACGACGGCCGCGATAACGAGGGCCGCCACCACGGCGCAGATGGCGATGATGAGATTGCGGCGGCGGCGACCAAGCAGCTCCTTGATGCGTCCGTCGTCCACCACGTCGACCACCACGACGGTCACGTTGTCGTGCCCGCCGGCGGCCAGCGCCGCGTCCACCAGGTTGTCCACGCAGATCTGCGCGGTTGAGGACTTAGAGGCGATGTTTTCGATCTCGCCGTCGGGCACCATGGAGGAAAGGCCGTCGGAGCACAGGATCAGGCGGTCGCCCTCCTCGATGTTCAGGCAGAAATGGTCGGCGTACATGGCCGGGTCGGAGCCCAGCGCACGGGTGATGACAGAACGGTTGGGGTGCACACGGGCTTCGTCGGCGGTGATCTCGCCAGCATCCACCAGCTCCTCGACATAGGAGTGGTCGCGGGTCACACGGATAAGCGTGCCCTCGTGCAGAAGATACGCGCGCGAGTCGCCCACGTGGGCGATGGCGATGGTGTTGCCCTCAAGGTACGCGCAGGTGGCGGTACAGCCCATGCCGGGCTTGCCCAGGCCGTTCACGGCGGCCTCGATCACGGCGGCGTTGGCCGCCTCGACGGCTGCTGCGAGCTGGGCCGCATCCGCTGCGGAGGGAGCCGTCTTGGCGATGGTCTCCACGGCGATAGAAGAGGCGACTTCGCCGGCGGCGTGACCGCCCATGCCGTCGCAGACGCAAAAGAGCGGCGACTGCACCAGGTAGGAGTCCTCGTTGTGCGGGCGCACGCAGCCCACGTCGGAGCGGGCGCCCCACATGAGCGTGGTGGTGGTGCCGGCATCGTAGGTAGAGCCGGTATCGATGCGCTCCTCGGTGATGGGCTCAAAGCTCTGGGTGGAGCCAGGGTCCTTCAGCCGGGTCTCGACCTCTTCGACATCGATCTCGGCCGTGTCGTCGAGCGAGGCGGTGGGCAGGGGAGCGGCAGGTGCGGAATCGGTTTCGAGCTCCTCGATGGCAGCCGGCACCGCGCTTGCGGCCTCGGTCTCCGTGACGGTATCGAGCTCTATGCTCTGTACAGCCGCGTCTGTGGGCGCGGACTCAAGCTCGGAGCCAACCTCAGACGGTGCAGGATTGTCTGAGGTTGGTGTTTCCACCATGTGGGTGGATGCCGGCTCGTCTACCGCTGCTGCCGTTACTGCCGCGGCCGCTGCGGACTTGGGCTCGGATTCATCCTGGTTGAGGATATGAAGGGCCACGGCGAGCATGGGGTCGTCCGCGGTCACTGAGACAGGGCTCGTCTCGGGGAGCGTCTCGGCAGGTGCCGCCGCCGGCTCATCCGTCTCGGGCACGGCGGGGGCCGCATGGGCCCCGATAGGTTCTGGCTGCGCATCTACGACGGGCGAGGCAACGGGTGCGGGCTCGGCATGCGCCCCGATGGGCTCCCGCACGGGGAGAACCTCGGGGACGGATGCAATCGCAGGCTCCGGCTCGGCGGGCGCCATATGGGCAGCACGAATCGCCGGCTCCGAGGCCGGGGCCTCAGAGCCGGTATCTGTCGCGAAAGAGAACGTGTTCTCTTCGTCTGTCATCGGCGGTTCACTTTCATGACCACGTTGCTGATCTGGACCTCGTCGCCCTCGCGCAGGGTGGCGGGTTCGGTCAGAACGCGGCCGTTGACTAGCGTGCCGTTCAGGGAGTTAAGGTCCTCGATTACCAGCGCGGGCCCCTGGATGGTAAAGCGTGCGTGGGAGGCCGAGACATAGGCCTCGTTGATGCAGATGTCAGAGGAGGGCGAGCGGCCCACGATCACGGGGCCGAGTACGTCCATGTGGATGCCGCGGATGCCGCGCGGGCCCTTGTCCACGTCGATGGTCCAGATAGCCGAGTCGCGGCGCTGGCCGCGCACCAGTCCCACGCCGGTCTTCATGACGGCGAACAGGAAGATATACAGAACGACGACCAGGGCGATGCGCCCTGAAAACAAGATCAGGTCGATCATGCCCGCTTAGCTCCTAAACTCGAACTTGCTCAGGCCAAAGGTCAAGACGTCGCCGTCTCGCAGCGGGCAGCGCATGATGCGGCGGTTGTTGACAAAAGTGCCGTTGGTGGAGTTGAGGTCCTCGAGCGTCCAGTCGGAGCCGGTGTAGGTGAGCTCGGCATGGCGGCGCGAGACGTTGGGGTCGGAAACCACCAGGTCGGCGGCGGAGCGCTCGCGGCCGATGGTGCAGCGCGCCTGGTTCACGTAGCGCACGTCGTTGGTGTTGAGGTCGATCAGTTGCGCCGCGGGGGCTGCAGGGGCCTGAGACTGGAGCGAGGCGGCAGCACCAGCGGCAGCGCCGGCTGCAGCGCCCAGGGCACCGCCGGTCGCGGCGGCGCCGCCCAGACCGGCGAGCGCCTCGCGGGTCATGGTCTGCGGCACGGGGATGGGGTCCACGGGGTCGAGCGGCATGGCCTCGAACGGGTCGATCTCAAACGAGCTCGCGGGCTCCACCGAGGGAACAGACACGCGCTGCTGGGGCGCGGGGGCTGCCTGCTGGGGCTGAGCTGCGCGGGGCTGCGGTGCCACCTGCTGCGGCGCGGGCGCCTGGTTCTGACGGGGCATGGGGGCGGAGATGCCGTTTTGGTAGGCGCGCTCCTCCTCATACAGACGGCCCAGGGTAGGGGCGTCGACGTTCTCGGCAAAGACGGAGAAACGGCCGCCCTTGAGCGACGGGTCGATCATGAAGCGCACGAGCGGCTCGCCAACAAAGGTGTAGTTCTTCTTCTCGGCCTGGGCCTTGACGAACTCGCTGACCTCGCTGGAAAGCTGCGGATAGTAGGGCGCCATCAAGGGGTCGTCGTCGTTGGCGATCAGGATGGTGTAGAGCGCCGGCGCGGTGTTCACGCCGTTGACGACAAGCGTCTGATCTTCCATCTCTCGAGCCGCCTGCTTGGCGAGCTTCTTAAAGGAAAACGGGGCCCGGGCCGCACCGAAGATACCGGCGACTCGATCCTCAAACGTTCTCAGGAAGTTCACGAACGATCACTCTCCGCAATAGGTCGCTTAAAGCCAAATAGATACAGAACAATCCAACAGATTATAGAGGATAGAATTCCCACCCCTGCATACGAGGCCACGTATTCGGGCTTCAGGCTGGTAATTTCCATAGGCCGACCAAGGCAGAGCGCCAGCGCGGCGGCAAGGACGGGCAGTAGATAGGCAATCGGCAAACCGGCAGGTGAGCCGTCTGTTTCGTAATGCTCACAAGCGCGGTCCACCAGGTGCGAGAGGGCCCATGCGCATGCGCTCGCGCAGACAGTTGTGGCGATAAAGGGAAGGTTTACAAGGGCGCCGCCCAGGGCGGGCGCGTCGAGGGCGCCACCGTTGCCCATGGCACAGCTCAGCAGCCTGCCGGCAACCATGCCAAAGGCGATGCTGGGGCACGAGGTACCGGGTGCGCAAAGGATTCCCGCCAAGGCCGCGGCGGCAAGGCAGGGCTCCATGTGCCCCGCGGGCAGATTGGCGAGGGCGCAGGCCAAGACCAGAGCGGTCGAGGCGTGAGCATCGGTGCGCCCCCAGACGAGCCACCAGGAGATGCCGCCCGCAAGCAGCAGGGCCGCGGCCGGTAGCACGGGGACCGGCGGCGTGGCGTTTACGATCATGAACAAAAGTCCGGTAAGTACGAGCGCCGAGCCGATCTGGGCGGCGGCTCCCGCGGCGGCCCCGATCGCGAGCGCGGCGAGTGCGGCCGGCATGGTACTGACCCTCATGGTCGCAAGGATCGCGTAGGAGCAAAAGGCTACGGAGACGCCTGAGAGCGCGCCTTCGAGCACGCGGCGGGCAGCGGGATAGCGGGTTCCCAGGTAGCCGAGTTCCGGGTCGGTCTCGATAGGTTCTTCCTCGTCGATGTCCAGCGCGGCCACGGTGTCGTCTGCCGTCATGCGCGCGATCATGCGCGCGAGGCTCTTCTTGCCCGCACGGGCGTTGCCCAGGCGGTCTAAAAAGTCGTCGGCAAACTCCTCAACGCTGCGGCAGCGCGCCTCGGGCGCGGGCATGAGGGCGGTAAGGAGAGCATGCTCGGCGGTCTCGGGAATGTCCGGCAAAAGCTCCGCGGGCGGGGTGACACCGCTCTCGATGCGCGCGAGCGAGTCTGCCGGCGTGGCGGCACGGAAGGGCGCCTCGCCGCAAAGCGCTTCGTAGAGCACGGCGGCGAGCGAGAAGACATCCGAGCGCTCGTCCACGATCGAGCCGTTGAGCTGCTCAGGCGCCATGTAGCCGATGGTGCCGCCCCGCGCGCCTCCGTACCCTGCGGCCGAGGCGAGCGTGGCCATACCGAAGTCGGTGAGGCGCACATGCCCGTTGTGGTCGATGAGCACGTTTGCGGGCTTGATATCCAGGTGAAGCACGCCGTTTTCGTGCGCAAAGGAAAGCGCCTGGGTGAGGGCATCCGCGATGCAGGCGGCCTCGTCGTAGGTAAGCGAGTGACCGTCGACCTGCGCTAGGAACTCTTCCAGAGAAAGGCCGTCGACGTATTCCATGACCAGGTAGGCAAAGGAGTCGTCGTAGGAAAAGTCGATGACCGAGACGATATGCGGGTGCGCGAGCATGCTCGCGGTGCGCGCTTCGGCAAGGGCTGCGGCGGTGGCGTTTGCAGAGACGATACCGCCCTCCGTCGCCAGGGGAATGCGCTTGATGGCCACGCGGCGCTGCAGGCGCGAGTCCAGGCAGACCTCCACGCTGCCAAAGCCGCCGGTCGCGCGCGTTTCGAGCGGGCGGTAGCGGCGCAAAAGGGTCGCTGCGGCCTGCGGCGAGGGCGCCTCGTGCACGGTTGCACGGGGGGTATGTTGCGAGAACAGCGGCATGCTCGTCCTTGGTGCGTCTATGGTGCGTTTGCGCGCGCGGGCATGCGCGCGGGAGTCATGGTTTGCGGCTAGTGTAGCACGCGCGGATGCATCGCGCGCGGTGTGCTCGGGCGCGCCCGCGCCGGGGTATGATAGGGCGCGACACATCTACTAAGGAGACGCCGCATGGAGTCGCTCTACAGAAAATACCGCCCGCTCACCTTTGATTCCGTGGTGGGCCAGCAGCATATCGTCTCGACCCTCGAGCACGCCGTCACCGAGCGGCGCCTCTCGCACGCCTATCTGTTCTGCGGCCCGCGCGGCACGGGCAAGACCACCATGGCGCGCATTCTGGCCAAGGCCCTTCTGTGCTCGCATGCCGAGGGCGACGCCGGCTGCATCCCCGATGGCACCTGTCCCGAGTGCGAGGCCATCGCCGCGGGCACGCATCC
Source organism: Bacteroidaceae bacterium (assembly GCA_963630805.1). GTDB lineage: Bacteria > Actinomycetota > Coriobacteriia > Coriobacteriales > Coriobacteriaceae > Collinsella. Next base: position 32,475 of record CAVGNZ010000008.1, read on the forward strand.
GGACGTCTACGAGCTCGACGCCGCTTCGCGCACGGGCGTGGACAACGTGCGTGAAGAGATCATCGGCTCGGTGAACTACGCGCCGGTGCGCGGCTCGTACAAGGTCTACATCATCGACGAGGTGCACATGCTCTCGCCCGCGGCGTTCAACGCGCTGCTCAAGACTCTTGAGGAGCCTCCGGCGCACGTCGTCTTCATCCTGTGCACCACCGACCCGCAAAAGATTCTCGAGACCATCCTTTCCCGCTGCCAGCGCTTTGACTTCCACCGCATCTCGAACGAGGACATCGAGGCGCGCCTGCGCTACGTGTGCGAGCAGGAGGGCTTTGGCTTTGACGAGGAGGCGTTGCAGATCGTGGCTCGCCATGCCCGCGGCGGCATGCGCGACGCGCTCTCGACGCTCGAGCAGCTCTCCGTTTTCGGAGATGGTGCCATTCGCGTGGCCGATGCCCAGTCGCTTCTGGGCGAGGCCTCCGGCACCGTGCTCGCCGAGTTCGCCCGCGGCATCGCCGCGCGCGACGTGGCCTCGCTCTTCGCGCTGGTCCGTGCGCAGGTGGAGGAGGGCGCCGACCTGCTCGAGGTCACGCGCGACCTGGTGGCTCACATGCGCGACGTGTACACCGCGCGCGTGGCCGGCGCGGCGCCGGGCCTCTTTGACTGCTCCGAGTCTGAGCTCCAGGCGATCCAGACAGAGGCTCAGCTCTTCGAGGGCGCAGACCGCCTGGCCCGCGTGCTCACCGTACTCGATGGCGCCGCGATCGAGATGCGCTCCGCGACCGACCCGCGCCTGGTGCTCGAGATCGCGCTGACGCGCCTGTCGCGCCCGGAGTCCGATCTGACGCTCGAGGCCCTCTCCGAGCGTATCGATGCACTCGAGGCCCGCTTGGCTACCGGCGTTCCTGCCGCGGCTGCGGCGCCGGCCAGCACCGTATCGGCTGCTGTCACGACTCCGGCTCCTCAGGCGCGCACGCAGGTCGAACCGGCCGCTGCGTCTACAGCGCCGGTCGATACGAGTCTGCCCTGGAACGTGCCTGCGTCGCGTCGTCAGATGTCCGGCGCGCCCGCCGCACAGCCGGAGTCCGCGCCGATGGCGCAGCAGCCAGCACCCGCCGCGGCTCCTGTAGCAGCGCCGCAATCTGCGGGATCTGTGACCGCCGATTCCGAGCCAAAGCGCCAGGCGCCTGTTGCGCCCGCATCGGAGGCCCAGCCCGCACCGATGCAGCAACCCGCTTCCGTCGCCGTTCCTGCAGCGGCACCGCAGTCTGCTCCGGCTTCCGCGGCGGAACCCAAGACCGCTCCCGCCCCCAAGCCCGAGCCCGAGCCCGAGCCGGCTTCCACTCCTGCCTCCGCACCCAGTGCCCCGTCCGTTCCGGCGGATCCTGCGCCTGCACCTCAGCCCGCGGAACCTGCCCTCTCGGTTCCGTCTGCCCCCGCGACGCCCGCCGTGTCGGACGACGGGGAGTTGCAGCGCAAGTGGAACGAGGTCGTCAAGCGCGTGAAGGCCGAAAAAGCTTCGCGCGGCGCCCTGTTGCTGCATGCCCGCGCCGCCTCCGACGATGGTTCCACGCTGACGGTCGAGCTTCCTGCCGGATCGAACTTCGCGATCATGATGCTCGAGCGAGCCGACTCGCGCGAAGCCGTGATCCCCGTGGTCGCTTCCGTCTTTGGTTCGCGCTCCGTTGAGTACCGAATGGTGGGCGCAGCGCCCACAGCCGCGGCCCCCGCAGCCGCCTCGGCTCCGAAGCCTGCGGCCGAGGTCGCGCCTTCTGCGCCAGCTGCCGCCCCCGCTCCGCAGTCCGCCCCCGCGCCGGCTCCGCAGCCGGTGTCTGCATCGCAACCTGCGCCCGTGTCCGCCCCGCAGCCAGACCCCGCTCCGCAGTCCGCCCCCGCCCCTGTGACACCTGCGGCGCCTACACCGTCCCGCAAGAAGTCCGAGGCCCTGCCCTGGTCCACTCCGACTCAGCACGCGCCGGCATCGGCGGCCGCGCCTGCGGCTACACCGGCATCGGCAACCCCCGCTCCCGCGAACGAGCCCGCCCCGTGGGAGGACGACCAGGTCCCCTACGATGACGCGATGATCGGCGCTTACGCGACGGAGGAGGAGCCCCCGGTGCCGGAGCCCGCCCCCGCCCCCGTGGCAGCGCCGGCTCCCGCGCCCGCCGCGAAGCCGGCCGCGCCCGTGCACGCGTCATCGTCTGCCGCGCAACTTCAGGCCATGGCCGCGGCATCGCCGTTTGCCCAGGCAGATGATTCGAATGTGATTCCTCGGACCGAAGAGGACGCAAAGCAGATGCTCACCGACGTCTTCGGTGGTGGCGTCGTCTTTAAGCCGGCCGAGTAGCGCCGGCGCGCATCCTCGCAGCTAGCGCTCGTCCTTGGTGGTGCTGATGACCGTACGGATCTTGCCCAGCGACTCGGACGAGTTGGGGTCGCGGAACATCAGCGTCGTGTAGAGCGAGTCGATAATCGCCAGCTGCGGATAGCGGCTGGCGAGCGATTCGGTGCGGTAGCCCGTCTCCTCGGAGGTGGAGACAAAGGTCACGTCTGCGAACTCCGAGATCTTGGCGTTTGGATAGCTCGTCACCACGATGACCTTGGCGCCCACCTGCTTGGCCATGCGCGCGATGGTGAGCATCTCCTTGGTCACGCCGGTATGGGTGACCACAAAGACGCAGTCGTCGGGCTGCGTGCGCGAGGCATGCATGAGCTGCATGTGCGCGTCCATCACGAAATGGCAGTTGATAGGGGAGCGCAGAAACTTCTGGTAGGCGTCGAGCGCCACCACGGCCGACTCGCCGCACCCGTAGAACGATACGACGCGCGCCGAGGACAGGTAGTTGAGCGCGGTTTCCAGGTCCTCCTCGCGCAGCATCGCCAGGGTGTCAGAGAGTGAGCTCGCGCTGGAGTGGAAGACTTTTTTTGCGATGTCGAGCGCATTATCCTCGGGGCGCACGTTCTCGTGAATCGAGATCTCGGGGTCAAACTCCTCCGAGAGCAGGTTGTTCCTAAAGTCGCGGAAGCCGTCATACCCTAGGCTGCGCGTGAACTTGAATACCGTGGAGTCTGCGATACCGAGCGTCTTGGACATCTCGGAGATGGTCATGCGCGATGCGGTGCGCGGGTCGTCCAAGATAAAGCTGCCGATTTTCTTTTCCTTGGCGGAGAGATTGGGCATCAGGGACTTGATTTTGAGAAGAACGGCGTCTGCCATCGTGGAACTCCCGGTGAACGGTACTCGAATTTCGTCTTTGAAAGTCGAGTGTAGACCGAAGAAATATTTGGCGCGAGAGCAACAAAAAAAATTTCGATGACCGGTTGTCTTTTACAAGCGAACAGCGGTACTCACTAATATATATGTGAGCGTTTAATGTTCTATCAACCTATTGAATGGGCAGGTAAAAGGCTAGATATTAAACACTGGGGCTGCATTTGTTCGATAATGCGAAAGTGCAAATCATGTCGAACCGATCAGGGTTCTTATGCTCTAGGGTGCGCACCGAGCCCTATTCCGAAAAAATTTGTTTTCGATAATGGCGAAAATCAAAAATACATAAGTATGTCACGTAAACCGTTCACCCTCAAATGTTTTTCTATGAACGTTGTGTTAACAACCGCTCACCAGAAATTGAAAAAACCAACTATGAATGAATTGTGCCGACCGATAGAATTTTTTTCGAAAGGCACGAGGTGTGGATGTTGGCGCATTGTCGCATCTCGTGGAAAAGAACCCGGGCAATGGGGCCCAGGTTCCGAAAGAGGAGAGAAAGGAAGAGCCAATGAGTGTCGTTCAAGCACTGCTGATTGCACTTTTCGTCGCAGCAGTCGAGTCGCGTGCCCTCGGCTACGCAACCCTTACCATGCGCTTCTCGCCGCTGATGGCGGGTCTCGTGGTTGGTCTTGTCCTGGGCAACATGCCCCTGGCCATGACCACGGTTGCTACCATCCAGCTTATCTACATGGGCGTCGTCGCCCCCGGTGGCGCTATGCCGTCCGAGCCCTGCATCGCTTCCGCGATGGCAGTCTCCACGGTTATCGTCGGTAACCTCGAGCCCGAGGCCGCTGTCGCCATCGCCGTGCCCGTCGGCCTGCTGGGCAGCTACCTGTACCAGCTCCGCTTCTTCATGAACACGTTCGCGGTCACCCGTATGGACGCCTGCGCCGTCAAGGCCGACTCCAAGGGTCTGGCCATGTGGATCGGTCTCATGCCGACCCTCTTCTCCTTCGCGCTGTTCGTGCCCCTGATGTTCGTCGCTCTGTACCTCGGCGCTCCCGTGGTCTCCAGCTTCATGGACACCATCTCCAACGGTCCTGTGCTCCACGTGCTCAGCACCGTGGGTAACGGTCTTGCCGCTCTCGGTATCGCCATCACCATGCACGTGATCGGCAACCGCAAGCTGCTCCCGTTCTTCTTCCTGGCCTACTTCATGCAGGTGTTCGCCAACGTGCTGAACTCCTCGCTGGCTGCCGTTGAGGGTAGCTTCAGCGTCCCGATGATCTTCTGGGCCATCATCGGCATCATCATCGCCGTCGTCTACGGCGAGCTCACCGACAAGTCCGCCGAGTAGGCAACACCTCTAGATTAAAGAAAGGATGGGAATATTCATGAGCGAAGAGACCATGAACGAAGCCGTGGCTGAGGCCCCGCTTTCTCAGGATTATCACGATTACCTCGATGATGACGGCATGATCGTTGCCGATCCCCGTCTGATGCTGGGCGAGGAGAACAAGCCCGAGGAGATCACTTCCAAGGACGTCTTCAAGACTTGGTTCCGCTGGTGGTGGTGCAACGAGGTCCCGCACTCCTTCGACCGCTACGTTGCTCCCGCACTGACCTTCGGTCTTATGCCCGCGCTGAAGAAGCTCTACAAGAACCCGATCATGCTCGGCGAGGCTTATCAGCGTCACCTGCAGTTCTTCAACACCCAGGCCATCTGGGGCGGCGGTATCATCACCGGTATCACCCTGTCCCTGGAGGAGGAGCGTGCTAACGCTCTGCACGAGGGCAAGTTCGACGAGGCCATCGATGCTTCGATGATCCAGAACACCAAGATCGGTCTGATGGGCCCGCTCGCCGGCATCGGTGACTCCATCGACTCCGGTACCGTCCAGTACATCTTCATCGCTCTGTTCCTGGGTCTTGCCCAGGAGGGCAGCTGGCTCGGCGCCTTCCTGCCGTTCCTGTGCTTCGGTATCGCCACCTTCACCTACGGCTTCCTGTTCACCAAGATGGGCTACACCATGGGCCGTCGCGCCGCTATGGAGATCATGAAGGGCGGCAAGATCAAGACGATCATCAACGCCCTCGGTGTTCTCGGCCTGTTCATGATGGGCATCATGGCCGCTAAGTACGTCACCCTGTCCACCCCGCTCCAGTGGGAGATGTCCGGCAAGCCCTTCGTCCTCCAGACGATCCTCGACGGCATCCTGCCCGGCCTCATTCCGCTGTGCGCCGTTCTTGGCCTGTTCTTCTTCTTCCAGAAGCAGGGCATGAAGGTCACCAAGGCCATGCTTGGCTTCACCGCCATCCTGATCGTCCTCGGTGCCATCGGTATTCTCTAAGGAGTAACGCAGAATGCAGAACAAGGTTCTCATCATTACTCACGGTCTGTTCGGCATCGAGCTGAAGAAGTCCGCTGAGATGATCATGGGCGAGCAGGAGAAGGTCGAAGCTCTGGGTCTTATCCCGGGTCAGTCTGTCGACGAGCTCCACGCCCAGGCGCTCGAGATCGTCAAGAAGAACGAGGCTGACGGCTTCCACACGGTCGTTATGGTCGACCTTATGGGTGGCAGCCCCAGCAATGTGGCTCTCATGACGTGCCTCAAAGAGGTCGATTGCGACGTCCTCGTCGGTGTTAATATGCCGATGGTTGTGGCCGCAATCTCCGGTCTGGAATTCCAGGAGGACTCCGAGCTTGCCGAGTCTGCTTTCGCCGAGGCCCAGAACGGTATGTGGCTTATCAACCATGCTGGTAAGAAGCACGCAGAAGCCTAAGGAGTAAACATGGCAGAAATCACCCTCGCCCGCGTTGACGACCGTCTGGTTCATGGCCAGGTCATGCAGGTCTGGACCAAGGGTCACGGCACCAACGCAGCCTACGTCATCGACGACGCCACCGCCGCCGACGACTTCATGAAGGAGATCTACGAGTCCACTCAGTCCACCGGTGGCCTCACCATCAAGGTCTTCTCCTCTGACTCCATCATCGATGAGTGGAACAAGAACCAGTTCGGCAACGACGTTGTCGCTCTGATCTTCAAGAGCATCGCGTATGCCAAGAAGGCCGTCGACGGCGGCGTGCCCATCAAGGAGCTCAACGTTGGTGGCATCGCCATCAAGCCGGGCACCACGAAGGTCATCGAGTCCGTTGGTCTTTCCAAGGACGACGCCGAGCTCTGCAAGGGCCTTGAGGCCGCTGGCTGCAAGGTCTACTTCCAGAAGATTCCGTCTTCTGAGAACGTTTCTCTGTCCGCTGCACTCGCAAAGATGGGCTAGCACACTTTCATGAATTACCGTATCGCAATCGTTAATTCCTCTTCGTTCGGCAAGCGCTTCCCCGATCAGATGGATCGTCTCCGTCAGATCGGTGAGGTGGAGCGCGTCCGTGTTGACGGTACGTGCTGTGGCGCCGAGCTGGCTGAGGCCCTTGAGGGCTTCAACATCGTCATCTCTTCGGTGACCCCCTTCTTCGACAAGGAGTTCTTCGAGCACAAGCGCGATCTTCTGCTCATCTCCCGCCACGGTATCGGTTTCAACAACATCGATATCCCGGCTGCCGAGGAGGCTGGCTGCCTCGTCACCACCGTCTCTCCGCTCGTTGAGCGCGACCCGGTGGCCGAGGGCGCCGTCGCCCTTCTGCTCGACGCCATGCGTCGTGTCAGCGACTCCCACGTCGCTGCTAACGAGGGCCGTTGGGCCGACCGTGCATCCTTTGTGGGCAATGGCCTGTCTGGCAAGACGCTGGGCATCATCGGCTGCGGTAACATCGGTTCCCGCGTCGTCGAGATCCTGGCTCGCGGCTACGACATGAAGGTCCTTGCTTGCGATCCCGTCCACCACGACGACTGGGCTGCTAAGCTCGGCGTTCCCTTTGAGTACACCGACGTCGACACCGTTGTTTCCAACTGCGACGTCCTGACGCTCAACGCCGACCTTAACCCCACCTCCCTCCACATCCTGAACGCCGACGCGTTCTCCAAGATGAAGAAGGGTTGCTACGTGGTGAACAACGCCCGCGCCGACCTTATCGATCAGCCTGCTATGCTCGCTGCTCTCGAGGACGGCACGGTCAAGATGCTGGCCACCGACGTTATGCACGATGAGCCGCCTGCGCCTGATGATCCGTACTTCAATCACCCGCAGGTTCTCGTCTGCCCGCACATCTCCGCTTACACGGAGGAAGGCCTGCGCGGCATGGGCGAGAAGTGCGTCGGCGATGTCGAGCGCTTCGTGAACGGTGAGGAACCGGTCAACGCTAAGACCAAGCTTGCGTAACGTGTCATGAACTACCCGCATCCTCGGCCCCAGGTTTGGGGATGCGGGTTTTTATTCAGCACGTTATCGAAATTATTTCGTTACTAGAGGCTTCGAAATCGAAATTTAGGAGGCATGATGTCACGGATCCATGGCGTTATATTCGACATGGATGGGCTCGTTTTTGACAGCGAGCGTATCGGCATCGAGGCCTTTATGCGCACTGCGCGCCATTTTGGTTTCCAGATGAACGAGTTGATGCATTTCAACCTTACGGGCCGTGTTGAAGCCGACACGGTGACTGAGATGCAGCGCATGTACGGCGCCGACAAGGATATCCTGAGTTGGCGCCGCTACCTGCGTGAACAGAAGGCGCAGATTCGTGCCGAGCAGGGTGGGCGCGTGGGTAAGCGACCCGGCCTGCTTGAGCTTCTGAGTTACTTGCATGAGCGCGAGATTCCGTTCGCGCTGGCGAGTTCTTCCACCCGGCAGACCATCGATTCGTATCTCGAGAGCGAGTATTTGCTTCACGAGTTCGTGAATATCGTCGATGGCTCCCAGGTGGGACGAGGAAAACCCGACCCAGAGATCTTTGCCAAGGCTGCTGAGTTGATCGGCGTGGCTCCCGACCAGGCACTTGTGCTCGAAGACGGCCTGGCCGGTCTGCGTGCCGCCCGCACTGGAAAATTTATCGCCGGCTTTGTATATGACGATTTGTCGTTCGCGGGGTCTGTCGAGTCCGGGTACCCTATATGTGTACCGTTGACGAGCATCGACGAGGCGCGTGAGCAGGCAGATTATTCCTTTGACACCCTGGCTGACGTTATCGATGCTCTGGAATCCGACCGCACATCGCGGCAGTGAGCGAGGTTTGGCTGTGGAGAAGCGCGAGATATACATCAGCATCCGAAAGATCTGTATGATCTTGATTTCCTACGTGGTTATCGCCGTGGCGTTGAGCGGCCTTGTGTTCACCCAGACCGAGCAGGTCATCCTTAAGGTGATCGGTGTGGCCATCGACGTGGTGATCGCCGCTGCCTTTGTGTATACCGCCCGCAAGCTCGTGAACCGCAAGCCGCTGTTTGTCTTTGACGCCGAGGGCGTGACCGACTACTCCAAGCCCGAGGACATCCTCATGCTTCCGTGGACGCAGGTCACGAGCATCGGCCTCAAGGCTGCTAACAGTAACGACCTCATGCTCAATATCGTGGGCTACAAGACGGCCGACCAGATCGATGTCGACTCCATGCCTCCTCAGATCAAGATGCAGCTCAAGGCTAACGACAACAAGGCCTACTACGCCATGGAGGTCTCTGGCCTGTGGGTTGCCCGCAAGGATATCCGCCAGACCTTCGAGATGCTCAAAGAGAAGCTTCCCGCCGTGAACGGCGAGATTCAGTTTGTGGACTTTGAGGACCCGCTGGCAAAGCTGGGTAAGAAATTCTAGGTAGGAAGGGGTGTCCGGCATGGTAAAACGCGCATTGCTTATGGCTGATTCCGACGACGTGGCCACGGTTATCGAGGCCGTGTCTGCCGGTGACACCGTAGCCGTGGAGACCAAGCAGGGCGAGCCGGCCGACGAGCTCGTCTCGGTCCATGACATCCCTCGTTTCCACAAGATCGCTCTGCATGACCTGGCGGCACACGACATCGTGCACAAGTACGGCCAGGTGATTGGCGAGGCGACGCAGGATATCAAGCGCGCCGAGTACGTGCATATCCACAACATCGAGAGCATCAAGACGGGGGTGGAGCGATGAAGGGTTACCGCAGGCCGGACGGTTCGTTTGGCATCCGCAACCACGTGCTCGTGCTCTCTACCGTGGGCTGCGCGAACATGATGGTCCGAAAGATCGCCGCTCAGGTTCCCGGCGCCGTGGCGCTCGAGAACTCCAAGGGCTGCGGCCAGGTGGGAAGCGGCCGTGAGATCATGCGCCGCTGCCTGTTCAACCTCACGCTCAACCCCAACGTCTACGGCACGCTGATCGTGGGCCTGGGCTGCGAGACCACTAAGCCCTACGAGCTGGCGGAGAGCATTCGCGCAGTAAGTTCCAAGCCGCTCGAGGTCATCACCATCCAGGATTGCGGCGGCTCGGTCCGCGCGCTCGAGCAGGGCGTCGAGATCGCACGCAAGCTCGTCGAGGACGCCGCGAAGGTCGAGCGCGAGCCCATGGAGCTTTCCGACCTGGTCCTCGGCACTAACTGCGGTGGTTCCGATGCCACGAGCGGCTTGGCAGCAAACCCGGTTATCGGCGTGGTGAGCGACCGCGTGGTCGCCGCCGGCGGCACCGTGATGTTGGGCGAGACCACCGAGCTTATCGGTACCGAGGACCTGCTTGCCGCGCGCGCGGCAACGCCCGAGGTGGCGAGCGACATCTACAAGATCGTCCACGGCCTGGAAGACAGCTTTGTCGAGGCCGGCGTGGACGTGCGCGGCGCCAACCCCTCGCCCGGCAACATGAAGGGCGGTCTCTCCACGCTTGAGGAGAAGGCGCTCGGCGGCATCAGCAAGGGCGGCACCTCGCCGATCGTCGAGGTTGTGCCCTACGGTGTGCAGCCCAGCCGTCGCGGCCTTGTCATCATGGACACGCCGGGCTACGACATCGAGTCCGTCTCGGGCATGACCTGCGGCGGCGCTCAGCTCATGATGTTTTCCTCGGGGCGCGGCACGCCGATTGGCAACCCGCTTATCCCCGTGGTCAAGGTGACGGGCAACTGCGAGACCTACGCGCGCATGTCCGACAACATCGACTTCGATGCGTCGGGCGCTGTGGAGGGCACCTCCACCATCGCCGAGCTGGGCGAGCAGCTCTACCAGATGCTCGAGGACGTCTGCGAGGGTGCCGAGCCCGCCGCGGAGCGTCTGGGCTTTAACGACTTCTCCATCTTCCATAACCAGGAAGTGTGGTGTACCTGCATATAGGCGGCCCGGTGCGCAAGCGCCGCGGCGATTGATTTGGTTTTACAAGTTCGGCATGAAGAGAGAGGAATCGATATGTCGACCGAGTACATGAAAGAGAATGGTTTTTACGAGCAGCTCGAGAAGACGGGCGTTGTTCCCGTCGTTGTTCTCGAGAAGGTTGAGGACGCTGTGCCCATGGCGAACGCTCTGGTTGCCGGTGGCCTGCCTGCGGCCGAGGTGACCTTCCGCACCGCCGCCGCTGCCGACTGCATCCGTGAGATGTCCGAGAAGTGCCCCGATATCCTCGTCGGTGCCGGCACCGTCGTGAACCTCGAGCAGTGCAAGAAGGCCGTCGAGGCCGGCGCCAAGTTCATCGTGTCCCCGGGCTACGATGACGCCATCATCGACTACTGCCTCGAGAACAAGGTCAACCTCATCCCCGGCGGCGTCACCCCGGCCGAGATCACGCATCTCATCAACCGCGGCTTCCACGTCACCAAGTTCTTCCCGGCGAACCTCTACGGCGGCCTCAAGGCCACCGAGGCCCTCGCCTCCGTCTTCGTCGGTCACCGCTTCATGCCCACCGGTGGCGTGAGCACCGACAACGTCCGTGACTTCCTGGGCAGCAAGTCCATCATCGCTGCGGGCGGCACCTGGATGGTCAAGCCGGCGCTCTTCGCCGACGGTGACTTCTCCAAGGTCGAGGCCCTTACCGCCGAGGCCGCCGCTGCGGTCAAGGAGGTTCGCGGCTAGTCCGCACCCGTTTGTTGTCCTGGCACCCGAAGACCGGGTGCTCAAGATAGGTTGCTACATGAAAAGGGGATCTCAATGAGCAATCAACCTAAGCTGGATACCGCTATCAAGTTCGGCGCTGGCCGCGTTCGTTGCGAGCAGGGTCTGCTCCCGCAGCTCGGCGAGGAGATCGCGCGCTTTGGCAACAAGGTGCTCATCGTCGCTGGCCCTCGTTCCTGGGATGCGGTGAAGGATCAGCTCGAGCCTGCTCTCAAGGAGGCTGGCGTCGAGGCCCAGGTCGAGATCTGGACCGGCTGGTGCTCCAACGAGGCCGCTGACGAGCTGGCCGAGAAGGCCCACGCCTTTGGCGCCCAGGAGATCGTCGGCGTCGGCGGCGGTAAGATCATGGACCTCGCCAAGGCCACCGGTGAGACCGCTCACCTCGGCACGGTGAACATCCCGACCTCTGCCTCCACCTGCGCTCCTTTCACCTGCATGAGTGTTATGTACACGCCTGAGGGCGGCAAGAAGACCAGCTGGCGCTTTGACCACGAGATCGATGCCGTCTACATGGACATGGACGTTATCGCCGCGTGCCCGATCCGTTACAACGCCGCCGGCATCATGGACGCCATGGCCAAGAAGATCGAGATGCTCAACGGCCGTCCCGAGATGCGGATCGAGGACAACCCCATCGACGTCTACACCGCCTACAACATGGCCGCCTACGTCTACGACGTCCTGCACACCTATGGTCAGCAGGCCATCGCCGACAACCGTGAGGGCAAGTGCACCAAGACCCTTACCGACGTGGCGTTCCTGAACGTGATCACCACCGGCGTGATCGCCAACACCACCAAGAGCTTCCGTCAGTCCGAGCTCGCCCACGTCATCTACGACGGCGTGCGTACGCACTTCACCGCCGAGGCCGCTGATGCCATCCACGGCGAGATTGTCGCCATCGGCCTGTTCTGCCAGCTGTACTTCAACGGCCTGCAGGAGAAGGAGGCCGAGCTCCGCGAGTTCATGCGCAAGATGGACCTCCCGCTCACCCTGGGCGAGATCGGCATCGAGCCCACCGAGGAGAACCTCAACACCATCGAGGAGTACATTGTGAACTCCCGTCACTACAACAGCACCGATCCGGCAGATCGTCAGCGTCTGCACGAGGCCGTGCTCGAGATGGTGTAGAATCATCAGCTGTCGTTAGATAGAGCCGGTGGGTACCGCTCACCGGCTTTTATCGTACCGTCCCATAGGAGGCATTAATGTATTCCGAGAACGTCACCGTTGTGAACGCCACTGGCATCCACGCCCGTCCCGCTTCCCAGTTCTCCAAGATGGCCGCTGGCTTCAAGTCCAACGTCACCGTCAAGAAGGCCGACGCCGAGGGCGACGGCGTGAACGCCAAGTCCGTGCTCAACCTCATGACCCAGGGTCTCACCTGCGGCACCGAGATCACCGTCGCTGCTGACGGCGAGGACGAGCAGGAGGCCGTGAAGGCCCTCGTCGAGTTCGTTCAGGGTGGCTGCGGCGAGTAGTTCGCGCACCGTGCTTAAACGCGCTTGATCGCGCCCGTATGGCGCGAGCTGTACCCCCGGTTCCCTGCGGAGCCGGGGGTATTCTTTTTTGGCTAGGAGCTTGCGGCTGTCTTCGAATGTAGAGGGCTTAAAGAGATGAGCATCGGACTACCGTCGCCATGCCTGAACCGGGCACACATCTGTCCGGGTGCTTAACCCGCCCCAAGATTTAAAGAACGTGATAAGGAACTTCGGCCTGCGTCGCCACGCCTGAACTTGACACACGGTTTGGCCCGAGCCGTATATGGCCCGGACCGCGCGCGGTGCTCTGCCGTGGCATGAAAAAGCCCGGCTGGCCGTGTGGGCCAACCGGGCGATGCGAGCGTTATGCCGCGGAAAGGCTTGGCTTAGCAGCCGAGCAGGGCGCCGTCCTTGGCGGGGCCGACCTGCTTCTGGTAGCGCTTCAGCAGCTTGCCGGGGACCGGGTGCACGACCGGGGTCCAGTTGGCGCGACGCTGCTCCAGCTCCTCATCGGTGACGTCGAAGTTGATGGAGTTGTCAGCCAGGTTGATGTGGACCATGTCGCCGTCCTGGATAAGGGCGATGTTGCCGCCCTCAGCGGCCTCGGGGCACAGGTAGCCCACGGAGAGGCCACCCGAAGCACCGGAGAAGCGGCCGTCGGTGATGACGGCAGAACCAGGGATGCCCTTCATGATCTCGGTGACGCGGTGGAGCTCCTTCATGCCGGGGCCGCCCACCGGGCCCTCGTAGCGGATGATGACGGCGGTGCCGGCAGCGATCTCGTGCTTGTTGTAAGCCTCGAAGCACTCCTCCTCGCTGTTGAAGCACATGGCCGGGCCATCGAAGGTGTGCTGGTCGGCAGGCACGGCAGAGGTCTTGACGAGCGTGCCCTCGGGGGCCAGGTTGCCGTAGAGCACCTGGATGCCGTTGGTGACGGAATCGGGATCGTCCTGCGTGCGGATGACGGAGCGGTCGATATCCTTCTCCACGTCGACTTCGGCGAGGTTCTCGGCCATGGTCTTGCCGTTGACGGTCATGACGGAGCCGTCGATGGAGCCCTCGATGGTCTTGAGGACGCCCTGGATGCCGCCGGCCTTGTAGAGGTTCACGCAGGAGATGTTGCCGTTGGGAACCACGTTGCAGATGACGGGCAGCTTGGAGGTAGCCTCGGCAACCTGGGTCCAGGTGACGGAGAGGCCCAGCTCGGCCGCGATGGCGGGCAGGTGGAGCAGGGCGTTGAGCGAACCGCCGATGGAGGCGAGGACGGCCACGGCGTTATCGAAGGCGGCCTGCGTCATGATGTCGCTCGGCTTGATGCCGCGACGGACGAGCTCGACCACGGCGGCGCCGGTCTTGCGGGCGATGAAGCGGCGCTGAGCGGAGGGAGCGGGCTGCAGCGCGCCGCCGGGGACCTCCATGCCCAGAGCCTCGCCCAGGCAGCCCATGGTGTTGGCGGTGCCCAGGAACGGGCAGATGCCAGGGCCGGTGTAGTACTTCAGCGTGCCCTCGATGACCTCGAGCTCGGTGGCCTCGCCGCGCAGGAAGCGGGCGCGCAGGTCCTTGGAGAAGCTGGGCTTGACCTCGTCGTAGCAGGGGCCGGCGGTCACGAGCGCGGCGGGCAGGTTGATGCGCGCGGCGGCCATGAGCAGGCCGGGGATGATCTTGTCGCAGCTGCCCATGTAGACAACGCCGTCAAAGCAGTTCTGACCCATGATCTGGGCCTCGCAGGAGTCAGCGACGATCTCGCGATGGGGGAGGCTGTAGTGCATGCCGGCGTGGCCCTGGGCCAGGCCGTCGCAGATGGCGATGGTGTTGAACTCGATCGGCTCACCGCCGGCCTCGAGGATGCCCTTCTTGACCTCCTGGGCGAGCTGGCGCAGGGGCTCGTGGCCCGGGCAGATCTCGTTCCAGCTGTTGGCGATGGCGATCAGGGGCTTGTCGGGGTTCTCGAGGGAATCGACGGCCACGCCCGCGGATGCGAGGTGTGCCTTGGAGATGGCCCTCTGGAACGGCTCGAGTTTGTCAATTGCTCTGGTCACGATTGCTCCCTTCTTGCGGCCCTCTCTCTTAAGCCGCATTACCAAACATGACTTGACGGTTAACAAAGGCGATGCTCGACCGAAAAATTTTTTCGGCATATGAACATTATATATACTGACAAATACCTATGCATAGGGCAACGATGCGCCGAGATGAGCAGAATTTTTTTCGATTGTGGCGCCCGATCGTTTGCGAAGACTTTGCGAAGACGCCCGGACATTTTGCTCTGGTAAGCCGTTTTACCAACTCTACCTGCAAGAAAGATGCGAATTCTCCCTTGCGCCGCACCCCACCTGAGTGTGATAACGGATGAGCCGGCGCGCGTTTCTCTCTCCATGTTGCGCCGGCCTATCAAACATGAACGGCGCTGGGCGCAGACAAGGGGCAGACGGCATGGAAATCGGAATCATCGGTCTGGGCAAGATGGGCGCGAACATCGCCCGCAACCTCACCGATGGCGGCCACCGCGTGGTCGGTTTTGACATGAGCGAGCAGGCGCGCGCATCCGTGGCCGAGGCGGGTATCGAGACCGCCTCGAGCATGAGCGAGCTGGTCGCTGCGCTCGAGGCTCCCCGCGTGCTGTGGGCCATGGTGCCCTCCGGCGCCATCACCGATTCCGTGCTCACCGAGGCCTTTGAGCTGCTTGACGAGGGCGATATCGTCATCGACGGCGGCAACTCCAACTACCACGACTCCATGGCCCACGCTGAGCAAGCCGCCGAGCACGGCGTGCGCTTCCTCGATGCCGGAACCTCCGGCGGGCAGTCCGGTGCGCGCAACGGCGCCTGCATCATGGTGGGCGGCGACCGCAGCGCCTACGAGCACGTGGAGCCCATGCTCAAGGACATGTCCTGTGAGGGCGGTCTGATGTACACCGGGCGTGCCGGCAGCGGCCACTTCATGAAGATGGTCCACAACGGCATCGAGTACGGCATGATGCAGGCCATCGGCGAGGGCTTCGCCATCATGGAGGCGAGCGAGTTCGACTATGACCTGGTGCAGGTGGCGCACAACTGGAACCACGGCTCCGTTGTCCGCAGCTGGCTCATGGAGCTCATGGAGCAGCAGCTGGTCGCGCACCCCGGCCTCGAGGACATCCGCGGCGTGGTGGATGCGAGCGGCGAGGCCAAGTGGACCCTCGAGACCGCGCTCGACCTGGAGGTCCCCGCGCCCGTGATCGCGCTTTCGCTCATGACGCGCAGCGCCTCCAAGATCGACGACTCCTTCTCCAACAAGGCCGTCGCCGCCATGCGCAACGGCTTTGGCGGGCACGCGTACGTGTCCAAGTAGCTCCGAAGGCTTCTTGTCGGGCCCTTCAGGCCGGCAACTGGTACGACTCAGCAGGCCTCTGCGCGATGTGCGTGGAGGCCTGTTTGTTTGTGCGCAGGACTGCGGCCGCGCTCCGGCGCCGCATGGTACGATTCCGATGTTTGATTTTGCCTACACGATAAGGGAGACCCCATGGCCGGCATGAACATGCAGCAGATGATGAAGCAGGCGCGCAAGATGCAGGAGCAGCTCGCCGCCGCCGAGGACAACCTCAAGACCCAGACCGTCGACGCGAGCGCGGGCGGCGGCATGGTCAAGGTGACCATGACCGGCGACATGAAGCTCGAGTCCATCAAGATCGATCCGGACGCGCTCGATCCCGAGGACGTCGAGATGCTCGAGGACATGATCATGGCCGCCGTGAACGAGGCCATCCGCAGCGTGGGCGAGCTCGCCAACAAGCAGATGGGTGCCATCACCGGCGGTCTCAACATCCCGGGGATGCCGTTCTAAGCCATGACGGCAGACCACAGCCTACAGATTCTGCTCGATGAGCTGGGCAGGCTTCCGGGCATCGGCCCCAAGTCCGCTCAGCGCATCGCCTACCACCTGCTCGAGTCCGATGTGGAGGAGGCACGCCGCCTGGCCGATGCCATCCTCTCCGTCAAGGAGCAGGTGCACTTTTGCAGCCGCTGCTTCAACTACGCCACGCGCGACGAGTGCGCTATCTGCGAGGACTCCACTCGCGACACGGAGCGCATCTGCGTGGTGGCCGAGCCGCGCGACGTCTCGGCTATCGAGCGTACCGGCAGCTACCACGGGCTCTACCACGTGCTGGGCGGGGTCATCTCTCCCATGGACAAGATCGGCCCCGAGCAACTGCATATCCGCGAGCTGCTCTCGCGCCTGGGCACCGAGGACATCCGCGAGGTGATCATCGCTACGAGCCCCAACATCGAAGGCGAGACCACGGCGAGCTATCTCGCGCGCACCATCAAGCCGTTGGGCATCACCGTGAGCCGTCTGGCGAGCGGGCTTCCCGTGGGAGGGGACCTGGAGTACGCAGACGAGCTCACCTTGGGCCGAGCCATCGAGGCGCGCCGCACGCTGTAGCGCGCTTGGCACATCGCGACCCGTGCCGAGGTATAGAGCATCGACGCCCGCTTTCGTTTGAAAGGAAGCGGGCGTCTTTATTTCGGTTTCGCTTTGGTAAAAAGCAAGAGCCGCTTACGGTTGCGCTTGCGGTTGTGAAAAATGAAAGTGCATGGGCGGAGTACAATAATCGCGCATGTGAATTCGCAAAATCGCGCCCGTGCCTGTGGCATTTGAGTGCAAGGTCCGTGAATTCTTCGGGTGCGCTCCATCGCCTGAGCGACTCGACGCACAGCAATTCCCGGGGCGCATCCGCGCTTCGGAATCATGTACACCCAAACGAGAGGAGAGGGGTATATGGCGCGTAAGTTCAAGTCTATGGACGGCAACGAGGCGGCCGCGTACGTTTCGTACGCCTACACCGAGGTTGCGGGAATCTATCCCATCACGCCGTCCAGCCCCATGGCCGACCATGTCGACCAGTGGGCCGCGCAGGGCAAGAAGAACATCTTCGGCACGCCCGTCAAGGTCGTGGAGATGGAGTCCGAGGCCGGCGCTTCCGGTGCCGTGCACGGCTCGCTGGGCGCAGGTGCCCTGACCACCACCTACACGGCTTCCCAGGGCCTGCTGCTCATGATCCCGAACATGTACAAGATCGCGGGCGAGGGCCTGCCGGGCGTCTTCCACGTCTCGGCCCGTACCGTCGCCACCCACGCGCTCAACATCTTTGGTGATCACTCCGACGTCATGGCCTGCCGCCAGACCGGTTTCGCCATGCTCGCCGAGGGCAACGTGCAGGAGGTCATGGACCTCTCCCCGGTGGCCCACCTGGCCGCTATCGAGGGCAAGGTGCCGTTCCTCAACTTCTTTGACGGCTTCCGCACCAGCCACGAGATCCAGAAGGTCGCCCTGTGGGACTACGAGGACCTCGCCGAGATGTGCGACATGGACGCCGTCCAGGCGTTCCGCGACCACGCACTGAACCCCGAGCATCCGCATGCTCGCGGCAGCCATGAGAACGGCGACATCTTCTTCCAGCACCGCGAGGCCTGCAACACCGCCTACAACG
>CAVGNZ010000009.1:0-2666 GCA_963630805.1 Bacteroidaceae bacterium
GACGACCCCGAGGTCCTCGAGTACGACATCGAGACCTTTGTCTACGCGCGCCGTAAGCCCTTTGACCTCGAGAAGTTCACCAAGTTCGTGGAGTACGACTGGCCCGACGAGGTCATTCGCGTCAAGGGCCCGCTGTGGCAGGCCTCAAACCCCGACATGTGCTATATCTTCGAGCAGGCCGGCCACCAGATGCGCATGATGGAAAACGGCCTCTTTGTGGACTCCGCCCCCGCAGACGAGAAGGAGCGCATCTTCGCCCAGAACCCCGAGATCAAACAGTACTGGGACGACGAGGTGGGCGACCGCGAGACCCGTCTGTGCATCATCGGCCGCCACATGGACAAGGATGCCGTCATCGCCTCCCTCGACGCCTGCCTGACCGACTGGCACCGCGAGGAGTAGGGTCCGCCAACACACAACGATGAAACGTCCGGCCGGCGCGCGTGCGTCGGCCGGCTCTTTTTAGATAAGCAGGCGGTCACACGGGCGCCGCGGCGCGCCTGCTAAAATGATCGCGATGCAAGCGTATGGGACGAGAGGGGGCGCGACGCGTGGCAGAGTCTCAGGAGACCAAGCGGACCGACAACCGCGTGTGCGCGGGCGCGGGGCACAACTGCGCCTTCAGCCGCGCCGGCAGCTCCTGCATGGACAACATCCGCCTGTTTGCCGACCTGCCCGTCGAGGCCAAGCGCGAGCTGCTTGCCTGCTCGCGGCACTCCTCCCATGCCCAGGGCTCCATCATCGTGCACGAGGGCGACCCCATCGAGTCGATCATCGTGGTGCGCGCGGGGCGCATCAAGACCTTCCGCAGCAGCTCGAACGGCGAGGAGTACGTGCTTGACGTCCTGCACGACGGCCAGGCGCTCTGGCACGGCATGTTTTTAGCAGAGCACATCTACCGCTACTCCGTAGAATGCCTCACGCCCGTGCAGCTCTGCCGCATCCACCGCGCCGACTTCGAGAACCTGCTCGCCCACCACCCCGACGTGGCGCTCGGCCTCATCCGTATGGTGACCACCGAGCTTGACGTGGCTGAAGAGAAGATCATGATGCTCTCCATCCGCGACCCGCGCCGCCGCCTGGCCGAGTACCTGCTGCTGCGCGACCGCCAGTGCGCCGGCCCCGAGATCCGCCTCAAGCTCGAGGACATCGCCAGCTCGGTGGGCCTGCGCCCCGAGACGGTGAGCCGCAACATAGCCCGCTTTGTGCGTGAGGGACTGATCGAGCGCCCCGGACGCGGACGCCTGCGCGTGCTGGATCCGGAGGGGCTCAGGGCCGTCTCGGAACTGGAAGACTGACCCCCTCTTCCCCACCCGCTGTGCGCGCAGACAAACCCCCTTGTACGCATATGCGGCGGCCGCTCTCCAAATCCGTAGACAACCACATCGTTTCCATGATATTTCGCACTTACTTGATTCTAATCAAGGAACGCGCCCGCGCCGCTTAGTACATTTCAACCGTATTGACGCATGCCCGCGGGCGCGACGGACGGAAGGAGCGACGATGCAGGGACTGGTTCACTCGACTGAATCATTTGGCTCGGCCGACGGCCCCGGCGTTCGCTATATCGTCTTCCTCAAAGGCTGCCCCATGCGCTGCGCCTACTGCCACAACCCCGACACGTGGAACGGCCAGGGCGGCACCCCCACCGACGTCGACGACCTGCTCGACACCGCCGAGCGTTACCGCGGCTACTGGGGTCCCGAGGGCGGTATCACCGTCTCGGGCGGCGAGGCCCTCTCTCAGATCGATTTTGTGACCGAGCTGTTCGAGCACGCGCACAAGCGCGGCATCAACACTTGTCTCGATACCTCGCTCGCGCCCTTTACGCGCGAGGAGCCGTGGTTTGGCAAGTTCAACCAGATGCTCGACGCCTGCGACCTTATCCTGGCCGACATCAAGCATATCGATGCCGAGCAGCACAAGAAGCTCACCGGGCGCGACAACGCCAACATCCTGGACGGCCTTCGCTACCTAAGCGAGGCGGGCCAGCCCGTCTGGATCCGCCACGTGCTGGTCCCGGGCATCACCGATGTCGACGAATATCTCTACCGCACACGCGACTTTATCGCCCAGCTGCAAAACGTCCAGCGCATCGAGGTGCTTCCGTACCACACGCTGGGCATCTTTAAGTGGGATGAACTGGGCATCCCCTACACACTGCGCGACGTCGACCCCCCGACGCCGGAGCGCACACAGCGTGCGCAGGCGATTCTTCGGGGCGAGATGTAGGTAATCACCGTCCTGGCAAGTGGAGCCAGGGCGAGAAAAAACAAGGAGGCATACATGGCACTACGCGACGAGTGGAACGGCTTCAAGGGTGGTCACTGGGTGGACGACATCAACGTCCGCGACTTCATCCAGCGCAACTACACCGAGTACACCGGCGACGACTCCTTCCTCGAGGGCCCCACTGCCGCGACCGACACCCTGTGGGGCAAGGTCCAGGAGCTCCAGGCTGCCGAGCGCGCCAACAACGGCGTTCTCGAGTGCGAGACCGAGATCGTTTCCGGTCTGACCGCTTACGGCCCGGGCTACATCGGCGAGGACACCAAGGAGCTCGAGAAGGTTGTCGGCCTGCAGACCGACAAGCCGCTGAAGCGCGCCTTCATGCCCTACGGTGGCATCAAGATGGCCCAGCAGGCTGCCGAGAACTACGGCTTCCA
>CAVGNZ010000010.1:0-5633 GCA_963630805.1 Bacteroidaceae bacterium
GGAGCCGGCCGTCTCCTACGACCCGCGCCTCGACGA
Source organism: Bacteroidaceae bacterium (assembly GCA_963630805.1). Classification (GTDB taxonomy): domain Bacteria; phylum Actinomycetota; class Coriobacteriia; order Coriobacteriales; family Coriobacteriaceae; genus Collinsella. Next base: position 37 of record CAVGNZ010000010.1, read on the forward strand.
CATCCTCGGCGAGACCTACGGCACCATGGTCTACCAGGAGCAGGTCATGCTCATCTCGGTTGCCATGTGCGGCTTCTCAAAGGGCGAGTCGGACTCGCGCATCCGTAAGCCCGTTGCAAAGAAGAAGATCAAGCTGCTCACCTCGACGGTGCTCCACTGGGAGGACGGCTCGGACGAGACCACCTACGACCACTGGATGAACGGCGCCGTCAAGAACGACTACAAGCGCGAGACCGCGCAGAAGATCTGGGACGACGTTCTGGAGTTCGCGTCCTACGCGTTCAACAAGTCGCACTCGGCCGGCTACGCCATCCTCGTTATGCAGACGGCCTGGCTCAAGGCCCACTACCCCAACGAGTACATGGCGGCCGTGCTCACCTCCTACACGGGCAAGACCGAGAAGATCGTGCACTACGTCTCGGCCTGCCGCCACGACGGCATCGCCGTGCTGCCGCCTGATATCAACGAGTCGGGCAAGGAGTTCACGGCCACCAAGGACGGCGTGCGCTTTGGCCTGGCCGGCATCCGCGGCGTGGGCGAGGGCGTGGCCCAGACCGTCATCGAGGAGCGCGAGCGCGGTGGGTACTTCAAGAACCTGCACGACTTTGTGGAGCGCGTCGACTCGAGCGCGGCCAACCGCCGCGTGGTCGAGGCCCTGATCAAGGCGGGCGCCTTTGACTCAACGGGCTACCCGCGCCGCCAGCTCATGAACTTTGTGGACAAGGCGAACCCCGAGAACATCCTCGATGCCGCCACCAAGCGCCAGAAGGACAAGGCGAACGGCCAGACGTCGCTGTTCGACATGTTCGGCGACGTGGAGGGCTCCGGCTTCGAGGTCGTGGTGCCCGAGCCCGACGGCCAGGAGTGGGACCGCCACATGAAGCTCTCCGCCGAGCGCGAGGTGCTGGGCATCTACGTCTCCGACCACCCGCTGCGCCCCTTTGAGTACGCTCTGGGCAAGGCGCGCGAGTTCACACTCTCGCAGATCGACACCGGCTTTGAGCGCATGAGCCCCACGGGCGAGGGCACCGTCAACGAGGAGATTCCCGAGGGCAAGCCGTTCTGGTTCGCCGGCATGGTCGCGAGCGTGCAGAAGATGGTCACCAAGAAGGGCCAGCCCATGGCAAAGGTGCAGCTCGAGGACATGGAGGGCGAGGCCTCCGTCATCGTGTTCCCCAAGGTCTACAAGGACGCCGAGGCCTATCTCTACGGCGAGACCGATCCCGAGACGGGCGCGCAGCTCTCTGACGCGTTCATCCGCGTGCACGGAAAGCTTGAGCGCTCCGACCGCGGCGACCAGATCATCGCGCAGGAGATCCAGCCGCTCGAGCTCACCGAGGAGTCGAACCGTCCCAAGGTCTTTGAGGTCATGATTCCCTCCAACCGCTTTAGCCAGGGCAACATGAGCCGTTTGGCCACGGTGTTCGCCACCAACCCGGGCGGCGACCGCGTGGAGCTGTTCGTGGAGCAGGGCGACGGCCAGACCATGCGCGCCGAGATTCCCGTGCGCGTGAACGCCAAGTCGATCCCCCTGCTCGCCGAGGTCAAGGGCATCGTAGGCACCCGCGGCCGCGTAACGGTGATTTAACCTGCGCTTTCGCGCTTGCTTCGTCCTGACAACTTAACTATGAAGGCTCGGTATTCCCGAGCCTTTTTTCTTGTCTATCTGCATTCATGCTGCTATTCTTAGCTGCGGGGTAATACATAGGAATACTAAGTAATACCAACGCCGCACCAATACAGCACGGTCGCGTCCGCTTTGCCCAGCCGCACGGGTGCGACCAAACGCACCAGTTTCGTTCCAAGAAGGAATCGACATGGCAGAAAAAATGACCCCGGTCGTTGCGAAGGTCCTGCCTGAAGAGAAGGCGGCCTTCGCGGCGGCGACCCAGCTTGTGGGCACCACGCCGTCCAACGCCATACGCATGTTCATCGCCGCGTTCAACCGCTGCGGGACGTTTCCGTTCGACATCTCGCCGGCCGGGGCGTTCGGCATGGCTGCGAGTGGGGATACTGCGCACGAGGTGAAGTGAGGATGACCGATTCTTTGGATGGGTGCGCGCCGAGCGAGACGGGCGTGCGGGACGATGTCGCTTCAAGCGGGGGCCCTGCCGCTCCCGTAGCTCCGGACGCAGGCCTGAACGGCGTGCTCCCGGGAGCTGCGGAGGGCACGGGCCGGGCCGCGCTTCCGGTTGCCGATGCGTCCGCCGTACCGGCGCCTGTCACGGCCGAGCTCGCCGCTTTTGCCCCCGGAACACGCCTGCCACATGTTTCTGCCGGTCAGGCCACCAAGAACGGCATCGCTTACCTTATGGCCGATGCCGGCGTCTTCGCGCTCACCATCGCCTCCCAGGTGGGGATGAGCTTCCTTTTCGCTATCGTCTACGCGTTCGCGATCGCCTTTGGCGCCCTGCCGAACACCGGCGTTGAGGGCTTTGAGTCGATTGTCACCTGGATACTGTTTGCGGCCCAGCTGTTGCTTATCGGCGTGGCGCTGCCTTGGTGGCGCTGGCTGCAGCCGTCCTCGTTCTCCTGTACGCGCCGCCGCCCCCTTGCGGGCAGTGGACTCAAGCGCATCCTTGGCTTGGCGCTCTTGGGCATCGGCCTGCAGATGGTGCTCTCCTGCATCCTCACACTTGTCCTGCCCTTGTTTCCGGCGCTCGAGACGGAGTACGACCAGGCAATCAACAGCGGTGGCACCAGCGACTTTACGGTGATCGCCGTGCTCGCATCGTCGATCGGGGCGCCCATCTCTGAGGAGCTCGCGTGCCGCGGCCTGATGCTCGAGTTTTCCCTGCGTGCTGTCTGCCCGGAGTGGAAGCCGGTTTGGAGGGAGCGTGCCCGCTGCCGTCGAGCGCGACTCCCGCTGCCGGACGCGGCGGGGATGGAGATTCCGCCCGCGCGCTTCTGGATCGCTAATGCCATGCAGGCCGTTTTGTTCGGCGTCCTGCACGGCAACCTTGTCCAGGGTCTCTATACCTTTGGCATGGGCATGATGTTCGGTTGGATTTTCTGGCGCACGGGGCGGCTGCGCTACAGCATGGGTCTGCATCTCGCGCTGAACTTCTCGTCGTTCTTTGTCGGCGGCATCAGCTATGTCTGCGGGCTTTTGGGGCCGGCGGTTGAGGTCGCGCTGTATCTGGCGTTCGCCGTCTGTGGAGCGCGTGTCTTCGTGCGCAATACCGCTGCCCCCGCAGGGTCTTCTCAACAGCAGAACGGGTATCATTAGCAAGTTAGATATCTATTCTCGGGACCGGTAAACGTGCGGGTTCCGAATCCGGGGGCCATGGGCGCCCGGTGGGGAAGGAGGCCCTTGTGCAGAAGCAGAGGACCGATTGGAACGCAAGCGCCCTTTCTGCGCGCCGCAAGCTGAGGTTCGGCCTCAACCTGGGCGTGTCACTGACGCTTATCGCCTCGCTCTCCACCGCGCTGCCGACTGCCTGCTTTGCGAGCGAACAGGATGTTACGGACGCGTGGTCGGCGGTGACCGAGACGGCGCTCTCCCAGGGTTCCGCCTACCAGCCGTACGCCAACTCCGATGACGCCGTGGCCCTTGTTGACGAGGGCGAGGCGTCCTCGCTGCCCAAGAAGTACGACCTGCGCGACCCCAACGGCGACGGCGACCGCAGCGACAGCGTGGTTACCTCGGTCAAGAATCAAAGCCCGTGGGGCAGCTGCTGGGGATTTGCCGCCATCGCCGCCTGCGAGACGAGCATCCTCTCCGAGTCCGGCAAGACCGCAAGCTCCGGCCTCGACCTCTCTGAGCTGCAGCTCGCAAACGGCGCGTTCGCGCAGGCACCGGCGTCGGTGGTGGGCACCGCGCAGGCGGGCGAGGGCTTCCACAACGATTCGCAGAACGCCGCCTACGGGCTCGATCGCGGCGGGCTTCCCATGTACGCCTCGAATCTCTTTGCGGCGGGCGTGGGCCCGCTCGAGGAGTCGGACGCGCCCTACCAGAACGCCGACGGCATCAAGCTCTGCCTCGTCAAGCAAAACGGCGTGCAGACCACCCGCTATCTCACCGATGAACAGATCGCGCAGCTCGAGGCCGATGACGACACGGTCGTCGTGCGCTCCATCTGCTGGGCCGGCGTCATGAAGGGTGCGGACGGCAAGCGCACCTTTACGAACTGGTCGGTCTCGGACGAGCTGTGGAACGAGGCCGCCTACGAGTTCGAGAGCGGCAATATCCTGCCCGAGACGCGCATCCTTGACGAGGACGGCCAGTTCCTGGGCGTGGACGAGAGCGCCATCGAGGCCATCAAGAGCGAGATCTGCAACGATGGACGTGCCGTGACCTGCGCCTTCTTTGCTGAGACCTCCCTGCCCGAGCAGGCGATGGACTCGAAGGGCACGATCCCCAAGTACATCTCCAAGAACTGGGCCCACTACACGAGCACCACCGAGGAAGCGAACCACGCTGTGACCATCGTGGGCTGGGACGACGATTACGATGCGAGCAACTTTGCCATCTCCGCCGAGGGCTCGCGCGAGGTACCTCCGAACAACGGCGCCTGGCTCGTTAAGAACAGCTGGGGTGCGGAAGGGGAGGACTTCCCCAACGAGGGCCGCGGCGACTGGGGCATAATCGAGAACGGCAAGCACACGGGCTACTTCTGGATCTCCTATTACGACCAGTCGCTCACCGAGTTCGAGTCGTTCGATTTTGACCTCAAGACCTATAGCGACAACGACGAGTACTACATCGACCAGTACGACTATCTGGTACAAGGTCGCGCGATCGTGCTCGATTCCGACAAGAAGGTCAGCACCGCGAATATCTTTACGGCCGAGGGCGACCTTGCCGTGCGCTCGCTTTCCTGCGCCACCTACAAGCCCAACACCACGGTGACCTATCAGGTCTACCTGCTGGACGACGCGGCGGAGACGCCAACGGACGCCGAGCACAGCAAGCTCGTGCTCGAACGCGACGTTACCTACGAGTACGCGGGCTATCACCGCAGCTCCCTTGACGATGCCGACTGGATCGCCATGCGCGAGGGCCAGCGCTACGCCGTGGTAACCACGCAGAAGGCCGCGGACGGCAAGTACTACCAGGGCATCGCCGTATGCGCGGGCACCAAGCCCACCTCTGAGGAAGTGACCGCCTACGAGGTGCGCATGATCCAGCAACTCGAGCGCGAGTGCTACCTGGACGAGTACGACAAGGTCTACCAGGAACAGATCGATGCCGGCAAGAGCGAAGACGAGGCCGCTGAGGCCGCGACTGCGGCAGCCACCGAAAAGGTCGATGCGCAGATGACGCTCATCGAGGCCGATGCCGCCTACTACACGGATATCTTCAAGAACACCTACTACGAGTCCAAGGTGAACGCCGGCGAGAGCTGGACCACCTCTGCCGGGGACGCTGCGGCTTCCGATGACGAGGGCGGGCAGACCTGGTTCGACTGGCTGGTGGTCAAGGCCGCCGTGGAGTCGAAGAGCCTGCCGGGCAGCGACATGACCTACGTGGCAGACAACGCCGCCATCAAGGCTGTGAGCGAGTCGTGCGACTGGGCGAGCGTCGAGGAGCTCTCCCAGCTCGAGGAGGCTCTGGCCAAGGCGAAGGCCGCGCTTAAGATCGCGAAGATCAGCAC
>CAVGNZ010000011.1:0-66726 GCA_963630805.1 Bacteroidaceae bacterium
GGCTCCAACCCTCCTTGCGTACCTAAGTACGCGGCGTCGGGCTTGTCGCTCCGAACCTGCGGCACCTGGAAAACCCGCCGCGGCTTTCCTGGCTACCCGATCTTCGGGCTCCAACCCTCCTTGCGTACCTAAGTACGCGGCGTCGGGCTTGTCGCTCCGAACCTGCGGCACCTGGAAAACCCGCCGCGGCTTTCCTGGCTACCCGATCTTCGGGCTCCAACCCTCCTTGCGTACCTAAGTACGCGGCGTCGGGCTTGTCGCTTAAGACCTCGGGCATCTGGAAAACCCGCTGAGACACGTGGCTGAATCTCTAGGCGCCGCATTTTCGGCCTCGAACCGCCGCTTGCGTAATCGAATACGCAGCGCTCCTCTTATCTGTGCACCTGCGGCGTCCGGAAAACCCACGGGTGCGACAGCTGGGAAAGCCGGGGGCTATTATCCGTCTGGCGTGTGTATCCCCTCGTATGCCGAATGGGCGGTGTGGAGTGTATAGCGGCCGGGTAGGGTGTCGGTAACGGACTTACAAAGCTCGGCGCGCATCCCGCCGGGATGCCATCCCCGGGCTTTACGGCTAAGGGAGGTTACCATGGGTGCGCCCAAAACTGGCAACGTAAGGAACGTGGTGCTCGTAGGCCAAGGCGGGGTGGGCAAGACCTCGCTCGCGGAGGCCATGCTCCACCTATCCGGAAAGACCGCACGTCTGGGCGGGCACGACGGCACCAAGCCCACGCTCGACTACGACGCAGAAGAGGTCAAGCGCGAGTTCTCCATCTCCACGTCCATCGCGCCGATCGACTGGAAGGGCGCGCGCATCAACGTGCTCGACGCCCCCTGCTACCCCGACTTTATCGGCGACGCCTACGCCGCGATGAGCGTGAGCGAGTCGGCCCTGTTCGTGGTCGATGCCGAGGCCGGCCCGCAACCCACCACCGTCAAGCTGTGGTACGCGGCCGAGGACCTGCGCCTGGCGCGCGCCGTGTTCGTGAACCGCATCGACAAGGAAAACGCCGACTTCGACACCTGTATGGCCCTGCTGCGCGAGCGCTTCGGCACGCGCCTGGGCGCCGTCACCCTGCCGTGGGGCACGGCCGGCGACTTTAACGGCGTGATCGACCTGGTGCGCATGGAGGCACGCCACTGCAACGGCGTCGAGCAGACCGTCTCCGAGATTCCCGAGGAGTACCGCGCCGCCGCCGAGGCCGCGCACGAGACCCTTTGCGAGCTGGTGGCCGAGGCCGACGACGACCTGATGGAGAAGTACCTGGAGGGCGAGACCCTCACGCAGGAAGAGGTCGAGGGCCTGCTTTCGACCGCTATCGCCAAGCGCCTGTTCGTGCCCGTGTTCGTGGGCAGCTGCATCAAGGAGCAGGGCGTGAACTCCCTTATGGACGACATCGCCACCTACTTCCCCGCGCCCACCGACTACGGCGAGATGCCGCTGATCGACGGCGACTCGCTCAAGATCTCCTCCGATGACGACCGCCCCGTGGTCTTTGTCTTCAAGACGCTGAACGACCCGGCGCAGGGCCGCATCTCGTTCATCAAGGTGCTCACGGGCACCATCGAGCCAGGCATGGAGCTCGTCAACGCGCGCACCCGCAAGTCCGAGCGCCTGGCGCACCTCAACGTGATGTGCGGCCGCGAGATGACCGAGGTGGGTCATGCCTACGCCGGCGACATCGTGGTGGTGCCCAAGCTCACGGCCGAGACGGGCGACACGCTCTCCGTCTCCGGCAAGGTGGAGGCCGCGGCGTTCAAGTTCCCCAACTCGCAGTACCGCATCGCCATCGAAGCCGAGAACCGCGGCGACGAGGAGAAGCTCTTCACCTTTATTGACCGCGCCTGCGAGGCCGACCCCACCATGCGCATCGAGCGCGACGAGGAGACCGGCCAGACCATCATCTCCGCGGTGGGCGAGGCGCAGGTCTCCGTACTGCTCAACCGCCTGGAGGACCGCACCAAGGTGGTCGCGCGTGCGGTGCCCATCCGTATTCCGTATCGCGAGACCATCCGCCGCGTGGCGAGCGCCCAGGGCCGCCACAAGAAGCAGACCGGCGGCGCCGGGCAGTTCGGCGACTGCTACCTGCGCGTGGAGCCGCTGCTCGACGGCACCGACTACGAGTTCGTGGACGAGGTCGTGGGCGGGCGCATCCCGCGTGCGCTCATCCCCGCCGTGGACCGCGGCGTGCAGGAGACCATGAAGGAGGGCGTGATCGCGGGCTATCCGCTCACCGGTGTGCGCGTTGCCTGCTACGACGGCTCGTACCACCCGGTCGACTCCAACGAGATGGCCTTCCGCGCCGCCGCGCGCATCGCGCTCAAGAAGGCCTGCGAGGACGCCGACCCCGTGGTGCTCGAGCCCATGGAGAACATCACCGTCACCATCCCGGAGAGCTACGCCGGCGCCGTGATGGGCGATGTCTCCGGCTCGCGCGGCCGCGTGACGGGCATGGACAGCAACGACCGCGGCGAGACCGTGGTCACGGCCACGGTTCCTTACGCCGAGCTGGTCGACTACGCCACGCGTCTGCGCTCGCTCACCCGCGGCACGGGCGACTTCACCATGGAGCCCGCCGGTTACGAGCAGGTTCCCTACGATGTGCAAAAGCACCTGGTGGAGTTCTACGAGGAGTCGCGCGCTCAGGGCAGGTAATGCCGGTTAACATTTGCTGGCTGCGCATTTGGCGTTAGCTGCGCATGTAGCGGTCCCGTTCCTTTTGGGCGGGACCGCTTTTCTGTGCGTCTCGCCGGCTTGAAAAGAGAGCCTTCACGCCATCAATATCGATATGTTACTTTGACGTAACAGAATAGATGATAAGATTGGCACCGTCTGTAAAGGGGGCATGCCCCCAAGATTGGGATTGCTGATATGACTGGGTTGAAGCGCGGCGTTACATACGACACGCGGATTCGTAAACAGGCCGCCAAGATTTTGGCGACGGGCGCGGGGCATCGCCTGCTGGCGACCAAACTTGGTATTCCTGAGGCCACGGCGCGTCAGTGGGCGCGCGCATATGCGGTAGGCGGCCAGGCGGCGGTTTTGAACGCCGGGTCCAAGCACCGTGTCTACCCGTACGAACTCAAACTCTCCGTTGTACTCGATCGCTTGGAAAACGGCCTTTCCGTGCGCGAGGTCATGATCAAGCACGGGGTGCCGAGCGAGTCCTCGGTCAAGACCTGGTGCCGTCAGTACCGCGAGGGCGGCCCGGAGGCGCTGGTCGATCGCCCGCGCGGACGCAAGCCAAAGAACAGGCCTGCGGAGTAGTCGAGCCGCTGGAGTGGGCTGTGAGCGACGGGCCGTCTCGGCAATAGCGGCTGCATCGCCGTCGCATTATCGTTTCGCTGGCAGTCCCCGCGTGGCCGTAGGTGCGTCCGCTGGGGCGCCGCCCCGGCGGTGACACTCGCGCCGCCGCCCCGCCCGTCGTTGCGTCGTTCCCCAGTGCCTGCCGCTACATGCCCTCTTCCGCGAGAATCGCCTGCAGCGTCGGGCCGTCAACGGGGCAGGGCTCGGGACCGTTCTTGCGCAGCATGCGGTCTTCGTGCCCCTTGCCGGTCACGATGACGACGGCCGGTCGCGTGGTCTCGCGCACACAGGTGCGGATGGCCTCCACGCGGTCGAGCACGATCTGCCAGTTGTGGTTGCCCTGCTCCTCGACAAAGTGTGCGATGGTGTCGCAGATGTCGGAAGGGTCCTCGGGGCCGGGATCGTCCTCGGTGATCACGATGCGGTCGGCGAACTTGCCGGCGGCGACACCCATGGTTTCGCGACGGTCCACGCCCTTGCCGCCCGTGGCGCCAAAGACCACGGCGAGCTCGCGATCGGGATAGTTCTCGCGCAGGTCGCACAGCATGGTCTCGAGACTCATTCCGTTGTGGGCAAAGTCCACCACGCCCACTATCTTGCCGCTCTGCGTGGGGTAGAGCTCCATGCGGCCGGGCACGCGCAGGTGCTCAAAGCCGTGCACGATGGCCTCCTGCTCGATGCCGAGCGCCTCGGCGCAGGCGATGGCTCCCAGCACGTTGGAGATGTTGAACTTGACGGGCGTGGACACCAGGATATCTGCCGTGAAGCGCGGGGTGCGCACCGTGGCCGTGATGCCTGCCGCACCGTGCACAAGCGCCTCGGCATATACGTCTGCCTGCGGGTTCTCGAGCGAGTAGGTGATGGTGCGCGCGCAGACGGCCGCGGCCTCGAGCACGCGGTCCACATGGTCCATGTCCAGGTTCACCACGGCGTTGTGGCACTGGGCAAACAGCTTGAGCTTGCTTGCAAAGTAGTCCTCGAACGTGGGGTGCTCGATGGGCGAGATATGATCCTCGCCGATATTGGTGAAGGCGCCCACGGCGAACTCCACGCCATAGGTGCGGTCGTACTTGAGCGCCTGGCTCGAGGCCTCCATGACCACGTGCTCGCAGCCGCCGATCACCGCGTTGCGCAGGCGGCGCTGCAGCTCGAAGGACTCAGGCGTGGTGAGCTTGGAGATGCCGCTCTCCACGCCGTCGTTGAAGTCGATGCTCGAGAACAGCGCGCTCGCCGGGCGGTCGGTTATGCTCGCGTGCAGGTCGAGCACGCTTTTGAGATAGTAGGCGCTCGTGGTCTTGCCCTTGGTGCCCGTGAAGGCGCACACCTGCGTCTCGCCCGAGGGGTGGCTGTAGGCGAGGTCTGCCAGGCAGCCGAGCGCGCGGCGGATGTCGTTTACCAGGATGCAGGGGATATCGACCTCAAAGTCGGTCTCGGAGACGTAGGCCACGGCGCCCTGCTCGATGGCGTCCAGCAGATACTCGCGCTTAAAGCGGGCGCCCTTGCAGACAAACAGCGTGCTTTTGCGCACGAGCTGGGAGTTGTCGATGGCGTACTCGATAGGAAGGTCCTCGATACCCGTAGGTGCGCAGACGAGTGCGCCCGCGTTGCGCAGCGTGTCGATATAGGCGCAAAGCGCGTGGGCGGTCTGGGTGTTCTGGGGCATGCGAAGCGCTCCTTATGGGTTGCGGACGGCCCGCGCGGCCGTCCAAGATGGTACGCCCAGCATTATAGAGTTGTTACCGAACCCTCACGCAGGAAGCAGAACACGGGTGGGCTGCGGCAACGGTGCTATCCTTTTCGCGTGCTATCGAAATTCTGCCTGCGTCAGAAAGGCTTTCCATATGCTCCGCGCCAAACGCTACCCCCATGCCATAGCCGCCGTCCTGCTGGCGTGCCTGCTTGCACTGACCGGCTGCGCCGCGGCCTCGACCGGCCAGGGCTCTGCCGACAGCTCCTCCTACCGTCTGATCGAAGACGGCAAGCTCACCGTGGCGAGCGACCTTGCCACGCCTCCCTTTGAGTACGTGGACGAGAACGGCGAGGACCAGGGCTTTACCGTGGAGCTCATGGGCAAGATCGCCGAGCGCCTTGGCCTGGAGCTCAACTACCTGCCTGCGCAGAAGTTCGACAACATCATCCCCATGGCCAAGCAGGCCGTGAAGACCGACGTCTCGGCCTGCAACATCACCATCAACGACGCCCGCAAGAAGGAAGTCGACTTTACCGACCCCTACATGGACTCCAATCAGGGCGTGGCCGTGGCCAAGGGTACCGGCTATGAGACGGTGGACGATCTGAACGTCGACGGCGTGAAGATCGCCGTGCAGTCGGGCACCACCTCCGAGGAGTGGGCGCAGGAGAACCTGCCCGCCGCCGCGACGGTGAACTTTGACGACTGGACGGCCGCCTTTACCGCCGTGATGAGCGGGCAGTGCCAGGCCGTGGTGTGCGACCTGCCGGTTGAGCAGTGGATGGTCTCGAGCTCCTTTACGGACATGGAGATCATCAAGGAGGTCCCCACGGGCGAGCAGTTCGGCATCGCCGTCTCCAAGGAGAACCCGGGCCTTACGGCCGCGATCAACGAGGCGCTGGCCGACATCCGCGCCACCGGTGAGTACGACGAGCTGTACGAGAAGTGGTTCGGCGCCGCGCCGACCTCCTCGAGCGACTCCGACTCCAGCGCCGATGCGAGCGCTGCCTCGACCCTTGCGGTCACCAAGGCCACGGCCCGCGTGAACGAGGACGGCGGTACGAGCGTGCTGGGCGGCATCGCGACCCGCCTGACCTGGGAGGCCACCACCGGTGCCGACGAGCAGGTTACCTCGGTGACCCTGCAGCTGCCCGAGGGCGGCTCCTTTGAGGACTCAACCGTCACGGCCACGGTGCTCGACGGGCTCGACCGCATGGACATCGGCGCCGCGGCCTCTGTGGAGAGCTCTGCGCTCAAGATCACGTTCTCCGAGCCCGTGCCCGCCGCTGCCGACCTACGCCTTGAGGTCGAGGGGGTGGTGTTCCCGAGCTCTGCCGGCGCCTATGCCGTGACCGGTACCTATGAGACCGAGGCGGGCGAGACCCTCGACCTGCCTGAGAGCCCCACCATCGCCGTGACCGAGAGCGGCGCGGTGCAGGCCATCGTGGCCTGGCTCGACGGCCAGGCATGGGTCGAGGCGTGGAACGAGAACCCCTTCCTGGGGATGTTCTTCAAGCCGCAGTACATGGTGACCTCCATCGCCTCGCTTTTCCAGGGCTGGGGCATCGCGCTCATCGTGACGGCGATCGGCTTTCCGCTGGCGATTCCGGTGGGCCTGCTGTTCGCGTTCATGAAGATGAGCCGCCGCCGCGGCCTGCGCGGCATCGCCGTGTGCTACATCAACTTTCTGCGCGGCACGCCGCTGTTCCTGCAGATCTACATCGCGTTCTTCGGGTTCCCGCTGTTGGGTATCAACCTGCCCAACCTGCCGCTCGGCGTGGGCGTGCTTGCCATTAACTGCTCCGCCTACCTGGCAGAGATCTTCCGCGCGGGCATCGAGTCCATCAACCCCGGCCAGCACGAGGCGGCCACGGCCCTTGGCATGAACTGGTTCCAGACCATGTCGCTCATCATCATCCCGCAGTCGGTGCGGCGTGTGATTCCCACCATGACCAGCGAGTTCGTGATGCTCTACAAGGACACGTCGCTGCTTTCGAGCGTGGGCGTGATGGAGCTCATGATGTTCTCCAAGAACCTCACCGCCACCACGGGCAACATCACGCCCTACATCTGCGCGGCGCTCTACTACCTGGTGGTGACCATCCCGCTCATCCACCTGGTGGGCAAGATCGAGAAGCGCCTTGCCGTGGGCGGAGCCGACGCGCGCTAACTGTCGACTGCATACGGCCTGCCCGTGTGCAGGAGCACCCCTCCTAAAAAAGTTTCTCTTTGTTAACTATTGAACACTCGTCTCGCGTACAATCGGGCTATCAGCGAGTAATACAAGGTTAACTATTGGGGGACAACATGGGAGAACGTGAGCCCTACGTGCGCGTTTCCGGCCTGCGCAAGCACTACGGCGAGGGTGACGCGCGCGTCACCGTGCTCGACGGTATCGAGACGACGGTCTACAAGGGCGAGATCTGCGTGATGCTGGGGCCTTCCGGCTCAGGCAAGTCGACTTTCTTGAACCTGATCGGCGGCCTCGAGGAGGCCGACGGCGGCTCCATCACGGTGGGCGGTACCGACCTGTGCGCCCTCAAGTCCCGTGAGGTGGGCGAGTACCGCCGCCGTGAGCTGGGCTTTGTGTTCCAGTTCTACAACCTGGTGCCCGACCTCACCATTCGCGAGAACATCGAGGTCACCGCGCATCTCTCCAAAAACCCGCTGCCGATGGACAACCTGCTGCGCTCACTCGGTCTCTATGAGCATCGCAACAAGTTTCCGCGCCAGGTCTCGGGCGGCCAGCAGCAGCGCTGCGCCATCGGCCGCGCGCTGGTGAAGAACCCCGGCCTTCTTTTGTGCGACGAGCCCACGGGCGCACTCGACTACAAGACCTCGAAAGAGATCCTGCAGCTCATGGAGGACGTGAACCGCGAGTACGGCTGCACGATCGTGATCGTGACCCACAACGCAGAGATCGCCAAGATGGCCAACCGCATCCTGCGCCTGCGCGACGGTCGCCTGGCGGAAGACGAGGTCAACCCCGATCCCGTCGCCGCCGCCGAGCTCGTTTGGTAGGCGGCCATGGCACCGTTGCTCAAGCGCCTGCCGCGCGAACTCAAACACAACCTGGGCAAGTACCTGGGAATCTTTTTGCTCATGTGTGGGTCGGTCGCTCTCACCTCGGGCTTTCTGCTCGCCGCGCACTCCATCGAGGTCATCATGGACGGCATGCGCGACGAGTACACCATCGAGGACGGTCGCTTCACCACCTCGTTCAAGGCTACGTCCACCCAGCTCGACGCCGCAGCAGACGCGGCTGAAGACGCGGGCGGCGTGAAGATCTACGAGAACTTCTCCATCGACGCCTCCCTCAAAAAGCCGGGCAGCACCGATGCCGATAAGCGCACCCTGCGCACCTATATCCACCGTACGCAGGTCGACATCGCCGCCTACTGCGAGGGCGAGGTGCCCGAGGCAGACGATGAGGTGGCCGTCGATCGCGTCTTTGCCGCCAACAACGACATCTCCGTGGGCGACACGCTGGAGCTCTCGGGCCGTGTGTACACGGTGGTGGGCATCATGACCCAGCCCGACAGCCAGGCGCTGTTCCAGGACAACTCCGCCTTTACGGTGAACACCCTGAGCTACGGCGTGGCCGAGGTTTCAGAGGCGGGCTTCCGCGCGCTCGAGGCGACCGGCGCCGCTCCCGCTTACGTGTACTCGTTCATCTTCAACGACCGTGATCTCACCGTGGCCGAGCGCACCGACATCGAGAAAGACATGGTGAGCGCGCTCACCGATGCTGATGCGCGTGTGGACGACCTCACCGACGCCGATGCCAACCAGGGCATCGGCTACGCGGCGGAGGACGTCTCGGGCGACTCCGCCATGTGGATCGTGCTGCTCGAGATCATCGTGGTCATCATGGCGTTCGTGTTTGTGGTCCTTACCTCGGCAACCATCGAGGAGGAGAGCGCCATCATCGGCACGCTGCTCGCGAGCGGCTACCGCAGGCGCGAGCTGGTGCTGCACTACCTGCTGCTGCCCGCCATCGTGGGCCTGCTCGCGGCCGTGATCGGCTCGGTTCTGGGCGTGAACGTCTTTACCATTCCCATGAAGAACCTCTACTACGGCTCCTACAGCCTGCCTCCGTTTCACGTGAGCTGGAGCTGGACGGTCTTTGCCCAGACGGCCGTGGTGCCCGTGGTGGTGCTCGTCGTCGTTACGCTTGTTGGGCTGCTACGCAAGATGGGTAAGACCCCGCTGCAGTTCCTGCGCCACGAGGCGAGCGGCAAGTCGGGCACCAAGCGCGGCTTTGTCTTGCCCGAGCGCCTGGGCTTCACGGCGCGCTTCCGCCTGCGCATCTTCTTGCGCAACCTCGGCAACTTCGCCACGCTGTTTGTGGGCATCGCCTTCGCCTCGCTGCTTTTGCTCTTTGGCCTGGCAGTGCTGCCCACCATGCAGCACTACGCCGACAGCCTGGAGAACAGCCTGGTGGCCGAGCATCAGTACACGCTCAAGGCTCCGCTCGAGCTCGAGGGCACCGACGAGGAGCGCGACCAATGGGCGGCCGTCGAGAAGCTGCAGGACGTGGACGCGGCGCTGCTCGCCGAGGCCAAGGACGCCTCCGACGCGCTCGAGGACGCAGCCGATAGCGCAAAGGATGCCCTGGCCACGGCGCAGAGCGCGCCTACCGCGGCAAACCTGCAGGCCGCGCAGGACGCGGCGACGGAGGCCACCGACGCCAAAGACGTTCTCTACGAGAAGCTCGATGCCGTCGCCGACGCGCTCGACATGAGCCGCGACGACACGATCGACCTCATCGACCAGGCTTCGGACATCGATACCGATGACGACAACATCCACCCCGTCAACACCGCGGATAACGGGGCCGAGGCCATCGCGCAGGCCGAGAAGTACGCGGTGTACACGCTGCAGTACGACCGCGGCGGCGACAACGGCGAAGAGACCATCACCGTCTACGGCGTGCAGGAGGACTCTGATTACTGGAAGGACCTCAACATCGGCGACGGCCGTGTCGTGATGGGCGCCGGCCTGATCGACAAGTTCGGCTGGGCCGCCGGCGACGACATCTCGCTCTATGACAAGTACGAGGACGAGACGCGCACGGTGACCTTTGAGGGCGCGTCTGCCACCTGGGGCACCAAGTCGAACATGAACATCTACATGAGTCTCGCCGACTTCAACGAGTTCTTCGACAACGACGCGGACTACTTCAATGCCTACGCGAGCAACGAGGAGCTCGCGCTCGATGCGCGCTACTTTGCCTCCGAGCTCACGCCGAGCGACATGCGCGCCATCGGCGATCAGTTCGTAGACATGATGGGCGACCTGATCGGCGTGATGGTGGGCCTTTCGGTCTTTATCTTCCTGCTGTTCATCTACCTGCTCACCAAGGCCGTGATCGACCACTCCGCGCGCTCGATCAGCTACATGAAGGTCTTTGGCTACCGTGACCGCGAGATCACCCGTCTCTACCTGCGCTCCATCACCATCTGCGTGGCCGTCTCGCTGGTGGTGACGCAGCCGCTGATCATCGCGAGCCTTACCGCGCTCTACCACTCCATGATGGGACGCTTCAGCGGCAACATCGAGATCTACGCGCCCACGTACGCCATCGTCGAGACGATTCTTGCCGGCTTCGCCACCTACCTGGTGGTGGCGCTCATACACACGCGCTCCATCAAGCGTGTGCCGCTCGCCGAGGCCCTGAAGGTTCAGGAGTAGGAGGAATAGCCGCCCCCGCGCGGGGTACGCACAAAGCAACCTACGGGGCGCCGCACGTTTGCGCCCTGTTAACGGCAGCCCGCCCGCCTCGCGTGTGAGCTGCCGTTTTGCTATAGTGTCTAGAATTACTTCTGGGAGGTTTTGCCAGCACCATGTCTGACACTGCAGACAGTTCCAAGCCGCGGCCCGATACCGCGGCGCTTCCGCACTACACCGTCGGCGAGGAGATCATGAACTCCGTCACCCACGGGGTGGGCTGTCTTCTGGGCATCGCCGGTCTGGTGCTCCTCATCGTCAAGGCCGCGCTCTCGGGCGCGCACGCCGCCTCCCTCGTCTCGGCGCTGGTCTACGGCATATCGATCGTTCTCGAGTACCTGGCGTCCACGCTCTACCACGCCATCCAACCCGCGCCCGCCAAGCGCGTCTTTCGCATCATCGATCACAGCTGCATCTACCTGCTCATCGCGGGCAGCTACACGCCGTTTTGTCTCGTCACGCTCGAGGGCTGCGGCGGCAGCGTGCTGTTTTTCGCCATTTGGGCGCTCGCCTTCATCGGCATCGCGTTCGAGGTCATCATGCGCGAGCGGCAGCCCCGTTGGCTTACGGCCATCATCTACCTGGTGATGGGCTGGCTCGTGGTGTTCCGCCTGCCGCAGCTCGTGGAGCTGCTCGACCCCGTGGCCCTGGCGCTGCTCGCCATCGGCGGCGTGTGCTACACGCTCGGTGTGCCGTTCTACGTGGCAAAGAAGGTCCGCTACATGCACAGCGTGTTCCACCTGTGGGTACTCGCCGGCAGCATCTTCCAGTTCATGGCGGTGATCCTCTTCGTGATCTAACGCGCCCGCGCCCCGCGCGCCCACCAGCCCGTATCCCGCTCCCTTTGGAGGTTCGAACCTGTCCCTATGGACATAACCATCAGTATCATCACCACCCTTGTCCTCACGATCGTGAACGGCTACTTCTCGATGTCCGAGATGGCGCTCACCACGGCCAAGCGCGCCGTGCTCGACCACGATGCGGAAGGAGGCGACAAGCGCGCAGCCCTTGCGGCGAGTCTCGCCTCCGACTCCGGTGACTTTTTAGCCACGATCCAGGTGGCCATCACGCTTGTGGGCTTTGCGTCCTCGGCTGTGGCCTCGACCAACCTTTCCGACCCGCTGGCCCGCTGGCTCTCGAGCTTCGGCTTCGCCCCGCTCACCGCTATCGCCGGCGGCCTGGCGCCCGTGCTCATCACGCTGATCGTGTCGTATCTCTCGATCGTGGCCGGCGAGCTGGTGCCTAAGCGCATCGCGCTCGCCAATGCGGAGAACGTGGCCAAGCAGGTCGCGGGCCCGCTCTCGTTCTTCAAGAAGGTCGCCCGCCCGCTCGTGTGGCTCACCGGAGTCTCGGCCGAGGGTCTGGCGCGCCTGCTGCGCATCAAGAGCGCCGACGACCGCCAGAACGTCTCCGAGGAGGAGATCAAGTACATGATCAGCGAGCAGGACTCCCTGCTCGACGAGGAGAAGCGCATCATTCACGAGGTCTTTGACCTGGGCGATGCCGTGGCCCACGAGGTCATGGTGCCGCGCGTGGACACCACCATGTGCGAGGACACCGACACGGTGGCCGAGGTCATGCAGGTCATGCGCCGCACAGGCTTCTCGCGCGTGCCGGTCTTCCACGAGGACCAGGACAACATCGTGGGCATCGCGCACATTAAGGACCTGATCGAGCCCGTGGTGAACGACGACGAGGACGACTTCGTCTCCAAGTACCTGCGCGACGCCACCTTTGTGCCCGACACCAAGGACATCCTGCCGCTGCTCTCCGAGATGCAGACGGCCCACGAGCAGATCGTGGTGGTGGTGGACGAGTACGGCGGCACGGCCGGCATCATCACCATCGAGGACATCGTCGAGGAGATCGTGGGCGAGATCGAGGACGAGTTCGACCCCGACAACAAGTACCTTACGCGCCTCTCACGTCGCGAGTGGCTGGTAGACGGTCGTTTTCCCTGCGACGACGCCAAGGATCTGGGTTGGCCCATCGAGGAGAGCGACGACTACGAGACCGTGGCCGGATGGATCCTCGACCTGTGTGATTCCGTGCCGGATATCGGCGAGGTCTTTGAAGTTAGCGGCTACAAGTTTAAAGTTCAATCTATGCGCGGGCAGCGTATCTCGCTGATTCGCGTGACGGCACCCGTGCCGGACGAGGCAGAGGCGGGCGAGCCCGCCCAGGCCGACGAACACGAGTAGGAAGAGCGGACGCATATGTCAGAGCTGTTCGATATCGAAAAGATCACGGTGGGCGAGGAGAAGCTGTGCGCACGCGTCGCCGTGCAGCCGGGGCTTCCCGTCATGACCTCCGAGGACATCGAGGCCACCGCGCGTGTGTACTACCTTGCCCCGGCCATCGCCAAGCACCTGTGCCTGGGCGACGCCGGCCCGGAGTTTCAGGACTGCATGTCCGATACCGAGGTGGCGCACCTGCTCGAGCACCTGAGCGTCGAGATCATGCGCGAGACCGGCCTTGCCGGCGACGTCTCCTGCGGCCGTACGCGCCGCGCCCCCGGCGAGGAGCGCGTCTTTGAGGTGGAACTCTCCTGCCCGGACGACGTGCTTACCATCGGCGCGCTTTCTTCCGCGACCTTCATGATGGACTGGTCCTTCCTGCACGGCACTACGCCCGCGCCGGACTTCCCCGGCACGGTGGCGGCCCTGCGCAGCCTGGTTATGGGCCTGCGCGGCGAGTCCGAAGAGCCCGAGGCTGAGGCCGAGGGCATGCCTGCCGAGGGCGACCCGTTCGCCGAGCCGGCGGCGGCCGTCATCGACACCGAGGGCGCGGCCCCCGTGGCCTACCGCAGCTCGAGCGCCGTCTTTGGCGGAGCCGCGGCCGACCCGAACCATGCGGCCTATGGCACCACCGACGACGTGGACCCCGACGCGACCGCGCAGATGCCGGCGATTACCGATTAGCGATACGCACGACGCTGCGGCGCGCGTGGGTATAATGAGGCAATATTTCACGGATTCTCTCTTTGGGAGGAACAACATGGGTAAGCTTTTCAACTTTGCAGCGGGTGCCTTTGTGGGTGCTGCGGCCGGTACCATCGTGGGCATCATGCTCGCTCCCCGTGCCGGTGCGGAGACCCGCGCCATGGCCGCCGACATGGCCAACGATGCGTGGGACAACGCGCGCGACATGTACGAGCAGGGTGTTGACCAGGCTCGTTGCGCCGCTACCGACTTTGGCCCCATGGTCGATGCCAAGACCGACGACCTGCGCGCCAAGGTCGATCTTGCCCGTGAGCGCATGGACCAGCTGCGCGAGCAGCTGAACGACGCCATGGCCGGCGGCACCGTCACCCCCGCGGCCGACGTCGTGGTGGAGACCGTGACCGAGGCTCCCGCCGAGGCCGAGGCCTCCGAGCCCATCGAGACCTCCGATCCCGCGCAGGCGTAGCCGTAGATGCTCGTAGCCGATATCCAGGGAAAGCGCATCTACCGCATTCCCGCCCCCGACAAGCGACTCGATAAGAACGGCGTGGCCAAGGAGCCCAAAAAACTCGGCCGCGTGCACTTTCCCGTCTTCGAGGCGAGCGGTAAGCGCGTGGTGGGCTACATGGTCAAGCTGCCCGACATCGTGGGCATGGTGAAGCAGTCCGACAAGTTCGTGGCTTTTGATGCCGTGGAGATGTACGACGGCGTGCCCTGCGTGACGGACGTGAAGGAGAACTTCGACGCCGCCGCGGCCAAGCGCCTGGGGCTCGACCTCGACCGTTGCCTGATCTGGACGGGTATGGACGTGCGCACCCGCTCGGGCAAGACCGTCGGCTACTGCGCAGACGCTGTGTTCGACGCCAAGACCGGCGCGGTGGAGCACTTCGTGCTTACCGCCGGCGCCGCCTCGAGCGCGCTTCTGGGCGACATCAAGATGCCCGTCGAGCTGCTCGCCGGTTACCGCGAGGGCGCCATGATCGTCGAAGACGAGGTTGCCGAGCTGGGATTTTCCGGCGGTGCTGCCGCCCGTGCGGCCGAGGTGAGCGTCAACGTGGGCGACAAGGTCAAGAAGGGCGCCAAGGTGCTCGACGACAAGGGTTCCGTCGCCGTGAACAAGGGCAGCAAGGCCTTGGGCAAGCAGCTGGGCAAGACCCGCGGGATGTTCAAGTCCTTTGCGGCCGAGTACAAAAAGGCCGCGGGTACTCCGGCCAAGAAGAAAAGCGGTACCAAGAAGTAAGTTCAGCGGCGCGACCGCGCGACATATAGGGGAGAGGGATACACGTTGCCTCATTACACCACGTCCTACTCCACGAACAAAAAGCGGCCCACCCGTCGCCGTGCCACCGCTACGGGAGAGCAGCTTCCGGCGGCGCGTCGGCGTGCCCAGCACAAGCCCGGCGTGCAGTACCTGCGCCATTCCCAGGGTTTTGGACACAGCAACCACGGGCGCCGTGGCTCGTCGCGCCCGCGCAAGCGCAACCCCTATGCCCTTGTGGCCGTGGGCTGCGCCCTGCTCCTGTTTGTAGCGAGCCTTATCTGGTACGCCAACCGCAACGTGGATGTGGAGCTGAACGGCTCCACGGTACAGGTGCGCATCAACTCCTCCATCCAGTCGCTCATCGACGCACAGGACATCAGCGTGCGTGCCGGCAACCTGCTGGCGGTGGACGACTCGGTGATCACCAAGCGCGGCGGCGAGAAGATCTCTGTCAAGCTGGGCAAAAAGCAGATCGACAACAGCGAGCTCGACTCCGTCAAGCTCACCGGCGGCGAGAAGCTCACCATCGGCAACGGTCGCGACCTGTACGAGGACCACGAGGTGGTGGCTACGGATATTCAGCCGTCGCTTAGCTTTGAGGGCTCGGGCGCCATCCAATATGTAGCGACCTGGCCCAAACTGGGCCGCAGCGAGGTGTGGACGGGCAAGATCTCGGGCAAGACCTACGACCGCGGCGTGGTCAAGGAGGCCCAGGACGGCGTGGTGGTCTGCGCCTCGGCCAAGCCCGACTCCGGCAAATACGTGACACTCACTTTTAACGGCGCGCCCAGCAGCTACACCGATCAGATCCTTTCCATCCTGGAGGAGAAGGGCGCCACGGCGACGTTCTTCCTTACCGGCGAGAACGCCTCCGCGTACAGCTCGCAGGCAAAGGCCATCGTCTCGGCCGGTTGCGAGGTGGGCAGCTACGGCACCGACGGTACGTCGCTTGCAAACTTCACCGGCAACGCGCTGCGCAACGAGGTCGAGCAAGGCCTGGACCAGGTGTCGAGCGCGACGGGCTCCTCGACGCTCATGCTGCGCTCCTCGGGCGGCAAGCTTACCGAGACGCAGTGGGGCTCGTGCATGGACCTGGTCGCTGTGGCGGTGGCTTGGAGCATGGACTCGGGCGACTGGCTGCTGCCCGGCGCCGAGACGGTGATCGAGACCGTGGCGAGCGGGGCCGGCAACGGCAGCATCATCGCCATGACCGATAACGAGGCGACCTCCGCGCAGACGGTCGAGGCGCTGCCCTCCATCTTGGAGCGCCTGCAGGAAGAAGGCTACAAGGTGGTCTCGGTAAGCGAGCTGATCGCGCAGAACGCCGAGCTCTCCGATGCCATCAACATGAAGAAGGTCTCGATGCCCAAGGGCGCCGTGCTGCCCACGGTGACGGGGACGGACTCGGGCACCTCAGACGACGCGGCAAACGACGAGGCGGCGTAGCGTCCGGCCCGTTTGGCCCGCGTGAAAAATGAGAGTTGATCAAGACAGTATTCGAGCGCGTCCGCGTATGCGTCCGCCCGGGGTGATAGACTGAGCCCCGGACATTCAAGGTGCAAAGGGGTTTGTTGTGGCTGCACCGGAAGATAACAAGCAGGATGAGCAGGGGGCCAACGCCTCCGCAGCGGGTGATCATGCGCCCTCGGCGCCTTCGGGAGCAGCGACGCCTCCCCATCCCGCGCATCCGGTAAAGCACCAGCCCACGCGCTACAAGGCGACGGGCACGGCCCCGGTCTACGGGATGGGCGCGCCCTCGCGTCATCATAAGAAGATGCACAAGCCCGCGCCGCGCAAGCAGGAGCCGCAGGCCCAGCAGGCGCATCCGGCGGGACAGGTGGAGCACGGGCAGGCGCATCCGGCGGGACAGGCGCCCCATACGCCTTCCGTTCCGCCCGCGTATATCCCTGCAGGCACAAAGCCGAACAGCAAGCCGCACAAGCATCGCGACCGCAGCCCGGTGCCCGTCATCGCGCTGTGCGTCCTTGTGCTCGCCTGCGGGTTGGGCATCGGCTGGGCGTTCTTCTGGCGCTCGGTGAACATCACCGTGAACAACGAGGCTCAGCAGGTGCGCATCGGCACCTCGCTCGACGCTTACCTTGCCGATAACGACTACTTTGGCGTGAAGGCCGGAAAGCTTCTCTCTGTGGGAGGCAACACGCTCTCCGAGGACGGAGGCGACCGCTGCTCGGTCACGCGTGACGGCAACGCGGTGGCCGTGACAGATCTCGCTTCCACCAAGATCGAGGACGGCGACACCATCACCGTCACCGACGGCGCAGACGCCACCGAGGAGTACACCGAGGAGGAGGTCGCCATCGCCCCCGGCATCACCAAGGAGGCGGGCGGTGCCATCCAGTATGTCTCGCAGTGGGGCAAGGCCGGCAAGAAGAAGGTCTGGACCGGCAAGCAGTCGGGCGAGACGGTGGACAAGGAGATTATCGAGGAGGCCACGCAGATGGTCGTCTCCTCGCGCACGCCCAGCCCGTCTGACGGCGGCAAGTACATCGCCCTCACCTTTGACGATGGCCCCTCCGGCTACACGCAGGATATCCTGAACATTCTGGCCGAGAAGGGCGTGAAGGCCACGTTCTTTAACCTGGGCACGCAGGCCGAGGGCAAGCCTGACCTCACCAAGGCCGTGGTCGAGGGCGGCCACGAGCTGGCAAGCCACACCAACCAGCACCAGAACCTGCCGACACTCGGCAAGGACGACCTACGCAACGAGATCACGAGCGCCTTTGACAAGCTGACGGCGGCCTCGGGCACCACCACGCAGATGATCCGCGCGCCCTACGGTGCCTTTACGGATGTTGAGTGGGCGCGCTCGGCGGATCTCATCAGCTGCAACGTGCTGTGGAACATCGATACGCTCGACTGGAAGCTCCCCGGCGCCTCGGCCATCACCAACATGGTGCTCACGCATGCCTTTAACGGGGCCATCGCGCTGATGCATGACGGCGGCGGCAACCGCTCGCAGGACGTTGAGGCCCTGCCCGGCATCATCGACGGCCTCAAGGCCGCGGGCTACCAGCTCGTGACCGTCTCCGAGCTCATGAAGCTCGACGGCAACTTCCCTGAGGACGTGGTGAACGGCACCGTCAAGATGCCCGACGACGCCGTGCTCCCCGACGTGTAGCGCGCCGGGCTCGTACCCTGCCGCGCATCAAGCTCGCGTCAGCTTTTGGTATGGGGAGCGCCAAGCCAACGGAAAAACGGTGAAGCCCCGCGGGGCGGATGCTATAGTAGTTGCGCTATGGCTATAGGGTGCGCCAGCTCGCGCACCTGGATGATATTGCAGGGCTTATACGCTTTATAGAAAGGCTAAAGGTGAAATCTAAACCTCGACCTCACAGTAGCTAGCCCCTGCGGGTGCTCTTTGCCGGCTTGATGCACGGGAGGAGGCGCGCACGGGGACTTGAGCCGCATGGCTGGTCCGTGCGCTCGCTACCTTCGCAACCTCTTGTTTTTCGACGGCCGGATAGGAGCACCATGAACTATCTCTCCGAGATGCTCAAACTGCCCGTGATCGATTCCACGGGCGAGAAGATGGGCATCGTCAACGACCTCGGCATCGCCACGGGCGAGGTCTTTCCCCGCGTCACATCGCTCGCGTTCCAGGGTCCCTCCAAGACCCCGTTTATGATCTCGTGGCGCAAGTACGTGGACCGCTTTGACGACGACGGCGTGTATCTCAAGTGCCCGTCGACCGATATCCGCTTCTCGTATCTGCAGCCCACCGAGCTTTTGCTCGCGCGCGACGTCATGAACAAGCAGATCGTGGACACGCAGGGCATGAAGGTCGTGCGCGTAAACGACATCAAGCTCTCCGCCTCGGGCGAGAACCAGCTGCGCCTGCTGGGTGCCGAGGTGGGCGCCCGCGGCCTGCTGCGCGCCATCCATCCCGCCCTCGAGCACCTGGTGAGCCGCGTGGCAGCAGCCATCGGCAAGCCGCTCTCCGAGGACATCATCGCGTGGTCCTACATGGACCTGCTCGAGCGCAGCACGCAGCAGATCAAGCTCTCCGTCTCGCACAAGACCTTGGGCGAGCTGCACCCGGCAGACATCGCCGACATCATCGAGCAGCTCGACCCGCGCCTGCGCGGCCAGGTTTTCAACCAGCTCGACACCGCCCAGGCGGCCGAGGCCATCTCGGAGCTGGACGACGACGAGCTCGTGGCCGAGATGATCGAGGGCCTCTCCGATACGGACGCCTCCTCGATGCTCGCCATGATGGACCCGGACGACGCCGCCGCCCTTATCGACGAACTGGACTACGAGAAGGCCGAGAAGCTCCTGCGCCTGATGGGCGTGAAGGAGGAGAAGGCGATCCGTACCCTGCTGGGCTACGAGGAGGATACTGCCGGCCGCATCATGACCTCGGAGTTTGTGGCGCTGCCCGCCACTGCTACCGTGGCCGACGCCGTCGATGCGATCCGCCAGCTGGACGAGGACTTCGAGAGCGTCTACTACGTCTACACCACCGACTCCGAGGGCGCGCTTTCCGGCGTGCTCTCGCTGCGGGCCCTTGTGGTGGCCGAGCGCGACCAGCGCCTGAAGGACCTCGCCTACCGCGACGTGGTCTGGGTGGCGCCCGACCTCGACCAGGAGGACGTGGCCGAGGAGATGTCCAAGTACAATCTGGCCGCCATTCCCGTGTGCGACGAAAACCGCCACATGCTGGGCATCGTCACGGTCGACGACGCCATGGACGTCATGACCGAAGAGCACCAGGAGGACCTGCAGATCGCGGGCGTCGCCTCGGGCGGCGAGAACACCACGGGCGAGACCACGGGCGCCATCGCGTGGTTCGTGCAGCGCCAATACTGGATCGTGATCTGGGCCGTGGCCTCGGTCATCATGGCTTCGGTGCTCAACACGATCTGCCACCGGCCCACGCTCTTCCTCTACCCGATGTGCGCCATGCCCGTCGTTCTTCTGGCGGCCACGCGCATGGTGAGCTTCGTGAAGAACTTCTTCTTGGAAAACGACGATGCGGACGAGGAGAAGAAGCCCTACGTGTGGTTCTGGCTGCAGAACACCGTGACCGGCCTCATCCTGGCGCTCGTCATCTACCTGTGCGGGCAGCTCGTGGCCACGGCGGCCTTTGAGGACGTCTCCGTCTGGCCGGCGCAGATGTTCATGGCGTGCTTCGACGTGGCAGCTGTCGTCACGCTGGTCTCGTCCATGAGCTCGGTCATCTATCTCAAGGTGCTCTACTGGGGCGATGAGCATGACCGCCCGGTCTCGGGCACGGCCATGCAGCTTACGGCCGTGTTGGTCTCGGCGGTGCTCTTCTCGGTACTGTGCGTTATGGCCGTGACGGCGATCATGGGGGCATGATGCAGGGCAAGACCAAACAGAAGCTCACCGCCGCCGCCATCTTCGGCGCGATGGGGCCGGGCCTGCTCGCCGCGCTCTCGGGCAACGACGCGGGCGGTATCGCCACCTACTCGAGCGCCGGCGCCTCCTACGGCTACCAGATGCTGTGGATGCTCCCCGTGATGACGGTGCTGCTCATCGTGACGCAGGAGACCGCGGCGCGCTGCGGCTGCGTGACCGGCAAGGGCCTGGCCTCGCTCATCCGTGAGCGCTTCGGCGTGCGCAAGAGCGTGCTCGCCATGGCGGCGCTGCTGATCGCGAACACGGCCGTGACCATCTCGGAGTTCGCGGGCATCGCGAGCGGCCTGGCGCTCTTTGGTATTCCGTCGAGCATCTCGGTGCCGCTGGTGGCCCTGCTCATCTGGCTGCTCACCATGTCCGGCAGCTTCCAGCGCATCGAGAAAATCTTGCTACTCGTGAGCTGCGTGTTCATCACCTACGTGGTGGCTGCGTTTATGGCGGGCCCCAACTGGGGCGAGGTCGCCTACGCCACGGTG
This sequence comes from Bacteroidaceae bacterium, assembly GCA_963630805.1. GTDB lineage: Bacteria > Actinomycetota > Coriobacteriia > Coriobacteriales > Coriobacteriaceae > Collinsella. The sequence continues at coordinate 20,807 of CAVGNZ010000011.1, forward strand.
GTGCCCTCTATCTCCACCGACCCATCCTACGTGTCGCTCGTGGTGGCCACCATCGGTACCACCATCGCGCCGTGGATGGTCTTTCTGGCTCAGAGCAACGTGGTGGACAAGCATGCCGACGTGGACAGCATCACGCTGCAGCGCATCGACACCGTGACGGGCTCTATCGCTGCCGACCTCATCGCCTGGTTCATCATCATCACGACGGGCACCGTGCTCTTCCCGGCGGGCATCCAGATCTCCGACGCGGCCGACGCCGCGCTCGCGCTCAAGCCCATCGCCGGCGAGTTTTCCACCGTGCTGTTCGCCTCGGGCCTCGTTGCAGCGAGCTTCTTGGCCGCCTGTGTGCTTCCCGGCGTGACATCGAGCGCCATCTGCGAGGCCTTTGGCTGGGAGCGCGGTGCCGACCGTTCCTGGGAGGACGCGCCCGTCTACCGCAGCCTGATCACGGGCATCATCGCCGTTTCGGCCGTGCTGGTGCTCCTGCCCGGTGTGGACCTCTTTCAGATCATGATGACCTCGCAGGTCATCAACGGTGTGCTGCTGCCCGTGGTGCTGGTGTTCTTGGTGTTCATCGCGCAGGACAAGCACATCATGGGGGAGTACCGCAACGGCCGTGTGTGGAACGCGCTCACCTGGCTCACCATCGCGGTCATCACGGTGCTCACGGTCATCATGTTCGTGCTGCAGGCGATGGGCTACTAGCTGCTGCGGGTTTCCGGTTGATACTGTTGCGTTTTCGTATGCTTACGGAGACTTTCGTAACGTTTGGCGAAAATGGTGCTTTCGCATACGTCTCATGCCTATACTGGACGGCGTGCATATAAAACAGCAGGATTTGCGTGTAGTTTGTGATGGTGGTCTGACATGTGGGAAAGTGCGCCCCGCGAAAACCGAAAGATATCGATTGACGAACGTCGCGGGATGATCGTTGACGAGATCAACCGCCGCTCCTCCCTGCAGGTCGCCGACATCTGCGAGCAGTTCGGCGTGTCCGAGGTCACGGCGCGCAACGACCTGGCCACCCTCGAGTCTGCGGGCGCCCTGCGCCGCACCCACGGCGGCGCCGTCTCCATCAAGCGCACCATCACGGTAACCTATCCCGATCAGCGCCTGAACAAGAACGTCGAGGCCAAGCGCAGCGTGGCCGAGCATGCCGCGCAGTTCGTGCAGGACGGCGACTCGATCCTGGTCGATACGGGCACCACCACCTTCGAGTTCGTGTGTTGCCTCACGGAGTTCCGTAAACTCAAGATCGTGACGCACGACCTCTCCATCGCGACCTTTGCGGGGGCGAACCTGCCCAACGCCGAGGTCATGCTGCTGGGCGGCGTGCTTCGCCGCGACCGCCAGTACGCCACCGGCCTCATCACCAACACGGTGCTCGACAAGGTGAACGCCGACAAGGCCTTCCTGGCCACCGACTCGTTCCATCCCGACTACGGCTTTACGGCCGATAACGAGGGCAACGCCGACGTGAAGGCCCACATGCTCGAGAACGCGCGCGAGCACTACATGCTCATGGACGCGAGCAAGGTGCGCCGCCCCGATTTTATTCGCTACGCGGACGTGCACGACTTCGATGCTATTCTCACCGACTACGATCCGGGCGGGGCGCTGGCGAGCTGCATTCGTGACCAGAACGCAAAAACGCGCCTCATCACCACCGACGATCAGTAGGGTGACAAGGCGCGCTTGGATGCGTTGTGCATGCAGGCGTCGGGCTTGCGGCGCGACCGCCTGAAGAGCCTGGCAGGCCGAATCTAAAACTTGACCTGGGGAACCTCGCGGGTTTCCTCGGCAGCCTCAAAACCTGTGCGGGGCTTGAACTGGAAGATGCCCGCAAAGATCACGCCGGGGAAGGTTTGGATGGCGTTGTTGTACTTGAGCACGCAGTCGTTGTAGCTCTGGCGCGCGTAGCTTACCTTGTTCTCGGTGTCCTCGAGCGTGGTCTGGAGCTGCGAGAAGTTTGCGTTGGCCTTGAGGTCGGGGTAGGACTCGGCCACAGCGAAGAGCTGGCGCAGCGCGCCGGTGAGCTGGTTGTTCGCGGCCATCTTGGCATCGGGTGTGGAAGCGCCGACGGTGGCGTTGCGGGCATTGACGACGGCCTCGAGCGTCGTGCTCTCGTGCGCGGTGTAGCCCTTGACCGTCTCGACTAGGTTGCCGATCAGGTCGCAGCGGCGCTGGAGCTGCGTGTCGATGTTCTGCCACGCGTTGTCGATGCGGTTGCGCGAGGTGACCAGGTTGTTGTAGATGCTCGCGATGATAAAGCAGATTACAAGGACGATGACGATGCCGACGATGACCGGGATCATGGCTGCTCCGTTCGTGGGTCGAGGTTTTGTTTCAGTATACTCGCCCGCGCCTGCATGTGCCGAGGCCGTTTGGGACGCCGCGATTGCTCGGATTTGGCGGTATGCAGTCCTTGGCTTGAAATCGACCGTATTATGCACGTTTTTTGACCGCTGCAGCTGCGCATCGTTGCGCGGCGTACATATTTTGCGTTTATGCACGATGCGGCGGCCTGGCGGACCGGACCGGGACTGATTTTTAGCGCGCGTGGCCACTTATGGGCGCTCGAGAGAGCTTCTGAACGCCAGATTGGCTGCTTTTCAAAATGTATATCGTGCACAGACGCAAAATATGTACGGTGCGGGTCCTGAGCGCGGGTTCGAATCGTTCGGTCGGATGGTTGGGCTGCGTGAGGGGGATGTCCAAACTTTCGCGTGCGTGAAAAATTAACCGGTTGGCGCTTGGCGCCAACCGTGCTTCGCTAAAAAGGCGCGCTGCGCCTTTTCTTAACGCTCCGCACCCTGCCGGGTTCGAATCCCCCTCTTTCCGCCAGCGTTGGGCAGATGCGGGCTTTGAAGAAGAGGCGAATATTGGGCTGTGGGGGAGTTTAAATCCTGAATGGCGGAGAGAGGGGGATTCGAACCCCCGGGGCGCTCATCACGCCCAACGGTTTTCAAGACCGCCGCTTTAAACCGCTCAGCCATCTCTCCGTGAGGCTTAATGATAGCATCGAATCGCAGAATGCTGGCAGAAAGGGTCCAAGATGGAGCAGCACCGCGATGACGAGTTCTTTATGCGTGAGGCGCTGGTCGAGGCGCAGGCGGCGGCGAGCGAGGGCGAAGTGCCTATCGGCGCCGTGGTGGTCTGCGACGGCAAAATCGTGGCGCGTGCGCATAACCGCCGCGAGGTCGATACGGACCCGTCTGCCCATGCGGAGTTCACGGCCATGACGCAGGCGGCCGCGGCCCTGGGCCGCTGGCGCCTGAGCGGCTGCACCGTCTACGTGACGCTCGAGCCCTGCCTTATGTGCGCGGGCCTGATGGTGAACGCGCGCATCGATCGTTGCGTATATGGCGCGGCCGATTCCAAAGGCGGGGCGCTGGGCTCGCTCTACCGTTTGAACAGCGACGCGCGCCTGAACCACGGCTTTGCCGTTACGCCGGGCGTTCTCGAGGACGAGTGCGGCGAGCTGCTGCGCTCCTTCTTCGCGGGCCTGCGTGCAAAGCGGGCTGCAGGCGGGGAGGCTCCGGAAATCCCCGAGGCTGGATGCGTTTCTTGCAGCTGCGGCCACGAGAAAGCCTTTGCTCCCGCGCCGAACGTGCTGCTCGCCATCGACTCCTTTAAGGGCTGTGCCTCGAGCGCGCAGGTAGAGAACTGGGTAGCCGAGGGTATTGCGCACGCGTGCCCTGCGGCCCGGGTGAGCTGCCTGCCCATCGCGGACGGCGGCGAGGGCACAATCGATGCCGTGCACGCGGCCGTGGGCGGCGAGATGCGCACCGTTACGGTGACAGGGCCTTTGGGCGAGCCGCTCCAGGCGCGCTACCTGCTGCTTGCGCGCGAGGACGGCACCGAGGCCGTGATGGAGATGGCCGAGGCCGCGGGTATCACAAGTTCTCCGTGCACGCACGAGGCCGCGCTTGCGGCGAGCACGTACGGCGTGGGCCAGATGATGCTCGACGCCGTGCAGGCGGGGGCAACAAAAATCTATCTTGGGCTGGGCGGCAGCGCAACCTCCGACGGCGGTGCGGGTGCGCTCGCGGCGCTCGGTGTGCGCCTGCTCGACGCCGCGGGTGATCCGATCGCCCCTGGCCTTGCCGGGCTGCAAGCCCTCGCCTCCATCGACCTGGCGCCTGCTCTGCGGGCCATGGCGGGGGTCGATATCGCGATCCTCTGCGATGTGGACAACCCTCTGGTGGGTGCCCGCGGATCCTTGCGCGTGTTTGGCCCGCAGAAGGGTTTGGGTAAAGATTGCGCTGATAGCGAGGCTGTTATCGCCGAGTGCGACTCCTGGCTTGTGCATTATGCGCAGCTGCTCACCTGCGCGCGCGACGTGTGCGATGGGAGCGATATTCAGGTGTCGGCGACAGGCTCCCGCCCCCGTTCGCTCGCGGGCGTTCCCGGTGCGGGCGCGGCGGGCGGCCTTGCCGCGGCGCTGCTCGCCCTGGGCGCCACGCTCTCTTCCGGCGTGGAGGCGGTCCTCGACATCATCGGCTTTGACGAGGCCGTCCGCCAGGCAGACCTTGTGATCACGGGGGAGGGCAATATGGATGGCCAGACCGCCGGTGGCAAGGCGCCCGTGGGCGTGGCCCGCCGTGCCAAGCGTGCGCAGAGGCCGGTCGTGGCCATCGTGGGCGGTCGCGCGGATGACCTCGATGCCGTCTATGCAGAAGGTGTCGACCTCGTGCTGCCCGTCTGCACGCGCCCCATGACGCTCGCGCAGGCGCTCTCGCCCGAGCAGGCCGCCGCGAACATCCGCTGCGCTGGCGAGACGGCCGTGCGCGCGTACCTGATGTAGCGCGGCGCCCGTCTTGCCTCAATCTTCTCGCATCTGAAACACCGGCGTGCTACCATGCTGCCTATCGTTAGCTATAAAACCGGTGGGTAAGGGGAATTATAGTGTCCGAGCACCTTGAGTACGATTTTGACCAGTGCATCGATCGCCGCCACGGCGCGTACAGCTATTCCGAGAAGTGGAGTGCCGACGCTTCCGTTGCCGAGCACTGCGGCGTCTCGCAGATCACCGACGAACACATCTCGCTGTTTACGGCCGACATGGACTTCCGTTGCGCCGAGCCCATCATCGAGGAGCTCCACAAGACGGCCGAGCACGGCATCTTCGGTTACTCGACCATCGCGGGCTGCGAGGCTTACAACAAGGCTGTCGAGGGCTGGTTCGCCCGTCATGATGGGTGGCAGGTAAACTGCGACCTTATGGCCTTTACCCCGGGTACTGTCAAGGCGCTTGACGTGTGCGTTCAGGCGTTTACCGAGCCAGGAGACGGGGTCATTATTCAGCGTCCCGTGTATCCGCCGTTCTCGCGCGTGGTCAACAACAACGGCCGCCTTATCCTGAACAACCAGCTCGTCCGCCACACGGGCGAGGACGGGCAGCCCGACATGTACTACACGATGGACTTTGACAACCTGGAGGAGCTGGCCGCCCGCCCCGAGGCCAAGATGCTCATCCTCTGCAACCCGCATAACCCTGTGGGCCGTGCCTGGACGGTCGAGGAGCTCACCCGCCTGGCCCAGATCTGCACCGAGCACGATGTGCTCATCGTTGCCGATGAGATCCACGGAGACCTGATGCGCCCCGGCGTGAAGATGCACCATCTGGCGCAGGTCGCGCCCGAGGCACGCATCATCACGTGTACCACGGTGAACAAGACCTTCAACCTGGCGGGACTCGCTGCCTCCAACACGTTCTTCTCGAACGCGCAGGACAAGGCGCGCTTCGAGGCCGTGCGCGGCTATGCCGAGCCGAGTCCCTTTGCCGTGAGCGCCGTGATCGCCGCTTACAACGAGGGCGAGGACTGGTACGAGCAGGTCAAGGCCTATATCGACGGCACTATCGACGCCGTGGTCGACTTCTTTGCGAAGAACCTTCCCGACGTGGGCGTGCTGCGCCCCGAGGGCACCTACATCATGTGGTTCGACTTTGAGGCGCGCTGCCGCAAGCTCGGTATCGACGGCGAGGAACTGCACCGCCGTATCTACGAGGACGCGAAGGTCCTGCTGCAGGACGGCGTAAACTTCGATCCGGATGCCGGCGAGTTCTTCCAGCGCATGTGCGTGCCCAGCCCGCGCGCCCAGATCGTGGAGACCTGCGAGCGCATCGCCCGCGTGCTCGCCGAGTAGCCGCCGGACGGCCACCGCGCGTTTCGAGTCGGCGCCTGCCCTCGGGCCCGCGCCGCCTGCGCCCGCCCTCAGGCCCGCACCCGCGCCTCCTGCACCCGCCCCGCGCCCGCACCCGTGCGGCTTGCGCCCCCTGCTCCGCCTGCCGCCCGCGCCCGTCCGTTTTGTGCGACGGTGGACGGGGGCCGCGCGAGCCGCTACTATAGACCCACGGCGCCGCGTGCGCTCGATGGGTTCGGATGACGATATGTTCCGAATCTGGTCAGGACCGGAAGGTAGCAGCCATAAGGAGCCTCTGACGGGCATCCGTTCCCATCGAGCTTACGGGGCGCTTTTTCATGTCGCGAGCCGCCCGCAGAGCCGCTCGGCCCGTCTTGCGCAGCAAAGCGAACACCCCGTGTTGACATGCTCGTTATTCGCCCGTGACGCGCCGGGCGTACTATGATGGACGCTGTTTTCTAACGAGGACCCGCCGCCCGCCGCGTTCACACGCGGCCCTGCGCGGCGTAGATACGATACGAGGAGAGCCGCCCTACATGCTCAAGCTGCTCAAGCGCTTTGGCGGAAGGTTTTACCGCTACATGGTTATCGGCCCCGCCTGCAAGCTGATCGAGGTCCTGTTCGACCTGGTGACCCCGCTCGTGATCGCGCAGATGATCGACCGCGGCATCGGCGCGCACGACGTCCAGGCCGTGATCCACTACGGCATCCTGCTGGGCATCATGTCGGTCATCGGCATCTCGTTTACGCTCGTGTGCCAAAAGATGGCGGCGCTCACCTCGCAGGGCATGGGTACCGACATCCGCGCCGAGCTCTATGCGCATATCAACACACTGGGCTACGCTGAGCTCGACCGCTTCGGCACGCCTTCGCTCATCACGCGTATCACCAACGACGTCAACCAGGTGCAGCTCGCCGTGGCGCTCGGCGTGCGCATGCTCATCCGCTGGCCGTTTTTGGCCGTGGGCTCCATGGTGGCGGCACTGCTGATCGACCTCAAGCTCGGCCTCATCTTTTTGGTGTGCACGCCCGTCATCGGCTTTGTGTTCTGGTTTGTCATGGCGCGCTGCATCCCGTTTTTCAAGCAGATGCAGATAAAGCTCGACCGCATCGCGCTCATCTGCCGCGAGGGCCTTTCGGGCTCGCGCGTGGTGCGCGCGTTTGTGCGCGAGGAGTACGAGCGCGAGCGCTTCGCCGCCGCCGCGACCGACCAGGCCGAGACCGCCATCGCCGTGGGCAAGCTCTCCTCCGTGCTGAACCCGGTGACGTTTTTGGTGATGAACCTGGGCGTGTGCGCCATCCTGTGGACGGGCGGCATCCAGGTGAACGTGGGCGAGCTCACGCAGGGCCAGGTGATGGCCTTTGTGAACTACATGACCCAGACGCTGACCTCTATTGTGTACGTGGCGAACCTCGTGGTGGTATTCACCAAGGCGAGCGCCAGCGCGTCGCGCATCAACGAGGTGCTGGAGTGCGAGCCGAGCATCACCGACGCGGGCGCGGCCCCGGTGGAGCTGCCGGCGTGCGGAGACGGAGCCGCGGGCGAGGGCGAGGCTGCCGCGGGCGAGGCTGCCGCGGGTGCGGCCACTGTCCCTGCGCTGCGCCTTGACCACGTGAGCTTTGCCTTTGGCGAAGGCGCGGCCAACGCCGTGGACGATGTCTCGCTCACGCTTGGGCTGGGCGCCACGCTCGGCATCATCGGCGGCACGGGCTCGGGCAAGTCGACCTTGGTCTCGCTCGTCCCGCGCCTGTACGAGGCGGCGGGCGGACACGTGGAGGTCATGGGTCGCGACGTGCGCGCCTGGCCGCTCGCCCAGCTGCGCCACGTGGTGGGCATCGTGCCGCAGCGCGCGACGCTCGTGAGCGGCACCATTCGCTCCAATCTGCAGTGGCGCGACCCGGATGCCACAGACGATGAGCTCTGGGGCGCTCTCGACACCGCGCAGGCGAGCGAGTTCGTGCGCAAGATGCCTGAGGGCCTGGATACCCCGGTGGAGGCCGGCGGCAAGAACTTCTCGGGCGGCCAGCGCCAGCGCCTCACCATCGCGCGCGCCCTGGTGGGCACCCCGCAGGTCCTCATCATGGACGACTCCGCCTCGGCACTCGACTTCAAGACCGATGCGGCCCTGCGCCGCGCCGTGCACGAGCGCAGCGCGAACGGAGCCGCCGCGGGCGGGCTTCCGCTCACCACGATCATTGTGAGCCAGCGCGTCTCCACCGTGCGCGACGCCGATACGATCTGCGTGCTCGACCACGGCTCCGTGGCCGGCCTCGGCACGCACGACGAGCTCTACCGCACCTGCCAGCTCTACCGCGAGATCTGTCAGTCGCAGCTGCGCCGCGAGGAGCTGGAGGGTCCCGCGCCCATGGCCGCCGCGCCTGTCGTCTCCACGTCCGCAAAGGAGGGATGCTAGATGAACCCGTACACCTCCTCCGGATCGGTCGCCACGGTCACGGCCAACGTCTCGGGCGGCAAGAGCCTGGGCGACCTAGGCGCCGGCCCGCGCCAGCCCGGCGATCCTGAGCGCTATCCCGCGGGTCTCGTCACTCGGCGCCTGCTGGGCTACGTGCGCCCGCATGCCGTCTCGTTCGCCGCATCGTTCGTGAGCGCCGCCGTCTCGGTGGTGCTGCAGCTCTATACCCCCATCATCATCGGCGAGGGCATCGACCTCATCGTGAGCGCGGGGCACGTGGACTTCGACGCGCTGCTGCCGCTCATTGTTCGCCTTGCCGTTGTGGTGGTGGCCGCCGCGGCCTTCCAGTGGCTGCAGGGTTACTGCGTGAACCGCCTCTCGTACGAGACGGTGCGCGACCTGCGCACGCAGGCGAACGACAAGTTCAGCCGCATGCCGCTCAGCTTTATCGACTCCCATCCGCACGGCGACCTGCTCAGCCGCGTGGTGAACGACGTGGACCAGGTGGGAGATGGCCTGCTGCAGGGCTTTACGCAGCTCTTTACGGGCGTCATCACCATTGTGGGCACGCTCGTGTGCATGCTCGCCACCAACGTGGTCATGGCCATCGTCGTGGTGCTCGTCACACCGCTCTCTATCTTCGCGGCGGGCATCATCGCCAAGCTCTCCAACAAGAGCTTCGCTGCGCAGCAGCGCATCCAGGGCCAGCTGGGCGGCCATATCGAGGAATACGTGGGCGAGCAGAAGCTGGTGGACGCGTTCGCCTTTGGCCCACGCGCGCAGGAGCGTTTTGACGCGCTGAACGCCGAGCTCTACACCGCCGGCGAGCATGCGCAGTTCATGAGCTCGCTTTCCAACCCCGGTACGCGCTTCATCAACAACATCATCTACGCCGTGGTGGCCGTGATCGGCTGCGTGGGCGTCATCACCGGCACGCCGGCCGGCCTCACCGTGGGCGGGGTGCAGATCTTCCTCTCCTACGCCAACCAGTACACCAAGCCGTTCAACGAGGTCACCAACGTCATCACGCAGATCCAGACGGCCTATGCCTCGGCGCGGCGCGTGTTTGCGCTGCTCGATGCCGCGGAGGAGGAGCCGGACGCCGCGGACGCCGTTGAGCTTACGAGCCCGCGCGGCGCGGTGCGCTTTGAGGGCGTGGACTTCTCCTACGTGCCCGAGCGCAAGCTGCTGCAGGACATCTGCATCGATGCGCAGCCGGGCCGCCGCTTTGCGCTCGTGGGCCCCACGGGCTGCGGCAAGACGACCCTCATCAACCTGCTGCTGCGCTTCTACGACATCGATGCGGGGCAGATTCTGGTCGACGGTCGCCCGTCACGCGAGTACACGCGCTCGAGCCTGCGCCGCGCCTTTGGCATGGTGCTGCAGGAGACCTGGCTGTTCGAGGGAACCGTGCACGACAACATCGCCTACGGCTGCCCGGGCGCGACCCGCGAGCAGGTGGTGGAGGCGGCCCGCCGCGCGCATGCGGACAAGTTCATCCGCCAGCTGCCGCAGGGCTACGACACCGTGATCGGCGAGGACGGCGGTACGTTCAGTCAGGGGCAGGCACAGCTTTTGTGCATCGCCCGCGTGATGCTCACCGACCCGGCGATCTTGTTGCTCGACGAGGCCACCTCGAGCATCGACACGCGCACGGAACTGCAGGTACAGGCCGCGTTTGACGAGCTGATGGCCGGCCGCACGAGCTTTGTGGTGGCCCACCGCCTCTCCACCATCCGTAACGCCGACTGCATCCTGGTGATGCGCGATGGGCACATCATCGAGCGCGGCAGCCACGACGAGCTGCTCGCCGCGGGCGGTGCCTACGCGGAGCTCTACAACAGCCAGTGGGCGAGCGCAGAGTAGGGGAGTCGCCGCGGCCGGCTGGCTGGCCGCGGCGGGACCGCGCGTGCCTCGCCCAAGCGGCCGGCCTGTGGGATCCCGCGCATTCTCGCCCATGCCCGCCTCTCTCTCCGACGGACCTCGTCCGTTCTCCCGAATTTCCGCTTTTGGCGATTCTGTTCCGCTCGCCAACTTGTTCGAAGATTGATGTACAAGTTGACGCGCCTTTCCACTACTATGGACTCAGCTGCAACGGTCAATCGACGCCGGGGGCTCCGACGCCGCACAGGAAAGGTGTGCACCATGCTCGTTAACCTTCGTGACATCACGGCTATCGCCGAACAGAACAACATGGCCATCGGCGCCTTTAACTCGCCGAGCCTGGAGTCTGCCCGCGCCGCCATCGATACGGCCGAGAAACTGGGCTACCCCGTGATCATCGACCATGCCCAGGGCCACGAGGAGATCACGCCGCTCGACGTGATGGGCCCGGTGCTCATAGCCCTGGCCGAGCGCTCCACCGCGCCGGTCTGCGTGCACCTCGACCACTGCGAGGACCTCTCCTACATGCGCCGCGCGCTGGAGATGGGATTCAACGGCGCCATGTTCGACGGCTCGTTCCTGCCGTACGAGCGCAACTGCGAGCTCGGCCACCGCGCGGCCGAGATGTGCCACAGCTTTGACTGCGGCCTTGAGTGCGAGCTCGGCTCCATGGGCAGCCGCGAGGCCGGCGCCAAGGTGGAAGGCGGCACCGCCGAGGAGGCCGGCGCCATCTACACCGACCCCGACCAGGCCAACGAGTTCATCGCCGCGACGGGCTGCGACATTCTGGCCGTCTCGTTCGGCACGGTGCACGGCCTGTACAAGGGCGAGCCGCATCTCTCCTTCGACGTGCTGAACCAGATCCGCGAGCGCACCCTCACCCCGCTCGTCATGCACGGCGGCTCGGGCGTCTCCGACGACGATTACAAGAAGGCCATCGACGCCGGCATCCGCAAGATCAACTACTTCACCTACGGTTCCAAGGCCGCCGGCGAGGCCGTCGCCGCCAGCCTCAAGGAGGGCGAGGTTCCCTACTACCACAAGATGACCATGACCGCCTACGACGCCTTCTGCGCCGACTACGAGCACGTGATGCGCGTGTTCGCCAACGGAGCTGCGCCCATCGCCTAGGCTTTCCCAGGCACCCGACTTTCGGGCTCCAACCCTCCTTGCGTGCCTAAGCCACGCGGCGTCGGGCCTGTCGCTTAAGAATCTCGGGCACCTGGAAAACCCTTTGGGTAGCCATGGTTGAATTGCCTGGCGAAACCTAAGGGGATAAGAAGGGGAGCCCCAAAGTCTCCGTACCAACAGCCCCCAATACAAATGTGCCGGCCTGCGAAAGCAGGCCGGCACACTCATTTTCCCTTGCCGCTGGGAGCCCCGAAAACCTTGCTTGGGGACGACCCCAAGAGCGTAAGCGTTTTGGGCAGGCCCCGGGGCGTTTGGTCGAGGCAAGTTCCGCATGAGCTGAGAGCGCCAGTGGCGCTCTCGCGCGAGCAGGACTGTCCGCAGCCGCGACCAAACACCCCGGGGCCCTCCCCCAGTAAAACCGCAAGCGGCTATTTGATCTTGGTAGTCCCGGGAGCCAGGTTCGGATCCGTCTCGTTCGCCGCGTCCTGCGCATGCTTGGTGTAGATGCTCTTGCCGTCGCCGAACATCTCGTAGTACTGCATGGTGCGGTAGTCGCTGCGGGCCTTCTCGCACGCGGCCGAGAGCGTGTCGCCTGAGCTCGTGTCGTCAGAGGAACTCGCCAGGTACCAGGTGCCGCCCGCGTCCTCGTAGCCCACCGAGTTGATGGCCGCCAGCGCGTCGCGCAGCACCATGTGCGCCTTCTGGTAGCTGGTCATCGGAGCGCCGATCAGGTGCATGAGCTGGGCGCTCAGGTAGTTGGTGGAGAGATCCACGACCTCACTCGTCTGGCTGTTGCCGGCAACGTCGTAGTTCGCCCAGATGATGTAGTCGGTCTGCCACAGGCGCTCCTGGTGGGTCGCCTCGTCCTCATCGGTGAACCACTCGTTGTTGTACGTGGAGGGGAAGTACGGCTGGTGGTCGCCAAAGAACACCACGATCACCTTGCGGTCAAGGCGGCGCAGCTGGCCAATGAAGTACTGCAGCGCCTCGTCGGACTGCTGGATAAGCGAGAGGTACTCGTTCACCGTGGAGTCATAGTAGCCGTCGATCTCCAGGTTGACCTGCTTGTCGACGGGGATCAGGCCCGTGTCGTAGCCGGAGTGGTTCTGCATAGTCACGTCGAAGATGAACTGCGGGTTGGAGTTGCTGCTAAGCAGCTCGAGAATCTTGTCGTAGGTGGCCTTGTCCGTCACCATGCCGCGCAGCTTCTCGGAGTTCTGGAAGTCCTGGATGGTGAGGAACGAGTCGAACCCAAAGTCGGTGTACACGTTGGAGCGGTTCCAGTTGGTGCCGTGGTTGGGGTGCATGGCCGTGGTGGTGTAGCCGAGCTTCTTGAACTGCGCGGCCAGGTTCTCGGTCTCGGTAAGGTCATAGGTGGTGTAGGGATACACGCCGCTGCCCAAAAACGCCATGGAGTTGCCGGTCAAGAACTCGAACTCGGAGTTGGCCGTGCCGCCGCCGTAGGCCGAGACATAGAGGCGCCCACGCGAGAGGCAGTCGTCCAGTCCCTTGAAGTACGTGGGACCCTGGTAGTCCGCGTGCAGGTTCTGGTAGATGGAGAGATCGGAGAACGTCTCGTTCATCACGGCGATGACGGTGGGCTTCTCCTCGTCGAACTGCGCCTCGGCTTCGGTGCGCGACTCGGACGCGCCGCCGTCGGTGGAGTCCTCGTCGTACTCGGCGGCGTACTCCTCAACCAGCGCCTTGGCGCTCTCGACGGAGTAGTCCTTGGGCTTGGTGGGGTTGATGAGCTGTGCACCGGAGATGAACGAGGGCAAAAAGCCCTGGCGGTAGTAGCTCTCCAGCGGGCGCCACGAGTACACCTGGATATAGAGGGTGTGGTAGTAGTCAAAGAGCGTCACGTGCGCCACGATCGCGCTCAGGCACACAAGGCCGAGCGCGATGTTGGCTACAAGCACGCGGCGGTTCTTCTTGGCACGCTTGGGCGCGAGCGCCGCGGCGAACTGGCAGATGGTGATAGCGATGCAGGTAAAGGCCAGGCTCAGCAGGCAGAAGTAGTTGAGCGTGTAGGTGTAGCCCGCGCCCACGGCCGCGGCGGTGGAGAGTGCCGTAAGATCGCCCGGCATGATGGGCATGGACTTGAACGTGATCACAAAGTACTCGGCCAGGCCCAAGCCAAACATAACCACGGCCACGAGGGCGGGAGCGGCGCTGCGACGGCCGGTGAGGAAGAACAGCCCCATCATGGCCAGGGTGATGAGCCCCCACTCGAGCACCAGGCACAGCGGGTACATCCAGGTGAGGTCATGGTTGGAAGAGATCTCGAGTCCCAGCGTGGCAAACGCGCCGGCAAAAAGCATCATGATCACGGAGATAAACAGCGGGTGCGCAAAGGCGCCCTGCTTGCCGGCCACACGCTCAAGGCGCTGGCAGACGGCCGCGCGGTTGATGCTTACCCATGCGCAGCCGCAGATGAGCGCGTGCGCCACCACGGCGCCGAGCACCGAGAACTGGATCGAGGTGTCTATAAAGCCCAGCGCGCCCCAGATGGTCAAAAACAGCTGGAGAGCAGCGATGGCGCCGCCGCGAACGAGCGGCCCGCGGGCGATGGTGGCGCCGGCGTCCTTCTGGGTGCGAACGCTGCGCACGCACAGGGCGACAGTGCAGATAAAGCCGATAAACGATACGAGGGCGATAGTCATAACAGAAGCGCTCCTGGTTTGGTAAAAATGCAACCATCCATGGTAACCGGCGAATGTCGAGAATTTCTGGTGGTGGGGAGGCGCTTCAACCCATCACAACCCCTGCACGTTGAGGGCGCTCGTCCGGGGCGATACGCCGCAAGCGCGCGCCGGCGCGGCTGCGTGCCCCCGGCGCCCGCGCCGTGGGCGGCGCCGCCGCCGGGCGCTTTGCGGCGCCGCCGTGCGATAATGGGCAGTATGCAATTTTTAGGCTGTATAAGGCTATTTTATGCATGATTTTTCGTCTGCAGTCCTTCCGTGTCGGGAGCGCCGTGCATTTTTTGCGTTTGTGCACTAGGCAAGGTGCCTAACTTCTTCTCCGGAGCGCGTTTTCGCGCTCTCTGGGGCCAAAATCAGCCTCCGAAGCGCCCTCGCGACACGGGATCGCCCTCCTTTCAAAATGCATACCGTGCAAAGACGCAAAAAATGCACGGTGTCCTTTTGGAAACTCTTTAGGCTTCTGTGTGGAGGGCGCGTTGGGGCTCCGAGCGCCGTCTCCGTGGGCAAAATCGCCCAGCTCCGTCCCTTGAAAATGCAGACAGGTGCGTTCAAACTTGGCTTGTTGCAAGCACCAGCAAAGGAATCTTTATGCGCGCCACCGATAACCACTATGCACTTCTCGGTCTTAACCCTACAGCGAGCAGAACGGCGATTTTGAGCCAGCTCGATGCGTGGGATAAGAGCCTCCCGTTCGTTGAGCGCCGGCAGGGGATTACCGCCCAGGAGATTTCTGTTGTCGAGCACCTTAGGCAGGCCGTCCGCGAGGCTCAGCGGGCATTTGCGACCGAGTCGCGCAGGATGTCCTATGACCAAAAGCTGGCGCGGAACTTTAGCGATACCGCGCGGTGGTCTGAGTTTTTCTCTCCAGAGTCCGTTGCCGACCTTAGTGCCGCGGAGACATGGATGTCCTTTTATCCCCTTAAGCAGGAGCGCGGTGCCGCGTCCTTCCTGGCACGCCCGGTTGGGGATCGATGGATTGAGGACGATGAATTCGCCACGGCCCTCTCGGAAATCGGCTGCTTTGATTTGCGCATAAGTACAGATCTTGTGCGTTCGGGCGAGCAGGCATGGGCGAGCATCGCCATTTGCGTTGACGACATTACGCGTTCCAATGCGCCGGACCGCTCGGCTACGCAGATTATCGAGTTCCCGCTCTGCCCGACCGATGACGGCGACCTGTACATGCTTCTTCCCGCCCCGGTGGATCACTATATGGCCAAAGCGCCCGATGACGACCTCCTGCTTGGCCCGGTGGCGGAGATGACCCTTACCGTGACCAACCTTACCCGTGGTTTTCGCCAAAGCGCCACGAGATGCTATCCCCTTAGCGGGTCCCTTCATCTGCATTATACGGAGTACGCGTATAACGAAAATCAGCGCGACTTTATCTACGAAACGGTTATCAAGGCCATCGATTCCAGCAAAATGGCCGGGTCGCCGCAGGACCGGGCACGCCTTAAGGAGGGCGTGCGGCTTTCTCGCTACGATGACGGCACGCTGGCGGGAAATCTCTCCATTGCCTTCGACAGCATAACGGGGTTTGAAATCCAGGAGATACTTCAGAGGGCCGATGACGCATACAAGCGTCAGAATGGATCGTTCCCTCGTATAATCTGGACGCCATATGCGGCCGATGAGATTGCCTCTCCGTATGACTATCGCTGGTGGTTGACCCAGCGGCTCACCGAGGATGCTGTCGAGAACGGCCTCTGCGTCGTTCCATGGCGCGATACTGGGATCAACGATTCTTGCGGCCATTTCCTTATAAGGTGCGATGGCGAAGCGACCACCATCAACGACGTCATCGACTACTCGGGCGAGTGGAATCAGAACTACGATGCCAATCTTAGCTTCATCACCGTGGAGCTGTTTGCCGAAGGCGACTATGAAATGCAGTGGTGCCGCGACTGGGTCAAGAAGTGGAAGGAGATCCCCGACTCGTTCCGTCAGGCCCACAACATCCCTTTGAGCCCCATCGAGGAGTTGCAGAGGCTCACCGGTCTGGCCCGCGTAAAGGAAGAGATTGGCAGCATCCTGAGTGCCAACGAGGTCGAGAAGCGCAAGCGCGAGCTCGGACTGAGTACGGGTTCTGCGCGTGCCGGCCACATGGTGTTTCTGGGCAACCCCGGCACGGGCAAGACCACGGTGGCGCGCATCGTGGCCAAGATCTTCAAAGAGGAGGGCATCCTCTCCAAGGGGCACCTGGTGGAGGTCTCCCGCCCGGACCTTGTCTCCGAGCACATCGGAGGCACCGCGCCCAAGACCAAGGCCGTGGTGCAAAGCGCACTGGGCGGCGTGCTCTTTATCGACGAGGCCTACTCGCTCTACCGCGGCGGCAACGACTTTGGCTCCGAGGCCGTGGACACCTTGCTGCAGGAGATGGAGAACAACCGCGACGACCTGGTGGTCATCGTGGCCGGCTACGAGAAGGAGATGGACGACTTCCTCAAGACCAACAGCGGTCTGGAGAGCCGCTTCAGCACGTTCATCCACTTCGAGGACTACTCGCAAGACGAGATGGCCACCATCCTGGGCTTTGTTGCCAAAAAGGCCGGCTACGTGCTCGAGGAGGGTGCCGTCGAGCAGGCACGCGGCTGCTTTGCCTGGAACGCCGCCAACAATGCCCGCGGCTTCGGTAACGCCCGCGGCGTGCGCAACCTCTTTGAGGTGGCGTGCCGCGCGCAGGGCGGGCGCTTGGGCAAGCTGATGGAGACCCGCGAGCTCGCTAACGAGGAGCTCACCACCATCAGCGAGGAGGACATGCGCCACGCCGTCGAGCAGCGCTTCCCCGACGCTGCGCGCACGATGGCGGCGGCGAGCGGCGAGTCCACCGACGGCTCGGCGATGGAGAAGCTCGACTCGTTGATCGGTCTTGCGGGCGTTAAGGCGCAGATCAGGAAGATGGTGAACCTGGCCAAGCTCGAGCGGGCACGCCAGCAGATTGACGGCTACACCGGCACCGGGACGGTGCTGCGCCATATGGTGTTTCTGGGCAACCCCGGCACGGGCAAGACCACGGTGGCGCGCCTGGTGGGCGAGATCCTGAAGAACGAGGGCCTGCTGCCGCGCGGTCAGCTTATCGAGACCTCGCGAGCCGACCTGGTGGGCGAGCACATTGGCGAGACGGCCATCAAGACCAAGAAAGTCGCCGAGTCGGCCCGCGGGGGAATCCTCTTTGTGGACGAGGCGTACTCGCTCAACGGCGGCTCCCAGAACGACTTTGGCACCGAGGCGGTGGACACCCTGCTGCAGGAGATGGAGAACCATCGCGACGACCTGATGGTCATCGCCGCCGGCTATGAAGGCGACATGGACCGCTTCTATGCGATGAACGACGGTCTGCGCAGTCGCTTTAGGACCGAGATCGTGTTCGAGGACTACTCGGTGGACGAGCTGGAGCAGATTCTTGAGCTCACGTGCAGCAAGAACGGCTTCACGTTGGAGGAGGCTGCCCGCGAGCGCGCCCGCGCCTTCTTTGCCGAGCAGCAGGGCCGCAACGCCAAGGCGTTCGGCAACGGCCGCGGCGTGCGCAACCTGTTCGACTCGCTCAAGGACGCGCAGGCGATGCGCCTGGCTTCGCAGCTGGACAGCGGGGCGGAGCTGGACCTGATGGCGTTTACCGAAGAGGACATGCGCCTTGCCGTGGAGGAGCGCAGCGCGCGGTAGCCTGCGGCAGGTGCGGGTGCCGCGAGGCGTTGTTGTGAACGGCGGCCGCGGGCGCGGTTGCGGCGACCGCAAGTCGGTTGGCCTGTCTTGACGTATATGCCGTAGATGCCTCGAAGCGCTGTTGCGAACACCGCCTGGGTTCGTGGCCGCCGCGGGCGCGGTTGTGTCGACCTCGGGCCGGCGCGGCTGCGTGCCGCCCTGCGCCCGCGCCGTGGGCGCCGCCGCCGGGCGCTTTGCGGCGCCGCCGTGCGATAATGGGCGGGCTGTATCTCGATAAGAAGGGCACATGTCCATGGAATTCTTTGCAACCTGCCCGGCGGGGTTCGAGGACGCGCTGGCAGACGAGCTGCGCGCGTTGGGCCTCAACCAGGTGCGCAAGCTCAAGGGCCGCGTCTCCTTTGCGGGCGAGGTGGCAGACGGCGAGCGCGCCTGCCTGTGGTCGCGCCTGGCGAGCCGCGTGCTGGTGGTGCTCGACCGCTTTGAGTGCCGCGATGCGGACGACCTGTACGCCGGCACCAAGGACATGTGCTGGGAGCAGATTCTCGCCCACGGCGCCACCATCGCCGTTACGGCCCACGGCACCAACAACAACCTGCGCAACACGCGCTTCTCGTCGCTGCGCGTGAAGGACGCTATCTGCGACCGCATGACGGAGGCCACGGGCGCGCGCCCCTCGGTGGACACCGAGCACCCGGGCGCGCGCATCGCGCTTTCGCTGCGCGGCGAGCGCGCGACCCTGCAGCTCGACCTCTCGGGCGAGCCGCTCTTCAAGCGCCTGCCGCACGAGGCCACGGAGAAGGGTGCGCCGTATCCCGTCATGCGCCCCGACTATGCAGCCCTCACGCTCGCGCAGTGCGGCTGGGGCGAGTTGTGCGCCGCGGGGGAGAGCGCGCCAGCGGGCGCTGGCGCAGAGGACGTTACCGCTGCTGCTTCGGCTGCTGCCGCAGAGTCGGATGCGACTTCTGCCGTCGAGTTGGCCGCGGCTGCGGCCGCCGCTGAGCCTGGCGCCCCCACTGCCGAGCGCGGCCCGCTCGTGCTGGTAGACCCGCGCTGCGCGGGCGGCGGCATCGTGCTGGAGGCGGCTCAACAGCTGCTCGACCGTGCACCCGGTCTGCTGCGCTCGCGCTGGGGCTTTGAGGGCTGGGCCGCGCATGACGAGGCCGCGTGGGCCGCGCTCATCGACGAGGCAGATGCTCGTGCCGAGTCCGCGCAGGGCCGCGCCGGCACCATCGTTGCCGCCGATCTCGACGCGGGCGCCCTTCCGTTCGCGCAGCGCGTGCTGGCCGCGGCGGGTGTGGCCGAGCGTGTGGCCTTCATGCCGGCAAACGCGCAGAAGATCGTGGCCAAGCTGGGCCTTGCCCGCGCATCGGCTCTTGCGCGCGGCGCCGTGGTGTGCGATCTCTCTGCTGTGGCTCTGACCGACCTGGGCCGCGAGCTGCGCTTTATCGACGGCATCCTGTGCACCGAGCGCACCGAGCACCTGCCGCTCGTGGCCGTCGCGCGCGACGCGACGCTCGCCCAGGTGCGTGGCGCCAGGCCCTCCCGCAGCCTGGCCATCAAGCCTGGCAACGAGGACGCGCTGCTGCTCACCTTCCGCGAGGCCGGCATGCCCATCGCCGCGGAGGGGGAGGACGCCGCGCCCCGTCCCACCGTGGAGGTGGCCGACGGCGTACGCGTGCCGGTGTTGGTGCCCGAGTCCGACCAGTTCGCCGCGCGCCTGCGCAAGGTGGCCAAGCAGCGCCGCAAGTGGGCGCGCCGCGCGGGCGTCACCTGCTACCGCGTGTACGACGCCGACCTGCCCGACTACGCCGCCGCCATCGACCTGTACGAGGGCGCGCCCGAGACCCCGGGCCGCTGGCTCGTGATCGCCGAGTACGCAGCTCCCAAGACAGTGGACGAGGACCTCGCCCGCGCGCGCATGCTCGACATGCTCACCATCGCGCCGCTCGTGCTCGATGTGGCCCCCGACCACGTGGCCGCCCGCGCCCGCACGCGCTCGCGCGGCGGCTCCCAGTACGCTGACGGCGGCAAGCGTACCTCGGCCAAGCGCGACATGCTCAACGACTCCGACCTTCCCAATATCCAGGAGGGCGGCCTGACCTTCACCGTCAACTTCGACGATTACCTGGACTGCGGAATCTTCTTGGACCACCGCATCACGCGCGACCTGGTGCGCGAGCACGCGCGCGGCGCCCGTTGGTTTTTGAACCTCTTTGCCTACACGGGCACCGCCACCTGCTACGCGGCCGATGCCGGCGTGGAGGAGACGGTGACGGTGGATCTCTCCAACACCTATCTGGACTGGGCCGAGCGCAACATGCGCCAAAACGGCTTTACGGGCTCGGCGCACCACTACGTGCGCGACGACGTGCTGGCCTGGGTGCGCGAGCAGCGCAACACCAACAACCGCTGGGACCTGATCTTCTGCGACCCGCCCACGTTTTCCAACTCGTCCAAGATGGGCCGGCGCACCTGGGACGTGCAGCGCGACCATGTGGATCTGCTGGTGGGCATCTCGCGCCTGCTCACGCGCGAGGGCGAGGCGATCTTCTCCTGCAACCTGCGTACCTTTAAGCCCGATACCCAGGCGCTCGCCCGGGCCGGCGTGGTGCTTACGGATATCACCGAGCAGACCATCCCGGAGGACTTTACCCGCAACAAGCGCATCCATCGCTGCTATATCCTCAAGCGCTACAGCATCGAGGAGGCCATGGAGCGCGCTGGCATGGACGCTGAAGCCATCGCCGAGCGCCAACGCGAACTGCGCGAAGGCAGCAGCGACCGCCGCGGGGGTGCCGGCCGCAGCGGCGGTGCCGGGCGCGGTAACGGTGCCGCCCGCAACGAGCGCCGTGGTGGCCAGGGAGACCATGCCCCAAAGCGCGGCCGTAGCCGCAGATAGGGATTTGAAGCGAGATCGCTGTCTGTATAGGTTTTCCGGCGACGTTTTTGCGGGCCGTTGGAAAGACTCGGACAACGATCATGCGCCGTTCGTCACGTACATGCTTGGCGTCATGACGGCTTGCTACAAGGAGCTTGACCAACGGTTTGCGGCGGTGTCTGCGCCCGGCGGCAACGAGGGGATGCTTCGTGCGTGCTTTGACCAGCTGGTTGGCGCGGCCACGAAGTACGACATCATGGACGCCAACCCCTCTATGAGCAAGCGTACCGTTGAACGCATCCTCAAGAAGCTGCAAGACGAGGGCGTTGTCGAAAAGGTGGGTGCTGCAAGGTCAACGGCGTACCGGAGGGTGGGATAACCCATGCGGTTCCTGGACGAAACCAACAAAGGCTGCGCTCCCATCCTTGGTATCACCCCTGCCGCCTGCGGGTAGATAACCCATGAAGTACCAGGTAGAACGCGTAGAAAGGGGCTGTTATGTCTGACGTCAAGTTCTTACGGTGCGCTCATTGCGGGAACGTCTGCGCGGTTTTGGTCGACGGGGGCGTGACGCCCCTGTGCTGCGGCGAGCCGATGGAGATCCTGGTTGCGGGGACTAGCGACGGCGCGCGCGAAAAGCATGTGCCCGCTGTGACGCGTTCGGGCGACGAGCTGCACGTGCGCGTGGGCTCCGTCGACCACCCGATGCTGCCTGTGCACCACATCCAGTTCATCGCCGCCGCCTACGGTGAGCACCTGGAGATCGCGCGGCTTGCACCCGGGGACGAGCCGGCGGCGACGTTTACCGTGCCGGCGGACCAGCCGGTAACGGTCTTTGAGCTCTGCAATCTCCATGGTCTTTGGAGCGCGACCGCGTAAGTGGGCGCAGCGATTCGCCAGTGCCGGCGCCCGATCTGCGGCCGCCGGCAAGGGGCCGACGGTTCACGCCGCCGGCCCCGTCGCGTTTTTAGTCCGCTGCTGCAGCTGTTCGTCGCTGATTGCTGTTGTGAGATCATCGCCGCACCTCACGGGGGTCTTCCCCAACGGTGCGCAGGACGGCGATGATAGCCGCTGGTTCGCGCTGTCGGCCTCGTCGCGTTTTGGTATAAATAGGAACACTTTGTCGCCGCCCGTATTGCGGTGACGCACAGCTTATTTGCCGAGGGAAGGCCAGAACCGATGCGCGAGCTTAGACTGAACAACAGCGTTGCGGGTAAACGCTATGCAACCCTCGCGGTTGCGACCGTGGCGACCGTCGTTGCGGCGCTTGCGATCTCCTACCTTGAGCATCTGGGCACAACGGGGGCCGGCGCTTGCTTCGGGTTCTTCTCGGTCATCGCGACCGCGGGGGCAACGTGTTCCCTCTCCGCATTGTTTGCTGCCCTGCCGCTGGGCCTCTTTATCTGTTTCGATACCCCCCCCTCTTCTCCTGCGCCTAAATCCGCCTGCGCGCTTGCGGTCCTGCTCGACCTCGTAACCTTCGCCTCAGCGGCGATGGGCTCCACCCATCAGCTCGAGTCCCTGTACCAAGACCGTTCCCACCTGGTCTTGTCGCTGCTGTTCTTCGTCACGCTCGGCGTGTACTTCTTTTACCTGGTTAGACTGCTGTTCCGTCTGGTTCCGGCGGCAAGCCCGTGGCTCTTCACGGACGAGTTGCTCGCAGGCGGCAGCGCTGGGGAGCCAGAGCCCGAGCGCAGGCCGATCAGCAGCAAGAGGCTCTTCTTATCCTCGCTTATCGTCCTGTTCATCGCGTGGTCACCGTACGTCATCTCCATGGCGCCGGGGTCGGACTGCCCGGACATCTCCTGGCAGATCGCTCAGTTCCTGTCGGGCGACTACTCCAGTCACCATCCGCTCTGGTCGACCTTCATCTACGGCGCGGTCTTTTCGGCGGGCAACGCCGTTGCCGGAAGCGGCGCCGGCCTGCTGTGCGCGATGCTCCTGCAGACGGTGGCGTTGGCCCTGGCGCTCTCCCTCGAGGTCGTTGAGCTGCACCGTCTGGGCTTCAAGAGGCCGGTGCTTTTCGTGGCCCTTGTCTTCTTTGCCATCGTCCCCGTGTTCGGGTCGTACTGCCAGTGGGTCGTCAAAGACTCGCTGTTCGGCTCCTGCTTCGCACTCTATGCGACGGTCTTTGTGCGCTGCTGCATACAGGCCGCGCGAGGCGACGCGTCTCGCCGCGATCTCCTCCTTCTGCTTGCGGTCTCCGTCGCAACAGGTCTTTTGAGGAACAACGGTTTCTACGTGGTCGCCCTCGCCGCGCTGGCCTTTGCGCTGGTCTACAGGAAGGCCCTGGCGCTCAAAGGTGTGCTTTTGGCGCTCGCTGTGATTCCGCTGACCATGGGTCTCAACCAGGTAGCCCTTGTGGTGACGGGCGCCCAGAAGGGCGATATGCGCGAGGCTCTCTCAATTCCCTTCCAGCAGACGGCGCGCTACGTGCTCTACCACGGCGACGATGTCACCAAGGAAGAGCAGAGCGCGATAGACGCCGTGCTCGACTATTCCGACCTGGCCGAGCGCTACGTTTGGTCTGTCTCTGACGCCGTTAAGGGCAAAGCGAATACTACCGACCGTCAGGCGCTGCTGGCCTACTTCAGGGTGTGGGCGCAGCAAGGCCTGCGCCACCCGGTGTGCTATCTGGAGGCCACGCTCGACCAGACGTTCGGCTACTGGTCGGTCTTTAACCCTGCAGTCTACGGACAGGAGTACGCCGGCTACGGCACCGTCTGGGTTTCTCAGAACGTCGGTGGCGAGGCGGGCAGCTTCTTCCCTGCGCTTGCGGGCAAGGCGTCCACGGTCATCGCCGCCATCAAGAACCTGCCCTTCCTAAGGTTCTTCTCGATCTCCGGTTTCTATGCGCTCGCCGGCCTGGTGCTCGCAGCCTTCGCCTTATACCGAGGCAAGCCTATGGTCTTGCTGCTCCTTCTGCCCTCGGCGCTGCTCCTGCTCACCTGCATCGCCGGCCCGCTCAACGGCTCCATCCGCTACTCCTTCGGCTTCATCGCCGCCTTCCCCATCGTCACCGGCGCCTGTGCATATTACCTGCATAAATGCAGTTAATACATGGTGCGCGATGATTACGGGGCGATGTACGATTTACGTGTCCCTATGTGTCGTATAGTGTGCTAACCACCAATTTCGGTGCACGCCAAAAACGCGCACGGCTTCAAAGGAGAGGAGAGGACGGTGCAGTCCATCGATGTTGCCAACTACATGATCGATAAGTGGGGCGATCAAATCGTTCTCACCAATCTGAAGCTAAACAAGCTTGTTTATTTTTCTCAGGTGGACGCCTTGAGGGACAATGGCGAGCCGTTGTTTGGCGATGAGATCCAGGCCTGGCAGTACGGCCCAGTTGAGCCGAAGGTGTACCACTCATTCAACATGTTTGGCAAGAACCGCATTGCGAGCGGCACGGCGCATCCGCACGTTGACCAGCGTGATGCACGCGTTATCGATGGCGTCATGGAGACGCTCGGTAACCTCGCCGCATTCGATCTCGTCGCCCTCTCGCATGATCCGGAAGGCGCCTGGGCGTCTGTCTACGTGCCCGATTGTCATAAGACTATCGGCATCGAAGACATTCTCAACTCGGGCGATTTCCGTAGGGGCCGCAACGGGTTTACGACGTTCTCTCAGGCGGCGGCAAGCGCAATTGGAGCCATGCCGAATGCCATGAGGCTCCTCGAGAACTCCTGATGACCGATTCCAGGCATAGGCTCCGCTCTCTAGCGCCTTTGGTTTTTGATGACCCCGAGGCGATAGAAGAACTCGCCACTCTTATTTACGACCTTCATGAGGGCGTTGCAAGAAGAGGGGCTTGCTACGAGACCCCTCTGCCCAAAGAAATGCGAGAGAGCATCTTGGGCAAGATCGAGGCGGCTCTCGTTTCGGTATTTTGCACGTATTTTGGGCAGACGCCGCTTGATCGCTTTGTCGATATCTTTGAACAGGTGAGCTGTATGGCTGAGCACCTGGCAAAAGACCATATCTTTCAGGACGGCAACAAGAGGACGAGCCTGCTGCTCGTCTTCGCGATCCTTCGTACACGGCATATCAAGGTGTTGTTTGATGACCCCCTCGATCCGGACGCAAACCGTTATTACCGGTGGATACAGGACCTGGTGTCCGGAGCAAAGGGATGCGGCGAGTTGGCTGAAGACCTCAGGGCGAATGCGGAGATTACGGGACTGGAGGTCGAGGACCCTGGCTCGGGTTCGACGGAATAGCTGCTTTTGCTTCGAGCCGTGTACACTGCCGTTCGGGAGCTGGTGATTAACATGGGGCCCCAACACCGCCTTCCTGCCCGCGCACCGCACCCGCCAGGCCGCCCTTGCTCCTTCTGGATATTCCGTCCTTAGGGGCGCGGGCGGTGGCAATTCGTCAAAGTGGTGGCATACTGGGAATGTTTTTGTGTCGTCAACCCAAGGAAGATGCTGCTCATGACGCTTCTCGAACTCTGCATGCTCCTGCGCGCCCATCTCAAGAAGGTCGTCGCCATTCCCGTCGCATGCGGAATCGCCTGCTTTGCGGTTTTCTTTGTGCTCTCGCTCGTTAACCCCAGTTACACGGCTACCGCCTCGCTGGTCTCTAACGGCGGAGACTTCACCTCGGTCGCCGGTCTGGCCGACTCCGTGGCCGCCAAGGCGGAGGGTGCTACCGTAACGGCCACCTCCTCCACGTCCAACAGGACCATCACCTTTACGGCCAAGGGCAAGTCCTCCGACGACTGCGTCTCCGCGGCCAACGATGCCGTAAACGAGCTTTCCGACTCCTCTGTGAAGCAGCAGGTCGCTGCCAGCACTACCGTTACCGAGGCGGAGAGCGCCTCCAAGAGCGGCAAGAGTCCCGTGCTCTACGGCGCCGTGGGCCTCCTTGGCGCACTGTTCTGCGTGGTGGCCTACTACGTGCTGATCGATACCCTGCGTGGCGGCGTGCACAGCCCGGACGTTGTGGCCGAGTCTGGCCTGAGGTATCTCGGTGCGGTCGACGGTGATGAGGCGCACCAGCGCGTCACCACGGCCAATCTGCGCTTTTCCGGCAAGAACAAGGGCGAGTTCGCCCGCACGGTGCTGTTGGTTCCCACCAACAAGAACGTGGACGTGCGCAGCGCCTACACTCAGATCGCCCCCGCGGCGAACGCCGAGGGCATGAGGGTCGGTGCCGCTCCCTCGCTCGACAGCGCCGTCTCGGTGCTCTACAAGGGCCGCGAGGTCGACTCCGTCGTGGCTGTCGTCGAGGCCGAGGTCTCTACGCTTGGCGAGATCCAGGAGCTCGTTCACGAGTTCGAGATCGCCGGCATCACTCCGGGTGGCTTTGTCTACCTGCCGTACGGTTTTGCCAAAAAGGCCGCCAAGGCGGGCGAGTAGCACCGCCGGAGGCGCGGTCCGGACGAACGGGCCCGCACACCGCTTGTTGGAATTGGGTAAGACAAGGCGGAATCTGCTGTAAGACTGCATGGGCACTTCGTGATGAGGTGCCCATTTATCTGTAAATACCTATTGGTGGAAAGGCTTTACCCCGGTTGATCTAGAATCGCTGGGCGAACCCCGCTAAGCCTTGTCGGACGGAGCTGGA
This sequence comes from Bacteroidaceae bacterium, assembly GCA_963630805.1. Classification (GTDB taxonomy): domain Bacteria; phylum Actinomycetota; class Coriobacteriia; order Coriobacteriales; family Coriobacteriaceae; genus Collinsella. The sequence goes on from CAVGNZ010000011.1 coordinate 47,203, forward strand.
CTATGGCGAGCAAAGACTGGAACGTAAAGCAGTGCCTGGACTGGACGAGCGAGTATCTCGACCGTCGCGGCATCGAGCGACCGCGTCTTTCTGCCGAATGGCTCCTGACGGCGGCGACGGGACTTTCGCGCGTCGGGCTCTACACCAGCTACGATAAGCCGCTGGACGCAGGCGAGCTCTCTTTTATGCATCAGGCCGTCGTTCGCCGCGCGAAGGGCGAGCCGTTGCAGTACATCACGGGCGAAACCTCGTTCAGAATGATCGACGTTGCGTGCGAACCCGGCGTTTTGATTCCGCGCCCCGAGACCGAGGTGCTGGTCGAGGAGGTCCTGGCCTTTCTTGACCGCGAGGTTTTGGGCGCGGAATCTTCGGCGCGCGTGCCGCGCGCCGAGCTGCCGTGGAATGCCGAGGTGGAGGCCGCGCGTAAGGCCGAGGCTGCCGCTGCCCGCGAACGCGCTGCTACAGAGGCCGGCGAGCCCGATGGAGAAGAAGAGACGCATCCGGCCGATGAGGTCTTTGGCCACGTTGAACCCGATGACATGGAGCTTGTGGCCGAGGCCGCGTCGGACGTCGCGTGCGATGGCCTCGCCGACTCCGCGCAGGATGGCGATTCCGCCGCTGACGAGACGGCTGCCACCCCGGCCGCACCCGTAGAGCCGCCTCACGCGCGAGTCCTTGAGGTCGGTTGCGGCACGGGCTGTATCTCGCTTTCCATCGCGACAGAGCGCGCCGGGCGCGTGAGCTGCATCGCGACCGATATCGAACCTCGTGCGGTGGCCCTTGCGACCAAGAACCGCGAGCGTCTGGGCGTTGCTGCCGATGCGGTCGACATTCGCCTGGGCAATCTGGTCTCGCCGCTTGACCGTGAGCGCGAATGGGGCACCTTTGACGTCTTTGTTTCCAACCCGCCTTACATTCCTAGCTCCGTGATGACCGAGCTGCCGCACGAGGTGGCTGACTTTGAGCCGGCGCTTGCGCTCGAGGGCGGCGAGGACGGCCTCGACATCTTTCGGCGCCTGCTCAAGGCGGCGCCCTACATGCTGCGACCGGGCGGCCTGTTTGCCTGCGAGCTGTTCGAGGGGTCCCTCGAGACGGCAGCCTCCCTTTGCAGCGAGGCAGGCATGGACGATGTTCGCATCGTGCGCGATCTGACCGATCGCCCACGCATCGTGCTGGCTCGCACGCCGCAGGATTCCGCCTCGGCGCAGCAGGAGTAGGGCATCGCCCGCTCACTCGGACGCGCTTTGCGCTCGACCGCGCTGGGTAACCACCGGTGACGTAGTGGCCGATAGGCCGCTCAGGCGTGCTGCCCGCGCGACCGCGCGCTGCCCCCACAAAGCTGCCACACATCCGCCCCTTTGCCGATACCATGTTTCCGTTTGGCGTTATCGGGTACCCGAGGGGCGCGCGGTATCTGCCCTCGTGCGAGAATGGACAGCCGAACAAAGGCGGTTCTTTACGAAGGGGATTATCGGATGCGGCGCATATACAGGGTAGATGGCGAGCGCGGTCTCGCGCTTGGATGCGCTGACGCCGCCCGTTGCCTTGCCGCAGGTGCTCTGGCGCTCCTCCCCACCGAGACGGTCTACGGCGTGGGCGTCGCCGTCGCCTCCTTTGCGGGTGCAGACACCCTGCCCGAGCCGGGCTCCGGCTACCGCCGCATCTTCTCGCTCAAGCAGCGCGACCTCGTGCAGACGGTCCCCTGGCTGGTGGCCGACGCCGCGGCCCTCGACGAGTACGCCGCGGAGGTGAACCCTGCCGCCCGAGCGCTTGCCGCGGCCTTCTGGCCGGGCGCCCTCACCATCGTCGTGAAGGCCGCGCCGAACGTCCCCGCTTTCATGCAAGCCCAGGACGGCACCATCGCCCTGCGCGCCAGTGCTTGCGAGACGGTCCGGCAGCTGGTGCGCGCCTGCGCCTCGCCCTTGGCCGTCACGAGCGCCAACACGCACGGCGCCCCGGCGCCCACCTCGTTCGCGCAGGCAGAGCGCCGCATCGTCGACGGAGTCGACATCGCCGTCGATGCCGGTCCCACGCGCTGCCGTGAGGCCTCGACCATCGTCTCATGTGCGGGCGCGGCTCCCGCCCTCATCCGCGAGGGCGCGATTGGCGCGGTGGAGCTTCAGCGCGCGCTCGATGCCGCCTCTATAGACACGCAACTCCAGAAAGGATGCTGATATGCCGTTCTCGCTTAAAGACCTGGGTCTTGTGGACAATCTCTCCGTGCCGCGCGGCAGCAATTACATCATGGCGCTCGACTCCGGCACCACCTCGGTGCGCGCCGTGATCGTGGACGAGTACGGTTGCATCGTGGCGCAGGCCTCCAAGGCGCTCGGCACGACGTACCCGCATCCCGGCTGGGTCGAGCAGGACCCCATGGAGATCCTGGCCTCGCAGATCGCCGTCATGATGGAGGTCCAGTTCAAAAGCGGCATTCATTCGGACAGCATCGCGGCCATCGGCATCTCCAACCAGCGCGAGACCACCGTGGTGTGGGACCGCGAGAGCGGCCAGCCCATCCACAACGCCATCGTGTGGCAGTGCCGCCGCACGGCGGATATCGCCGACCGCCTGGTCACCGAGGGGCATGCGGAGGAGATTCGTCAAAAGACGGGCCTTATGCCCGACCCGTACTTCTCGGCCACCAAGATCAGCTGGATTCTGGACAATGTGGCCGGCGCGCGCGAGATGGCCGAGGCCGGCGAGCTGATGTTCGGTACCATCGACACCTGGCTGGTCTACAACCTCACTGGCGGCGCCACCTACGCGACCGACTACACCAACGCCAGTCGCACGATGCTTTTCAACATCCATACGCTCGACTGGGACGACGACCTGCTGGGCTACCTGGACATTCCGCGCTCGATGATGCCCGAGGTGCGCTGGAGCTCCGGCGACTTCGGCCGCGTCTCGAGCGAGATCATGACCCACATGCCCCCCATCATGGGCGTGGCCGGCGACCAGCAGGCGTCGCTTTTCGGTCACTGCTGCTTTGAGCCGGGCGATACCAAGAACACCTACGGTACCGGCTGCTTCATGCTCATGAACACCGGTGAGCGCGTGGTCGAGTCGCAGCACGGGCTTGTCTCCACCATCGGTATTGCCGAGCCGGGCAAGATCTCCTACGCGCTCGAGGGCTCGATCTTCCATGCCGGCTCGATCATGCAGTGGCTGCGCGACAAGCTGGGCATCATCGCGAGCGCCGGCGAGACGGCGGCTATCTGCCGCTCCGTCGACGGCAACGAGGGCTGTTACCTGGTGCCGGCCTTCAGCGGCCTGGGCGCCCCCTGGTGGGACCCCAACGCCCGCGGCATGATCTGCGGCCTCACCACCGGTTCGGACCGCTCCACCATCGTGCGCGCGGCCTGCGAGTCCATGGCCTACCAGAGCTACGACGTCCTGCGTGCCATGGAGGCAGACTCCGGCATCAAGCTGGCGAGCCTTTCGGTCGACGGCGGCGCCTCGCGCAACGAGTTCATCATGCAGTTCCAGGCGGACCTGCTGGGCATCTCCATCGTCCAGACTGAGGCCGTGGAGACCACCGCCCTGGGCGCCGCGTACCTGGCCGGACTCGCCGTGGGCTACTGGGAGGACCATGAGGACCTCATGCAGAACCTGAGCGAGGCCAAGACCTTCGACCCCTCCGGCGACCCGCAGACCGTGGCCGCGAACCTCATGGGCTGGCACGACGCCGTCGCCCGTACGCGCACCACGCAGTAGCGCCGCCCTCGTGGTACAGTCGAGTAGAAACACTCACGGCCTGCAGCTCAAAGCGCAGGCCGCGCTTTCAGAAAGGACCCTTTCATGCGCGTAGCAATCGCCTCCGACCACGCCGGCTTCGAGCAGAAGCAGCAGCTCGCCTCCTACCTGGCCTCCGAGCTGGGTCAGGACGTGATCGATCTCGGCCCCGACACCGACGACCGCGTGGACTACCCCGACTACGCCAACAAGGTCGCCCGTGCCGTTGCCGACGGCACGGCCGAGCGCGGCGTGCTGGTCTGCGGTACGGGCATCGGCATGGCGCTTGCGGCCGACAAGGTCACCGGCATCCGTGCCTCCTCCATCACCTCGCCCGAGTTCGCGGCACTTTTCCGTGAGCACAACGACGGCAACGTCCTGTGTCTCTCCGGCCGCTTTGTCGATCCGGCGGTAAACGAGGAGTGCATCAAGGTCTTTTTGGAGACCGAGTTCGGCGGCGGCCGCCATCAGCAGCGCGTCGACAAGATCATGGCCAACGACTAGGCCAGACCGTCCGTCGCATCCGCACACTGCCCGCACACTTATATATAAGAGAGAAAGAGGGAAGCGCCCCTATGACCGCATCTATCGATATGAGCCGCGTGACCGTGGTCGACCACCCCATGGTGCAGCACAAGCTGTCCATCCTGCGCAGCGTGGAGACCGGCTCTAAGCAGTTCCGCGAGATCGTGCGCGAGCTCGCCCTGTTCGAGGGCTATGAGGCCACGCGCGATTTCCCACTGGAAGACATTGAGGTCACCACGCCCATCTGTACTACCACGGCCAAGCAGATCGCGGGCCGCAAGGTGGCCGTGGTGCCCATCCTGCGCGCCGGCCTCGGTATGGTCGACGGTCTGCTCGATCTGGTGCCCGCCGCGCGCGTGGGCCATATCGGCATGTACCGTGACGAGGTCACTCACGAGCCGCATGAGTACTACTGCAAGCTTCCCGGCGATGTTGACGACCGCACCTGCCTGGTGGTCGACCCCATGCTCGCCACAGGCGGTTCTGCCATCGCGGCCATCCAATACCTGCGCCAGCAGGGGGTCAAAGACGTTCGCCTCCTGGTGATCATCGCGGCGCCCGAGGGCATCAAGGCTGTGCTCGATGCCGACCCCGATGTTCGTTTGTTTACGTGTTCGGTCGATGAGTGTCTGAACGAGAACGCCTATATCGTGCCTGGCCTTGGCGATGCGGGCGACCGTATCTTTGGTACGAAATAAACCGTAAAAACGTAAGGCTTTTGTGGAGACGCTCTCACCCTATCGGGGTGAGGGCGTCCGTCTTTTGGTATAAAAAGAGCCGCCCACGACCAATTCCCAGACGCTCACCGCGCGTATGCGTATTGTGCCCATCGTGTTCCTGGAATACATGCGCACAATAGAACCCGCGTGACGGGGGTCATTCGGTTCGTTCTTAAGAAATGTCAGCGCTGTTTCAGAGAAAGATGTTCAACATGTGTGGATTATCTTGGCTTTGTAACACGGCTGCCATGAGCCTGAAAAACCACCGGGTGTAACCTGCGCTTTTGTCAACTTGCTCGTCCTAGCACATAACCCTGCGTCAAAGTCGAGCGGTTGATTTTTGGGGTTTTGTACCTAGAATAGGTGCATCGTCTGCGGCCCCTGGCACATGCATGCGTCAGAAGGCCAAGAAGGAGGGGATAATGGCCGGGTTCGACCTTGCGACCCACGGCCCTTTCATCCTGGTTGGAGTCGTAGTCGGTGTGCTCGCGTTTCTTCCACTGTGGCTTGCATTGGCCCCGGTGCTCAAGCGCGGGCGCGATGCCAACATGGCGAAGGGGATGCTTGGGGTCGCGGCTTCGTTCGTGATTTTGCTCCTCGGAGTCGTGCTCGTGCATCTCCTGTTCACGGGCGTGCTCGTCGCGTTTCTGGCAGGCGAGCTCGGCGGGTTCTTCGCCGGGTGGATCGTGGTCGCGTGCACCGTCATCGCGGCCGAGTAGGAAAGTTGCCGCCGGCGTGCCCGGAGGCATAAGGAAGGTGGAATCTTGGACGCATTTGCCAAGCTCCCAGATGCAATCGCAGAGCTCGTTGCCGAGTTCTCCTCGACGCCTGTCGTCGGAGACCTCAACATGGGTCTTACGCAGTATTCATTTTGGCTGCTCATCTCTGCCGTCGTGCTTCTGGCTCTGATCTTCACGTTCGTGAAGAAGCAGTCCGTGGCGCCTAAGGGCTTTTTCGTCAACGGCGTCGAGTGGGTCATCGAGTACGTGGAGGACGACATCGCCAAGGGCGTCGTGGGCACTAACTGGCGCACGCACTTCCCGTTTTTGGCCACGCTGTTCTTCTTCATCCTGATCAACAACTTCATCGGCCTGGTCCCCGGCATGAAGCCCGGCACCGGCGCCATCGGCTGCACCGCCGCTGTGGCCCTCGTGTCGTTTGTCTACTTCATCTACTTCGGTGTGAAGAAGCACGGCGTCTTCGGCTATCTCAAGAGCCTGGCTCCTGCGGGCGTGTCCTTCCCCATGAACGTGTTCGTGTGGGTCATCGAGGTCTTCTCCCTGTGCCTGCGTCTGATCACCCTGGCCGTCCGTCTGTTCTGCAACATGTTCGCCGGCCACATCGTCATGGGTTCGTTCGCCATCATGGCAACAATCTTCGCCCAGCCGCTGCTCGAGCATTTCACGGCCATGAACGCCGTGGGCGCGCTTCCCAGCATCGCTTGGGTTCTCATTCTGCTCATCATTTACGCGGTGGAGCTCATCGTCGCCTTTGTTCAGGCGTACGTCTTCACCGTCCTGTCCGCGGTCTACATTCAGATCGCCGAGGCCGACGCCCACTAGGCGCGCCTCACTCGTTTAGGTGTCTCGGGGCGCGGCTTCCCGCACGCCCCTTGCTACATAGGTAATCATGCGCACCCGCGCACGACAAAGGAGGAATCGTGGGAGTTATCGGATATGGTCTTGGCGTAATCGGTGCCGGTCTCGCTATCGGTCTCGCTGCATTTGGCGCTACCAACGCAATGGCTCGCCAGCCCGAGATCCAGGGCCGTGCCTTTACCGTCTTCATTCTGGCATCCGCCTTCACCGAGGCCCTGGGCCTCATCGGCTTCGTCGTTACGCTGATCTCCTAGGGAAGTCGCATATCGTGTCCCAGAAGGAGAACAACATGAAGCAGATCAACCGCGCAGCCGTGTGCGCCGCCGCCTCGGGCCTTATGCTCGGGATGCCCGCGTACGCGTTTGCCGAGGAGTCTTCCAACAAGGCGGACATCCTTATCCCCAAGATGGCTGAGTTTGTCCCTGCGCTCATCGCGTTCCTCATCATCTGGATCGTGCTCGCCAAGTTCGCTTGGCCCCAGATCCTGAACATGATGGACGAGCGCGGCAAGCGTATCCAGGAGAGCCTGGACGAGGCCGAGGCCACCAAGCAGAAGGCCATCTCCTCTCGTAAGGAGTACGACGAGCTCGTTACCGACGCCCGCCGCAAGTCTGCCGACATCGTCCTCGAGGCCCGCAAGGACGCCGAGGCCGAGCGCGCCCGCATCATCGAGGCTGCTCACAAGGAGGCCGAGGACATCATCGCCAAGGCCCATGCCAACGCCGAGGACGAGCGCAACGCCATCTACGCCGCTGCCACCACCTCTATCGCAGACCTCTCCGTTTCCGTTGCCGCCAAGATCGTGGGCCAGACCCTCGAGTCCGACGACGAGCAGCGCGCGCTTATCGAGCGCTACATCAAGGAAGCGGGTAGCCTGAATGCCTAGTAGCCGCACGCAGGACAAGGTGCTCGAGACCTACGCGCGCGCCCTCATGGAGGCCGCTAAGGCCGAGGACCATGTGTTCCGCGACCTTCGTGAACTCGAGGTCGTGGCGAACGCATCGCCCGAGGTCATCGCAGTTCTTGGCTCCCTGTTCGAGCGCGGCCAGCTCGACCTGCTCCCCCAGATCGTCGCCAGCTACAAGGCGATGACCGAGGAGGACGAGGACGTGGTGGGCGTTACCGTGACGACTGCCGTCCCGCTCGACGACGAGCTGCGCCGCACCCTCACCGAGAAGTGCGAGGGCGACCTTGGTCGCAAGGTCTTCCTTATCGAGAAGGTCGACCCTTCTATCATCGGAGGTCTCGTGCTCGAGGCTCGCGGCCAGCGCCGCGACGTCTCGGTCAAGACGCAGCTGCGCGCTGCGCGCGAGGCCCTGGTCTCTACGAATATCAATAACGGAGGTGAAGCCTAATCATGTCACAGATCAATGCGCAAAGCATCGCGGCGGCGCTTGCCGAGAAGCTCGACAGCCTGTCTGCCACCGTTGACACGCAGGAGGTTTCCCATGTTGACGAGGTTGGCGACGGTATCGCCCGCGTTTCCGGACTGCGTGGCGCCATGGCCGGCGAGCTGCTCGAGTTTAAGAGCAGCGAGACCGGCGAGACCGTGTACGGCCTTGCTCAGAACCTCGACTACGATGAGGTCGGCGCCGTGCTTTTCGGCGCGGTGGACGTCATCAAAGAGGGCGACGAGTGCCGCACCACCGGTCGCATCATGGACATTCCTGTAAGCCGTGCCATGCTCGGCCGTGTCGTGAACCCGCTGGGCGAGCCCATCGACGGCCTGGGTGAGATTCGTGCCACCCATACGCGCCCCATCGAGTTCAAGGCCCCCGGCGTTATCGACCGCACCCCGGTGTGCGAGCCGGTGCAGACCGGTCTTCTGGCCATCGACTCGATGATCCCCATCGGCCGCGGCCAGCGCGAGCTCATCATCGGCGACCGCAAGACGGGCAAGACAGCTATCGCCATCGACGCCATCCTTAACCAGCGCGGTAAGGACATGGTCTGCGTCTACGTGGCCATCGGCCAGAAGGCCTCCACGGTCGCGAACATCCGCGAGACCCTGAAGCAGCACGGTGCGCTCGACTACACGATCATTGTCTCGGCCACCGCTGCGGACTCCGCTCCTATGCAGTACATCGCGCCTATGGCCGGTGCCGCCATCGGCGAGTTCTTCATGTACAACGGCGAGAACGGCGAACCCGCGACTGCCGACAACCCCGGCGGCCACGTGCTGGTCATTTACGACGACCTCTCCAAGCAGGCCGTCGCCTACCGTCAGATGTCGCTGACGCTGCATCGTCCGCCCGGACGCGAGGCCTACCCTGGCGACATCTTCTACCTGCACTCCCGCCTGCTGGAGCGCGCGTGCAAGCTCTCGCGCGAGAACGGCTACGGCTCCCTGACGGCTCTGCCGATCATCGAGACGCAGGACGGCGACGTCTCCGCCTACATCCCCACCAACGTGATTTCCATCACCGACGGTCAGATCTACCTGCAGTCCGAGCTCTTCTTCCAGGGCCAGCGCCCCGCTGTCGACGTCGGCATCTCCGTGTCGCGCGTCGGTGGCTCCGCGCAGACCAAGGCCATGAAGCAGGTTTCCGGCTCGCTGCGACTCGACCTCGCCGCCTACCGCGAGCTCGCGGGCTTCACGCAGTTCGGCTCCGACCTGGACGCCGCCACGCAGACCCAGCTCACCCACGGTGCGCGCATGACCGAGCTGCTCAAGCAGCCGCGCTTCAAGCCGTTCGACGTGACCGAGCAGATCGTCGCGCTGTTTGCCGGCAACAAGGGCTTTGTGGACGACCTGCCCATCTCGCAGGTGCTCCCGTTCCGTGATGCCCTGCTCGACTACATGACCAAGAGCTACGCGCAGCTTCTCGAGAAGCTCCGCGACTCCAAGATCGATGACGAGCTCGACGCTCAGCTTACGGCTGCGATCACCGACTTCAAGAACGATTACACCGCCAAGCTCGCGGGCGCGTCCGCGGCTGACGGTGCCGAGGAGAACTAGGCTTTATGGCTAACCTTCGCGACATCAAGAAGCGAATCTCCTCGGTGACGAGCACCAAGCAGATCACGCGCACGATGGAGATGGTCTCTACGGCCAAGATCCGCCGTGCGCTCGATCGTGCGCACGAGGCCGAGCCCTACAAGAAGGCGCTCACCGACGTCATGCTCACGGTCGCGACCGATGCCAGCATCGCCGAGGGCAACCCCATGCTCGCGGTGCACGAGAACCCCAAGCACGGTCTCGTGGTGGTCATCGCTTCCGACCGCGGACTTGCCGGCGGCTTCAACATCAACGTTGAGCGTGAGTGCGAGCGCATCTGCCGTGAGTGGCAGGCCCAGGGCATCGAGCCTCGGATCATCACGTGCGGCCGTAAGCCCTGCGAGTACTTCTCGCGCCGTGACAACGTGGTCATGCGCTTCGAGGGCTCCTCGGCAGATCCGAGCCTCGAGGACGCGCGCCAGATCTCGAGCTACATCTGCGACGCCTACGCCGCAGGCGAGCTCGACCGCGTGGAGGTCGTCTACCACCATGCGCGCAACCGCGTTGACCAGCAGCTTCGTGTCGAGCATCTGCTTCCGCTCGATCCCGAGATGGTCGCTATGGCCCATGGCCCTCGTAAGAACGAGAGCGATGGCCCCACGCGCGTCTCGTCTTCGTTCCAGTTCATCCCGTCGGCCCAGCAGGTGCTCGGAGAGCTTGTGCCCTCCTACATCCTGACCGTCGTCCACCAGGCGCTCATCGACTCGGCAGCCGCCGAGCAGGGCGCCAGGCGCAAGTCGATGCACTCGGCCACGGAGAACGCAACGACGATCATCGCGACTCTCACCCGTACGTACAACCGCGTACGCCAGGCTTCCATCACCACCGAGCTCAATGAGATCGTGGCGGGAGCTTCAGCATTGGAGGAATACTAATGGCAGAAACCACCGTACAAGCGGCGGTCGAGGAGGCCACGGGGCGCCAGACGGCGGGCGAGGGGCGCGTCGTTCGCGTCATCGGCCCTGTTGTCGACGTCAAGTTCGACGGCCCGGTCCCCCCGATCTACAACGCACTGACGGTTGAGGCCGAGACCCCCATGGGTCACTTGAGCACCGTGCTGGAGGTGGAGTCCCAGCTTCCCGGCGGCGTTGTCCGTACGGTCGCCATGACCTCCACCGACGGCCTGCAGCGCGGCCTTACCGCCACCGACACCGGTGCGCCCATGAAGATGCCCGTCGGTCAGGAGACCCTCGGCCGCATCTGGAACGTCATCGGCCAGCCCGTCGACGGCAAGCCCATGCCCCAGATCGATGAGTACTACCCCATCCATCGTCCGGCTCCGGCGTTTGCCGACCTCACCACCAAGACCGAGATCTTCGAGACCGGCATCAAGGCCGTCGACCTGCTCGAGCCCTACATCCGTGGCGGCAAGACGGGTCTGTTCGGCGGCGCCGGCGTCGGCAAGACCGTTCTGATCCAGGAACTCATCAACAACCTCGCCCAGGAGCACGGCGGCACCTCGGTGTTCACCGGCGTCGGCGAGCGTACCCGTGAGGGCACCGACCTGTACCTCGAGATGAGCGAGTCGGGCGTTATCGACAAGACCTGCCTGGTCTACGGTCAGATGAACGAGCCGCCCGGAGCGCGTATGCGCGTCGGTCTGGCCGGCCTTACCGCGGCTGAGTACTTCCGTGACCGCGGCCAGGACGTGCTGCTGTTCATCGACAACATCTTCCGCTTCTCGCAGGCCGGCTCCGAGGTCTCCGCACTTCTGGGCCGTATGCCCTCCGCCGTCGGCTACCAGCCCACGCTGGCAACCGAGATGGGTGACCTCCAGGAGCGCATCACCTCTACCAAGACCGGCTCCATCACCTCGGTCCAGGCCGTCTACGTTCCCGCCGACGACCTTACCGACCCGGCGCCTGCCACCACGTTCACCCACCTGGATGCAACCACCGTTCTCTCGCGTTCCATCGCCGAGCTCGGCCTGTATCCGGCAATCGACCCGCTGGCCTCCTCTTCGGACGCTCTCGACCCCAGCGTCGTGGGCGAGGAGCACTACCGCGTGGCCGTCAAGGTGCAGGAGATCCTCCAGGAGTACTCCGACCTGCAGGACATCATCGCCATTCTGGGTATGGACGAGCTTTCCGAGGAGCAGCGCCTCACGGTGAGCCGCGCCCGTAAGCTCCAGCAGTTCCTGTCCCAGTCCTTCCACGTGGCCGAGCAGTTCACCGGCAACCCCGGCGTGTACATCCGCGTCGAGGACACCGTCCGCTCCTTCGCCGCTATCGTCGACGGCGAGTGCGACGACCTGCCCGAGCAGGCCTTCCGCTACGCGTCCACGATCGACGACGTGCGCGAGCGCGCCGCCAAGATGGAGGAGAAGTAGGCATGCTCATCCGCATCGTGTGCCCGGAAAGCTGCGCCTACGAGGGAGAGGCTGCGTTCATCGTCGTTCCCGCAACGGACGGCGAGTGCGGCATCCTGCCGCGGCATTCGAGCGAGATCTGCACGATCTCGTCCGGTTACGTGCGCGTGTCCGATACGGACATGAACACCGTCGACCATACGTTTGCCGTGGACGGAGGCTACGCCCAGATCGCCGATGACACCGTTATCGTTCTGGCAGAACGCGCCTGCAACCTGGCGGATGTCGATGCCGATAAGGTTAAAGCTCAGATTCAAGGTTTTGAAGACAAGCTGAGTAATTTGTCGGAAGACGATGCACGCCGCGCCTACCTTTATAATGAAATCGCATGGTGTAAGCTGATGCTTGCAGACAAGTCGTAAGGCTCTTCGAGTCCAAGACAGTGCGATGAACATCATGCCCGGGGATGCTTGCATCTCCGGGCTTTCTTTTGAAGGGGATACGCTTGGATATTATCCGCGTTGAAGGCGGGCACAAGATCGAGGGGCGCGTGTGCGTCTCCGGTGCCAAGAACTCGGCGCTCAAGCTGATGGCCGCGACGCTGCTCGCCCCCGGTAAGACCACCCTCACCAACGTGCCCAACATCTCCGATGTGCACGTGATGGGCAAGGTCCTCAAGCGCATGGGCGTCACCATCGAGGTCGCAGATGAGCACAGCCTGGTTATCGACACCTCCGCGGTCGATTCCTGGGAGGCTCCCTACGAGCTGGTCGCCAAGATGCGCGCCTCCACGGCGGTGCTCGGTCCGCTGCTGGGTCGCATGGGCAAAGCCAAGATCGCCATGCCCGGCGGCTGCAACCTGGGTGCCCGCAAGATCGACATGCATATCCTCGGCCTCGAGGCCCTGGGCGTCACCTTCGATACCGACCACGGCTACATCTACGCCGATGCCGGCGAGGGCCTTATCGGCAACACCGTCTCGCTCGAGTTCGCGAGCGTGGGTGCCACCGAGAACCTCATCATGGCCGCCGTGCGTGCCAAGGGCACCACGGTCATCGACAACGCGGCGCGCGAGCCCGAGATCGTCGACCTTGCCATGATGCTCAACGACATGGGCGCCAAGATCACCGGCGCCGGCACGCCCGTCGTCACCATCGAGGGCGTCTCCGAGCTGCATCCCGTCACGCACCGCGTGGTGGGCGACCGTATCGAGGCCGGCACGTTCATCGTCGCCGGAGCCCTGGCGGGCAGCGAGCGCGGCGTTGACGTGGTTGGCTTCAGGCCGGTTCACCTGGGCATGGTGCTCAAGAAGCTCGAGCTCATGGGCGTGAACATCACCGAGATTGAGGGCGGCGTGCACGTGGACCCGGTGACCTCCATCACCCCGGTCGACATCCAGACCCTGCCGTTTCCCGGATTCCCCACCGACATGCAGGCCCAGATCATGGTCCTCTCCGCTCTGGCAGACGGCACGTCCGTCATCACCGAGAATATCTTCGAGAACCGCTTCATGTTCGCATCCGAGCTGGTGCGCATGGGCGCTAACATCCGCATCGAGAGCCACCATGCCATGATCCACGGCGTGCCCGGCTTCTCCGGTGCGCAAGTTGTCTCACCCGACCTCCGCGGCGGCGCCGCGCTCGTGGTCGCCGGCCTTGTGGCTGACGGCATCACCGAGGTCTCGGCCATCCATCATATCGACCGCGGGTACGAGCACTTCGTCAAGAAGCTCGTAGACATGGGGGCGCACGTCGAGCGCGTGTCCGTTCCCGATCCCATAGACGACTAGACAGGTGCATCAATGAAGAAGAAACAGCAGATGAGGGTTCCCACCACCGGCTCGGGTAGCCGCGTGTACAGCCGTGAGAACATCGGTCGCTACACCGAGCGCGCCGCCAAGCGCCGCCGCGGCCGCACCATCCGCCGCGCCGTTCTGTGCACTCTGCTGGGCGTGCTCGCCGTGGCCGGCACCGCCTTTGGCCTGTGGTTCTCCAACGTGGTCTCCAAGCTCAACAACGGCGAGGTCATCACAAGCAACCTGCTTGACACCCTGGCCGATTCCAACGTGACCAAGGACCCGTTCTATATGCTGCTGCTGGGCACCGACGGCCGCCCGGGAGACTCCGCCTACCGCGCGGACTCGATCATCCTGGCGCGCGTCGACCCGGGCAACAAGCAGGTCACGCTCATCTCCATCCCGCGTGACACCAAGGTCGAGTACAACGGCTCCACCATCAAGATCAACGCAGCCCACACCTATGACGGCGCCGAGGGCATGGTCAAGGCCGTGAACGAGCTGTGCGGCGTGGAGATCTCGCACTACGCAGAGATCAGCTTCGACGGCATGAAGACCCTGGTGGACGCTGTGGGCGGCATCGACATCAACGCTACCGACGGCGTGGACGACGAGGACGCCGGCCCGGTGGTCATCGAGCCCGGTCAGCAGCATATGGACGGCGAGACCGCCCTTACCTACTGCCGTGCCCGCCACCAGTATCTCGACGGCGACTATACCCGTATGCGCCACCAGCGCCAGGTGATCGGCGCGCTCGCGAACGCCATCCTCAACAACATAGAGCTCACCCAGATCCCGGCCATCCTCGAGTCGCTCTCCGACATGGTCATTACCGACCTGGGCGTTCAGGACATTCTTGCCCTCGCGAACTCGATGCGCGGCATGGACACCGACAACATCTGGTCCGCCAATGTCCCGTCCTGGGCGGGCGAGGACACCTACATCGACGGTCAGAGCTACGTCTTTGTCTACGAGGAGAAGTTCAAGGAGATGATGGAGCGCGTCGACGCCGGCGAGAACCCGCAGGGCCCGCAGTCCATGGGCACCTCGAGCGAGTCCAGCACGCTGGGCGACCTTGCCAACAACGACTCCGACTCGTTCCTGTACGGTACCGACAAGAGCTCCTCGAGCTCCGAGGACAAGAGCTCCTCGGATTCGAGCGACTCCAGCTCCGACTCCTCGAGCGAGTCGTAGGCATCGCGCGGTCGCCAATCGATAGGTAAGCAAAATGCGCCTCGGGCAGAAACCCGGGGCGCATTTTTGTCGTCGTATCGGTGCGCTGGCGCATCGGCGCGCCGGTGGTGCAGCAGGGCTTTCGCCCGTGTCTACTGCGCGAACCTGCGGGAGAGCTCCTGCAGCACGTCGACCATCTTCTCCATCTGCGAGACCACGACGAACTCGTTCACGCTGTGGCAGGCGTACCCGCCGGTGCCGAGGTTGGGGCAGGGGAGGCCGCGGAACGAGAGCTGCGCGCCGTCGGTGCCGCCGCGGATGGGCAGTACGCGCGGCTCGATGCCCAGGTCCTGGTAGGTCTCGACGGCCGCCTGCACGAGCTGCGGATAGTCGCGCACGACCTCGGCCATGTTGCGGTACTCCTGCTTGACCGTCACCTCGATGCGCTCTCGGTCGAGGCCTGCGTTCAGGAACTCGGCTGCGCGCTGCATCAGGTCGAGCTTTGCCTGGAAGCGCTCGGCGTCGTGGTCGCGCACGATGTAGCGCATCGTGGCGTGCGTGACGGTGCCCGAGATGCCCTCCAGATGGATAAAGCCGTCATAGCCGTCGGTGTGCTCGGGGCGCATGTGCGCAGGCAGCATTCCGTGGAACTCCGTGGCGATGTTCAGTGCGTTGACCATGCGGTCCTTGGCGGAACCGGGGTGGATCGAGTAACCTTCGATGCTCACGGTGACGTTGGCCGCGTTGAAGCACTCCCACTCCAGCTCGCCGACAGCGCCTCCGTCTACGGTGTAGGCGTACTTGCACCCAAAGGACTCGATATCGAGCAGCGACGCCCCGTGGCCGATCTCCTCGTCGGGGCAAAAGCAGATGCCCAGGCGCGGGTGCGGCAGCTCGGGGTTCTCGTGCAGGCGCGCGACGAGTGCCATGATTACGGCGACGCCTGCCTTGTCGTCGCCGCCAAGAAGCGTGGTGCCGTCGGAGACCACGATGTCCTCGCCCGCAAGATCGTTGAGCTCGGGGAGCGAGTCCGGCCCGATGGAGATCTCGCGCCCGTCAACGACGCCGCTGACCAGGTTTCCGCCCTCATAGTGCACGACGTGCGGCTTCACGCCAAAACCGGGTGCGGCCTCGGTGGTGTCGAGATGCGCCAAAAAGCCCAGGCCGGGCTTGTCCTCGGCGCCCGCGCTCGCGGGGACATGCGCCACCACGTAGCAATTCTCGGTCACGGTCGCGTCTGCGGCGCCCAAGCTCCGCAGCTCCTCGGCCAGCAGGTTGGCCAAGTCAAACTGGCAGGCGCTTGAGGGCACCTGGTCGCAGTGCTCGTCTGCCGACTGCGTATCCACCTGGACATAGCGAATGAATCGTTCAAGCGCATCGTTCTGCGCGGCTTCTGCCATGAAATCCTCCTTGCGATTCTATATACAGACCTTCGTAACTCTAGCACGCAACGTGCGCGGACGGCTTCATGCGCTGTGAGCGGGCGATGGGGTAAACTAGGGACATCATTTCAGAGAGGAACACCGTTCATGGACACCACCGAAACTTCCCGAGAGCTGCATCTCACGGTCGCCAACGAGGACTATCTTGAGTGCATGGTCCGCATCGAGTCCACGCATGGCGACGAGGAGGGCATCCGTTCCGTCGACATCGCGCAGGCGCTCGGTGTCTCCAAGGCTTCTGTCAACAAGGCCGTCTCTGCCCTTAAGGAGCAGGGCCTGGTGGAGCAGTCGCATTACGGCAAGGTCATGCTCACGCAGAGCGGCCGCGAGCTGGGCGGCGCCGTGTGGTACCGTCATCGCCTGTTGCGTACCTTCCTCACGCAGGAGCTGGGTGTCGACTTCGAGCGCGCCGATTCCGAGGCCTGCATGATGGAACATGCGGTTTCCGAGGACACCATGTCGCGCTGGCTTGCGTATCTGGAGAAGCAGGGTATAAGCGTCGGCGAAGAGTAGCCGATCCAAGGAGCCTGTATATGCCGGAGGCATCCCAACAGCAACCTATATATAGTGCAGATCGTTACGACCGGGTGGGCGCCGAGCGCCTGCTCGGTCTTTTGGCGCAAGGCGCGCTGCTGTGTCAGGGCCCCATGGGCACCGTGCTCATGGGAGAGCTGGGCGCAGCCGACATCCCCGCTGCCGCCTGGAACCTGGCCGAGCCGCAGGAGGTTACGCGCATCCATCAGCTCTATGCCGCGGCGGGCGCCCAGGTGCTCATCTCCAACACCTTCCAGGCAAGTGCGCCGGCGCTTGAGCGCGACTGCGTGGAAGGCGGCACAGAGCTCATCAATGCCGAGGCAGTGGCCTGTGCTCAGGCGGCCGGGGCCCGCAACGTCATCGGGTCGGTGGGCCCGTGCGGCATCGAGTGGTTCGAGGACGACTCGGCGGAGTACCGCGCGGCGCGCGACGCCTATCGCGAGCAGGTGCATGCCCTGTTCGATGCGGGCGTCGAGGCCTGTATGCTCGAGACCTTCACCTCCATCCGCGACCTTGAGCCGGCGCTCGCCGGCGCGCTGGACGTGGCAGACGGCATGCCACTGTTCGTGAGCTTCGCCGTGGACGACGAGGGCAACCTTTTGGGTGACGGTCTGAATATCGAGGCCGCCTGCGTCTGGGCGGAAAAGCACGGCGCTCAGGGCGTGGGCGTCAACTGCTGCTCGCTTGCCGCGGCGACTTCCTGCGTTCCCCGCATGCGGGCAGTGGCGCGTGGCATCGTCTCCGTTCGTCCGAGCGCCGGTCTGCCCGAATACGACGAGGACGGCTTTCCCGTCTGGAGCGTGGACGCCGACGCCTTTGCCTCCGCGTCCGTTGCCTGGGCGGCTGCCGGTGCGCGCCTGATCGGCGCCTGCTGCGGAACCACGCCCGCGACGCTTGCCGCCATGGCAGATTCCCTCGACGCCGCCCAGCAGCTGGCCGACGCCTAACGGCATTTTGTTATAGCGTCTGCCCGGCGGGGTATATTTGCGTCCGTTGAGTTACATTTTGCAAAGCGACATGCAGAAAAGAGTGCAATGAGCTCGATTATTCACTTTGGTACCGGCGGCTGGTACGCCCGTCGCGACGGCGATTTTACGGATGAGAACCTGATACGCCTGGCAGATGCCGCCGGCAGCATCTGGGCGCAGTCCAACCCCGGCGCCATCGTCTACGTGGGCTACGACACCCGCGAGGGCGCCGAGCACGCCGCGCGTCTCGCCGCCATGGTCGTGGCCTCCCACGGCCTTGTGGCCATGCTTTCTGACAGCTACGTGCCCACCCCGGCCATCTCGTGGGCCATCGCGACCGACCAGCGCTCCTGCGGCGGCCTCATGATCACCGGCTCCAACCGTCCGGGCGATTACCTGGGCGTCAAGGTGCGCGTGGCCGACGGCGGTACCGGCACCCCCGACTTTATCGAGACGCTCGAGGCGGCGATTCCCCCCGATGCCACAGAGGCGCGCGGGCTCGTTACCGAGAAAGACCTCGTGAGCCCCTACCTGCAAAATCTCAACACGCTGGTGGATACGCGCGCCATCGCCGATGCTCATCTCCAGCTGGTCTATGACCCCATGTACGGCTCGGCCCGCGGTTATCTGCCCGCAGTGCTCGGCGAGATGGGCGTACAGGTGGTAGAGATCCACGGCGCGCCCGACCAGGACACGGAGACGCTGCACCCCGAGCCCATCGAGCCCTGGGTGGACGACTGCGAGCAGATGGTCACGGCGGCACACGCGCACGCAGGCCTGATCAACGACGGCGACGGCACGCGCGTTGCCGCGATCGATGAGAACGGCCGCTATATAGATGCGCACCGCATCGTCACCTTGCTTACGGGGCACCTGGTCAAGAACCGTAACAAGACGGGTCGCGTGGTCGTGGGCCTCACCACGTCCTATCAGACGCGCCGCCTGGTGCGCGAGCTGGGTATGCCGCTCGCCATCAAGCCCATCGGCTTTAAGTATGTATATGAGGAGATGGCCAAGGGCGGCGTCCTTATCGGTGGGGAAGAGACGGGCGGCATCGGCTTCCCTGATCATTTTCCCGAGCGCGACGGCCTTCTTGCGCACCTACTGCTTTGCGAGCTTATGGCCACGGAGGGCAAGACCTTGGCCCAGCTGGTGGACGAGCTCGACGAGCGTTTTGGTCCCGTTGCCTACGCGCGTCGCGACATTCGCCTGCAAAACGAGGAGATCGAGATGCTGCGCAATCTCATGCCCGGCCTTAATCCTCAAAACGTCGCCGGTCGTTGTCCCACCACGGTGAGCCACCGCGACGGCCTGCGCTTGGAGTTCGAGGACGAGTCCTGGCTTCTGCTGCGCCCCTCGAACACCGAGCCTATCGTCCGCGTCTACGCCGAGGCCCCCACGGTCGAGCTGCGCGACGAGATGCTCGAGTCCGGCTCCTCCATCGCCCGCTCCCTCTTCTCCTAGCCGCATATATACCTGGCCACACGTATATATAGGGGCGGTCGGCGGCCGCGACGAGGGCTTGGACCGGGCTGCGTCCCAGGGTCCGCATGCGTGCGCGCATGGGCCCCGACCGGCGGCCTCACGCGACCGGGCGCACCGTGACGGCCGCGTATATATACGGGGCACGGGAGCGGCGGCCACGCGCCCGAAATAGCGTGTTGTGTTTCCCAAATGTGTGCAGAATGTGGAGGCCGAGATTCACGCTTGCGGGGGCTCCCGGGTCTGG
>CAVGNZ010000012.1:0-140636 GCA_963630805.1 Bacteroidaceae bacterium
TCATGGTCTTCTTGCCCTGGTAGTACTCCTTGAACTGGTTCATGCCGGCGTTGGCGAGCAGCAGCGAGGGGTCATCGGGGACGAGCGAGGAGCTGGGATACAGCTTGAGCCCGCGCTCTTCGAAAAAGTTAAGGAATGCCGAGCGAATCTCGGCGGTCGTCATAGAGGGAAAATCCGTGGCCATGTGATACGACTCCAACCGTACAGGGAGGTGACGGAAACGATACCGGCACCCTACATTCAAACGGAAAAGATTGTAGCAGCTAAGCCGCATGCTGTGCAGCCGTGGCAACAGGGTTGTAATGCCCCACACAATTCGACAAGAGCGAAAATCGCTAGCGAGAGCCGCCCTCGTCGGCCTCATCCTCGGTATCCGCATCATCGGTATCCTCGGTGGCAAACGGGTTGCGGAACATACCGGTCTGACCGGGCTTTGTCGCAGACCCCTGCAGGATATTCAATGCGGGCCAGGGATTATCGAGCGCGGGCTTCGGCTTGACGCTTGCCGAGGGCGCAGCCTCGTCCTCGATCAGCTCGGAATCGGAGACAAACGTGTCGTCCCCTAGGGCATCGTAGGCGGCAACGGGCCGTCCGTCCTCGTCCACAAACGGGGTCCCACGGAAGAAGGCTCCATCATAGGAGACAAGTTGACGCTTGGTATCAGTCTCGAAGTAGAAGACGAACGTACCTTTAAGCGCGGCGCACAAGGGAATGGCCACGACCATGCCGAGCGGGCCCATAAGGGCGCTGCCGACCACGAGGGCAGAGAGGCTCATGGCGGGATGCACCTGAACTGCCGTCTGCATCACCTTGGGCGAAACCACGTTGTCGGTAACGTTCTGTGCGACAACGGTAACGATAAGCGTCCACAGGGCCAGCCAGGGGCTGTACATGAAAGCGATCACACAGGCAAGAGCGGCAGAGATCCACGGGCCGACGACGGGAATCAGGTGCAAGATGCCCGTCAAAAGCCCCATGAGCGCCGCATACGGATGTCCCACGATAAGAAAGCCGATGAACGCGAGGACGCCTCCGACCACAGAGGTGATAACCATGCCGCGCATGTAACCGCCGATAGAGCGGGAGAAAATCGCGACCATGAAGCGGTAGGTCGTCTCTTTCTCCTCCCCGATGATGATGCCGATCTCGCGATGAATGCGCGGGTAGTCGCAGGCAAGCCAATAGGCAAGCACGAGTCCCAGGAAGACCACGAACAGCTGTGACGCGATGGCGGAAACGAATGGCATCACGCCGCGACCCAAATCGCTTGCAAACTGGCGCCCGTACGTCTGCGCGATATCCGCCAACGATGCGAAGACGGCATCGAGATTCTCAGCCCAGGGCCCCTCGGAGAACATCTTGAAGTTCTGCATCTGCGCGGCGAGCAGCTGGCCGATCTCGCGAAGCTGAGTAGGGAGCTGAGTCAAAATCTCGATGCACTGCTCGACCAGCAACGGAACAAACGCCATGAAGAAGACCGCGATGACGGCAACGACGATGACAAGCCCGATAAAGGCACCAAGCCCACGGGGAACGCTGCGGTGCTCGAGAAAATTAACGATGGGCGCCTCGACAAACGCAATCAGCGAACCGACCGCCAAGAACTCGATGACCGGCGAGAGCACACCCAAGACGTTCAGAACGGTTGCCGCGACGATGATGGCGCCAACTAGACTCCAGATGCGGATAAGGGTTAACCGAGCCCCGGGGAGCCGGGACTCGGCATTTTCACGGCGTCTGTTGGAACCTGACGTCATTGCTTGCTCATCACGCCCTCGGGGTCGATCTTGTCCTGAACCTTCTTGAGGGTACGGCGCAGCAGGCGCGAAACCTGTACCTGCGAGATCCCGAGCTTCTGCGCGATCTCGATCTGAGTCATCCCCTTAAGGAAGCGCAGCTCGATAATCTCTCGCTCACGCGGGGAAAAGTCGCGCAGGGCCTCTTCCAGCACCAATCGGTCATCGGTGAAAGCAAGGTCGGAATCCTCTGTAACGTACCGATCGATCACCGAGGGCGCATCGTCGGCATCGGATCCGCTCGGCGCCTCAAGGGGCACGGAGCTGTACGCGCTCGAAGACTCCATGGCCTCAAGCACATCGTCGACCGTGGCGTCCAGGTACTCCGCGATCTCCTCAACCTTGGGAGAGCGCTGAAGCTGCGCCGTCAGGGTATCGGTTGCCTGGTTCACCTTGGCAGAAAGCTCCTGCAGGCGCCGCGGAACGCGCACGCTCCAGCCTTTGTCGCGGAAGTGGCGCTTGATCTCGCCCATGATCGTAGGCGTAGCGTAGGTCGTGAACTCAAGGCCGCGCTCAGGATCAAACCTGTCGATGGCTTTCAGCAGACCAAGGTACCCGACCTGCATAAGGTCGTCCAACGGCTCGCCACGATTCTTGAACTTGTTGGCAAGAAAGCGCACGAGGTTCATATGCGACATGACGAGCTTTTCGCGCGCGTCCATGTCGCCCTCTTGCTTATAGCGCCGGAAGAGCTCGCGTGTGCGCTCCTTGTCCCATGCGTTTTTACCCGATGAGGTTTTTTCGGCCATTAAACATCAGCCTTAATGTCCAGAACGAGGCGTGCAGGGCTCTCGAGCCGCTCGTAAGAATCGCACACCGAAGCCAAGATAAGATCAGCATACGCTGCCGTGGGATCGTCTTCAGTGGGCTCCGCAAACGGGACGTCACCAAGATCGAACAGAAGACCGACATGCGTGGCATCGACATCAAACGAGATGGAGATATTCCCCTCGGGGTTGGTGGCGCAGGCGAAGATAAAGGCTTCCTCTGCGGCCATGCGAAGGTCTTCCACTCTATCAACCGTCATAGAGGAAAGCATGGCGACATTAGCCGCGGTCATTCGCACCAGACGGGCCAGATCCGGACGGGCCTGAAGATGCAATGAGATGGAATTCGCGCTACTCATCGGAGGCCTCCCCCTGTACAGAAGTCTCTTCAAGGGACGTGGGATCGTACGTGTAGTAAGAGTCCGCATCGGAGGACTCGGCGGGAGCGTCCTGGCCCGAGCAGTTCCAGATATCCTCACCAGCGGCCTCGGTGAGGACACGGGAAGCGGCGTCAGAAGTATCGCCACCCTTGCGGTTGAAGAGCTTCGAGACCTTATCGGTGGCCGCACCGGCGATATTCGAGACGGCGCCCGAGGCGTTCGAAACGTTATCGGAAATCTGCGAGACGTCGCGCAAGACCGCATTCACCTCAAGAAGATCTGCAGAGAGCGCCTCGACGGCGATGCTGCTGTTGTGCAACAGGGGCTCAAGCTGGTCGAGAGCCGGCTGTAACGAATCGATGGTCTCGTCAAGACGCGTGATGACCGGGCGCACGTCCTCGATCGTCGCATTGATGCCCTCGACGGTCTTGTCAAGCGACGCGATGGTCTCTCGCGTGCGGCGCAGGATGAGCGCCACCTCTACCACGGCCCAAACACCGGCCACCGCCAGCACGATAAGGGCGATTTGCATCGGATCCATCTAAACCTCCTGCACAACGAATGCATATCCGCGGAATTAGAATCAACTGATACGAAAGGATACCCCAACAAAATCGAGATATGCGATGCGGCGGTCACGAACTTCGGGCCGGCGCGGTGCGATATTAGGAAGAGGCACCCGATCGATCACGCGAAGATTGCTCCACGCGCCACTGTTCCCATCCGCGTCCCGCCGGCTGCCAGAAGGCTCCCCTATCAAGCCCTTCGGGCAGATAGCGCTGATCGACCCAGCCCTCAGGGTAATCATGGGGATAGCGATAAGGGCCGTACTCGTCTGACCCGGGGCGATGGCGGTCACGAAGATACGAGGGCACTTCTCGAAGTCCGCTAGTTCGAACGTCTTCGAGCGCCGCATCTATAGCCGCCTCGCAGGCGTTTGATTTGGGCGCGAGCGCAACGTAGAGAGCTGCCTGGGCAAGGTTGATGCGGCATTCCGGATAACCTATGACCTCGGCGGATTTGAAGGCGGCCTCGGCAACAAGCAAGGCTGTTGGATCCGCGTTCCCCACATCTTCAGATGCTTGAATCATGATTCGGCGAGCGATGAACTTAGGGTCTTCCCCCGCATCGATCATACGCGCCAACCAATAGACGGTTGCATCCGGATCGGAGCCGCGCATCGACTTAATGAATGCCGAGATGATGTCGTAGTGCATGTCACCGGATTTATCGTAGGTAAAACCACGGCGCGGATTGGCAACCTGGACATCGTCAAGCGTAATGACGCACGGCGCATCTTGAGAGGGCTCCTCAGCCCCCGGGCGAGTAAGCGCCACCTCACTCGCAAGCTCCAAGGTGGTGAGAGCCGACCGCGCATCGCCGGCAGCCAGCATGCAGATCGCCTCGATAACGTCATCACCGGCGGAGTATTTGCCATCAAGCCCCCGCGGGGACTCGATGGCACGGCGAACCAGCGTGGCAACATCCTCATTGGACAGCGGTTCAAGTTCAACCACGCGCCCACGAGAGAGCAGTGCGGAGTTCACCTCAAAGTAGGGGTTCTCCGTGGTGGCGCCGATCATGATGACCGTACGGTTCTCCACGGCATGAAGCAAGGCATCTTGCTGCGACCGGGAAAAGCGGTGAATCTCGTCAATAAACAAGATTGTGCGCCGATCAAAATTGAGCAAACGGCGCCGCGCTTCCTCGATCTCACGACGCAAGTCTTTCACCGTGCCGGTAATAGCGGAAACCTCAACAAACTCGCTTTTCGTATGAGCCGCAATGATGTGGGCGAGCGTGGTCTTGCCCGTACCCGCCGGGCCGTAAAGAATGACGCTCGACAGCACATCATGCTCGATAGCCGACCTGAGCCACGAGCCGGGGCCGACGGCCTTTTTCTGGCCCACGTACTCGTCGAGCGATGACGGGCGCATGCGCACGGCAAGCGGGGCATGTCGCAAGCTCTGTGCCTTCTCTTTTGTCGTAAACAGGGTATCGGTATCCATCAGCGCTCGTTAATGTAGGTACGTCGCGGGAAATGAAGCTCGGGAAACAGCTTGCAGGCAAGCTCGGTAAAGTACCCGTCTGTCATGCTGGCAATATAGTCGACGACGGTCTGGTTGGGGTCGGACTTCCAGTCGTAGGTCTTGTCGTAGTAGGAAAGCGCACGCTCGGTACGCGCGATATGGTGCCTGAAGATATAGCTCGACTCGTCCCCGCGCGTCAGGTCACGCAGGAAGTGCTCATACATAAGTTCGAAGGCATGGGTAAGCATCTCGGAACGCTCTTCCTCAACCCCCGAAGAATGGTAGATCTTCTCGTAGTTCTCATGCTTGGCCCGCGAGAGCTCGCAGAACAGGTCCTCACTCATCTCGATACGATCCTTACCGTAGCTGTGCTCGATAATATCCACCGAGGCATGGGTGAGGATCCAGGAGTTGTAGCGGCCGCCCATGCCGTCAGCAAAGGCGTCGTCGGAAAGCAAGCCCGCTTCGATGGCGTCCTGACGATCACGCCCAACGTACGCGATGATGTCGGAGATGCGGACGACGCATCCCTCAAGCGTGGCCGGACAGAGCGTCTTGACGTAATCGAAGTCGCTCACGTAGCACTGTTCCACGACGCGGTCGAACTCATCGAAATCAGATAGACCTGAAAGCCTGAACACGCGTTGCTCATACTCGCCGTTATGGGTAAGCACGCCGTCAAGCGTCTGCAGCGAGACGTTGCGCCCGTACAGCGTATCGAGCACACGCACAGAATGAACGTTGTGATAGAAAGAGCGTCCGGTGTGCGCCTCAAGCAGATCGTTCAGACGATACTCGCCCGCATGTCCAAAGGGTGTGTGGCCAAGATCGTGCCCCAAGGCAATAGCCTCGATAAGATCGCAATTGAGACCAAGGGCGGCACCGATATCTCGGGCGATGCGGGAGACGAGCTGAACGTGCAGCCCGCGACGTGAAAGATCGTCGTTGCTACGGAAGCTGAAAACCTGTGTCTTACCGTTGTAGCGGTTGTAAGCGGGAAGATGGATAATCTTCTCGACGTCGCGCACAAACGGCGGACGAAAGATGGTCGACTCGTCCTGGTCGCGCGATTCACGACGAATGACCTGCGAGTCGTCGACGCGATACGGATTGACCCAGCCGTGTGCCCGGTCGTCTTCCATACGGGCGATAAGCTCGGGACTCAAGCTGTCGGGCATAGCAGTCAAACGCTCAGACAAAGGAGTTGGCCCAGATGTCATGCACGTCTCCTTTCAATTCACTGATGCCATCTTCGCACATCACGCCCACAGCCGATACCCGGCAAACACAAGATGCGCAAGCAGAAAACAGCCTGAGATAAAGGGGAGCAGCGGCGCCGCGCCTTGTCTGCGAATAGCGCAAAACATAGCGAGCGTGATTAGCCCGATACAAAACGAGAGAGTGGCCAGTAGTGGATTAACGACTATAAGCGAAAAGAGCACCTTCACATCGCCCATGCCAATCCCCGCTCGCCTTGATATACGACGCCAGACCAGCTCAAACGCAACAAGCACGGCACAGATAAGAGCGGCAAAGAAAGCGCGCTGACAGACAGCCGCAAGCCCCAGAACCTGCCAAGCGTACGCAACTGCAACGACAGCAAGTGCCGCAGAAAGCCCATTAGGGCAGATTCGAAACCGCGCATCCACCAGAGCAGCAGCCGAAAGAACCACAATAAATAAAGCTAGAAACATGAACACTCCCCCAGAGATGTCCACACCTCTACCCAAATATAAAAGCCTCGAGTCAAGAAGGATGACATAAGCGTCTTGGGTATTTCCCGTAGCGATAGATTCCACACGAGCAGAAGCGTCCAGTGGACGCTTCATCGCGAGCAGGACTGACCGAATCGCTACGGAACAGACCCAGCCCGCGGCCAAGAGCGACCTACTGGGCGCCCTCCATCACCTCGTCCAGCGTCACAGAGACCTCATGGGGCGTCGGCACCCAGTCGACCTTGAGGAACAGAGCGGCCACGGTCAGAGGAATGTAGGTGAACATGAACAGCGGGAACGTGAACAGGTTAGTCACGATTCGCCATTTCTGTTTGCAGTGAATGTGCTTGAACTCGGCGACGGTCGTCAGCAAACCGAGCAGGAAAAAAGTGAAATACATGCTCAAAAGGGTCATCAGAAGGGAGCCGAAGCACATACCGAGCTCACGGTCAGTAGCCAAAAAACCGTGAGACAGACCGCCCACCAGCAAGAACGTTCCGTTGGCCAAAATCGAGATAAGGGTCAAAAGCATGCCCGGCGCGATGGTCATCAACAGGTCATACGCCGCAAAACGCCTAAAATGCGCGATCGACCTGACCAAATGATTCCCGTAAGTGAAAAACACCTGATAAAAGCCCTTGGTCCAGCGCATACGCTGCTTCCAGGACGCAGAGAGGGTCACGGGTTGCTCATCAAAGAACTCAGCCGGTGCGTAACCGATACGGACCCCGTGGACGGCACAGAACGTCGAGAACTGGATGTCTTCGGTCAGGGTATGGAAATCCCAACCGTGCATACCCTCCACGATCTTGGCAGAAATCAGGTATCCCGAACCCGAGACCGCACACGAGGTTCCGCACATCATGCGCGCATTGTTGAGAAAACGGGCCTCGCGCAAAAACCAGGTAGCATAGGCGGCCGAAATCCATGAACTTCCGAAGTTCTTGGAGTTGCGGTAGCTCGTCAGCGCAAGATAGCCCTGGTCGAACGCATCGTTCATGATGGTTACGTAGTTGGGAGCCAAGAGGTTGTCGGCATCGAAGATGAAAAAGGCCTCGTAGCGATCGGGATACTCCTGGAGAATACGCTCAAAGCCGTAGTCCATAACCCAGCTCTTGCCCTTGCGCGCAAGGTCGTTGCGCTCGTACACGATGGCACCGGCCTCGCGGGCGGCATCTGCCGTCGCATCGGTGCATGCATCGGCAACAACAAAGATATCGATAAGCTCAGAAGGGTAATCCTGGTCCTTAATCGAGCGAACCAGGTTGGCGATCACCGGCTCCTCGTTATGCGCGGCGATGAAAAAAGCGTACCGGTGCTGCTTTTTGGCCGCAGGAATCTTCACCTGACCGCGAAACAGACCCAAGAAAAAGAAAAACACCTGGTATAGAAAGCAGATGCCAAAGAGCACGCCGATGATGAAGTTAAACAGAACGATCGGCGTGACATCCGAGAAATCAACGAGCATTAAACCCCTCAAGTCAAAACGAGGCAAACCTACGCGTGGAAGTGTAGCGCAGCGGCTAGACCCTATGGTGGAGCTTGTGTGCCATGTGGTTATTCCAAAAGCCCGAGTTTCGGGACGATGGTCTCCCCCGCTTCGGTACGGCCCATCGAACGCGGGGCGAGCTCATCGAGGACGGCAGCAAGATCCCACGGGAGCTCATCGGTGCACGAAACGGTCTCACCTGTAACGGGATGGGCAAAAGAGACGCTCCACGAATGCAGGAATTGACGATCGAGTCCCAGATCGGCACGGCCAGGATTGCGCCTACCGTACAACGGGTCGCCCACCAGGGGGTGACTGATATGGCGCATATGAACGCGAATCTGATGCGTGCGGCCGGTATACAGATGGCACTCAACGAGCGAATAGCCGTCATCGCCACGTGCGGCCTCAAAGCGCTCAAGTACACGAAACGTCGTGATAGCCTGGCGGGCAAAAGGATCATCGGAGACGGCCATCTTGACGCGATCGCGCGTTGAACGTGCGATACCGGTGTTGATGGTCCCTGAATCAAGCGAGATGAACCCGTGGCACAGCGCGATGTAGCGACGGTCAAGCGTGCGCGTGCGAATCAGGTTCTGCAGCTCGCGCTGCGTGTCATCGTCCTTCGCGGCAAGCATAAGACCCGAGGTGTCACGGTCGAGTCGATGCACGATGCCGGGGCGGTCCTCGCCCTGCACCGTACCAAGATGCTCGATGCCACAGTGGTACACCAGGGCATTGGCGAGCGTCCCCGAATCATGCCCGTGTGCGGGATGGCACACGAGCCCGCGCTGTTTGGAGAGTACGATCAGGTAATCGTCCTCGTAGCGAATATCGAGCGGGATGGCCTGCGGGACAACCTCTCCGGAATCCCGTTCTTCGGGAAGCTCGACAGAAACCCTGTCTCCGGCAGCCACCAGGGCCTTTTTGGAAAGGCACGTCTCCCCGTTCACATCGACCGAACCCGCCTCGATCAGGTGGGCGCAAGCGGAGCGAGAGGGCATACCGGACTGTGCACCCAGAAACGAGTCAAGACGCTGGCCTTGGGAGTCAGCACCCACAAGGTAGTGCATATCGGCCATTACGAGCGACCGCCCTTTTTGTTCGCCTTCTTGGCGCGGCGCTCGGCATCACGGCGGTTAAGCTCGGCCGTCGCATCAATCTTGTTGGCCGGGGACAGAAACATAAAGCCGATAAACGCGACCACAACGCCCACGGTGATTCCGATATCGGCAACGTTAAACACGGGAAAATCAATGAACTCGCACGCAAAAAAGTCCGTCACGTATCCAAAGAGCACACGATCGATGGCATTGCCCACGGCTCCGCCAGCAACCATGGCGAGCCCGACCGTTTCAACTTTAGAGACCAAAGGCGTCTTCCACAGGTACCAGATGCTTCCGAGGACAACGGCCACGGCCAGCAGCACAAACGCGCTGCCCATCCCCTCTCCCAAGGAAAACGCGGCGCCGACGTTTTGAACATGGAGCAGGCGCAGAATTCCGGGCAAGATCTCGATCGAAGGGACGTTGAGCGCTAGGCTCGCGCGAACAAGAGCCTTGCTGACCTGGTCGAGCAGGATAAAAGCACCCGCCACCGCAAAGGTAACCGAAAAACGCCAAACTAGCGAGGGCGTCTTCTCCATTGATTCTTCTCCGGACACACCGTCCCCCTTCAATCAAGAATGGAGCTGCCGATCGATACCGGCAGCTCCGATACATGCTACGAACGCGAGGCGTGAAGCCCGTTAGTTCTCAAGAGCCGAGGCGCAGCGAGCGCAAACGTGCGTGAACTGACCATAGTCGCGCACATCGGTGCGATAGTTCCAACAACGGTCGCAGCACTCGCCAGAGGCGGCCTCGACCTGCGCGGAAAGCTCCTCGCCCTCCGTAAGCTCAACCTCAGAGACGATATAGAACTCGGCGAGGTCGACGGCCTTGTCACCGGTGAGCAGCGCATACTGCTCGGCAGGGACCGTAGCCTTCACGCGCACCTGTTGGCTCTTGGTGAAGGTGCCGGCGGAGCGGGCCTCCTCAAGGGCCTTGGTGACGGCGGAGCGTAGCTCGAGCGAAGCCTCGAGAACGCCCTCGAACTCGTTGGCGGCCTCGAGCGTAATCGGGCTCTTGTACCAATCGAGCAGCGCAGCGTACTTCTGGTGGTCAACGCAGCCGGCAGGCGCGTAGGCCATGACCTCATCGGTCGTGTAGGCGAGGATGGGCTGCATGTCGCGCACAAGCATCGAGAGGAGCTCGGCCACAACGGTCTGGGCGGAGCGACGTGCGTGAGAGCCGGGCTTCTCGCAGTACAGGCGGTCCTTCAGGGCGTCGAGATAGACGTTGGAAAGCTCCGTCACCACGAAGTCGTACAGCGCACGGTAGGCACGCGGGAACTCGTACGAGGCGTAGGCGTCGTCGACCTCGGCCTGAACCTGCGTCAAACGAGCAACCATGAGCTTGTCGAGCGGGGTCAGCTCCTCGAAAGGTACCGCGTCAGTCTCGGGCTCGTACTGGCCCTCAAGCTCAGAGAGCAGGAAGCGGTACGTATTGCGGAAACGGCGGTAAGCGTCCGACGTACGGGCGAGGATCTCATGGTCGATGGCCACGTCAGAAGACGTGTCGACGGAGGCGACCCAAAGGCGGATGATGTCGGCGCCCATCTCGTCGCAGACGGCGTTAGGGTCGATCACGTTGCCGAGCGACTTGGACATCTTGCGGCCCTGGCCGTCGAGGGTAAAGCCCTGCGAGACGACGGCCTTGAAGGGCGCGACGTCGTTTGTGCCCACAGAGGTGAGCAGCGAGCTCTGAAACCAGCCGCGATGCTGGTCGGAACCCTCGAGATAGACATCGGCGGGATACTGAAGCTCGGGACGGAACTCGCACACGGCCTTCCAGGAGACGCCGGAGTCCCACCACACATCGAGAATGTCACGGTCGGGCTTAAGATTGCTACCGCCGCACTTGGGGCAACGGCAGGCGTCGCCCAGGTACTCGGACGGCTCGTCGGTGAACCAGGCATCGGAGCCCTTTTCGTGGAACAGTGCGATAACGGCATCGAGTGTATCGTCGTTCATGACCTTCTCGCCGCAGTCGGCGCAGGTGTACGACGGGATGGGCACGCCCCAGTTTCGCTGACGCGAGATGCACCAGTCGGGACGCTGCTCGACCATGGCTCCGATACGGTTGGAAGCGTGCGCGGGATACCACTTCACGTGGTTCTTGATCTGGTCGCCAGCCGTCTCGCGCAGACCGGTCTTGTCCATGGAGACGAACCACTGGTCGGTGGCGCGGAACAGCACCGGGTGCTTGCAGCGCCAGCAGTGGGGATAGCTGTGGGTGATCTTCTTTTCCATCACCAGGGTACCGCGCTCGCGCAAAAACTCGATGATGTGCGGGTTGGCCTCGTCGGTGTCCATGCCGGAGAACGGGCCGCCGGTACCGAACTCCTCGCCGACGTAGAACTTACCGTCGTCATCGACGGGCATGCAGATCTCCATGCCCTCCTTGATGCAAACATAGTAGTCGTCGGCACCGTGACCAGGCGAGTTGTGGACGATACCGGTACCGTCGTCAACACCGACGTAGTCGGCAAGCAGAGCCACGCCCTCGATGCCCTCAAAAACGGGCTGCTTGTAGTGCAGATGGCGGAAAGTCTCCGCGGGAACGGCGTACTTCTCGCCGTCAACGAGAACCGGGGTGTACTCCCAACCGAACTCCTCGCAGCATGCAGGGGCAAGCTTCTCGAGCATGATCTCGGCGCGGCCGTCGTGCTCGACGGCGACGTAGGTCTCGCCGGGCTTGAGGGAGACCGCCTGGTCGGAAGGAATCGTCCACGGGGTCGTGGTCCAGATGATGAAATCGACCGGGCCGTCAAAGTTCTCGAGGCCTGCCGGCTTGGAGGTGAGCTCGAAGCGCACGAAGATGGAGGGCGACGTCTCGTCGGAGTACTCGATCTCCGCCTCGGCGAGCGCGGTATGGCAGTGTTTGCACCAGTGGACGGGCTTATGGCCGCGGTAGATCATGCCGCGATCGAACATCGCCTTGAAGACCTCGATGTCGGCAGCATCGTGCTGATGGTAAAGCGTCAGATAGGGATTGTCCCAATCGCCCAGCACGCCCAGGCGGCGGAAGCCGGCCTTCTGCAGCTCGATGTTCTCCACGGCGAACTGATTGCACAGCTCGCGGATCTTGGCCGTAGGGGTCTCGTTGAACTTAGCGGTTCCGAGCTTCTCCTCGACCTTGTGCTCGATCGGCTGACCGTGGCAGTCCCAACCGGGAACATACGGAACCTCGCAGCCCTGCATGGTCCAGTAGCGGTTGATCATGTCCTTCGAGATTTTATTCATCGCGTGGCCGATGTGAATCGGACCGTTTGCATACGGAGGGCCGTCGTGCAGGACGAACTTCTTATGTCCCTTGTTTTTCTTGAGCGTCTGCTCATAGACCTTGTTGTCCTGCCAGTCCTTAAGCCTTACCGGCTCGGACTTGGAGAGACCGGCTCGCATGGGGAACCCGGTCTTGGGCAGGTTCATGGTCTTCTTATACTCGTTGGCCACGATAACCCTTCCACTCGATGCGCACGTGAATGCGCCTGGGCACTAAAAAAGCGCCCGTCCCTACAAGCTGGGACGAAGCGCCGATGTTGCGATGCCGCATGTGCTCTTCGTTTAACCACCCAGCTTAGGTGCATAAGCACCCGTTACTCGGCTGGCCTGTAACGACGGCCATCCCGGCGATACCTACTAGGACACAAAAGCCCGTTCGAACCGCGGCTCCGGGGTGATTTTCACACGGTTGCGCATACGGGCTTTCCAGCTATCGCCCGCTCTCTGCAATGCGCATAGGCCGATTACTCGTCCCCATCAACGCCTGTGCTCGAAATCATAGCACGATGACCTCAAGACGGAACAAATACATCGCGCTCGCACACTTGCCCGAGCGCATGCGTCCATATGGGGCCTTAAACCCGTCCGGCAACGTGTCGAAAAGATAATTCTTGGAAAGCGAAGAGCCGAAATGCTCGTTTCGGTTCCTTATCAGAACTACACTGTTCGGGCCAAGAGAAAGGACGGCACATGAGAACAATCGAAATGAGCAACTACACGATCGGCGAGGACTGCTTCGAAGCCCTTCCGGACATCATGGCAACGCACAAGGCGACGAAGGTCATGCTGATCGGCGGGCGTCGTGCCCTGGCCGCCGCATCGCCGCTTATCAGGGCCGCCCTTGAAGGCACCGGCATCGAGGTCCTCGGTGAGCACGTCTACGGTATCGACTGCACGCGCGACAACATCGCCAAGATCGTGAACTCCCCCGCAGCGCAGGCTGCCGACGTTCTCATGGCCATCGGTGGCGGCAAGGCCATTGACACAGTAAAGACCGCGAACATCGAGCTCGGAAAGACCGTTTTCTCCGTGCCCACCATCTGCTCGAACTGTTCGGCCGGCACCGCCATTGCCGTCGTGTACAACAACGATGGCTCCCTGGACAGCTACAGCTACCCTAACTGCCCGAACCATATCTTTATCAACCCTGAGATCATCGCCAACGCCCCCGAGGAATATTTCTGGGCGGGCATCGGCGATGCCCTGTCCAAGCAGCCCGAGGTCGAGTACGCCACAAGCGGAAACGAGCTCACGCATACGGGAGCGTTGGGTCTCGCCCTTGCGCACACCTGCTCCGAGCCGCTGTTTGAGTACGGCGTTCAGGGACTCGCAGACGTCCGCGCCAACAAGGGCTCCAACGCCGTCAAGCAGATCGCGCTCGACATCGTCGTCAATACAGGCTACGTAAGCAACCTTACCAACCAGCCCGACTTTTACTACAACTCCAGCGTTGCCCACGCCTTCTACAACGCGAGCTGCTCGATCGAGCGCGAAGGTCACCATCTCCACGGAGAAGTCGTGAGCCTGGGTGTCCTCGTCCTGTTCGCCTACACGGGAGACACCGATAACCTCAAGCGCTACGCCGCGTTCAACAAGCAGCTCGGGTTGCCGGTCACCTTGGCAGACGTGGATCTGTCTGTTGAGGACATCCCGGCGCTTTGCGCCGCGGCACACGAAACCAGCGAATGGAAGTCGGCAAAACCCGAGCCGTTCACGGACGAAAAGTTCGCACAGGCCATCCGCGACGCAGACGCCTACGGCCGCACCCTCTAGACGTCTTGGTCTTCCTGGTCCACGGGCTCGCTTGACGCGTCGCCAGCGAGCCTGTGACCGCAGGCCATGCAAAATGCGTCTCCATGTGTAACGGGGTTGCCGCA
Organism: Bacteroidaceae bacterium; assembly: GCA_963630805.1. GTDB lineage: Bacteria > Actinomycetota > Coriobacteriia > Coriobacteriales > Coriobacteriaceae > Collinsella. Next base: position 14,436 of record CAVGNZ010000012.1, read on the forward strand.
TTCAGGGCACACGGGGCCATCTGCAACTGCTGACTCCGCCTGCGGGGGAACCGGAGCAGACTCCTCATAGGCCTTCTTGATCTCATCCATAGATTTGCCGCAACCCGAGCAAAAGAGATCCGTAACCCCCACGCGGACATGGCAAAACGGGCACTCCACCGTTCTTGCAGCCTGCGCCTGTTGCTGCGCCTGCTGATCGATATCACTCAGCTGTGCCCGGTACGAGACGATCTCTGCATCCACGGCGGCGATACCGTCGTACAGGCCCTCTCGTCCCACTCGAAACTCGGGATCGTTCTTAGTCCTCTCATAAAGACTCGCCCCGAGTTGGGCCGCAAGCTGTTGGCGACGCTTAGTGGCATCGCTCATCTGAAGTTTGATCTTTTGCACATCGACCGCCCGGCCCGCACTGGCCATGCCGCGGTTAAGGCTCGCCTGAACATCATCGAGAAATCCCATAAGAACCCCCTCGGTAGCTTGTATTGCTCTATTCAGTTATATACCAAGACCCTTGCCGCGGAGAACCGAGACAAGGGTCTTGGTAAAACTCAAACCAAAGTTGCAGCCTATACGCGTGTAGCTGAGAAACCAGGCTACTGACCCGCGTTGGACATCAGCGGATTTTCACGCGAAAGGAGATTCATGAACTCCTCGCCCGTGATGGTCTCCTTCTTGTAGAGATAGCGCGCGAGTTCATGCAGCTTGAACTTGTTCTCCTTCAGGATTTGCAGGGCACGCGCATGGGCGTCCTCGATCAGCTTGGAGACGATCGCGTCAACATGCTCGGCGGTACCGGGCGCGCACGTAAGCGAAGTGTCCTGATTCAGGTACTGGTTCTGGACCGTGCCCAAAGCCATCATGCCGAACTCATCGGACATACCGAATCGCGTGACCATATTGCGCGCAAGCTTGGTCGCCTGCTCGATATCGTTGGAGGCACCGGTGGTCATCTCGCCAAAGATGAGCTCCTCGGCCGCGCGACCACCACAGTACACGGCGAGCTTATCCAAGATCTCTTGCTTGGTGGTAAGGAACTTCTCGTCCTCCTCAACCTGCATGGTGTAACCCAGGGCACCGGACGTGCGGGGGACGATTGTGATCTTTGTGACCGGAGCAGACCCCTTCTGACGCGCCGCCACGATGGCATGTCCGATCTCATGATAGGAGACGACCTGCTTCTCGTGGTCGGAAAGCACGGTGGATTTACGCTGCTGGCCTGCGATAACGACCTCTACGGACTCCTCGAAATCCTCCTGCGTGGCACGCTTACGACCCATACGTACGGCGCGCAGCGCACCCTCGTTGATGATGTTTGCAAGGTCGGCGCCGGAGGCACCAGGCGTGGCTCGAGCGATGGCGGTGAGGTCAACAGGGGGCTGAATCTTTACGTCTTTGGCATGAAGCTCAAGGATAGATTTACGGCCCGTAAGATCGGGAAGCTCGACGGGGATGCGGCGATCAAAGCGGCCCGGACGCAAAAGCGCCGGATCCAGGCTGTCGGGGCGGTTAGTCGCAGCGAGCACGACGATGCCCTTATGGTTATCGAAGCCGTCCATCTCGGTCAGAAGCTGGTTGAGCGTCTGTTCGCGCTCGTCGTTGCCAGAAAAGCCGCCGCCGTCGCGCTTCTTACCGATGGTATCGATCTCATCGATAAAGACGATGCAGGGAGCCTTTTCCTTAGCCTGCTTGAAGAGGTCACGGACCTTAGCGGCGCCGCGGCCAACGAACATCTCAACAAATTCGGAACCCGAGATGGAGAAGAAGGGAACGCCCGCCTCGCCCGCGACGGCCTTGGCAAGCAGGGTCTTACCGGTACCCGGAGGGCCTACAAGCAGGGCGCCACGAGGAAGCTTTGCACCGATCTCTTCATAGCGCTGCGGCTTCTCAAGAAAGTCAACGACCTCCTTAAGAGACTCCTTGGCCTCCTCCTGGCCAGCAACGTCTTTGAACGTAACGCCCACGTCTTTAGAGGCGATTACGCGCGCACCGGATTTGCCCAGACCGCCGCCCATGCCAAAGCCGCTGCCGAAGTTCATCGAAGGTGCATCATCGCCCATCGCCTTCTTCATGCGACGGTTAAGCCACCAGCCCACAAGGAAGAAGATTGCAATGGGCAAGACCATCGTGAGCAGGTAGTAGGTCATAAGACCGGAGTTCTTGTCGGGAACAACCGAGGTCAGCGACGCGCCAGATGCGAGCACGCGATCGGTAAAGCCCGAATCGTTGGGGACTCCAACCGTCTTGTAGGCGATGGAATCGTCCTCGCCCTTTTTTGTGTAATAAATTGTGTAGTCGTCCGTGTTGTATTCGACCTTATCTACCTTCTTATCGCTCAAAGCGGATACAAAGGTCGAATAGTCCGTCTCGGTGATCTGCTGCGTGCGGCCCAGGTTGGGGAAGAGCACGGTGCTGAGCACGAGGTAGGCAACGAACGCGATGAGCACATAGAGGATCATGTTCCTTCTACGTTTGTGGTCGTCCATCTCCATCGGCAAAACTCCATCTCGAGGTTATTGATTCTTCGTTAATACCCCGCGGGCGGGAAGATAATCAGAAGCGATAACGCGGGCACCATCAAAACGTGCAAAAAGAAAGGGAAGCATATGGCGCATCTAGAATGCGGGAAGGTCCAGATCTACACAGGAGACGGCAAGGGCAAGACGACCGCTGCCCTCGGCCTGTCCATGCGTGCGATCGGCTACGGTCTCGACGTGTTGTTTCTGCAGTTCGCAAAAAAGCTGCACTGCGCAGAGCACGACGCCGCTCCCCTATTGGGTCTCGAGATTGTCCAGGCAACCGAAGCATCGCCCGAGGCCTGCGCGCAACAGATCATGAACATCGCCCGATGGGCAACCGCGCCGGACGGTGCGGCCCCGAAGGCGAGCATAGAGATTCGTCCCCGAACGGAACCCGTCGATGTCCTCGTGCTCGACGAGGTGGGCGAGGCGATGCGACGTGGATTTGTGACGCGAGAGGACCTGACGAATCTCATAGCTGTAAAACCGAAGACATGCGAGCTCGTCCTCACGGGCAGAGGACTTCTTCCGCTCCAGGATCTTGCCGATCTCGTGACCGAAGTGCTGCCGCATAAGCACTACTTTGATGAAGGCCTGCTGGCTCGTCAGGGAATCGAGTACTAGAGAGAAAATCACAGACCCGTCTAGATAGCGAGCTCGAAACGCTCCTTGCGCTCACGAGCGCGAACAAGCCAGTGTCCAAAGTGGTGGTATACCGCAAAGATTACCGCGGTCACAACCCATGTGACCGGGTAGCACATGAGCATGAGCCCCATCTCGTGGTGCATCGGCACGACGATGAACAGCCAGGCGATGCGCAGCACACAGGTCCCCAACAGGGTCATGATCATCGGCTGAAGGCTTACGCCCGAACCGCGGATGGATCCCGACGCGTTGTCGACAACCGAATAGAAGATATAGAACGGTGCCACATAGTGAATCATCAGCCGGGTGTAATACGTCACGCCCGCATCGTCGATAAAGAATCGAGAGAGCGGGTCCACGAACGCAAAGAGCAGCATCGCGAGCGTACCGACCAGAGCGAGCGACATGACAAGTGAGGTGTGGTAGCCCTCACGCATGCGCTTGTAGTTGCGCGCGCCGAAGTTCTGGGCGGTAAACGTAGTGAGGGCTACCCCCAACGCCTCAACGATAAGCCAGATAAAGACATCGAGCCTGCTGGCAAGTCCGCACCCGGTCACCGCGTCTGCACCAAAGCTGTTGATCGTGGACTGAACGATGATGTTGGAAATCGAATAGGCCGCCGACTGTACGCCAAGGGGCAGACCGCATGAGACCATGCTCTTAAGAATCACCGGATCGATGCGCATCCGCGAAAAGCAAAGTTTCCAGGCCCCGTCGGCACGATGCATCCGATAGAGGATCATAAGGCAGTTGATGGAGATTGCCAGCGCCGTGGCAAGACCGCACCCCAGCGCCTCCAAGCGCAAGAATACGACAAAGACAAGGTCGAATAATATGTTGAAAATGCAGCTCAGGGCAGTGATGAGAGCTGGGCCCCGCGTGTCGCCAACGGCACGGAGCAGGGCGACACCCATATTCATCATGAGGGTGCAGACCATGGCGGACAGATAGCAACGCGAATATGCCACCGACTCGGGCATGAGTTCGGCGGGGGTACCCATAAGCGTCAAGACATCGGGAATGAAGATCACGCCCAGCACCGATACGACCAGTCCCATACACAAAGCGAGAGACATCGCCGTATGGACTGCACGAGAGAGGTTTTCCTCGTCCCTTTGACCAAAGAACTGACCGACGAAGACGGCGCAACCGGCGCCGAGTCCCACGCAGAAGCCCACGATGAGCTCCGTTAGCGAAGTGGTTGCCTGGATACCGCCAAGGGCGTTTTTTCCGCCGAACTGCCCGACCACAAACGTATTGATGAGCGTATATGCCTGCTGAAAAAACGAGCTGAAAAAAATCGGGACGCAAAGGGCGAGCAGCTGCCTCCAGATAACGCCCGATGTCACATCGAGCGAATCGGAACCGTTACGCGCCACGATTGCATCCCCATCCCCTAGGCCGAAATCAAACGGCAACAGGTTAATGCGCCCGCGCGTTTGATGCAATGAATACCGAAAAGGAATGCCCTATGCGTACATACCAGGACGGTAATGGTACCCGTTATCCATGTGGGGGCAAAGCTGCCAAAAGGCAACAGCGCTGGCAGCGGCCACGTTTAGAGAATCGACGCCGTGGGCCATCGGAATACGGATAGTCTTGTCGCAACCGGCGATAGTGTGCGCTTTAAGTCCGGCCCCCTCGGTACCCATAAAGATCGCAAGCCGTTTAATCTTTGAAAGCGAGGGGTCGTCCAGGGAGACGGAATCATCCGTCAAGGCCATGGCAGCGCAGGTAAAGCCAGCATCATGCAGTGTGTTGAGCCCGTCATGCGGCCAGGAGTGCGCGTCGGAGCCGATACGCGTCCAAGGAACCTGAAAGACCGTACCCATAGAGACGCGCACAGAGCGACGGTAGAGAGGATCGCAACACGTAGGGCTGACGAGGACCCCATCGACGTTGAGAGCCGCCGCGCTGCGAAAGATCGCGCCCACGTTGGTATGGTCAACGATCCCCTCAAGCACGCATACGCGAACCGGCCGGTCTTCGGCCCGCTCGACAAGTCGCCGCAGGAAAACGTCGGCAGAAGCCAGCGGGGGGCGGTGAAACGCAGCCAAGGCACCACGCGTGACGGTAAACCCTGTAAGCCGCTCCATCAGCTCCATGGAACCGATGAACACGGGGGCGTCCAGTTCGGGGCGCTCTTGCTCGAGCTTGTCGAAAAGAGGGGCAAGCTGCGGCACCCAACGCTCCCCCAAAAGAAAACTTACGGGTTCAAGGCCCGCATCGACGGCACGTTCGATAACCTTGGCGCTCTCGGCGATAAATATCCCCTTTTCAGGCTCCAGCACACAGCGCAGCTCGCGCTCCGTGAGCTTGGTATATGCATCAAGTCGGGGGTCATCAAGAGACGCCAGCGATACGCGGGTAAATGCCATGCGAGCACCTTAGCCCTTACGGTGATAGGTAACGAACTGGTAGTGAAGGCCGGGAGTGCCTTCGGATTCCTCGAGCACGGTGTCAGCAGTCTGAGAGGCCACGAACCAGCACGGATCGTCATCGAGGTTAGGGAAAAAGGTGTCTGCCTTGCGCGAGCAATGGTTCTTGGTGATCTCCGCAACCGTGCAATACGGCAGCATCTGACGATACAGCTCTCCCCCGCCGATCACCCAAGCCTCGGCTTCAGCAGAAACCAGCTCGAGTGCCTCGTCGATGGAGTGAACGACCTCCACGCCCTCACGCTCGAACGAGGCATCGCGCGTAAGCACGATATTGCGTCGGTTCTTAAGCGGGCGCCCACCGGGAAAGCTATCGAGGGTTTTACGCCCCATAATGACGGGATGCCCCAAAGTGACCTCAACAAAATGCCTCATATCGGCCTTGTTGGCCACAACCATATCCCCTGCAAGCCCGATAGCCCACTCATCGGTAACGGCCACAATGGCCCCAAGCACACAGCTCAACCGAACCCCCTTATCAAAGCGCGTCAAGAACGAAGCATCTTTCCAAACAAGAACGTGCCAGCAGGCCCTCGTGCCCGTATATATCACTCCACGCGCAGTTTCGCAGCGCGAAGCGCGAGAATGTTTGAGCATGGAAAGATATATACGGAGACGGAACCGGTCGACAAGCTACACCGCGATCGGGATATTCTTCACCTGCGGCCCGTGCTCATACCCCTCGACAATAAGGTCATCGGTCGTGAACTCATAGAAGTCCGTAATCTCAGGGTTGAGTGAGACCTTAGGAGCAGGATGCTGCGGCCGCGAGATAAGCTCGCGCACGATGTCCACGTGACGATCGTAAATGTGCGCATCGACGATCACGTGCAGAAGCTCGCCCGCAATCATGCCGACAGACTGCGCGACCATCATGAGCAGAATGGCGTACTGGCAGACATTCCAATTGTTGGCGGCAAGGATATCCTGGCTGCGCTGCATGAGCACCATGTTGAGCGTCGGCCTGTCGTCACCGGGACGCTCCGTCACGTTATAGGTAACGCTATAGGCGCACGGATACAGGTGCATCTCGTGCAGGTCGTCAAAGTTGTACATGTTGGTCATGATACGACGCGAGAACGGAGTGTTCTTAAGGTCGTAAAGCACACGGTCCATCTGGTCGAAGTCGCCCTCGGGATAATGTGACTTCTGAGCAATCTGATAACCGTAGGCCTTGCCGATCGAGCCGGTCTCGTCGGCCCACTGGTCCCAGATATGACTATTCAGGTCATGGATGTTGTTGGACTTCTTCTGGTAGATCCACAACACCTCGTCCATCGCGCTCTTAAGCGCCGTGCGGCGAAGCGTCAGCGCGGGAAACTCCTCGCGCAAATCGTAGCGGGCGGTAACGCCGAAGTTCTTGATGGTATAGGCCGGAGTCCCGTCCTCCCAATGCGGACGGACCTTTTGGCCCTCGGTAGTGGTTCCATGGTCCAAAATGTCTTGGCACATAGAAACAAACAGCTCGTCCGCTTTGCTCATAGACGCTACTCCTTCATATCGAAAACGAGATGCCCGGGAGGCACGAATGCCAAGGCCCGGGCATCGAAAAGTTCAGGGGTTCAAGAACTAGAACTTGCCCTTCATCTGCTGCTCCATCTGACGCAGCATGTCCATATCGGTATTGCCGAAGCCCATGTTGGAAAGGTTGCCCATGCCGGGAATGCTCGGCATGCGGGTCTTCTTGCCCTTCTTGCCTTTCTTCCCCTTCTTGCCGGCAGCCTGCTGCGTCATCGATCGCATCTTGCCCATCATCTTGTTCATTTCGCCCCACTGCTTCATCAGGGCGTTGACGTCGGCAGGCGTGGTACCCGAGCCCCGGGCGATACGCGCGCGGCGCTGGCCGTTGATGATAGAGGGCTTGAGGCGCTCGGCCTTGGTCATCGAGTGGATGATGGCCTCGTTGCGATCAAAGACGGACTCATCAAAGTTGCCGCCCATCTGGTTGAGGGCGCGCTGGCCTCCGGGCAGCTTGGAAAGAATGCCCTTCATGCCGCCCATCTTTTTGACATTCGCCATCTGCATGAGCATGTCGTCCATGGTAAAGCCGTCGCGCAGCATGCGCTCAGCGGCCTCCATCTGTTCAGCATCGGCCATTTCCTGAGCCTGCTCGATGATGCCGATCATGTCACCCATGCCAAGGATGCGCTTGGCCATGCGGTCGGGATAGAAGACCTCAAGCGAATCGGGCTTCTCACCCATCGAGACGAACTTGATGGGCTTGCCGGTCACCTGGCGAACAGAGAGCGCGCCGCCGCCGCGGGCGTCGCCGTCAAGCTTGGAGATGATGACGCCATCAAAATCGGTGCGCTCGGCAAAGGTCGAGACGACGTTGACGATGTCCTGGCCCGTCATGGCATCGACGACCATAAGCACCTGATCGGGCTTTACGGCGCGCTTGATGTCGACGGCCTCCTGCATCATCTGCTCATCGATCTGCAAGCGGCCAGCGGTATCGACGATGACCACGTCGCGCATCTTGTCCACAGCCTCGCGGATGGCACCCTGTGCAATCTCGACCGGCTTCTCGCCATCGCCGCGGAAGACCGGCACACCGATCTCCCCACCAAGAGTGGCAAGCTGGTCGGCGGCTGCGGGACGGTAGACGTCGCACGCGGCGAGCAGGGGGCTACGGCCCTGCTTCTTGAGCAGGTAGGCGAGCTTAACTGCAGCCGTGGTCTTACCGGAGCCCTGCAGACCCACGAGCATGATCACGTTTGGGATGCGGCTGGAGAGCACAAGCTTGCTCTCAGTGGAGCCAAGAAGCTCAGTCAGCTCGTCGAGCACGATTTTTACGACGTTTTGCGCCGGCGTGAGCGATTCCAGGACCTCAGCGGTCATGCAGCGCTCTTTGGTCTTGGCAACAAAGTCCTTGACGACCTTGAAGTTGACGTCCGCCTCGAGCAGCGCCATGCGAACATCGCGCATCGCGCTCGTGATGTCGGCTTCGGTGAGCTTGCCCTTGCCGCGAAGGCGATCAAATGTGTCGTTAAGGCGATCGGAAAGGCTGTCGAACATTGTCTACTCCTACTCGCCGTCGCCCACAAGGGCACGGCAGAACTCATGTGCATCGAATTTCTGCAGATCATCGACCTGCTCACCGACTCCGATGCGATAGATGGGCAGTTTGAGCTTGGAGGCCACGGCCATAGCGATACCGCCCTTGGCGGTGCCATCGAGCTTTGTCATGATAATGCCATCAAGGCCCAGGGCCTCGTTGAACTCGATGGCCTGGTTAAGACCGTTTTGTCCGGTGGCGGAATCGATAACGAGGACCACGTGCACCGGCATGGGTCCGGAAGCGCACTTCTCTGCGCGCTTACGCGTCACGTTAACGACCTTGGCGAGCTCGCGCATAAGATCAGAGCTTGTATGCAGGCGGCCGGCCGTATCGATGAGCACAAGGTCGCTGCCGAGTTTGTCGGCCTCATCCAAAACGTCATAGCAGACGCTCGCAGGGTCCGCCCCGCGCTCACGCTTCACCACGGGAACGCCGGCGCGCTGGCCCCACACGTCAAGCTGCTCGATAGCGGCAGCGCGGAAGGTGTCGGCGCTTCCGATAACCACGCGCTTACCACGCGAGGCGGCGGCGCTTGCGATCTTGCCAACCGTGGTGGTCTTTCCCGCACCGTTGATGCCCACAAAGAGCACCACAGAGGGCGTGTCCTCAAAGGGATCGTCCTTGGGCTCAATAAAGGTCTGAGCAAGGCGATCGGTCAGGGCCTCACGAAGCTGGCGGGCAGTCGTGAGATTTTTCTTGGCCGCCTGATCACGCAGGTCATCGGTAACCTGCATGGAAATGTCGGCACCCATGTCGCCCATGACGAGGGTGTCCTCGAGATCCTCCCAGAAATCCTCGGTAACATCGCCGCCAAAGTAGAAAATCTCGTTCAGGGCCTCACGGCTGCGTTCAAGTCCGCGAGAAAGCGATTCAAAGAATCCCATCTATGCATTCACGACCTTTCCGGTCTCTCGGTCGAGCTTTTGGCTCACAACACGACTCACGCCATCCGCCTGCATGGAGACGCCGTACAGCACGTCTGCATCCTCCATGGTGCGGCGTTGGTGGGAAATAACGAGCAGCTGCGTACTCTGGCGCAGGATATCGATAGCGCCAATAAGTTTAGAGAGATTCGAGTCGTCCAAGGCGGCCTCGACCTCATCGAGCACATAGAACGGAACCGTCCTGGTGCGGTACACGGCAAAGAGAAGGGCCAACGCCGTCAGGCTCTTCTCGCCGCCGCTCATAAGCATCATCTTGGTGATGCGCTTGCCGCGCGGCTGCGCCACGACCTCGATACCGGTATCAGCCGGATGATCGGGATCGGTCATCTCGAGATGAGCCTGACCGCCGGGAAAGAGCATCGAGAATACCTCACGGAAATTCGCATCGACCTTCTCGAACGTCGTCAGGAACTGGCGGCGCATCTTGCGATCGATCGCGGCGGAGATCTTGGTTAGCGAGGCGCGAGCGCTCTCAAGGTCGGCGAGCTGTGCGGCAACGTAGTCGGCACGCTCGCGCAGACGCTCGTACTCCTCAAAAGCGACCTGGTTCACCGGTCCAAGATTGTTGATCTGGCGAGCCAGGTCTGCCAGTTCGCGCTCACAGGCCGCACGGTCGTCGGGAGCGGGCAGCGACAAAGCGTCCTCAAGGACCGTCTTGCCGTCAGCGGTGATCGCCTTGATGGCGGCGTCGACCTGCACCTCAAGCTTACCGCGCGAGACCTTGACCTCGTTTTGCGCCGCCAAGGCTCGATCGACTTCGGCCTTGGCGTTCTCCACCTCGGCCTTGGCGTCCTCGATCGTCTTTTTGAGCGAAGCGGAATCCGCCTCCTCGATAGAGGCTTGATCGCGCAGGCGGGCAGCCCAGTCGAGAGCGCGCTGAGACAGAAGCTGGTAGCGATCGTGCAAAGGATCAACACGCAGGCGCAGCACCTCGAGGGAGCGAGAAGCCTGACGAGTCGCGCGGATACGACGATCTATTCCCTCCAAGCGGTGCTCGAGCTCGGGCGAACGAGATTCAAGGGTACGCAGGCGCTCGGAAGACTGCGCCAGACGGACCTTGGCGTCAGCGAGCTTACCGGCCGCCTCAGAATCCTCGCGGCGAACCGATTCGAGCGCATCGTTAGCGTCCTCGATCTGGAGCGTCAGCTCATCAGCGCGCGCACGCGAGTCATCACGGGTGGAGGCGAGCTCATCGAGGCGCGGCTGGGCCTCACGAACCGCCTGGGCAGATTGCTCGCGACGGCGCTCGATCTGCTTTCGTTCCGAAGAAGCCTGATTGAGAGACTGCTCCAAGCGGCCGATCTCTGCAAGCAGGGAGCGCTTCTCGCCCTCAAGCTGAGCGATTTCGCCCGCAACATCGCTCTCGTCTGCACGCGCCTCGGTCACCGCGCGGGCGGCGTCGGTAACCATCTGAGTCGCATGCTCAAAAACGGCAGAAAGGTCGGGTTCAAGCTCCGAAAGCTCACGGATCCTACGCTTGCGTTCCAGCGCGCCATCGGCGGCGTCACCGGCGCAGCCGACGCGAACGCACGAACCCGCCTGAACACGAGCCCCGTCGCGCGTGACGTAGGTAACACCGGGGAGCTTCGGCGCATCGATAGCGTCCTGCAGAGAGTCGACTACATAGATGCCGCCCAGAAGCGCATCAACAGCCGGAGCGTATCCCTCGCGCACAGAAAGGCGCTCAACAAGACGGAAACCGATCGCGTCCGGCACGGAGTCACGTACCTCGGCGTCACGAGAAATCAGAAGGGCCTCGCCCGAGGAAGAAGCCTGCTCAAGAGCGTAGGCTCCCACGCGCGCGAGCGCAGAGGACCCGTCGACAACAAGGGCATCGATATCAGAGGCCAGCAACTGCTCAACAAGCGTCTCGAGCTCGGCCGGGGCCTCGATGATATCGCCCAGGCGCGCAGAGATGTCCTCTGTCCTGTTGTGCGAGATCTTTGAGACGAGGGGCGAGGCATCGGCCATACGCTCGTCGAGCTTTCGCAGGCTTGCAAGCTCAGAGGTGACTTCGGAGAGCTTCTCACGCGCTTCGGATTCGCGACGGCGCATGTCGGCCAGGGCGGCGTTAGCGGTCTCGATAGCCTCTTTGGCCTCTTGACGGCGCTCACGGGCTGAAGCCAAATCAAGATCGAGCTCATCGGCACGCGAACGACGGCTTTCAAGCGAGGCACGAACGTTTTCAGCCTGCTCGTCGATCTGTTCAAGGCGAGAGGCGTACATGGAGTCCTCGAGCTCTGCGTTCGAGATGGTCTCTTTAACCTTGACGTAATCGAGGGCAGCGGAGTCGGCGGCACGCTGGGCATCGCGCTGCTCGCGCGTCAGACGCGAGATCATGGCATCGAGCTCGGAGCGGCGCTGATGAAGCTGCTCGGCTGCCGGGGAAAGCTCCTCGACATCTGCCTGGGCGAGCTTAAAGGTGCCGCGCACCTCATCGAGCTGAGCCTTAACGCCCTCAAGCTCCTCGGAAACGCGCTGGCGCTGATGCTCAGAGCCGGAAAGCGTTCCGCGCATCTCGGACAGGCGGGCCACCATGTTGCGGCCCTTCTCCTCGAGCAGGCGCATATCGGAATCGATACGGCCCACGACGTCTTGCATATGACGGCGCTGCTCGCCCAGATCGCCTACAAAGAGGCCCTTCTCCTCGAGCATCACCTGCAGCTTTTCAAGCTCACGCTGCTTTTCCTGCTGACGGTAGCGCGCCAGCTCGAGGGCGGCATCGGTCTCCTTAGTGGAAGTCTCCAGATCGGACCACAGCGCCTGAAGGCGACGCAGCTCGTCGACGGCCAGAATCTGGGTAAGTTCGTTAGCGCGGTCGGTCAGGTCACGATACTTGCGCGCGCGGTCTACCTGACGCTCAAGCGGACGCAGCTGACGAGTGATCTCGCGGTTGATATCGCGAGCACGCTTGAGATGCTCATCCATCGATGCGATCTTGCGCAGGGCACGCTCTTTGCGACGCTTATGCTTGGAGATACCGGCAGCCTCTTCGATAAGTGCACGGCGCTCCTCGGGGCGGCTCTGCAAGATGGCATCGAGCTTGCCCTGAGAAATGATCGAATGGGTGTCTTTGCCCAGACCGGAATCATGCAGGATATCCTGAATATCCATAAGACGACACGGGCTTGAATTGATGAGGTACTCGCTCTCGCCGGAACGGTACATACGACGCGTGATGGCCACCTCGTCAAAATCGACGGGAAGCATATGGTCGGAATTATCGAGGACGAGCGTAACCTCCGCAACGCCCACCGGTTTGCGGGCAGACGAGCCGGAAAAGATCACGTCCTCCATAGCCTGGCCGCGCAGCTGCTTTGCGCTCTGCTCACCCAGCACCCACAAGATGGCATCTGAGACGTTAGATTTGCCCGAACCGTTAGGACCCACGATGACCGTGAGACCCGGCTCGAACGTCATATGAGCTCGGTCTGCAAAAGACTTGAAGCCCTTGAGTGTCAGAGACTTGAGATACACCGCGCCCTCGCTAACCGAGCTTTTTCTTCAGTATCACGCCGTTATGGGTATAGCCCATGCGCTCCAGCGCATCGAGGGCAGCCGCGGCCTCCGCCTCCTTCTTGGAGGAACCCGTGCCGCGCCCGCGGCGAACGCCGTCGACGAGCGCCACCGCGGTGAAAGTCGGCTCGTGAGCCGGACCAGACGTATCGATAAGCTTGTACGAGGGGGGCTCCATACGATCGCCCTGAACGCATTCCTGCAGGAAGGACTTAGGGTTCGAGGGGTGCTCGGCACGCTCACTTGCCAGATGCGGCTTGAGAGTTCGCATGATGAACGCCTCGGCCGTCTCCCATCCAGCATCGATGTAAAGGGCGCCCACAAGAGCCTCGTATACGTTTTCCAGAGCGGAGTGCATGCCGCGCGCGCCGGTACCGGTCTCGGAAGGTCCAAAGATGATGCACGCATCGATCCCCAGCTCAAGGCCAACTTCAGAAAGCGTGGCGCCAGAGACGAGCGAGACCTTCAGACGGGTGAGCTTGCCCTCGTCAAAGGCGGGATAGCTCCTGAAAAGTGCGAGGGCAACGATCGAGCCCAGGATGGAATCCCCCAAAAACTCCAAGCGCTCATAGGAGGCGGAAACGGGTTGCCCCTCTACGGCAGAGGGATGGGTGATGGCGGCCTGAAGCAAGCTTTTATCGGAGAATTCGTGCCCGCAGATCTCTTGGGCACGAGTGAGCTTTTGTCCTATCGACACGAACTCAGTCCTCCAAGGTGGACTGAATCGCCTCGATGGCGTCAGACACGGAGTTGATCGCTTCCAGCTTTTCATCGTCGATCTCGATGGCAAACTCGTCTTCCATAGCGGTGACAAGCTGGAGGCGGTCAAGCGAGTCGGCGTCGAGGTCCTCGAACGTCATCTCCTCGGTGACGTCTCCTGCCTCGACACCGAGCACGTCGCTGGCGATATCGGCAACCTTTTCAAAGATCTCGGAACGCTCCATGGCGTACCCCCTTCACCTAAGGTAGGCGCCCTAAGCGCCCCATGTATCACGGTTGAGATTCTACCCGCATACCGCGGGCGCGAAAAGCTTAAGCGACGATGTTCTCCATAGAGCCAGCAAGCTTTTCGACGAGGCCTTGCCGCACGGCCTGGGCAGTAGCCAGGGCGCCGTTCTTAACCGCTTCGACGCTCGTGGCGCCGTGTCCGATAAGGACAACGCCGCGCAGGCCCAGCAGAACGGCTCCGCCCTTGGCATCGCCCGAGAGCTTGCCCTTGAGTTCACGCAGTCTGCTCTTAAGAAGAAGCGCGGCGATCTTGCCGCCAAGCGACCCTAGAAGAACGCCCTTAAGCTCGGACATGAGGAACTTTGCCGCACCCTCCGTGGCCTTGAGGGCGATATTGCCGGAGAAGCCGTCGCACACGACCACGTCATAGTTACCAGAGGTGAGGTCTCCGCCCTCGCAGTTCCCGACAAACCCCTTGACGGATTCCTTCATAAGGGCGAAGCATTCTTTGGTGAAGTGCGACCCCTTGGTGTCCTCGGTACCGTTAGAGAGCAAGCCCACGCGAGGCTGGGCAATGCCGCAGACGCACGAAGCGTACGTAGCGCCCATCTGGGCAAAGCGCACCATGTCGACAGGCTCCACGTCAGGGTTGGCGCCCATGTCGCACAAAACGGTGAGACCGCCGGCGCGGTTGGGCAGAGCAGAGGTGATGCAGGGGCGAATAGGGGTCTTGCGGCCGTCCTGCTCGTACTTGAACGGAGTCACGTAGGCCGTAGCGGCCGCGGTGATGGCACCGGTGGCGCCAGCCGAGAAGAAGCCGTCGGCATCCCCTTTCTTCACAGCTCGGCATCCGACGACAACCGAGGATTTGCGCTTGTGCATCACGGCGGATATGGGATCGTCCTCCATGGTGATGACATCGGGTGCGATCAGGGCCTCCACGCGATCGCGCCCCTCAGCAAAAGGCACAACGATGTCCTCGGGGCCCACGGCCAGAACCGTCAAGGCGCTATCGGCAGCCAACGCCGCATCGATACCCGCCAGAACAACCTTGGGTTCCTCGTCCCCACCCATCACGTCAACGCAAACACGAACGTCATCCATGGAATTTGCCCCCTTCATAGCAATATGGCCGACTCGATGAGCCGGCCATATCAGTTTCAGATCTTTCACGCCATGCGAAACTAGACCAATGATGCAGCGCGCAGCATTACCTTAAGCAAAAGCTACTCGGTAACGATGACCTCGCGATCCTTGTAGAAGCCACAGTTCGGGCAGACGTGGTGAGGAAGCTTGACGGCACCGCAACGAGGGCAAACGGAGCGGGACGGAGCCTCGATCTTCATGTTGGCGGAACGACGGGAGTGAGTAGCTCCACGACCCTTTTTCTGCTTAGGTACTGGCATGATGACCTTCCTTATACATAACTATTGCCTGGCACATTTACGCGCAAGCAACGATACTAACACATTACACGTATATCTACGAGTAATTTTTCCTTATCAAAGGTTGACCATAAACCGGAGCGGCTATTCGTCAAGTTTAAGGTCCTTCAATGCGGCAAAAGGATTGCGCGCATCTTCTGCCCACGAGTCCTTCTGAGCATGATCGCACGAGCACGTGTCGTGGTTGAGATTGGCGCCGCACGTGGGGCAGAGACCTGCACAATCGGGCTTGCAAAGCACTACAAACGGCGTATCCATAACCACTGCGTCGGCGATCGCATCAGAAAGATCGACCGTGCGGTCGGGAGAGACCAGATCGAACCCGTCCTCGTATGCCTCGGGATCCTCGGGCTCCTCAAACAGGAAGTACTCCTCGATCTCACCGGCAACGTCAAACGAGGCAGGCTCGAGGCACCGGTCGCACTCCCCTGTCGCTTTGGCGCGAACAAGGCCCGTGGCCAGCACGCCATCCCCGGCATTGGTAAGGACCACATCGTAGGAAATGCCGTCAACGAGGGAGAACTCCTTCTCACCCGCCGAGTAAGACGGCACATCGATGCGCCCGGATATGGGAAGAGAGTCTCCAGGGTTATCGATCTTGTCGGTGAGGTCGATAACGACGGGATCGAACTCAGCCATGATTACCAAGAACCGTTCTGCTGACCGCCGGCACCCTCATTGAGCTGCTGACGGCAACGGGCAACGGTGCCCGTAAGGCTCTTGAGGTTCTCCTCGAGATGGGTAAAGACCTGCTCGGCATAGTCCTCGGCGGCATAACGGGTCTCACGCTCGTACTGCTGGGCACGGTCGCGGATATCATCGGCCTGCTGCTGAGCCAGACGAACGATCTCCTGCTCACCGGCAATGGTGAGAGCCTGCTGCTGGGCATCGGCAATGATCGAGTCGGCCTGGGCGGTGGCAGAGGCCATGAGCTCGTCGCGCTCCTTCAGGATGCGACGGGACTTTTGCCACTCCTCGGGATAGCTCATGCGAATCTCGTCGAGGATATTGAAGAAGACCTCGGTTTCGATGACCTTGAACTGGGCGTTCTTGCCGAAAGGCGGCTTTGCATCCTCAATGAGACCCTCGAGCTCGTCTACGAGGCTCTCGATCCTCTCGCCAGGAAAGTTGTCGCCAGCCATCCTGTCTCCCTTCCTTTGTTTACAGTCAACGGCTTATGGTAGCACATGACCTGCAGATTTAGTCACAGTAGATGCGGCATGTGTTGCTTACTTGAACCGCATCTCAAGCGCTTGGGCCACATTGGGGGGAACAAAGCCCGAAACGTCTCCCCCAAACGATGCGATCTGCCGCACAACGGAAGACGAGATGTAACCGAATTGCGGAGCGCTCATGATGAAGATCGACTCAAGTTCTGAATCCAGACGGTAATTCAAATCGGCCTGCTGGAGCTCGTACTCAAAGTCGGTCATGGCGCGAAGGCCCTTAACGAGAGCTCCGGCATGCTGCTCATGAGCAAAATCGACCAAAAGGCCGCAAAACGGCCTAACCTCAACGTTAGGAATGTTTCCGAGCGCCTCAGAGGCAAGCGCCACGCGCTCATCCAGGGAAAACGTGGTGCCCGTTCCGTTTTTTCCCAAAGACTCCGCCACCGCCACGGTCACACGGGGAAACAGGCGCGCGGCGCGGCGCACGACATCGATATGGCCATAGGTAATGGGGTCAAAGGTGCCGGGGACGAGGGCGTGCTCGATGGTTTGCATGTCATTAGGCTTTCTAGTTGTCACAGGTGCAGATACGATTAATGAACGCCCGAAGCGGGCTCGTAGCGCAGCAGGTCGACGGCCGTGATGCCATAGCGCTTCTCGCGCTCCACGGTAAAGCCCTCGGGGCGAGCGCCGGCATCGCTGGCAGCGTGCTCCACAAGCGCAAGCGCACGAGGGGCAAGAAGACCGGCGGAGGCGAGGGCGGACAACAGCTCGTTGGCCGGCTCGGCTCCCAAAGCGTACGGGGCGTCGATCATCACGAGGTCAAAAGGGCTTCCGGCCACACGGCCGCGCCGAGCAAAACCGAGCACGTCACCGCAGGTGACCGTAAAGCGCCCGGATCCGCAGCGCACGGATTCGAGATTTTTGCGCACAAGGGCGGCGGCGGAACGATCGATATCAAAGAAGGTCGCATGGGCTGCGCCACGGGAAAGCATCTCGATGCCAAGGGCGCCGGATCCCGCAAAGGCGTCAAGAACAGAGGCTCCCTCGATACCGTGATCGAGCGCGGAGTCGACCATGGATCCCATCGCCTCGCGAACACGATCGGTCGTGGGCCTCGTCACCTCGCGACCCGTAGGCTCTGCGATCTTGCGTCCTCGCCATTCGCCGGACACGATTCTCATCCGCCGGCCACCTCCTTGAAAACGTCTCCGTAGCGGTCAACAACGCACAAGCGTAACGGATAGGTGGCGGTGGCGGCAAGGGTAGGCGCATACCTCAAGAGCTCAACCGCGTCCGCGTGGGCGGCCTCGATGATGTCGGTATCGGAGTCCAGGTCGACAAAGCGAAGGGACACGCCGCCGTGCTGGCGAAAGCCCAAGATTTCGCCCTCATGGCGAAGCCTTAAATCCATCTCGGCCAAAGCAAAGCCGTCCTGAGTCTTCTCGAGAGACTCCAGCCTATCGCTCGCGGGCGTGTGACGCTTGCCGGAGGCGCCCTGCGCAATCACGTAACAGGTCCCCGGAAGCTTGCCTCTGCCCACACGGCCACGCAGCTGATGCAGGGTTGCCAGGCCAAAGCGTTCACCGTTCTCGATGAGCATCACCGTGGCATTAGGGACGTCCACGCCTACCTCGACCACGGTAGTGGAAACCAAAAGATCGATTTCTCCCGCGCGAAACAAGTCGATGACCTGGTCTTTCTTGTGTGCGGACAGCTTGCCGTGCAAAAGTCCGATACGCGCATCGGGAAAAACGTGCGACAGATGCTCCGCTTCTGCCACCGCGGCGTGAAGAGGGGCACGGCTCACCGGCTTACCGTCCTCGCCCCTCTCAAGTGCGGGCACGTCCTCGAGATCCTCGTCCTTCTCACCGGGTTCCACCAAAGGGCAGATGACGTATGCCTGATGGCCCAAAGACAGAGCCTCTCGCACCGCACCGTATGCGATATCGCGGTTCGCCTCGTCGAGCACATGGGTCACCACGCCTGCTCCCGGAACGGGACGATGGCGAATGATGCTGGTATCAAGATCTCCGTAAACGGAAAGGGCGAGCGTGCGCGGGATGGGTGTTGCAGACATGACAAGCAGGTCCGCACCCGGTCCCTTTGAGCGAAGCGCGCAGCGCTGGCCCACGCCAAAACGGTGCTGCTCGTCTATAACGACCAGAGAGAGACGCGAGAACTGCACCTCGTCGTTCAAAACGGAATGCGTTCCAAATAACACATCGAGCTCACCTGCGGCAACGCGCTGGATGATGGACTCGCGCTCTTGGGGAGAAGTGGAGCCCGTGAGCAGCGCGCAGCGAATGCCGGCCTGCTCGAGGACAGGCATACAGGACGAGGCGTATTGCCGGGCCAGCACCGCCGTAGGGGCCATAACGCAGGCCTGCGTACCAGTATCGGCGCACGCGGCCAGAACAACGGTCGCCACGGCGGTCTTGCCGGTGCCGACGTCACCCAGAAGCAGGCGGTTCATCACATGCTGAGCGTCCTGCATGTCGTCAAGGATTTCGTCTGCCGCCCGCTGCTGCTCATCGGATAGCGAAAACGGAAGGGCCTCAATCACGCGCGAAACATGTTCGCCGCGCCTGTGCGCCACGGGTTTCACATCAAGCAGGTTCGTATCGTTGCGCAAGCGCAAGGCCAGTTGCAACAAGAGGACCTCATCGTAAGCAAGGCGGCGGCGCGCGAGGTCGCGCTCCCCAAAGTTAGAGGGAAAATGGATGCACCTATACGCACGCGAGAGACTCATCAAGGCGCGCTTGGCACGAAGCCGTGCGGGGAGCGGATCGCAAAACACATCGGTGCGTTCAAGAGCGCCAGAAACGATACGGCGCATCCAAGCGGCGGAGAGCTTTTCGCCTGCCGGATGGACAGGCAGTATCGTCCCTGCGACGGCAGCCTTGTCGAGCACCTCGAAATGAGGCGCCGACATCTGCTTGAAGCCGTAGGAGAACTCAACTTTACCGATAACGGCAATCCGATCGTTCTCATGCAGCTGTTGGGCCAACCAGGGCTGCCTGAAGAACGCGATGTTCATGACGCCGGTTTCATCGACAAGCGTCACCTCGGTCACCGCAAGATTCGGTCTCGGCTGCTTCTGGTTCACACGGTAGACGCTCGCGACGATAGTCGCGACCTCGCCTATCGGTGCCTGCTCGATCGACAGAGCATGTTTAAAATCAAGGTAGCGCCTGGGAACGCAGGAGAGAAGGTCTCCCACCGTGTCTATTCCCCGCCGGCGAAGCGTCTCCTCGCGCGCAGTCGAGACATAAGGAAGGCGGGCGACATCCTCCATGAGGACATTCGCCCGCCCAAGGCGCGCGGAAACCTGCGGTATTTCAATCCTGCGCGCCATCCTGTTCACGCAGGGACTATTCGATCGAGAAGATCACAGGGTACAGGGGCTGCTCACCGCGATGGGAATCGATCTCGAGGTCAGGCTGGGCCTCCTCAATGGCATCGAGGATGGCCTGGAAGTCGTCATCGCTCAGATCGGAGCCGGCGAGAATGGTGAGGGTATCGCCCTCCTCCTCGTCCTGCATGCGGTTGATGCAGTCGAGGGTGACCTGAAGCACATCGGAACCGACGATATCGATAGAACCCCCGATGATGCCCATGACATCGCCTGCGTGGATAGGAGCTCCGTCAGAGGCGGAACTGTCGCGCACAGCGGTGGTGACCTCACCATCGCGGACCTCAGAGATCGCATCGGTCATGGTCTCGACAACGTCCTCAAACGAGGCGTCGGGCAGAACGCCGAACAGCGCAGAGAAGGCTTGCGGAATGGTCTTGGTGGGAACCACAGCGACTTTCTTGTCCGCACAGGCAGAAGCGGCTGCCTCAGCGGCCATACGAATATTGCCGTTGTTGGGAAGAATGATCACGGCTTCGGCGTTGACCTTGTCAACGGCATCGAGCAGATCGGCCGTAGAGGGGTTCATGGTCTGTCCGCCAGAGACGATCATGTCGACACCGAGCGACTTCAGAATCTCGGCCTGACCGGAACCCGCGGCCACAGCGACAAAGCCAAGCGGCTTTGCGGGCTCGGCGGCCTCCTGCTGATCGGCCTTGATCTTGGCCGTGCGCTCGTGAGACTCCATATCCATGTTGTGAATAAAAACCTCGTAGACCTGCCCGTACTTGAGCATATGCGCCAAGACCTTGTCAGGCGTGTTTGAGTGCACGTGAACCTTGTAATCAGGGTAGGCGCCAACCAGAAGCTCACAGTCGCCCATCGAGGCGAGGAATTTCAGGCACTTCTCCTCATCGAACTTCTTCTCGGCCTTGAAAAGGAACTCGTTACAGTAACGGAACTCAGAGCCCTCCCAGTCGTCGTTCGCCTCGATCTCGACGCGCCCGAGAGCGTTCTCCTTGGCGCTCGCGGCGTCCGCATCGAACGTGGCGGAAAAGCCCTCGATGGCGGCGGAACGACCAAGAGCCGCAGAGACGAAGTTCTCGACAAAGATGGCAAAGCCAAAGGCGCCAGAGTCGACCACGCCGTTCTCCTTGAGGACGGGCAGCAGGTCGGGCGTGCGGGCAACGGACTGGTACGCCTCGACGACAACGGCATCGAGGGCGTCGGCGGCAGACATCTTCTTTTTAGCGCACTCGTCGGCCTTGGTGGAAATGTCGCGAAGGACCGTCAGGATCGTCCCCTCGACGGGCTTACGAACGGCCTGGAAAGCGACCTTCACGGCAGAGCGCAACGCCGTGGCAACGTCTACACTGCTCACAGGGTTGCTCGCACCGATAAGGCCCTCGGCAACGCCACGCAGAATCTGAGAGGTGATCACGCCGGAGTTGCCTCGGGCGCCCATAAGGGATCCATGTGTGATAGCGCCGGCAACGGCCTGCATGTCGCAATCCGCGGGCAGGGCGTTGAGCTCCTTCACCACGGAGGCGAGGGTGAGGGACATGTTAGTACCGGTGTCGCCGTCGGGCACCGGAAAGACGTTCAGCTTGTTGATCTCTTCGGCTTTATCGGCAACAGCCTTGGCGGCTACGGGAAAGCACGTACGAACGGTATTGGCAATCATATTCTGTGTATCTCCGATAAACGAGGACTAGCCGCGAGACTTAAGGGCGTCGATATGGATGGCGATGGAGAGATGCGCCGGGTCGATCTGAGCGATCTCGGCGAGCGTGAACGCGACGGAGCTGGAGAGATTCTCGCTCACAGACTTCATGTTCACGCCGTTCTCCAAGACGACATGGAGGTCTACAGACAGGCCGTCCTCTGTGGTGGAAACCAATACGCCCTTGCGCAGACGCTGACCGGGGAGCAGACGAACGCTCTCGGCGCCCTGCAGCTGCTCGGCCATGCCCACGACTCCGTAGCAGGACAAGGCGGCGTAACCGGCGATATCGGCAATGACGTCGTTAGAGACGCTCAGGGTGCCAGCGATGGTATCAGACACGGAAATCTCCTTTCCAGATGCGCGGAGCGCATCGTCCGCGGGAGCAATCGTTCAGGTATTTTACAACGACCCGTTGGCATCGTGGGAAAAATCACGAAGCGAGCGCGTCCGGGTTGCGAACACCTCGGACGAGACCGGAGCGCATCATCTAGAACTGGCTCTTGTACAGGTCGGCGTAGATGCCACCCTTTGCGAGAAGCTCCTCGTGCGTACCGGACTCAGCGACGTCTCCGTCGCACAAAACCAAGATGACATCGGCGCCCTTGATGGTAGAGAGCCTATGGGCGACAACAAAACTCGTGCGCCCGGCCATGAGATTGTCCATAGCGCGCTGGATGCGCTCCTCGGTGCTCGTGTCGACGTTCGAGGTCGCCTCATCGAGCACCAGGATAGGACGATCGGCGAGGATGGCTCGCGCGATGGTCAAAAGCTGCTTTTGCCCCTGGCTCACATTGGAGGCGTTCTCGTTGAGCTCGAAATCGTAGCCGCCGGGGAGCTGACGGATAAAACGATCGGCAAGAGCCGCGCGCGCGGCCTCCTCCACCTGCTCATCGGTAGCCTCGGCGTTGCCGTAGCGGATGTTCTCGCGTACGGTTCCTTTGAACAGCCAGGTCTCCTGCAGCACCATCGAGAAGTTACGGCGCAGGTCCTCGCGAGAATATGCGCGCACATCGATACCGTTCACCTCGATGCTGCCGTCGTCGACATCGTAAAAGCGCGTCGGGAGCTTCATGAGCGTCGACTTGCCCGAACCCGAGGGGCCTACGATGGCCACCGTCTGGCCGGGCTCGATCTTACGCGAAAAATCACGGATGATCGTCTTCTCGGGGACATACCCAAAACGGGCATGCTTGAACTCGACCGTACCGGCCTCCTCGGTCGGCTCGGGCGTCTGGGCGGCATCGTCCTCTTCGTTCTCGTCCAGGAACTCAAAGACGCGCTCGGCCGCGGCGGAAAGCATCTGAAGAACGCTTGAGACCTGTGAGAGCTGCTGCAGGGGACGAGCAAAGTTACGAACGTACTGGGTAAACGCCTGGACGTCGCCGATAGCGATCGTTCCATCAACGGCCAAAAACGCACCGGCAACCACAACGCCCACGTACCCGAGATTCGAGGCAAAGCCCATGATGGGGCTCATCAGGCCCGAAAGGAACTGCGAGCGCCAGCCGGAATCGTACAGGTCGCTGTTGACCTCATCAAACGCCTCGACCGCACGCTCGCGGGCGTTGAACACCTGAATAACGTTTTGCCCCGAGAAGCTCTCCTCGATGATGCCGTTCGCCTGACCCAGACAGGACTGCTGACGACGGAAGTACTTCTGAGACACGCGCACCATCACGGCAACGGCGATAAACGAAAGGGGCACCGTGGCAAAGGCGATGCCGGCAAGCATCACGGAGAGCGAAACCATCTGGACGGCAACGCCGATGACCTGGGCGGTGGAGGTAACGAGCGTCGTGATGCTCTGGTTGAGCGACTGGCTGAGCGTGTCCACGTCGTTGGTCACGCGCGAGAGCACGTCTCCCACGCTGCCGCGCTCAAAATACCCAAGCGGCATGCGGTCGACCTTGGCGATGATCTCTCGACGCAGGCGATAGCAGGCGCGCTGGGAGACGCCCGTCATGAACCAACCCTGGACCAGATTGCAGAGTGCAGCGCAAATATAGACTGCAAGGGCAGTTGCGATAAGCCTGCCGAGCTCATCAAAATCGATGGCTCCGGTACCCATGATCTTCGCGGTCACGCCGCGGTAGAGCTCAGTGGTCGCATTGCCCAAGATACGAGGGCCGCACACGTTGAAGGCGACCGAAGCGATGGCAAACAGGACGGCGAGCACGAGCTTGAAACGCTCCCGCGCAATATAGCGGGCAAGATGGAGCAGCGTGCCCTTGTAGTTTTTAGCCTTCTCTGTAGCGGGACCACGGCGTCCGCCCATAGGACCAACCATCAGCATGCGTCCGTCACCTCCCCTGACTCAACAACGTAAGGTCCACGGCGTCCGCCCATGGGACCAACCATCAGCATGCGTCCGTCACCTCCCCCGACTCAACAACGTCAGGTTCAGGGTCGATGCCCAGCTCCTCTGCCGAAAGCTGACTCAAAGCGATCTCACGGTAGACCGCGCAGCCGTGAAGAAGCTCCTCATGCGTACCGAGACCCGCCACGCGCCCCTCATCCAAGACGAGAATCTGCTGGGCATTCATAACGTTCGTGATGCGCTGCGCGACAAGAACCACGGTCGAATCCTTTGCGTACTCAGAGAGCGCGCGACGCAAGGACGCATCGGTCTTGTAGTCGAGGGCAGAGAACGAGTCGTCGAACACGAGGACCTTTGCACGCGTGGCCAGGGCGCGGGCGATAGAAAGACGCTGCCGCTGACCGCCCGAGACGTTCGAGCCTCCCTGAGAGATAGGGCTTTGGAACCTATCATCCTTGGAGTCGATGAACTCCAAGGCCTGGGCGACCTCGGCGGCTGCGGTCATCTGCTCGTCTGACATCGCGGGATCGCCGTACTTGATGTTGCTCGCGATCGTGCCCGAGAAGAGCATGAGCTTTTGCGGCGCGTAGCCCACGAGCCCGCGGAGTTCCTCGAGCCCGATCTCGCGCACATCGATCCCGTCAACAGAGACGGATCCCTCGGTGGCATCGTACAGGCGCATGATCAACTGGACGAGCGTTGTCTTTCCCGCGCCCGTCAAGCCGATGATGCCCAAGGTCTCCCCCGGACGCGCGGTGAACGAGATGTGCTCGAGTGCGGGCAGATCGGCCCCAGGATACGTAAAAGAGACGTCGTCGAACGTAACGATTCCGTGCCATTCGCCATCGGAATCATCGGTATCTCCCACCGTCTGCTCGCCCTCGGTCTCGCCCATAAGCTCCTCGTACTCCACGGGGTCAAAGATGCTCGAATAGGTGTCGAGAACCTCACGCACGCGGTCGGCCGCGACGTCGGCACGGGGCAGCGTGACGGCGATCATCGTGAGAACCATGAACGACCTGATCACAAGGGCCGTGTAGTTCATGTACGCCACCAGGTCGCCAAAGCGCATCGTGCCGTCGCCGACCCCCTGCGCTCCGAACCAGATGATAAGCACGCTCGCGACGTTCATGACCACGAGCATGGCGGGCATCATGAACGACATCACGCGGTTGGTGAAAATATAGGTACGCGTAAGCTCGCTGTTCGCCTCGTCGTAGCGCTGCTCCTCGTATCGGGTGCGCCCAAAAGCGCGAATGGGCACAATGCCCGTCAGGATCTCGCGCGCAATCAGGTTGTTGCGATCGACATACGACTGCATGCGGCGAAACTTCGGCACCGTCAATCCCATGAGCACGCCCACGATCGCACCGATGGCGATAATACCGGCGATGAGCACCCACTGGAGCCCGGTGTAACCGCGGATGATGATGCGGTACAGCGCGCACAGGCCCAAACAGGGAGAGAGCAAAACTGTTCGCAGGAAGAGAGCGAGCATGGTCTGTATCTGCTGGATATCGTTGGTGGCACGCGTGATCAGCGAAGCAACGGAGAACTGATCCATCTCACGCGGAGAGAACGTGAGGACACGCTCATGCAGATCATGGCGAAGATCGCGAGCGACAACGGCGGCGGTGCGCGCGGCATTCAGCGTCGAGGCAAAGGCGCAGAAGGCGGAGAGCAGCACGAAGCCAAGCATCATCAGGCCCTTTTTGATTAGATAGCTCCGCTGGAGGCTCGAGAGGTCAACTCCCCTCTCCGTATATGCCGTCTTGACGAACTCAATGGCGCGGGAGGAGATGTCCGCCGTGCCGGTATCGCCCAACGCGCTCATCAGGTCCGCGCGATCCTGAAATAGCAGGTTGTTCTTGATCATGCCGGACTGGACAAGATCCACGACCTCATACGTGTAGACCGTATCGCCGATCTGGGTTTCGAGCATTCGAAAAAGATCATCGGAAATATAGCCGCCCCAGGATCCTGAAAGTCCCGTAACGAACTGAACAACATCTACACCCTGGTCAAAGCGATACAGCAGGGTCTCGACACCGGGCAGAATGCCCTCGAGTTCTTTGCGCTGTTCCTCAGTACCCGAAAAGGTTACATAGCCATCGCTCGGTGTATAGGCGGCCTCGACCTTTCCGCGCTCACTCGGAGAGAGAAACATGGAAAGCTGCACGTACCTCTCGGACGTCATGGTATCGGGAACGACGGAAGTGATACCGCTGCTCGAAATGCCAGTATCGATGATGTCACGCATCGTTGAGGGCAGTGCGAGCTCACAGTTCGCCAGGACGAACAGCAAGACGATAGCTACCACGAGGCTCAGCTTGTGATCGAGCATGAATCGAAGAACCTTCACGCAGGCCCCCTCTCAAATAGACGCGCCGATTAACAAAAAAGGCACCCGAGGGTGCCTGTTAAGTTCGTGACGGAACCGACATCGTCGGCATGTTCACGCGAGCTGCCGCTAAGAACTTAGGAACGAGCGACCTTACCGGACTTCAGGCAGGTGGTGCAGACGTTCATCTTACGACGGGTGCCGTTGACAACAACGTAGACGCGCTGGATGTTGGGACGGAACTTACGGATGGAAACGCGGTGAGAGTGGCTGATGGAGCGACCAGCAACGGGGTGCTTACCGCAGATCTCGCAAACTTTGGACATGGTGTATACCCTCCTTGGGCGGCTAGACGTGGATGCCGCGTGAACAAACAGCGATAGACTATACCACAAACAAAATGCGGTACTCGATATTTACACAACGAACTTGTTATGGGTGCCTGGAGCAGTGAGGCTCCCGTCGTGCGCGCAGAAATAATACTCCACATCAGCCCATTCGCAAGAACAATTAGCGAAATACCCGCACGTCAAACAAAGTAAATGGCGTCCGCCAGAAAAGCCAGGCACGGCTCGTTTGCGGCCAACAAGGGGCGAAATATTCATTGAAGCGTTTCAAGTAATCTACTTGCATACAAACGGCAGTACAAGCTCATTTATGGCTATGACGTGGGACTTGATGGCGTGTCCTTAGCTGTGTAGACCATCATGAAACCTTCAAGTTCTTGTCACATAACAGCAAGCTGGAAACAGTTGAAGCGTTTCATTTATACCGTTTATCGACAATAACCTACCGTTTGCACCAAAACGCCCAGCTATCGCATAGACTGCATGGCTGTAGGCATAGCCCAACTATGAGGAGGAGCTCAGCATGGCCAAAAAGCCAACGACAGATGCCACGCCCGCAATCGTAGACAGCATCGAGGCCCTGGAGGCCAAGCTCGCACGCATGCGCGAGGCCCAGAAGGTGTACGCCACCTTCACCCAGGAGCAGGTCGACAAGATCTTCTACGAGGCGGCCATGGCGGCCAACAAGGCTCGTATCCCTCTCGCCAAGATGGCGATCGAGGAGACCGGCCGCGGCGTTCTTGAGGACAAGGTCATCAAGAACCACTTCGCAGCCGAGTACATCTACAACGCGTACAAGGACACCAAGACCTGCGGCGTGCTCGAGCGCGACGAGGCCTACGGCATCACCAAGATCGCCGAGCCCATCGGTATCGTTGGTGCCGTCATCCCCACCACCAACCCCACCTCTACCGCCATCTTCAAGACGCTGATCTGCCTGAAGACGCGCAACGCCATCATCATCTCCCCGCACCCCGCGGCGGCCAAGTGCACCATCGCCGCCGCCAAGCTCGTGCTCGACGCCGCCGTCAAGGCCGGCGCCCCCGAGGAGATCATCGGCTGGGTGGACGTTCCCTCCATCGATCTGACCGGTAAGGTCATGGCCGATGTCGACATCATCCTGGCCACCGGTGGCCCGGGCATGGTCAAGGCCGCCTACAGCTCCGGCAAGCCCGCTCTGGGCGTCGGCGCCGGCAACACCCCCGTCGTGATCGACGACACAGCCGACATCAAGCTCGCCGTCAACTCCATCATCCACTCCAAGACCTTCGACAACGGCATGATCTGCGCGTCCGAACAGTCCGTGACCGTCATCGACACCATCTACAACGAGGTCAAAGACGAGTTCGCCCGTCGCGGCTGCTACTTCGTCAAGAAGGGCAAGGAGCTCGAGGCCCTGCGCGAGGCCATGTTCAAGAACGGCGCGCTCGACCACCGCATCCCCGGCATGGCCGCCGCCAAGATCGCCGAGCTCGCCGGCATCGAGGTGCCCGCCAAGACCAAGATCCTGATCGCCGAGGTCACCTCCACCGATCCCGAGAAGGAGGAGTTCAGCCACGAGAAGCTCTCCCCCGTTCTCGCTATGTACAAGGCCAAGAACTTCCAGGAGGCCGTGGACAAGGCCGAGCACCTCGTGCTCGCCGGTGGCCCGGGCCACACCGCGTCCCTCTACGTGCACCCCGCTCAGTCCGAGAAGATCGCCCTGTTCGAGAACACGATGAAGGCCTGCCGTATCGTCATCAACACCCCGTCCTCGCACGGCGGCATCGGTGACCTGTACAACTTTGGCATGAAGCCCTCCCTCACGCTGGGCTGCGGCTCCTGGGGTGGCAACTCCGTCTCCGAGAACGTTGGGGTGAAGCACTTGATCAACGTGAAGACCGTCGCTGAGCGTCGCGAGAACATGCTGTGGTTCCGCGCTCCCGAGAAGGTGTACTTCAAGAAGGGCTCCACGCCCGTCGCGCTCGACGAGATCGGCCGCGTCATGGGCAAGAAGCGCGCCTTCATCGTCACCGACCAGTTCCTGTTCAAGAACGGCAACACCCGCGCCATCGAGGCCAAGCTTGACGAGATGGGCATCGCGCACGACTGCTTCTACGATGTCGAGCCCGACCCCTCCCTGCAGTGCGCCCGCCGCGGTGCCGCCCAGATGCGTCTGTTCGAGCCTGACGTGATCATCGCCGTCGGCGGCGGTTCCGCCATGGACGCAGGCAAGATCATGTGGGTCATGTACGAGCACCCCGAGGTCAACTTCGAGGACATGGCCATGGACTTCATGGACATCCGCAAGCGTGTCTACACCTTCCCCGAGATGGGCCAGAAGGCCTACTTCGTGGCCGTCCCCACCTCTTCGGGCACCGGCTCCGAGTGCACGCCGTTCGCCATCATCACCGACAAGGACACCGGCATCAAGTGGCCGCTCGCCGATTACCAGCTGCTGCCCAAGATGGCCATCGTCGACGTTGACAACGCCATGACCGCTCCTCGCGGCCTGACTGCTGCCTCCGGCATCGACGTTATGACGCACGCTATCGAGTCCTACGTCTCCATCATGGCCTCCGACTACACCAAGGGCCTCTCCGAGCGCGCCGCCAAGCTCGTCTTTGAGAACCTGCCCTCCAGCTTTGAGAACGGTGCCAAGGATCCGCACGCCCGCGAGGAGATGCACAACGCCTCCTGCATGGCCGGTATGGCCTTCGCCAACGCGTTCCTGGGTCTCAACCACTCCATGGCTCACAAGCTGGGCGCTTTCCACCACATTCCCCACGGCCTGGCAAACGCCGTCATCCTGACGCGCGTCATGCGCTACAACGCCGCCGAGGCCCCGGTGAAGATGGGCACCTTCTCGCAGTACCCCTACCCCAACGCGCTGCACAACTACGCCGAGATGGCCCGTTACTGCGGCATCGAGGGCAAGGACGACGCAGAGGTTTTCGAGAACTTCATCACCAAGCTCGAGGAGCTGAAGGACTTCATCGGCGTGAAGAAGACGATCGCCGATTACGGTGTGGACGAGAAGTACTTCTTGGATACACTTGATGATATGACCGAGCAGGCGTTCAACGATCAGTGCACCGGCGCTAACCCGCGCTACCCGCTGATGAGCGAGATCAAGGAGCTGTTCCTCGACGCTTACTACGGCCGTGAGCCGCAGAGCTACGGCGTCTAACAGTAGCACCCCAATCGGGTTAAGAAGGGAGGTTGCGTGCCAATCGGTCGCACCTCCCTTTTTGTATTGATTGCCTTATGGCAGAGAGGACGTATCGACCATGAAACTACCCGAGAGCAAGGTCGAGCTGGCAAAGCGCGGCAACAAGGTCGTCTACGACCTGGGCGACAAGATCGTCAAGGTCTTTAACGAGACCAAGCCCGTATCTGACGTCTTTAACGAGGCCCTGAACCTCGCACGTATCAACGAGTGCGGAATCCGCAGCCCCAAGGCGCTCGCTGTTGACCAAGTGGAGGGCGATGCCGGCTGGGCGCTTCTCACCAGCAAGGTCCCCGGCGAGATCATGGCAGACAAGATGGCCGCAGAGCCCGGTCGCTACTATGAGCTCCTGGAGCAGTTCGTTGACCTTCTGATTGAGATCCATGGCTTCCGTTGCCAGCAGCTCAACCGCCAAAAGGACAAGTACGCTCGCATGATCAAGAGTCTCGACCAGATCGACGAGACCACGCGCTACAACCTGCTCGAGCGCGCCGGCGGCATGAAGAAGGACACCTGCGTATGCCACGGTGACTTCAATCCCACCAACGTGATCATCGGCGAGGACGGCAAGCTGTACGTCTGCGACTGGGCGCACGCCACCCAAGGCGAGCCCGCGGCCGATGCGGCCATGACCTACCTGCTCTTCGCGCTACAGGACAAACAGCAGGCGGAAGCCTTCCTCGAGCTCTATTGCGAGCGCTCCGGCACGCCCGCTCAGGAAGTGCGCACCTGGATGCCCGTCGTGGCCGCCTCCGAGCTCGCCCGCAAGCGTGAGGGCCAAGACCAGCAGGCGCTCCTGAGCATGGTCAACGTGATGGATTACCAGTAAAAGGGCTCGTCCTGCCCGTCGCTCCCCTCTGTGGGTGAGCCTGGCGAACGTCCTCGCGCTGAGAGGCCCCCTTTTGCCTTGCCCTTCGGGCATTGGCAAAAGGGGGCCTCTGCGCTGCGGAATGTTCGCCAGGCTCACCCACAGAGGGGAGCTTCATCCGCGCCCTTGGATTACGTTTGCGGAAGGAAGTTGCGGTTGCGGCTTCTACATGGGGCTCGCTTTTCGCTTTGCGAAAAGCATTGCGGCGGGAACCGGTTGAGAAGGTTGTTATTGAAGCCGTTGGAAACCGGGGAGGCAACCGTTCTGCAAGGTCTAACGATAGAGCCAGCAGCCTAGGATTCCCTCATGACAGGTGACCTGCGCCTGCCGCTCCTCTACCACATTGGAGACGCCCCAGTCAGTCAAAAGCTCCATGTGCGCATGGTCGATGTTCCATCGAAAACCGGATTCGGAGACCTCAGTCTGGGGGCTGAGCGGAACGCAGGAAAAACGACGCCCGATACACTCGCCCATTGTCCACGCGTCTCCGGCATGAAGGATTCGGGCATCGAATGCGTCCTCAACAATGGATACGGGACCTTCCCAAGCGGAAAAGCGGCCTAGCACGGCGAGATTATGATCGATGGCACCACCCGAGATGCAGGTGGCGACGATCTCCGCATGAGGCCAACGTTTTCTGACGGCGCGCAGGGCAAGGGCAAGGTCGGTATCGTCTTTATGAGGGTCGTAGCGTTCAGCCTCAAGACCGGTTCGATCGATATAGGCGGCGCCGACTGGGCTCACCGTGTCGCCATCGCCACAGAACAACGTGCAGGAAAGTCCCGCCTCAAGCACCGAGTCAAGTCCGCGATCGACGGCAACGACGGCAACGCAGCCCTCGCTTGCACGGCGAACCGTCTTCGGGGCAGCCACCTCGGGAGAGCCGCCCACGATGAGCACGCGCAAAGGCGTCTCACTCAAAGTACTCGTCACCGTCCCAGACCTCCACTTCCAACGCATCGTCATCGTGCGCAGACAATCGGGCGAGCTCAGCACACAAACCGCAACGGGTGCATCCGCCCGGACAGCGCGGACTCAGCGTTCAATCCTCAAAGGAAAGGATGCGGTCCAGGCCCAGTTCTTCAAAGGAGTCGATAAAGATCTCGCAGTTGGCCTTTACGTCCTCGCGCTGTGCGCGACCCTCGCTGTCAAAAATGCCTACGCGACGGTACCCGACGGAACCGGAACTCTTAAGGCCGAACACAGCGTCCTCAAAGACCCAGACATCAGCGCGGTCGACATCGCCAAGACCATGCGTGGCGGAAAGTTTGGAGAGAGCGAGATCGTACACGTCTGGATGGTCCTTGGAAGCGCCCGCCTCGCCGGTGGTGACGAGGGTATCAAAATAGGCGGAAAGACCGCATGAATCCAGGCCGATACGAACGGCCTCAGGGGGCGTGGAGGTGGCGATGCCCATAGGGATGCCGGCAGTCTGAGCGGCGTTCAGAAAATCAATAACGCCCGGGCGTACAGTGACCTCATGGCGATACCCCTCGCAGACCATCTCCATCAATCGGTCGTAGACATCCTCGCCTGACGCTCCGACGCCCCACTTACGGTGATAGCCCTCGCACTCGCCCATCAGCGAGAGCGATTCGAACTCGGCGAAATCATCGGGAGCGGTATCGATCCCATAGGTCTTGAGCAGGGCGGGTTCTGCCCTGAGCCACATCCCCATGGACTGAAGAAGCGTGCCGTCGCAGTCGAAGATAAAGGCGCGGGGAGCCGTAACAGAAGCGCTCATATCCACCTCTCACAAAGCGGGCCAAACTGCCAAGGCAATCCTAGCAGACACAATGCACGCAGCCGCCAAGGCTTTGTGGAACGTAACGATAAATCCCGTTATAAGGTGTATGTCAAGCCTCGTTCACAGACAGATTAAAACCTACCGTCCCTCGTTTAGAACAACCGCGCCGCGGCCTGAGGTGCTAGGCTGAAAACATCTTTAGACCATGCATTAAATGCACGTCGAGACCGATGGGATGATGACCGTGAGCCGAGCAGCAAGAACAAGCACAGACTCCACCCGTCCCTCTCCGCTCGAGATCACGCCGGACGACGTCTACCTGTTTGGGCACGGCAGCTGGCTCGGTTGCGCCGAAAAGATGGGCGCGCACCCCGATACGGAAAACGGACAGGCCGGCTGGCGCTTTGCCGTCTGGGCCCCACAGGTCAAGGCGGTCTCGGTCGTCGGCGATTTCAACGACTGGACACCTGGCGCGACGCCCCTGAGAACCGTTCCCGATAGCGATATCTGGCAAGGCTTTGTCGCCGGACTCGAAGCCGGTGACCTGTACAAATACGCTATCGAGACAAACACCGGCAAAACCCTGTTCAAAGCCGACCCGTTTGCCGTGGCGGACGAGTGCCCGCCCAACACCGCCTCAAAGCTCTGGACACTCGACGGCTATACCTGGAATGATGAGAAATGGCTCGCCGACCGTGCGGCCCACAACCATATGAAGCGCCCGCTCAATATCTACGAGGTGCATCTCGGCTCATGGAAACGCCACGGGGAGGAGCCCCAGGGCGAACCGCGCGAGGACGGCACCTGGCCGGGTCCCGGAGACCCATTCCCCGCCCAGCGCGGCACCTACTACAGCTATCTCGATCTTGCTCGCGAGCTCGTTCCCTACGCGCGCGACATGGGCTACACGCATATCGAGATCATGCCCGTGACCGAGCATCCCTTTGATGGCTCATGGGGCTATCAAACCACAGGCTACTTTGCCACCACCGCGCGCTTTGGCACACCGCAGGAGTTCATGCAGCTCATCGATACCGCGCATCAAGCGGGAATCGGCATCATCATGGACTGGGTTCCGGGCGGCTTCTGCGCGGATGCGCACGGGCTGGCCACCTTCAACGGTCATATGCTCTTTGAGCGCGAGATCCACCCCAACTGGGGTACGCACAAGTTCGATTTCGCCAAGCCCGAGGTCGTTAGCTTCCTGACGGCCAACGCCTTGTTCTGGCTGGAGCACTTCCATATCGACGGTATCCGCATGGACGGCGTCACCAGCATGCTCTACCTGAACTTCGGCATCTCCGACGAGGCGGAAAAGCGCTACAACGAGCGCGGCACCGAAGAGGACCTCGATGCGAGCGCGTTCATCCGCACCGTCAACACGCGCATCGGCGAGCGCTTCCCCGATGTGATGATGATCGCAGAGGAGTCGACCGCTTGGCCGCTTGTTACCTACCCGCCAAGCGAGGGCGGCCTGGGCTTCCATTACAAATGGGACATGGGCTGGATGAACGACACCCTGCACTACATGCAGACCGACTTCCCCTGGCGTCCCGGCAACCACGGGCTGCTCACCTTCTCCCTCATGTACGCCTTTAACGAGAACTTCGTGTTGCCGCTTTCGCATGACGAGGTGGTCAACGGCAAGTGCTCGCTGATAGGCCGCATGCCTGGAGACTGGTGGCGCCAGTTCGCCGGCATGCGCACGCTCGCCTTCTACCAGATGACACATCCCGGCGCCAAACTCAACTTCATGGGCAACGAGATCGCCCAGTTCATCGAGTGGCGCTATTACGAGTCCATCCAGTGGTTCATGGCGAAAGATTACGAGACACACCGCAACCAGCAGGTCTTTGTCCAAGCGCTCAACCGCCTCTACACCGCCGAACCTGCCCTCTACGAGCGCTCCTACGTTCCCGAGGGCTTTGAATGGATCGATGCCGATAACAACGAGCAGTCGCTCATCACGTTCGTGCGGCACGGAGAGCACCCTGAAGACGAT
Organism: Bacteroidaceae bacterium; assembly: GCA_963630805.1. Lineage (GTDB taxonomy): Bacteria > Actinomycetota > Coriobacteriia > Coriobacteriales > Coriobacteriaceae > Collinsella. The sequence continues at coordinate 49,029 of CAVGNZ010000012.1, forward strand.
CTTCTCGTGCTCATCAACTTCGACCCGGCCTCATATAAGAGCTACCGGATCGGCGTTCCACGCGAGGGCGACTGGAAGCTCGTCTTCAACTCCGACAACGAGATGTTCGGCGGCTCGCACTACCCGGTCCCCGAGGTTTCCTCCAGCGAGCCCATCGCCTGGAACGGGCGCATGGATTCCATCACGACTTCCGTTCCCGGGCTTGCCGGCCTGATCTTTAAACGTACGGGGCCTTCGAGCGCCCGTCCGCCGGAACCGGAGAAGCCACCCGCACGCACTACTCGCAAAAGGAAGACCACCGCACAGAAATCACCTGCTAAACAGTCGAAACGAACCAAGAGAACTAAAGGAGACGATGAATGACCAAGATCTTTGACACCCCCGAGCAGTTCGCCCAGGAGTATCGCACGGTGCTTATGGCCGAGGTTGGCAAGGACCTGAAGGGCTGTACCGACACCGAGCGCTACCAGGCTCTCGCCCGCCTGATCGCCCAAAAGGCGAACACGCAGTTCGCTCAATCGGATTCCGAGAACGCGCGAAGCGACAAGAAGAAGGTCTACTACTTCTCCCTCGAGTTCCTGATCGGCCCGCTGCTCGATAACTACCTGCTCAACTACGGCATCCGCGACGTGGTCGAAGAGGGGCTCGAGTCGATGGGCATCCAACTCGACGACCTTTTGTCCGAAGAGGGCGATCCCGGCCTTGGCAACGGCGGCCTGGGCCGCCTGGCGGCCTGTTTCCTCGACTCGATGGCAGCCGAGGGCATCCTGGGATTCGGCAACGGCATGCGCTACCACTACGGCCTGTTCCGCCAGAAGATCGAAGGCGGGCGCCAGGTAGAGGTCACCGACAACTGGCTCGACAAGGGGTATCCCTGGGAGACGCGCCACCCTGAGAGCGCCGTGCTCGTACGCTTTGGCGGCGAGGTGGTACGCCATGAGGAGAACGGCAAGTTCTGGTTCACGCAGGAGGGCGGAGACCTCATCAAGGCGGTGCCCTACGACGTGCCCATCGTGGGCTTTGACGGCAAGACGGTGAACCGCCTGCGCCTGTGGAGCGCTGAGCCCGCGCACGAGGACTTTGACCTTGATGCCTTTAACCGCGGAGACTACGCCGCGGCCGCCAAGTTCCGCACCGATGCGGAGGCGATCTCGGAGATCCTCTACCCCAACGACGCCGGCGAACACGGACGCATCCTGCGCCTGAAGCAGGAGTACCTGTTCGTCGCGGCCGGACTTTCCTCCATCATCCGCAACTACAAGTACGACCATCCCGACAAGGGCTGGAAGAGCTTCCCCGACCTGGTAGCCATCCACACCAACGACACGCACCCCGCCATGTGCGGAGCCGAGCTGATGCGTCTTCTGGTGGACGAAGAGGGTCTTGATTGGGACACCGCCTGGGACATCGTGTGCAAAAGCGTCTCCTACACAAACCACACCGTGCTGCCCGAGGCGCTGGAAAAATGGCCCATCGAGACCTTCCGCAAGCTGCTTCCCCGCGTGTACATGTATATCGACGAGATCAACCGCCGCTACATGGAGTCCTTCCCGCGCGAGGGCGAGGACTGGCAGGAGCGCCTGCGCAACACCGCCGTGCTCTGGGACGGGCAGGTGCGCATGGCGAACCTCTCCGTTATCTGCTCGCACTCCGTCAACGGCGTGGCGCAGCTTCACACCGACATCCTTAAGCGCGAGACGCTGCACGACTTCTACGCCCTCACGCCTGAGAAGTTCAACAACAAGACGAACGGCATCTCACCGCGCCGTTTCCTCGCGAACGCCAACCCCTCGCTTGCCCGCATCATCACCGAGAAGATCGGCGACGGCTGGCTGAAGGACGCCAACGAGCTCAAGGGTCTGGAGGCCTACGCGGACGATGAGGCGTTCCTCGACGCCCTTGCAGCCTCCAAGCGCGAGAACAAGAAGCGGCTTGCCGCCTACGTGGCCCGCGAGACCGGCGTCGAGCTCGATGTCGACTCCATCTTTGACGTTCAGGTCAAGCGCTTCCACGCATACAAGCGCCAGCTGATGAACATCTTCAAGGTGATGGACGTCTATAACCGCATGCTGGCAGACCCATCCTACAAGCCGCATAAGACCTCGTTCATCTTCTCGGGCAAGGCAGCGAGCTCCTATACCTTCGCCAAGGAGACCATCCGTCTGATCAACTCGGTGGCCGACGTGGTGAACAACGACCCGCGCGTGAACGAGTACATCAAGGTCGCGTTCATCCCCAACTTCGCGGTGTCGAACGCCCAGCTCATCTACCCGGCAACCGAGATCTCGGAGCAGATCTCGACAGCCGGCAAGGAGGCCTCGGGTACCTCGAACATGAAGCTCATGATGAACGGCGCCATCACGCTGGGCACCCTCGACGGAGCGAACATCGAGATCGCCCAGCTCGCCGGGATGGAGAACGAGAAGATCTTCGGCATGAAGGTCGAGGAGGTCGAGGCTCTGCGCGCGGGCAACTACTTTGTCTGGGACGTGGTCAACAACGACCGCGAGCACGCCGGACGCTGCGTGGAGCAGCTCACCGACGGCACGTTCGGTGCGCTCTCGGGCAACTTCGAGAGCATCGCCTACGAGCTCATGAACAACAACGACTACGACTTTGTCCTCGCCGACTTTGCTAGCTACACCCAGGCTTGGCGAGAGCTTACCGACGCATACGACGACACCCGCGCATGGCAGCGCATGGCGCTTGCCAACATCGCGAACTCCGGCCACTTCTCGAGCGACCGGACCATCCGCGAGTACGCAGACGAAATCTGGCACGTGTAGAAACCTGACGGCATCGACATCAAGGGAGTAACGATGGGCAACAAAGAATGCATCGCCATGCTTCTCGCAGGAGGGCAAGGCAGTAGATTGGGCGCGCTGACCAGCAAGATCGCAAAACCCGCCGTCTCGTTTGGCGGCAAGTTCAGGATCATCGACTTCTCGCTCTCCAACTGTGCGAACTCCGGCATCAACACGGTGGGCGTGCTTACGCAGTACCGTCCCTACCTGCTGAACTCCTATGTGGGTTCCGGGGCCGCATGGGATCTGGACGAGCGCGGGGCCGGCGTCTCCATCCTGCCGCCCTATGCCACGCAGGAAGGCGGCAACTGGTACGCCGGTACGGCCGACGCCGTAGCCCAAAACATCGGCTACATCAAGGAACACAATCCTGCCTACGTGCTGATCCTCTCGGGTGACCATCTCTACCGCATGGACTACCGCAAGATGCTCGAGGTGCACATCGCCAACAACGCCGACCTCACCATCTCGGTCATGCCCGTGCCCTGGGAAGAGGCCAGCCGCTTTGGCATCATCACCAAGGACCCGGAGGACGACCGCATCCTCAAGTTCACGGAGAAGCCCGAGAAGCCCGATTCGAACCTTGCGTCCATGGGCATCTACATCTTCAGCACCGACCTTCTGATCAGCGCGCTCGAGGAGGATGCGCTCGACGCCCGTTCGAGTCACGACTTCGGTAAAGACATCATCCCCAAGCTGCTCGATGAGGGACGCCGTCTGTTCTGCTACGAGTTCCACGGCTTCTGGAAGGACGTAGGCACCATCTCCAGCTTCCACGAGACCTCGATGGACCTTTTGGGCGAGAACCCCGAGTTCGATCTCTACGACAAGAGCTTCCCCATCATGAGCAACGTGACCACGCGCCCGCCGCACTATATCGGTCCGGACGCTCGCGTCGAAGATTGCCTTATCTCGAACGGCTGCCGCATCTACGGACAGGTACGCCACTCCATCCTCTCCACCGACAGCATCGTCGAGGAGCGCGCCGTCGTAGAGGACTCCGTATTACTGCCCGGCGCACACGTCAAGGCCGGTGCACACGTGTGCCGCGCCATCCTGGGAGAGAACTCCGTCGTCGAGGAAGATGTGAAGCTCGGCAGTGTGGACAGCACAAAGGACACCGCCGTCGTTGGAAATGACGTCGTCATCGGGAAGGGGGAATGAACCGATGATCAACCGTAAAGCCATCGGCTACATTACCGCTAACTATACCTGCCGCACCGCCTCCAAGCTCACCGAGAGCCGTCCGCTCGCGGCGCTTCCGATCTTCGGCCGCTACCGCCTCATCGATTTCCCGCTCTCCAACATGATGAATGCGGGCATCAAGACCGTCGGCGTCGTGATGCCGGGCAACTACCGTTCGCTCTTCGACCATCTGGGCTCCGGACGCGACTGGATGCTCGACCGCAAGAAGGGCGGCCTGTTCCTGCTGCCGGGCAACGCCTTTGGCGCCTCCAAGCGCGGCATGCGCTTCCTGCTGCGCGACATCATCTCCAACAAGATGCTCTTCCAGCGCTCACAGCTCCCCTACGTGGTGATGTGCGGCTCGAACATCATCTTCAACCTCGATCTGGCAGAAATCATCGATGCACATGAGCGCTCGGGCGCCCAGGCCACCATGGTTTACTGTCGAGCCGAGCGCGCGCACGACGATGACGTCACGGCGCTCGAGATCGGTGAGGCGGGCCGCGTGAAGGCGCTGCACACAGGCTGCTCGTTCGGCGACAACAAGTTCCTCGACTGCTGCGTCATCGACCGCGACCTGCTGCTCCATATCATCGACAGCTACGGGAGCGTCGACCACCTGGACCTGTTCGAAGCCATCGAGCCCGAATTCGGCCGTATCGATGTGTGCTCCTACGAATTCAAGGGCCTGGCTGTTGGCATCTTTGATGAGGACTCCTACTACCGCCGTTCGCTCGAGATGCTCAAACCGGAGATGAACGATCAGCTCTTCTGCCCCGAGCGCCCCGTCATGACCAAGGCGCACGATGTGCCTCCCGCGAAGTACGCCTCAGGCAGCAACGTGTGCAACTCCCTCATCTCGGCCGGATGCGTGATCCGCGGCACGGTGCGCGGCTCGATCCTCGCGCGCGACATCGTGATCGAACAGGGCGCCTCGGTGACCAACTCCATCATCATGCAGGGCTGCGTGATCAAAAGCGGCGCTCGCGTGGAGAACGCGATCATCGACAAGAACAACGTGGTGCCTGCACAGACGGAGCTCCGTGGCACGCCCGACGCGACGCTCATCGTGAGCAAGGCGCCGATCGGCCCCATCCCGCTGGCCAAGATCGAGTAACCCTCGTCGCCCGCCTGCGCACTCCGCGGGCGGGCGGCATTGACCCGAAAGGAAGCAGACCATGACCGAAGCGGTCAAACATCCTCTTCATGTTGTGTTCGCGAGCGCTGAAGCCGCACCGTTCGTAAAGACCGGCGGCCTGGGCGATGTCGCCGGGTCCCTCCCCGCAGCACTCCAGGAAGCGGGCGCCAAGGTCATCGTCATGGTGCCCAAGTACTCCACGATCGACGCCGCCTGGCGCGACCAGATGGAGCACGTATGCGATTTCATGGTGCCGCTGGGATGGCGCAACGAGTACTGCGGGCTTGAGCGCCTTGTGCACGATGGAATCACGTACCTGTTTATCGATAACGAACGCTATTTCAAGCGCGACTACCCGTACGGGTTCTTTGATGACGGCGAGCGTTTCGCGTTCTTCTCAAAGGCCATCACCGAGTCCCTGCAGCATCTACCCGATGGATTCGTCTGCGACGTTCTGCACTGCAACGACTGGCACACCGCCATGGCGCCGATCTTTTTGCGCGAGTTCTACCAGGGGCTTCCGCTCTACGAGAACGTGAAGACGGTCTACTCGATTCATAACATCGCTTTCCAGGGCCAGTACAGCGATTATGTCCTGGGAGATATCCTGGGCCTCGATGGCGTAGAGGCCGCCGCGCGTCAGCTGCGTTCCGATAGCGACTCCATCAACTACATGCTGGGAGCCATCAACTACTCCGATGCCGTAACCACCGTCTCCCCCAGCTATGCCGAGGAGATACGAACGCCTGAATACGGAGAGGGTCTGGACGAGGCGCTGAGACGCCGCCAGAACGTGCTTTCAGGCATCGTGAACGGCATAGACGTCCAGAAGAACGACCCTGCCAACGACAAACGTATCGCCGCAACGTTCTCCGTCAAGGACATGAGCGGTAAGGCCGCCTGCAAGGCGGCGATTCAGGAAGAGCTGGGGCTCGAGGTTCGCGACGACCGCCCGCTTATGGTCATGGTCACACGCCTAACCCGACAAAAGGGCATGGACCTGGTCACCTACGCGCTCGAGCGCATCCTTGCCGGCGGGGTCCAGGTGGCCGTGCTCGGCACCGGCGACCACGATTACGAGGACGCGTTGCGCTGGTTTGAAAGCATGTACCCCGGCCAGATGGCCGCGCGCATCCAGTTCGACCCCGCGCTCTCGCAGCGCATGTACGCCGGCGCGGACCTCTTCCTCATGCCCTCGCTCTTCGAGCCGTGCGGCCTCTCCCAGATGATCGCCATGCGCTACGGTACGCTGCCGGTGGTTCGAGAGACGGGCGGGCTGCGTGATACCGTTCGCCCGTACAACCAGTACACCGGCGAAGGAACGGGTTTCTCGTTCACGCACTTCAACGGCGAGGAGATGGGCGACACCGTCTTCCGTGCTGCCCGTCTGTTCTGGGACGACCGCGACGCCTGGAACCAGCTGGTGGCTCAGGCCATGGACGTGGACTTTAGCTGGAAGGCCTCGGCGCAGCGCTACCTCGATCTGTATCTGGGTCTTCATCCCGACTGCGCCCTCGAGCCCGCACCCGAACCAAAGCCCAAACCGGCTCGCAAGCGCGCCGCCGCAAAGCCCAAGGCAGAGGCAAAGGGCAAGGGTCTAGCAAAGGACACCAGCAGCGCGTCCGATACAGATACGGAGAACACGATCCCCGAGGCGCCTGCAGAAGCACCCAAGACTCGGCCAAAGCGGAGCCGCACCTCCGCAAGGAAGCCTCCGGCTGCCACGGCCGACGGGAGAAAAGCTCGGACCAAGAGCGGTACGGCATCCGGCACCGCATCCGCAGCTCAGCCCAAGCCCGCAGCCAAACCGGCCACCAAGTCCGCACCCGCGCCAAGATCGCGCAAACAGGGCGGATCCGCAACCTCCAAGTAGCACGTTCTCCACGCATGTAATATGCAGCCATGGGGCGCCGTGTCATATGAACACGGCGCCCCATCTTGTACACTTGCGGAGTATCGGTTTTTCCCAGAGGACTCCCATGAAGCTTCGACACAACTCGCGATCGCCCCAGTTCCGCACTCCCTTTGGCGCCGTAAAACTTGGCACCAAGGTACGCCTCAGCTGCTCGGTAGAGGATATCGACCCGCAGCTCGTAGCCTGCACCCTGCGCCTATGGGTGGATGGAGAGGGCGAGGAGCTCATCCCCATGAACTGCGGGGAGGCAGGCGTCTTCTCCGCTGAAATCACGCGCGAGACCCCAGCCATCGTTTGGTACAGCTTCATAGTGAGGGCGACCGGCCGGCCCGAACTGAGAATCGGCGCGGCCCCCGGCACGCAAGGCGGCGAAGGAGCCGTCTACGATTACCAGGAGGTCCCCTCCTTCCAGCTCACCTTCTACCGCGCCCGTGTACAGCGCCCCTCATGGTACGAGGGCGGAATCGTCTACCAGATCTTTCCAGACCGCTTTGCACGCGATGAAAAGTGGCGAGAGCGCTGCGAGACCGAAGCCGACAAGAGCCGATGCGGAAGCACGAAGCGTATCGTTGAGGACTGGAACACGCCGCCTGTCTACGAGCGCAATCCGGACAACTCCATCACCACGTGGGACTTTTACGGCGGCTCGCTCAAGGGACTGCAAGGCAAGCTCCCCCACCTTGTTGAGATGGGGGTCACGGCGATCTACCTGAACCCGATCTTCGAGGCCGTGAGCAACCACCGCTACGACACCGCGAACTACCTGCATATCGACCCCATCCTCGGTACCGATGAGGACTTTACCGAGCTCTGCGAGGCGGCGCACGCCTGCGGCATCGGCATCATTCTCGACGGGGTCTTTAACCATACGGGTGACGACTCTATCTACTTCAACCGCTACGGTAACTATCCCGAACCGGGAGCCTTCCAAAAAGCCGGCTCCCCGTGGGACGACGCCTACCACATGAACCCCGATGGCACCTATGAGTGCTGGTGGGGCGTGACCAACATGCCGAATCTCAACGAGGACTCCCCTGCCGTCCGCGAGCTCCTGCTTGGAGAAGACGGGGTTATCCGGCATTGGCTGCGCGCGGGGGCAGACGGCTGGCGCCTCGATGTGGCTGACGAATTGAGCGATGAGTTTATCGCCCAGATCAAGACCGCAGCGCTTGCAGAGAAACCCGACGCCCTGCTGCTCGGTGAGGTTTGGGAAGACGCCTCGAACAAGATCAGCTACGGCAAGCTCCGCCGTTACCTGCTGGGCGATGAGCTGGACGCGGCCATGAACTACCCCTTCCGCAGCCTGGTCATCGATTTTCTTACCGACGCACCTGGATACACGGCCCATGATGCGGCAGAAGCGATAACGGCCCTTGCGGAGAACTACCCGCCCGAAGCGCTCAGATGCTCCCTTAATCTACTCGACAGCCACGACCGCCCGCGTATTATCTCGGTTCTTGGCGGCGCCCCCGATCCCGACTCCGTGCCTGAAAACGAGCGCGCCACGTGGCGTGTCCCCGAGGAAACCCTGGGGCTTGCAAAAGCCCGGTTTTGGCTTGCGGCCCTCATGCAGATGACGTTCCCCGGAGTCCCAAGCATCTACTACGGCGACGAGGCCGGTGTACAGGGATTGAACGACCCGGGCAACCGCTCTCCCTATCCATGGGGACATGAGGACACCGATTTTCAGACCATGGTGAAGAACGCGGCCAGCTTAAGGCATGCGATGCCCCTGTTCACCACCGACGCCATCGAGGCACGTGCCCTAAACGACGATGTCCTGATGTACACGAGGCAGGGCACCTGCGGCGAGCGCGTCACGATGCTTATCAACCGCAGCGTCCAGCATACCCATACCGTGCAAATCCCGTTTATCGGCGAATCGGCCTGCAACCTCATCAGCGGGCACGACCTTCACCGCACCGATAACGGCATGGCCGAGGTCACGCTGTACCCTCTGGGCAGCAGCGCCGCGCACTTCCACAACAAGCAGCGCCTGCAAAAACCCCTCGAGCACGGCTGGGGCGTGATGTGCCATATCACCTCCATCCCCAACAAGAGCGGCCACGGCACCCTCGGTGAACCCGCCTGCCGCTTTATCGACCACCTGGCGCAGATGGGCGCGAGCTATTGGCAGGTACTGCCGGTAAACCCCACCGACGAGCACAACTCGCCCTATGCCGGACCCTCTGCCTTCGCCGGCAACACCGAGTTGCTTGAAGAGAGGCCCGATGAGCTTGCAAGCGCATTCGAAGAGTTCAAACGTGCCGGCGGCCTCAGGGAGTCGAGCTATGCGGCCTTCGTGCAGCGCAATGCGGATTGGCTTGAACCCTATGCCACGTTTATGGCGATAAAAGACCTGAAAGGCGGCGCTTCCCGTCACGAATGGGATGCACGCTACGCGCGCTTTGACGGCGCCCTTCGCACTGATCCAGCCCTGCGCGCGCGTGCAGACTTCCACGTCTTTGCCCAGTACCGCTTCGATACCGAATGGCGCGCTCTCAAGGAGTATGCCAACGAGCGCGGGATTCAGATCATCGGAGACATCCCCATGTACGTCTCAGACGATTCGGCCGATGTCTGGAGTGAGCCCGAGCTGTTCAACCTCGATCCCGCAGGGATGCCGAGCCAAATCGCCGGCACCCCGCCCGACCGCTTCTCCTCAACGGGCCAGGTCTGGGGCAACCCGACGTACAACTGGAAGCAGATGCGCAAAGAGGGCTATCGCTGGTGGATTGCCCGCCTGCGCCGCGCACTCGACCTGTACGATTACGTTCGCCTGGATCACTTCTTGGGCTTCCAGTCCTACTTCTCCATCCCTGCCGGAAAACCTGGCACCGAAGGTCGCTGGTTGCCTGGGCCGGGATTAGAGCTTTTCCGTCAGGCACAAGAAGAGCTCGGCGACCTTCCGCTCATCGCCGAAGACCTGGGCTATCTCACCCCGGCCGTGCGCGCGCTCGTAAGCGAATGCGGTTTTCCCGGCATGGACGTGCTCGAGTTCTGCGATGAGGATGTCCGCAGCTGCATGCCGGTGCGTGAGAGCGCGATCGTGTACACCTCGACGCATGACACGGCAACGCTTATCGGCTGGGTCGGCAAGCGCTGGTTTGGGGACGAGACCGGAACGGGCGAGGCGACACGCGCCTGTGCAGATGACATATGCCGCCGGGCCTTTACCAGCGCCGCCCCGCTCGTGATGATGCCGCTGCAAGACATCATGCATCTAGGCGACGACGCGCGCATGAACGTACCGGGAACCACGGGCGGCAACTGGTCCTGGCAGGCCGACGAGGCGCAGGTCGCCGAAGCGATTGATTCCATCCGCCAGCTCGCCCAGGAGACAGGTCGAGCTGCGACAGCCAAGGCGCGCGTTTCCTAAAAGTCTTCACGATGCCACGCCCACTTTCGGGTACAGTAGCAAAGGCAAAACGAGAGGTGCCCACCTGCCGCGCGGTAGGTGGGCGCATAGGTTAAAACGAGGGGATTCCCAGATGGCACGTTATGACTATCGCTGTACCGCATGCGACAAGGTATTTGAAGTCGAGCACGGCATGACCGAGCATCCGGATGTAGCCTGCCCAGACTGCGGAGCCGTGGCCGAAAAGGTCTTCAACGCAAGCGGCATCAAGTTCGAGGGCTCCGGTTTCTACAACACCGACCAGCGTGGGGGCTCATCGAGCACCGCGGCGACGTCAAGCGCGTCCGAATCCCACTCCTGCGGTTGCGCAGACTGCCCGCACAGCAAATAGCCAAAGCAAAAGAGCCCGCACTGCGGGCTCTTTTCTTATACGCGACCAGATGCGACCTAACCGCGATGCACCAGCCGTGCGCAAAAATGAGCATCGAAATCTGCCGGGGCACAGGATAGCGGAGCAAAATAGCCCTCAGGGGTCTCACGAGACCGTACGTAGTCGCAGGCCGCACGCATATCGTCACGATCAAAAGCAGACGCGGCACTCACGGGCTCAACGCCAAACTTAGAACCTTCGGGCGTGGCCAGAAAGGCTGCAACCACCTCATCATCCTCTTGCATCATAGGAGAGCATGTCGAGTAGACGAGTTCCCCCATCGGGGCAACGCGACATGCCGCCTCGCGCAGCATAGCCAGCTGCAAGGCGGGAAGATCGGCCTCGATATCCCGAGCATCAAGACGCCAGGGGATCTCCGGGTGACGACGCATGGTGCCCGCACAGGAGCAGGGCGCGTCCACGAACACGGTATCGAAGAGCACGCGCTCTCCCACGCCTGCGTCCAAAGGCGCCAGGGCGGCATCGAGATCACGGGCATCGCCGGCAAGATAGGTAATGTCAGAATCCAGACCCGAAGCCTGCATGCGCGTCCGATTGAGCGCAGACTTGTCCTCGGAGAGGTCAAGCGCCACATGACGGCGTGTAAGACCGAATCGCTTTGATTGAGAGGCCATGACGAACGTCTTGGTACCACGGCCCGAACCGATCTCGAGACAGGAACCCGGTCGTGCGGCAACCGTGGCTATCAGCTGAGCATGAAAGTCGGAAACTACCTGCGCTCCCTCGGTTCTTTCCGCCGATGCGAGCTCGCGAGCGGAGTTCGCAAAGAAGCAGCCGGGTAGCACGCTCTCAGATAAGGAGCTTGCAGGGGATGGGCCGGCATCGATGCAGGGGTTCACGTGTATAGCAAGCGGAGCCGGGACGAGATTGCTCACGGGCTCATCCGAGCATCCCCTAGCCTCATACGAGCGCGCAAGCTCTTGCGAAAGCCACAGCGGCAGGCCGGATCGGCGCGCCACAGCGACATCCCGCTGATTCTCGGACAACACATCCTCGGCGCCAAGATACGCCGTGCGGCCCTCGTCCACCCGGCGCAGGACCGCGTTAGCCAGGCCGACGGCAGAGCGGGCCTGGCTGCGTACAAGTTCGACGCCCTGGCTCACCGCTACGCGACCAGGCGTATCCAGATACAGTATCTCAAACGCTGCGATGCGCAAGGCCATGCGAACACGGGCAGAGACTTTCCCCGGCTTAGCGAGATGGGCATCGAGAGCCTCGTCCAGACAGCCGGAGGTCGCCGTAACGCCCAAAGCCAGCGTTGAGGCAAACCCGAGGTCGCGCTGGTCTGCAGATGAGCCAAGTGCGATGCGCTGAGAAGCCAAGACGTCGCGGACAAATACCTGAGAGCCATGCGCTTCCATCAACGCCTCGAGTGCGTACAGGCGCGCCGGAGAGAGCTTGCTCACGAGAGGCGCTCCCAGCCAAGAGAGTCTCCGTGGAGGCCGGCAGCCCAGGCGGAGGCATCCATCTGGCGCTTGCCATCCGGCTTAACCGAAAGCACTTCGATGGGGCCATCGGCACAGCCAAGAAAAACGCGCTTGGACACAACCGCGACCTGCCCGGCGGCAACGGAGGGCGCCTCGGCAGTCGCCGCTTGTGCGCCCATGACGCGCACGGGCTTCCCCGCCACCACGCAGCGGGCGGGAGCCGTATCGGAGGAGGCGAGAACGCGCGCAAGGGCCTCGGCGGCCGTCATGGCGGTATCGAGGCGCATTTCAGCCTTGGTGACCTTCTCGGCATGCGTAACCAAAGACTCGTCCTGCTCGGTCCATACCGCGGTTCCATCCTCAAGGGAGGGCAGCGTATCGCACAGGAGCGCCGCGCCAAGCTCAGCGAGCTCGGACGTCAACGCGTCTGCCGACTTTCCCGCAACGGCAGTCGAGGCCTGGGCGCAATAAGCGCCCGTGTCTACCCCGTGCCCGATGCGCATGATGGAGACACCGGTGCGCTCGTCGCCCGCAAGGATGGAGCGCTGGATCGGCGCTGCGCCACGCCAGCGCGGCAACAGCGACGCATGGACGTTCACGATACCGAGCGGTGCCATGTTGAGCACCTCGTCGGGAAGGATGCACCCGTAGGCGGCGACGCAGAAGATGTCAGCATCGGCGGTGCGCAGCGCTTCTATGACCTCGGGAGTGCACCGCGCGGCCTCGAGCACAGGGATGCCCATCTCGACCGCGGCGGCCTTCACGGGTGACGGCTCAAGGGTCTTGCCACGGCCGCGCACGGCATCCGGACGGGTAAGCACGAGCATAACCTCATGCTCGGCACCGAGCCTTTTCAGAGAGGGCACCGCAAATGCCGGCGTGCCCATGAACACGATGCGCATGGGCTACTCCGTCTGGCCGGGCTTGGCACCGTGCGCCAGAGCCTCCTGATAATCGTGAATCGCCGCGACGCGCTTGGAAGGTGCCAGGCGCTCGAGCATCGTGATGCCGTGCAGATGATCGATCTCGTGCTGCAGGCACACGCAGAACAGGTCGCCCTCGGACTCGTAACGCATCAGGTTGGCGTCGAGGTCGTACGCCTCGACCACCACGTGGTCCGAGCGCATGATCTCGCAGTTGATGCCGGGGACGGAGAGACAGCCCTCGTTATAGGGCATGAGCGTGTCGGACTGCTCGACGATCACGGGGTTGATAAGCACAAACGGGTCGAAATCGCGCTTATCGGTGTACTCGCAATCGATAACCACCATCTGCACCAACTCGCCCACCTGCGGAGCGGCGATGCCGCAGCCGCCGTTATCGAACATCAGCTGCTTCATGCGCTCGGCAAGCTCTTCTATCTGCGGCGTAATCTCGCTGATCTCGGCGCACTCTTGGCGCAACCTGGGGTCTGGAGACAAGACGATGCCGTTCACTTCCATGAGCCCAATCGCTCCTTTCGGGACTAAGACGTGCCGCGCGCAGACGCGATCACATCAGGTCGTACGCATCGACGTCGACGCTCACGTTGATGTTTCGCTCCGGACCGATAGCGGCCAGGGCGGCACTTATACAATCCGAGATATGGTACCCCACGGGGGACTTGCACATAAAGTGAAAACGGTAGCGGTCCTTGGCGCGCTCGATAACGCATTTGGTGGGTCCGAGCAAAACCGGTCTCTCCCGCGCGTCAGGGGCAAGAGAGTGCCCCTCGCCGGCCGATGCAGAAAGAGACGCGGGCTCGCAGTCGTCCACCCTCGCCTTGACCTCAGCGGCCAGACGCTGGATATACCGCCTCGTGGCCTGCTCGTCCGGTCCCCACACCAACACGTTCGTCAAGCGAACGTAGGGCGGGTACTGGGCATCGGCGCGCTGCGTCAGATCGTACTCGGTAAATATCGAGCGGTCGTGCGCCGCCACGGCCTTTATGACCGGATCGTCGGGAAGATACGTCTGAATGATCACGCGACCCGGGCGCTCCCCACGGCCCGCGCGCCCGGCGACCTGCTCCAGCAGGTCGAACGCGCGCTCAGAAGCGCGGAAATCCGGCATCTTGAGGGCATAGTCGGCATTGACCACGGCTGCGAGGGTGACCTCGGGAAAATCGAGTCCTTTGGCGATCATCTGCGTGCCGAGCAGGACGGCGCATTCCGCGGCGTCAAAGCGCTCCAAAAGCTCTTTGTGCGCGTCCTTGGTGCGCGTTGAGTCCGCATCCATGCGAATGATCTCGACATCGTCCGGCATGATCTGCCGCAAGGCGTCCTCGACCTGCTGCGTACCCACACCCATCTTTGCTAGATACCTGCTCCCGCACTTGGGACACGCGGAAGTGGGGGCAGGATACGGGTCGATGCGGTACGAGGATCCGCAGGTGTGGCACTCAAGGGTATGGGTGCGCTCGTGGTACGTCAGGGCCGTGGAGCAATGGCGACACGTGGGCACGCAGCCGCACTCACGGCACATGAGAAACGGCGCAAAGCCGCGGCGGTTATGAAGCAAGACCGCCTTTTCTCGCCGCTGCGCAACCTCCATCAGGGCAACGTGGAGCGGACGGGAAAAGAGCGATCGGCCCCCGTCCCTGAACTCACGACGCAAATCCGTCACGGTCACCTCGGGAAGCCGAGCTCCACCGGGGCGCTCGGGCATCTCGACCCGCAGCCAGCGCTGTCCCCTGTACTCCCCCGCACGGGTACGGGCAAGGGACTCGGCACTCGGCGTCGCAGACCCCAAAACGAGCGGGCACCCATAGACGCGAGCCATCTGCGCGGCGACCTCGCGCGCATGGTATCGGGGCGAAGACCCCTGCTTGTAGGACTGCTCATGCTCCTCGTCGATGATGATGATGCCAAGACGCCTGAAGGGACAGAACAGCGCCGAGCGCGCCCCCACCACCACGCGGGCAGCACCGGTGGCGACCATGTCCCATTGGTCGAGGCGCTCACCGGCGGAAAGACGCGAGTGAAACACCGCTACGGCCGAGCCAAAACGCGAACGGAAGCGCCCGACGGTCTGCGCCGTAAGGGAGATCTCGGGAACCAAGACGCACGCGGAGCCCCCGTCCGCAAGGACACGCTCGATGGCCGAGAGATACACCTCGGTTTTTCCCGACCCCGTCACGCCGTCGACAAGGATCACGTCTCCCCTGCCGGCCCCTCGCGCCTCCTCAATAGCACCAAGTGCCTGCCGCTGTCCTTCGGTCAGACTCAAAGGGGCCGTCGCGCGAGCAGATGAGAGCGTCGTCTCCTCCCCGGCTCCGCGCCATGCCCGGCGCTCATCGACGCGCACGATACCGCGCTTGGAAAGCGAGCGCACGACGGCAGACATATCGGTGTAAAGGACCCTCAGCTCACGCGTGGTCACAGGACCGCACGCGAGCGCCTGCAGCAGCTGCCGTTGCCGCTTAGCGTTAACGGGCGGCTCGTACTCGCGCCCCGCATCGGTAAGTTCGACCCAGCGCTCTCGAGCCTCACGGACAGCCGGACGCTCGACACGGTACGTGCCGTCCTTTCCGCGAACGAGGCGCGGAGCCGCTCCGGGCGGCAAGAAAAGCCGCAGGCATTCCGAGACGGAGGCGACGTACTCGCGAGCCATCCAAAACGCGATATCGGCCGACTCCTTGGAGAACGCCGGCTTTGCAAGCACCTCGCGCAGCGGTTTAACCTTAGAGGGATCGAGCGCCTCGGCACCGGGAAGGGCACTCAGCTCATCGGTACGCGCGATCACGTACCCCAGACACGGACGGTTCCCAAACGAGACCAGAACCGTAGCCCCCACCAACGCCTCTTCCGCGAGCCGGGCGGGCACCGCGTAGGCAAAGGCATCCGAGATGGAGCGCGAGGGAATATCGACGAGAACCGACACGAACGCCACGGCGACAGAAAACGCGGAGGCGCCCGCACGTGCGGGCACCTCCTGAACAGGGCTATTCGGTTCCTGAAAAAGAGGGAGCTGGCCGGTCATCAATCAACGGCTACGCAACGCCGCACAGGGCGCGCAGCTCCTCGACACGGTCGGTCTTCTCCCAGGTGAAATCCGGGTCCTCGCGACCAAAGTGGCCGTAGGCGGCCGTCTTCTCGTAGATGGGACGGCGCAGCTTCAGGTCGCGGATGATCGCGCCGGGGCGCAGGTCAAAGACCTTGTTGATCGCCTCGGTGATGCGCTCTTCATCCACATGCGCCGTGCCGAACGTATCGACCATGACGGAAAGCGGCTTGGAGACGCCGATGGCATAGGCAAGCTCAATTTCGCAACGATCGGCAAGGCCGGCGGCGACCACGTTCTTGGCGACCCAGCGCGCGGCGTAGGCGGCGGAACGGTCGACCTTGGTGCAGTCCTTGCCAGAGAAGGCGCCGCCGCCGTGACGGCCGAACCCGCCGTAGGTATCAACGATGATCTTGCGGCCGGTAAGGCCCGTGTCGCCCATGGGACCGCCCACGACAAAGCGACCGGTGGGGTTCACGTACAGATCGGCACCGCTCCAATCGATACCCTCGGCATCCATGACGGGAGAGATGACGTGCTTCACCATGTCCTGCTTGATGACGTCCATGTCCTCGATCTCGGCCGCATGCTGGGTAGAGATGACGATGGTGTCCACACCTACGGGGCGCCCGCCCTCGTAGCGCACGGTCACCTGAGTCTTGCCATCGGGGCGCAGGTACGGCAGGGTGCCGTCGTGACGTACCTCAGAGAGGCGCTCGGCCAAGCGGCTCGCCAGGTAGTGAGGCATGGGCATAAGCGTCGAGGTCTCGTTGGAGGCATAGCCGAACATCATGCCCTGGTCGCCCGCACCGATCAGGTCGATAGGGTCGGTGGTCTTGCCCGTCTGGGTCTCGTACGACTCATCGACGCCCTGGGCGATATCGGGGCTCTGCTCATGGATAAGGCTCATGACACCGCAGGTCTCGCAGTCAAAGCCGAACTTGGCGCGGTCGTACCCAATGCGGCGGATGGTGTCGCGTGCGATCTGCTGGACATCCACATACGCCTGGGTGCGAATCTCGCCGGCAACGATGACGGTGCCGGTGGTAACAAGCGTCTCGCACGCGCAGCGCACGTTGTCCACGTTGGCGGGAACGCCGTTGGGCGCAACGTATCCTTGCGCCTGGAGCTGGGACTCCTTGAGGAGGATCGCGTCCAAGATGGCATCAGAGATCTGATCGGCAATCTTGTCGGGATGTCCCTCGGTTACCGATTCGGACGTAAAGACGAACGTCCCGGCATCGGCGGTGGAACGATTCTGCAATGGCATAGTATGCCCCTTTCATCGAGCGCTCGGCGACCGTTACCATTCCGCCGAGCTATGTACGCAGTGGCACATTGTACCCCCAAGACGTGGCTTTAGCCGTGCATATTACCCAGAAGCCCCGTAAGCGCATGCTAGAATAGGCGCCTGTTGTTTACCTGCCGGCCGTCCTTCACCTTGAGAGCGCAACCATGGATTTCATGACCATTTTCCTGCAGATGCTCACCCTTTGTATCCCGATCGTCGCGGGAATACTCGCCGCCCGTCTGGGTTATCTGAACGACCAGATAAACACTGCCATCACCAAGCTGATCATGAACATCACGCTGCCGAGCATGGTGATCGCCTCGGTGACCTCAAATGACACCCTTCCCGACCATGCCGTGATTCTCACCCTGCTCGGACTTTCCTGCGCGGGGTACGCCATCGCCGCCATCGTGGCGTTTGCTGTGACGGCGCTCATGCGCACGCCCGACGCAGAGAAGAGCGCCTGGCACTTCTCCATCACGTTCGGCAACGTCGGTTTTATCGGATACCCGGCGCTCTCGGCCATCTTCGGGCCCTCGGCCGTGCTCTATGCGGCCATCGCGAACATCCCGTTCAACCTCTTTAACTTCAGCATCGGAGCCGCCATGGTCAAGGCCGGAGCGGAGCGGCAGGAAGAGGCAAGCGACCTCTCGCTCGTCGACCGCCTGCGCGACCTGCTGCGCGACATGATCAACCCCACGTTCGCCGCGAGCTTCATTTTGCTCGCGCTCGTTCTTTTGGACGTCCATGACCTGGGAATCATCGGGGACGGCCTCTCCACCATCGGTGGTTTCACCACGCCCGCGGTGCTACTCGTGCTGGGAGCCACGCTGGCCTCGTACAACCCGCGCGAGATGTTCGGCAACTGGCGTGCATACGTCGCCGGAGCCGCACGCCTGGCCATCGTACCCGTGGCAATTCTATTGCTGCTGGGTGGGTTTATCTCGGACGACCTTGCACGCGGCGTGCTCGTGGTGGGAAGCGCCATGCCCGCCGCCAGCAACGGCGTGCTGTTCAGCCTGCTCTATGGCGTCGACCCCAAGCCGATGATGCAGGCGAACTTTGTCACGATCATCGCATCGGTCTTTACCATCCCACTGATCGCGCTGCTGGTGTAGCCCCACGCCCCTAGGCGAGCTGCACGCGCTCGGGGCGAACCGTACGCTTACGGGCGGCGGCCATGCACGACAACATCAGAGCAGCGACAACAACAGCCCCGCATGCAACGAAATATGTTGGCGAGGGCGCAAGCGCCGCAAACGCCCGACGCAACGCGAGGGAAAGCTGCGGAACAGGCAGGAAGGACAAGGGGCCCAAGGCGTCTTGTGCCAAAGAGCCGGGCAGGAAGGCTCCCGCCGAGACAAGCTGCAGCGCCAACAGGGCAACAGAAACCGGACCGGAAAGTCGATCCAGACAGATGCGCAGGAACTGATGGATTGAAGCGACCGCTAGCGCCGCAGGGACCATGACGGCAAACGCGCGCAATGCGCCCTCCCCGCTTACACCGAGTGCACAACAGGAAAGAGCCAGGACTCCCGCTTGGACGAGAACGACGAGGGCGCCCGGCAGCCAAGAACCCAGAACGGCAGAGACGCAGCGGCCCCGCACGACGCGTCGCATGTCGACGGCGGGCAGGAGCAGCGAGACGGCAAGGGCCGCACACCACAGCGCCGCAGCAACACCGGGCGCGGCAAGAGACGTCACGGTCGAGCGCTGAGCATGTACGCTCGAAGAGGAGAAGGAGATGGGGCTCGCGGCGACCTTTGCACGCGAACTGCTCTCAGAGGAAATACCCGAAAGCGTCTCACCGGCAGAAGACATAACGTCGCTCACCTGCTCAGATGCGCTCTTGAGCTGGGAGATGCCCGAGGAGATTCCGCTCGAGGCACTCGCCATGGAGGAGATTCCCTGGCCAAGGGCAGACGCACCGGCGCCCACAGAAGAAAGAGCCGTCTGCAAGGCCGAGGCGCCGCTTCCGATTCCCGAAACGGCGCTCGCCATAGGCGAAAGGGCCGACGAGAGCGCCGCCGTGCCGGTAGCGAGTCCGCCCGCGCCCGCGCCGATGGAGCCGGAGGAACCGAGCTGAACGCCGATGGCGCTCACGCCGGCTGCGAGCTGAGACACGGTATCGCCAAGCCCGGGTGCATAGGCTTCATCGCCGGGCTGCCCCGTACCCAAAAGGGCGCGCTGGACGGTCAAAAGGCTGACAAGGGCAGACATAGACGGACGTGCGGCCCGTGCGGCCAGCGTCGACACCTGCTGGGCGTCCGAGGAGGTCTGCAAGCTCGCAGACTCATACGACGCCCGGGCACCGGAGAGCTCTGAGCGTGCGCTCGCCGCGGAAGCGAGGTCCGCAGAGGCGCCGTCTGCAGACGTCTCGAGCTCGCGCGCCGAGGCGGCAGCCTCGCCCAAGCGCTGCGAGACCTGCTCGCGTTGGTCCTTGAGCGAGGCGAGCTCAGACACGGCGGCATCGAGCTTCGACTTTAGCTCCGGCAGGCGATCGGCGGCATCACTGGCCGCCATCTCCCCTGCCGCCTGCGCGATCTTGTCTGTAGCGGCATCGATCTGCGCATCGATCTGCGCAAGCTGCTGCTTGATGCCGACCGTCTCGCCCGACCCGGCGTCGGCCTCGTTATCGAGCACGCGCGCAAGCTCGGAAGCGCCATCGGAGAGCGCAGAGACCTTTCCCTTGGCACCGTCGACAGCAGAGAGGACACGGCCCGCCGCTTCGTCAACCTGCGACGATGCGGCGCGGGAGACCTCGAGCGAGGCAGTGAGCGAGCTCGCAGACTGAGAGAGCTGCGGTGCGAGCACGGACAGCGCCGCCACGTCCTCGTTGCCGACAGAGACGCCTTGGCCAAGCTGGATCAGCGCCGAGCCGATCTCTGCCAGGCTCGCACCCATGGCCTGCGCGGTCGAGCCCACGGCGTCGAGACCGGACACGAGTGCCTGGGCACCCGTAGCAAGGGGACTGACCAGTTGATCGTTCACCGTGTCGAGGCCCTGCGCCACCTGTTGGGCGCCGTCCCCGAGCGCGCCAGCGCCCGTCGCGATCTGATCCGTACCCTCGCCAAGGGCATCGGCGGCAGAGGCAACCTGGTCGAGACCGAAGCCGAGCGCGTCAGTACCCTCGGACAGGGCGTCATAGCCTTCATCGAGCATCACGGCGCCATCGGCGGTGAGCGTCAGGGTGTTCGCCTGGCCATGTACCGAGCTCAAAACCGAAAGCAGGTAGTTCTCACCCAGATCGCGGCGGAGCCGTTCTTGCACCTGCTTCAACGTGGCCGAGCCGACGCGCGTGGCGAGGATGTTCTCCGCACCGCTGGAGACGATATCGATCGTGGCCTTGACGGGAGCGCCGGTGCTCAGACTGGAAACATCCTGCGAGTAATCGGTAGGAATCTTGACCACAAGAGCGTAGGTACCCGCCTCAAGACCGGCATCGGCCGTATCCTCGTCAACAAAATCCCAAAGCAAGTCTTCGCCGTCCTCGAGCGAGTCGACAACATCCTGACCGGCAGAAACCTTGACTCCGGAGTCTGTTGTGTAGCCCGCATCGAGGTTGACCACGGCAACGGGAATCCGGTCTTGCGACTCAAAGGCTGCGGCGAGGCTCCATGCAGCCACCACCGCAACCAGCAACGGCACGGCAATCAGGCAGACAACACGCAAGACGGCATGGCGAGACCGCGTCAGAGATGAAAACGAGCGGGAGAACAAGGACGGCAAGCGCATGGATCAGCGCACCTCCGAATCATGAGTCGCATGTGCGACCTCGAGGGCGGCAACATCAAGGGCAACGGGAACATCGGCTGCAGCCATGAGAAGCGGGTCGCACGTGCCCATCACAAAGCAGGCCCCGCTCTCGCCGGCCACGGCGCGCAGGTCGGAAAGCAGGGCCGTGGCCTCCCGCGCCGTCAGGCCGCAACAGAACGGGTCGGCAAGATCAACAACGGAGACACGCGTGTCCCCCGCGCAGGAGAGGGCGGCGGAGAAGCGCGCACGGGCATCGGGTTCCAGCATGTCGACCCGCCGGTCGGCATGGGTCGCCAATCCAAACGCCGCAAGAAACTCGAGTGCGTCCCACGCGGGCCGGCGCCCGGCGCACGCAGCGCGCTCGCATCGCACGGCCTCCTCCACCGTAAGGGCGCCATCGACCTCGCAATATGCGCTGAAAACACCCGGGGCCGCAGGGGCAGCCACCACGCGCGTAAAACCCCGCACTCCCCGACCCGGCGCCTGCGGAAACGAAATCGCGCCATGGGTCGGCCGGACTGAGCCGGTAACTGCCAGCAACAGGTCGCGCACCGGCTCATGGCGCTGCGCGCAAACGCAGCAGACCTGTCCCGCGCGCACCTCGAACGAGACGAACTCGAACGAACGGTAACCGGGCATTACATACGAGGTATCCTGCACGCAAAGCAGGGGCGCCGGCCCGTCCTGTAAAGCAGCCGCTTCTGGGGCAATCTGGTTCTGAAGCACGGTTCCTCCCGTACATGAGTGCACGTTGAATCTATCAATCTTATCAATCTTTCCCCAAAAACCGGGCGCGCGGCACCCGATGTTGGAGTGTCCTATAATGCATGCGTTGCGAACACATCCGAAACCAAGGAGCATCCATGAGCTCAGACGTCCGCGTCCGCTTTGCACCGTCGCCCACCGGCAAGCTGCACATCGGCGGTGCCCGCACCGCCATCTATAACTGGGCGTTCGCCCGCGCCAACGGCGGCACCTTTATCCTGCGCATCGACGATACCGACCCCACGCGCTCCACCGACGAGAACACGCAGATCATCCTGCGCGCCATGCGCTGGCTCGGCCTTGATTGGGACGAGGGCCCCGAGGTCGGCGGAGAATTTGGCCCGTACGCGCAGACCGAGCGCCTCGACCTGTACCGCCAGGCCGCCCAGAAGCTCTGGGACGAGGGCCGCGCCTATCCCTGCTTCTGCACCGCCGAGAAGCTCGCGGCCGACCGCGCCGCGGCCCAGGAGCGCAAGGACCCCTTCCAGGGATATCAGCGCACCTGCCGCGATATCGACGCGTCCGAGGCCCGCGCGCGTATCGATGCCGGCGAGCCCTATGTCCTGCGCATCAAGGTGCCGGAAGACCGCGGCGACGTGGTGATCCACGATGCCGTCCACGGAGACGTGACCTTCAACGCCCGTGAGCTTGATGACTTCGTGATCTTCCGCTCCGACGGAACCCCCACCTACAATTTTGCCACCGTGGTAGACGACGCCATGATGGGCATCACGCATGTCATCCGCGGCGACGACCATCTCTCCAACACCCCGCGCCAGGTCATGGTCTACGAGGCGCTCGGCGCGCCCGTGCCTGAGTTCGCGCACATCTCGATGATCCTGGGGGCCGACGGCAAGAAGCTCTCCAAGCGTCATGGCGCAACCTCCGTCGAGGAGTACCGCGACGCGGGATACCTGGCAGACGCCTTCGTGAACTACCTGGCGCTGCTCGGCTGGTCGCTCGACGGCGAGACCACCATCGTCCCGCGCGACGTGCTGGCGAGCCGCTTCTCGCTCGACCATGTCTCCAAAAACCCCGCGACCTTCGACCCCAAGAAGCTCGACTGGATCCAGGCCGAGTACATCCACGCGCTGAGCGATGGAGACTTTGCCGACCAGATCATGGTTCCCGAGCTGCACGAGGCCGGCCTTATCGAGGGCAACGTCGAGTACGACGAGGCATGGATCGACGCTCTGGCCGCCATCGTGAAGCCGCGCACCAAGTTCCCCTCCGATGTCGCCGGCATCTGCGGCCCGGTTTTTGCCACCGCAGAGACCCTCGAGTACGACGAGAAGTCTGTTGCCAAGGGCTTGGCCAAAGAGGGCATGGGGTCTATCCTCGACGCCGCAGTCGAGGCGCTCAAGGCCCTCGATGAGGACGCCTGGACGCCCGCAGCAATCGACGCCGCGCTTGAGCCCCTGCCCGAGGCGCTTGACCTCAAGAAGCGCATCGTCTTCCAGGCCGTACGCGTAGCCGTCTGCGGCAACATGGTGAGTCCCCCGCTCGGCGAGACCATGGCGCTCATCGGGCGCGCGGACTGCATGGCGCGCATCGAACGCGCCCGCACCATGGCGCTCTAGGCCCACAGCACACGGAGCATAACCAAAAAGAGGAGCCCAAACATGGCATCTAAGCCCCAGACCCTTGCCACCACATCGGCATTCGAGATTCTCGGGCCCGTCATGGTTGGGCCCTCTTCTTCTCACACCGCGGGCGCCCTGCGGTGCGCGCAGGTAGCCGCCTCCCTGATCGAGGGCGCCGTAACGCGGGTCACCTTTACCCTGTGGAACAGCTTTTCCCATACCTATCGGGGACACGGCACCGACCGCGCGCTCGTCGCCGGCATGCTCGGGCTCGACACCGATGACGAGCGCATACGCTCTTCATTCGAGCTGGCACGCGAAGCCGGCCTCGAGACACGGTTTATAGAAGCGGGCGACGACGCGACACTTCACCCCAACACAGTGGATATCGAGATGGAGAATGCCGCCGGGGCAGCGATCGCCGTACGCGGCGAGAGCCTTGGCGGCGGCAAGATGCGCATCAGCCGCATCAACGGCGTGGGCGTCGACATCTCCGGCATGTACAGCACGCTGTTCGTGGCGCATCGCGACGCACCCGGCGCACTCGCCGCGCTCACGGAGCTGCTCGCCCGCTCCCAGGTGAACATCGCATTTTGCCGCACGTACCGAACCGAGCTGGGAGGCCAGGCATACTCCGTCTTTGAGACCGACGGCTCCCCCGCGGCCGATGTCCTACCGCGCATACGCTCCCTGGTAAATGTCGACTACGCAACGTTCATCGAGCTTCCGGGCTCGGCATCATCGCTGGCTCCGGGCGTAAGCACCCCCGAGCTCTTTGATAACGGGGCGCAGCTGCTCGACGCTTGTGCCGAACAAGGGCTTTCCATCGGCGGGGTGATGGAACTACGAGAAAACCGTCTCACTGGATCCACGCACGCGGAGGCGGCCATGGACCGCGTGACAGAGGTCATGCGCGCCGAGACATCAGCCCCGATCGAGAACCCGCAGCCCTCACTCGGAGGCTTTATCGGAGGCGAGGCGAGACTCATGAGCGACGCCTCCGCGGCCCTCTCCCCCACGCTGATGGGACACGTACAGGCAGACGCTTGTGCACGAGCCCTCGCCACATTAGAGCGCAGCGCCTCGATGGGCGTGATCGTGGCCGCGCCCACGGCAGGATCGGCCGGCGTGGTGCCAGGCTGCCTTCTTGCCGAGGCCGAAGCGCTCGACGCCTCCGAGGAGGACCTGTGCTCCGCCCTGTATTGCGCCGCTGCGGTAGGGCTTCTGCTCTCTACCGAGGCGAGCGTCGCCGGAGCTGAAGGCGGATGCCAGGCCGAGGTGGGAAGTGCCGCCGCCATGGCCGCTGCGGCTCTCGTGCAGCTCCACGGGGGCACGCCCGCACAGGCGCTCGACGCCTCCTCGCTCGCCCTTTCCAACCTGCTCGGACTGGTATGCGATCCCGTGGCCGGGCTCGTAGAGGTTCCGTGCCAGACCCGAAACGCCATCGGCGTGGCGGCCGCTTTTTCCTCTGCCCAGCTCGCGCTCTCCGGCATGAGAAGCCTTGTCCCCTTCGATGAGATGGCCCATGTCATGCTCTCCGTGGGCCGTGCCCTTCCCGCCGAGCTGCGAGAGACGGCCAAGGGCGGAATCGCCCAGGCCCCAACCGCGCAGAACGCATGCAAGCGCTGCGGAATCTGCAGCTGATACGTAGATTCTCAGACCCGCGCGCAATGCCGGGAATGTCCGGACGAAACAGGTATAATCGGCGAGTTACGAATCGCATCTAGAGGCATTTCGAGGTCATACCGAAGATGGCTAACAACCAGTTCAAGCACAGCGCCGGCGCGCATCGCGCCCAGCCTTCCGATCCAAACGTCACCAGCCGCATTCCGGCGCAGACGGCCCATAACGCCGCACAGGCCACCCAGGTTCATCCCGTGCAGGCGCAGCGAGTCGGCACGCATTCGAATCGGTCCGGATCGGCAGGCTATAACCGTCCGAGCAGCTACTCCGACCCCGTGCTTCCTGTAGACCTCCCTCCTAAAAAGGAGGAACAGAAACCCCGCGACACCAAGGGCGCCAAGATTGCCGCGGCCGTCATCGCCGGCATCGTCCTCGTCATCTATATCGCCGGCGTCGTCGCGTTCTCGAATCTCTACTATCCCAATACCCAGATCGCCGGCGTCGACGTCTCCATGAGCTCCGCCTCCACCGCGGCCCAGAAGATCGAAGACTCGATCAAGAGCTACTCCCTCAACGTCAACGGCTGCGGCCTCGACTGGACCTATACCCCGACCGAGGGCACCTTCTCCATCGATGCCCAGAAGCTGGCCGAAACCGTGCTCAAGGCCGACTCTGCCTTCGGGTGGCCCGTCCACCTGATCTCGAGCCTCGCCTCGGGCAACCAGCAGGCCGTTGAGGCTGAGAAGAACGCCTCGGTCAAGGCGACCTATGACAGCGATGACTTCACCCAGCAGCTTGCCGCCGCGGTTGACTCCTTCAACACCGACCGCACCGGCACGTTCGATGCCGCCGGCGCCTACGACGAGGCTCAAGGCAAGTTCACCGTGCAAAAGGCCCGTAGCAGCCAGCGCCTGAGCTACGATGCCGTCCTCGCCGCGGCAACCTCCGCGCTTGAGACCGCGCAGCCCACCTGTACCATCGATGATTCCGCCTATGAGCAGCTCGCCGGCGGCGCCACCGATGACCAGCTGCAAACGGCCTGCGATGCGGCAAACGAGCTTCTGGGCGTGAACGTCAACCTCACCATGGGCGGCCAGACCGTCGCCACCCTCGACGGCAAGCAGATGTGCCAGTGGATCACCTTTGACGACTCCCTGAACCCCACCCTGAACCAGGACCAGCTTTCGGCCTGGATTCGCGAGCTCGCCTCCACCAAGCTCGACACGGCGGGTTCCACGCGCACCTACACGAGGGGTGATGGGAAGCAGATCACCGCAACGGGCGGAAGCTACGGCTGGATCAGCAACGAGGACGAGCTCGCCACCAAGATCCAGGAAGCCGTTGCGAACAAGCAGACCGGCGACATCGAGGTCCCCACTAAGCAGACGGCCGCCAAGTACACCGATTACGGACAGGCCGATTGGGGCGCCTATGTCGACGTCGACCTCGCCGAGCAGCACGCCTACTACTACGACGCCGACGGCAACCTGCTGTGGGAGTCCGGCATCATCAGCGGCAACCCCACCGAGGGCAATGACACGCCCACGGGCATCTATGCCGTAAACAGCAAGGAGAACAACGTCACGCTCACCGGTAAGAAGGACCCCAATACCGGACAGCCCATCTACGTCTCCTACGTCGACTACTGGATGGGATTCATCGGGGGCGCCGTGGGCCTGCACGATGCAAGCTGGCAGGCAACGGAGAATTTCTCCAACCCCGAGGCCTACAAGAGCGTGGGCAGCCACGGCTGCGTGAACCTGCCGCCCGACAAAGCCGCTGAGCTCTTCAACATCATCAACGTCGGTGACTGCGTGATTGTGCACAACTAGTACCGCAAGCATCGCAGGAAACGAAGAGCGGCCGCAAGCCCCCGGGACTTGCAGCCGCTCTTTTTTGACATCGCGAAAATAGACCTTGCGGGCTAGAGGCGGGCCTCCACTGAAGAAAGACCCTTGAGCATCAGCTCGTTCGCTACGGCAGAGACGTCCTCGATAGGAACCTTTCCCCCACCGAGAACCCACGCACGGTAGATGCCGACGATGCCGCTCAGCAAGAACGAAAGGTAATACTCGAACATCTCACTCGAGAGGTCGGTGGGAACCAGATGCCCCTTGAGGAGCCTCTTCTCGAGAGGCTTCCTGATACGACTGATTAGCTCCTCGGCGGGCAGCACCTCAAATAGGCGCTTATTGAGCACGATGTTCTCTTTCACCGCCCTGTTGACCACGGCGAAGAACGTATTTGCCGCAAGCTCCACGTCTTCAGAAGAGGTGGCTTCATGTCCCAGCGCCTCCTCCACAGTAGACGAGATATAGGAGACCGCATCCTCCGCGATGGCGTCAAGCAGGCCGTCGATGCTTCCAAAGTGCAGGTAGAACGTCTTGCGATCGATATCCGCCTCGCGAGCGATCGAGCTGATGGTGATATCTCCCAGGTCTTTTTTCTCGAGCAGCCTCTCAAAGGCCTCCATGATGGCGCGGCGCGTGCGCACGACACGACGGTCGACACGCGTTGCATCCTTTACAGCTTTGGCAGACATTTCGAGCTCCTTTATGGCGTAGTACACACAGGCTTGAGTCTTTGTTGAATTGACATAATCATACTCGAAAATCAATTCAACGTTTGTTGAATATATCACGTTTGGGTACTATTCCTCTAGCGATTGAGGCGGGTGGCAGATTTAGCGGACACCGTCCATAAGGGACCCGTTACCACGTCTGCCTGCCAACCGTCTAGTTGCACACCGTAAGGGAGAGGGAACTATGCCCATCAAACAAGCGGCAGAGCGAGCCGCACTCAACAAACTGATCGACTACCTGAACGACAATCCCCAGGAAAACGTCGACAAGATCATGGACCTCATCAACAAGCTCGTGCCGGACAACGTCTTTCCCGTGCAGCGCGCTGCCGTAAGCGATGTCATCAAGAGCCGCGGAAACTGGTACGACCTCATCATGCGCCTGTTCTCGCTGAACCCCGAGATGCGCACCGAGCTGCTCAAGGCGCTTATCGTCGATGGCAACATCTTGGCCTGGCCGCAGCAGGAAAAGAACCGTGAGAAGTACCAGTGCAACATCCCCTGGGCGATCCTGCTCGACCCCACCAGCGCTTGCAACCTGCACTGCACCGGCTGCTGGGCCGCGGAATACGGTCATAGGCAGAATCTCTCGTTCGAGGACATCGACTCCATCATCACGCAGGGCAAAGAGCTCGGCACGCATATCTACATCTACACCGGCGGCGAGCCGCTCGTGCGCAAAGCCGACCTGATCCGCATCTGCGAGAAGCACCCCGACTGCGCCTTCCTGTGCTTCACCAACGCAACGCTGATCGACGAGGCGTTCTGCCAGGACATGATTCGCGTGGGCAACTTTGTGCCCGCCATCTCGGCCGAGGGCAACGAGCACACCACCGACGCACGCCGCGGCGAGGGAACCTACGGCAAGATCGAGAAGGCCATGAAGCTCCTGCGCGAGCACCAGCTCCCCTTCGGCATCTCCTGCTGTTGGACGAGCGCGAACGCCGACACGGTGGCCACCGAGGAGAACATCGACTGGATGGTCGAGGAAGGTGCGCTGTTCTGCTGGTACTTCCACTTCATGCCGGTGGGACGCAGCGCCACCGCCGACCTCATGCCCACGCCGGAGCAACGCGAGCACATGTATCACTTTATCCGCGAGATGCGCAGCAAGAAGCCGATCTTCACCCTCGACTTCCAAAACGATGGCGAGTTCGTGGGCGGATGCATCGCCGGTGGCCGCCGCTACCTGCACATCAACGCAGCGGGCGATGTGGAGCCCTGCGTGTTCATTCACTACTCCAACGCGAACATCCACGATGTGAGCCTGCTCGATGCCCTGCGCTCGCCCCTGTTCATGAAGTACTATGAGGGACAGCCGTTCAACGACAACTATCTCAAGCCCTGCCCCATGCTCGAGAACCCCGACAAGCTTCCGCAGATGGTGGCAGAATCCGGTGCGCACTCAACCGACCTCGTTGAAAAAGAGACCCCCGAGCAGCTGCGCGAGAAGACCGCGCCTGCCGCGGCGGCCTGGGCACCCGTGGCAGAGCGCCTGTGGAACGATCCCAAGGACTCGCTACACGAGAAGCGCATGACGGATCGAAGCCAGGGCATGGCGGAATCCGATATGAATAAGTTCGCCGCCCAGGGACGCGTGCTCAAGTCCGATAAGTAAATGTAAGAAGATTTAATACATATCTTCTTAAAGCCCGTGAGGATATCCCCGCGGGCTATTTTCTTGACATCCAAGGGCTATACTTGGGGCCACCAAAACCGTCCGAGAGGATTCCCATGGACGACCAGACGACTCCCGATAACAGCGAACAACCGACTCAGGCAATCCCTTCCATCAAGAGCATGTCTCCCATTACAGATACGCCCGGAAGTACGCCCCTCTCGGAGCGCCCTGAAGAAGTTGATGAGCTCGGCTCCGATGCCGAGGCCTATGCCGCGCTCAAAGCTCGCCGTGCAGAGCGACGCCGCAAAAAGCTGTTTCACCGCGGAATCGCCGCCGGCATAGTCCTCGCCGTCGTGGTGATAGCGATCGTTGCCGTCAACCTGATGAGCCAGCAGGCCGAGGATATCTCCACCGAGCCGATCGTCGACTACGTGACGCGTGGCACGTTCCAGACGCAGACTAGCGCCAAGGGAACACTGAAGCCCCTTTCTGCCACCACCATCTCCCCCACCGTCGACGGCACCGTTTCCGAGGTGCGCGTAGTGAGCGGTCAGACCGTGGCCGCCGGAGACGTGCTCATGACCATCAAGAACGATGAGCTCGATCAGACGGTGTCCGATGCGGAACGCACCCTGCGCGACGCCCAGGCAGACCTCGCCGCCGCTCAAAAAGCGCTGGAGACCGCAAAGGCCGGCACGACAGAAACTGATGAAGAGGGCAACGAGGTCTGGACAGAGGGCGACACTGCTGGAGCCCAAGACCAGGTAAACTCTGCCCAGCGAACCGTTGAATCGGCACAGTCCGCCCTGAGCCAAGCCCAGGCAAAAGCCGCCGAGCGCACCGTATATGCACCGGTTGCCGGGTCTGTTATCGACCTCAACGTGCAAAGCGGCGACATGATCAGCGGCGGCACCGTAAGCGGTTCGGGAGATTCCGGCACCAAGGTCCCTATGCAGATCGCCGATCTCTCCCAGATGCGCGTAACCGTATCGGTAGACGAGGAGAACATCACCAAGATCGCCAGCGGGCAGGCGGTCGAGGTCACGTTCCCCGCCATCGAGGGCCTCACGAGCCAAGGTTCGGTCGAGACCATCGCCACCGTGGCGAGCGACAGCTCGTCTTCTTACTACAGCGATGGCTCTTCGGCATCCTTTGACGTAAGCGTGCTGATCCCCTCCCCCGACAGCCGGCTCAAGCCCGGCATGACGGCCCAGGTCTCCATCATCACCCAGCAGATCGATGACGTGATCATGGTTCCCACGCAGGCGCTGCTCACCGACGACGGCAAGAATTACTACGTCCGCGTGGAGACCGATGAGGAGACCCACGACTACAAGGAAGTCGATGTGCAGGTGATCGCCCAGGACGACAACTATGCCGTCGTGGGCCGTCCGGACGACAGCGGCAGCTCCGCAGACGAGCAAGCCGTCTCGGGGGATATTAACGACCCCGATGCGGATAGCACAGGCGATGCCTCTGCTGACTCCCCTGAGGAGTCTTCGACTTCAAACGTCTCTCTACCCGTCGCGAGCCTGCACGAGGGCGACGTCTTGATCGTCTCGCTCGGCAGCGACCAGCTCGCAGGCGGCGATGACACCGAGGTCGGAGCATAGCGATGCGTCCCGTTATAGACATTCGCCATGTCCACCGCATTTTTGAGAGCGAGGCCGGGCTCTCCCATGTGCTTCACAACGTCTCGCTCAAGGTTGAGCCCGGGGAGTTTCTTGCCATCACCGGCCCCTCGGGATCGGGCAAATCGACCCTCATGAATATCCTCGGCTGCCTTGACACCCCTACCAGTGGTTCCTACCTGTTGGAGGGCCTCAACGTGGCCCAGCTCACCGACGATGAGCTGGCCGAGGTCCGTGCCACTCGGATCGGCTTTGTGTTCCAGAGCTTCAACCTGCTTCCGCGCATGAGCGTGCTCGACAACGTTATGCTGCCGCTCGCCTACACGGGCACCCCGCGCAGCGAACGCGAGCGCACGGCCGTTCATGCCCTGCGCTCGGTAGCGCTCCCCATCGACCACTACGACCACCGGACCAACGAGCTCTCGGGCGGGCAGATGCAGCGTGTGGCCATCGCGCGCGCCCTTGTGAACGATCCCGCGATCATCCTTGCCGACGAACCGACGGGCAACCTCGATTCCGCTACCGGCCAGATGGTGATGGAGACCTTTCATGCACTCAAACAGGCCGGCAAGACCATCGTGCTCATCACGCACGACTCGAGCGTTGCGGCCCAAGCCGACCGCGCGGTCATCATACGTGACGGCCGTCTGAGCGAGGCCGCCATCGGCAAGCACTCCGCACGCATCACCGGAGGTACGCTATGAGCCTATCCGACCTGCTACGAGAAGCGGTGCGCGCACTCGACACCAACCGCGGGCGCAGCCTGCTCACCATCCTTGGCATCGTGATCGGCATCGGTGCGGTCATCGCCATGACATCGTTTATCGGAGGCATCCAGAACAACCTGCTGGGCGGCCTGGGTCTCAACGCCGCACGCGTCATCCACATCAGTTCGATGCAAAGTATGCAGCAGACCGATCTGGAGAAGCTGCAGAGGGCCATGCCCGAGCTGGAGCAGCTTGAGGGCGAAATCGACATCAACACCGAGATAGCCAAAGACGGCAAGAACATCAATGTCCTCATTACCGGCTGTTCTGCAGACTATATCGAGCTCACCGGCCAGTCTCTCGCACAGGGAAAGCTTTATACCGAGCAGGAGGCCCAAAGCGCACAGCGCCTCGCCGTCGTCGGCAGATCCGCCCTCAAGGCGCTCTTCGGCAGCCCCGACGATAACGCAGTGGGCAAGACCTTCACGCTCAAGAACAAGACCTACACCATTGTCGGCGTCCTAGAGGAAAGCTACGTCAACGATGGGGACTACTTCAACATGTTCATCCCGCTGGAAACGCTCCAACGCGACTGGAGCCCCGACAGCGGCATCTACAACGCCGTCGCCCTTATCAAAGACGGTGGCGATGTCGACGCGCTCGCAAGCGAGGCGCAGACCAAGCTGATGGAAATCCTCGGCATCACCGCGAGCGACGAGGAGGACGGCGACCCTATCTACACGTACACGATGAAGAGCAGCATCGACTCGCTCAATAGCTTTATGGGTTCCTTCCAGCTCATCATGGGGGCCGTTTCCGGCATCTCGCTGCTTGTTGGCGGCATTGGCATCATGAACATGATGCTCACCAACGTGACGGAGCGCATCCGCGAAATAGGCATCCGCCGCGCCCTCGGCGCCACTCGGCGCGACATCAGCATGCAGTTCCTTACCGAGTCGGCCCTGATCTGCGTGCTCGGCGGCATTCTGGGTACGGTGCTTGGCTACCTGGCATCCTGGGTGCTCTCGATTGCCGGTGCGAGCCTTGGCATCGTAAGCGCGTTCGGCGGCGCGGAGGGCGCATCCATCACGCCCGCCATCTCACTCTCGACCGTTGCGATAGCCATCGGCTTCTCCGTGGTCATCGGCCTGATTTTCGGCTTCTATCCGGCACGCAAGGCAGCGCGCATGGATCCCGTGGAGTGCCTCAGGTACCAGTAAGGGCACAGGCCCGCACGCCCTAGAGACAAGCTACGCGCTCCCCTTGAGGCCAAACGGCACGAATCCACCGGAACCGCTCTTCACCCTTACGCGCGCGGCTTCTTCTTGAAAGAAGAGGGCGATACGGTGATTCCACCCGAGGTCTGGCGAACGGTGCGCGCAGCTGGCTTCTTCTTGCGCGGGGCCGCAGGAGCCGCTGCCACAGGAGCCGTCTGAGAGGTGCTCGCGGTGACAGAAGAGACACCGTCCTCAGCCCGAGCCGTCTGATGCAGCGTCGAGGCGGGCACGGCTACGCCCGCGGCCTCATGATGGGCATGGGTCGCATGGCCGCCATGAGTCTTCTTGCCGTGGCCCTCATCCGAACGCTTGCGCTCCCCTGTACCGATACCAAAGCGTTGCAGTGTGCGATCCCAACGTTCGTGGATGCTCGCATGGTGGGCGCTCTTGAGGCCCAGCAGAGGCGCGGCCAAGATGGTCGGCGCGATAAAGGTGATGAGACGCCAGAGCAGATAGCCGGCAGTGGCCGCAGAGCCGTAGAAATGGCCAAGGAAGAGCGCGAAGCCGCCCTCGGCGCCACCCGTACCGCCCGGCAAGGGCACGGCGGAAGAAAGCAACTGTACGAAGGCGCTCGCCGCCATGACGGAGAAGAAATCAACGTCATGGTGCCCGAAAGCAAGCATCAGAAAATACGGAACCAGATAGAAAAACGCGAGCTGGAGCATGGTGATAACAACGGTGAGCACCATGGAGGAAAAGTGCCCGGCTGAAAGCTTGAACTTCTCGGAGAACGAATAGATCTCGTTGTCC
Source organism: Bacteroidaceae bacterium (assembly GCA_963630805.1). Classification (GTDB taxonomy): domain Bacteria; phylum Actinomycetota; class Coriobacteriia; order Coriobacteriales; family Coriobacteriaceae; genus Collinsella. Next base: position 82,873 of record CAVGNZ010000012.1, read on the forward strand.
ACAAAGCCGCGCCAGTTCTCGATCTTGGCCTTGGAGACGCCCACGCGCTCGAGCAGGTTGATGATCCAGTGCGCAAGGCGCGTAACCATCTTGGGCATGAGTGCCACGGCAAAGATGCCTAGCAGGATAAGGCAGTGGCCACCGAAACTGAACACACACAGGATGGTGATGTCACCGTAATGCTCGGCAAAATACGGCATGCGGGCCAAAAGCAGAATGGCACCCCAGGCAACCAGACCGAACTGGTAGACGATAAAGCGCGTGAACTGCGTGGCGCCGGCCTCGCCCACGTTCTGTCCCGCCTTGGTGAGACGGTAGATCTGCGCCGGCGTAGAGCCCATCATCATCGGCGTCAGATTGCCAAAGAAGATGCCGCTCGCCTCGACGGAAATCAGATCGCGAATGCCCACGGGAGAGTTGGGATCGAGCCACACGGCGATGGCGTAAGCCAGGATGCCGAACAGGAGATACAGGAACATGAAGAAGCAAGCCACAAGCAGCCAGGTTGGCTGCACGGTCGCCATGGCGCCCCAGAACTGCGCCATCTGGCCGGTCACCACCAGGTACGCGATATAGGCCACCAGCACACAGCCGATAAAGATGGCGCCGCGACGGGCCGTCTTGGTGTCGTCGCCGCCAGACACCTGCACGTCTACCTGCGGCTGAGCAGAGGCGTGCGTATGTTTAAGGGGTTCCGTCATGGATCTCCTCGATCTTGGTTGCGTAACCGTTCAATTGTACGTCTGATACCACATCCGACATGCGCCAAAACATCCAGACCCGCTTTAGGCACAAAAAAGGCTCCCGAAGGAGCCTGAAGATTCGATGGTAGCCCGTACCGGATTCGAACCGGTGATCTCCGCCTTGAGAGGGCGGCGTCCAAGACCGCTAGACGAACGGGCCATGCGTTTGAGGAGTTCACCTCAAGGCAGGTATGTATATTACGGGATAGACCGCGGCGCGCGCAAGAGATTTTTCTAAATTGGCCAAGTTGTGCTCAGCTCATGAAGATAGCAGGTCAGAACGGCACAACTCCGACAGAGTGAGCTCCCTCGTGGCGATACGACTAAGAAGGGCGGGCGAATGGGATACCACGACCATCCCCATATGCTCCTCGTGCGAAAGGTCGATGAGGGCGTGCCACAGCTCAGCCTGAGTCACGGCGTCGAGCATGGCGGTGGCCTCGTCGGCGATGAGATAACGCGGGCGAACAAGGCAGGCGCGCACGACAGCGAAGCGCATGAGCTCGCCGCCCGAAAGCTCATGCGGAAGGCGGCTCATCCACGAGTCGCAAAGGCCAAAGCGCTTGCTCAGCATGGCGCAGCGCTCCTGCGCGGTATCGCCCGCCTCTGAAAGCGAAGACCCCATGCGCATGCGGGGATCAAAAGCCTGTTCGGGATGTTGCGGCAAAAGCTGAACCGGGCGTACACGGCTGCAGGAGGCAAGCGCGGCCCCGTCTACAAAAACGCGCCCCGCCTGCGGAAGAAGGTAGCCGGCAAGAATACGGCACAGTGTCGTCTTTCCGAATCCCGAAGGAGCTGTGATCGCGACGCGCTCCCCCGCCTCAATGGAAAAAGAGACGTTGCGGAGGAGCTCATGGCCGCCCGGATATGAAAACGACAGGTGTTCTGCAACCAGACTCATTCACACCACGCTCCAGAGATTGCAAAAATCGTGCTCGGGCATCGCATGCCAAAGCGCTCGAGAAAACGGATGCGCCAGACACTCCGGATCTGCAAACGAGGTCGCTGCCGTCTCCTCAACGACCGTACCGTCCTGAAACACCGCGATGCGGTCGGCGACGCGCAGCGCGAGCTCGATATCGTGGGTAATCAGCAGGACGCCACCGCCCGTATCGGCAAAGGTGCGAAGGTCTGCCAGAGCACGGACGGCAAGATCGAGATCGAGGCCGGGGGTCGGCTCGTCTGCGATCAACAGACGGGGCTCCTCCATGAGCGCGCACATGAGCAGAACGCGCCGCGCCATGCCGCCGGACAGCTGGTGCGGGTAGAGCCTCTCCACCTCTTCACCGAGCCCATAGGCGCAAAAGAGCTCGCGCTGACGGGCGCTCCGGCGGTCAGCATCGGCACGACGCTCTGCACGGGACTTCCCGCAGGCAAGCCCGCGCACCTGATCGCCCACCCGCATAAGGGGGTCCAAAGCGTTGACGCCTTGCGGCACAAGAGCAATGCCGTGACCACTCAGCGCCGCCAGGCGCTCAGCGTCACACGGCTCTCCATCAAACCAAATGTGCCCGCTCACGTTCTCGTTATGTTGAAAAGTACCGAGCAGACAATCGGCGAGCACCGTCTTGCCGGAGCCGGACGCGCCAACGAGCGCCAAGATCTCGCCTTCGTGCACCGATAGGGTCAAGCCGCGCAGAACCTCTTGTCGCACTCGATGCGCGCTGAAATACGGCGCTGTTGTGTCATACATGTCAAAGGATGCATACAGGTTCTCGACGGTCAGCAGGTGATGGTGCCCCGGGTGCTGCGATGCGGCCGCGTGCGAGTGATGGTGATGGAACTCGGCGTCAAAATGCTGCAATGCCATCACCCCTGTGCCCTCGCCGCCGATGCGACCTGGCGCACCAAAGAGCCAACGCGGCTCAACAGGAGCGTCATGGCCACCAACGACAGGCCGGGGAAAAATGCCAGCCACCACATGCCGGCAGAAAGGTATCCCATAGATTCAGAGAGAATGACGCCGATGGCGGGCAGCTCAGAGGGCAGCCCGAATCCCAAAAACGTAATGGACGCCTCGTGCAAAATGGCATGAGGGAACGCCAGCACGGCGCCGCAAATGAGCTGGGGCAAAACGGCAGGCAGGACATGGGAGGCAAAGATGCGGGCCCGCCGCACGCCCAGGGCGCGCGAAGCCTGCATGTAGGGCTGCGAGAGGCAGCTGAGCATCTCGGTCCGCAGCACGCGCGCGAGACTGGGCCAATGCGTGAGCGCAACGCCCACCGCGACCCCAAGCGTCCCGCGCCCGAGAGCATAGCTGATAAGAATCAAAAGCACGATATGCGGGATACCGAGGACAAGGTCGATGAGCCACGAAACGGCCGCGTCAACACGCGCACCACCAAACGCAGCGATCCCTGCAAAGCCCAGCGCGAGCAGGCAAGACAGCACCGTCGAGACGGCACCGATGAGTGCCGAGAGCCCCAACCCGCACACCGTTCGCGCAAACATATCGCGCCCCATCCAATCGGTTCCAAAGGGATGGGAAAAGGTGGGAGCAAGGCTCTTGACCGTGAAGTCGCTCGCAACAGATGCCGGCGCCAAAACAACACCCAGCACGGCAAGAATGACCGCAACAGCGGCGCATGCGAGCAGGGAGAGCGCGAGGTGTCGGCGCAGGCCGAACCGACGGCTGCGCGGAGCATGGATAAGGTTATCGCCCATCGAGGCCCCCCTCATGGCGTGTACGGGGATCAAGCAAGGCGCACAAGAGATCAGCCAAGGCATTACCGCAAAACACGATAGCGGCCGAGACCACAGCGATGCCGACGAGAAGCGGGGCATCTCCCCCGACCCCGGCCGTCACGGCCGCCTGACCGAGCCCCGGATAGGAAAACACCTGCTCGACCAGAACCGAGCCACCGAAGATCTCGCCCACTTGGGCAAACTGCAGCACGATAGCCGGAAGCAGCAGGTTCCTTAGACCATGGCGGCGCACGATCTGCACGATGCTAAGCCCGCGAGTCGCGGCAAAACGCGCATACTCGCTCTCGAGTACGTCGATGACCTTCTCGCGTACATGCAGGGCTACGCTGGCGACGCCCGTGCACGAAAGCACGAGCGCGGGCAGGACCATGTGGTAGAGGCGCTGAGAAACGGTGACGTGCGCCGCGTCGACGCCAACGGGCACCGAGAAACCAAAGGGGAACCACCCAAGGGCCACAGAGAAGACCATGAGTGCCACAAGACCGAGCCAAAACGTCGGCGTGGCACTCAAAAGCGCGCAGTAGGCCCCGATCGCGCGATCGGGAGCGCGCCCGCGGTACATTCCCGCCACAACACCGAGCAAGGTTCCGAGCACCCCAGACAGCAGCCACGACACCACCATGAGCAGCGCGGTGTTTCCCGCGCGCGAGACAAGCACTGCGGCAACGGGCTGGTTGAAGCGAAGGCTCTCGCCCCAGTCGCCGTGAAGCACACCGACGGCCCAGTGCAGATAGCGCTCCACGATAGGCCGGTCGCTCCCCCAGTACTCCTCGAGCTCTGCCCGTTTCTGAGCGCTCATGTGCGCATAGGCGGCCTGCCCCGTGTTGGCGCGAACCGGATCTATGGGCGAGGCCCCCACCAAAGCAAACGCGAGCGCGCTCACCGCAAAGAGCAGCAGCGCCAAACGAACCGCTCCCTTGAGCAACCCCTTGAGCACTAGGCCCAGCTCCAGCGGTCAACGTTGTTAAGGAGCGACCAGCCATGCCCGTGCGGCTGCAGCTTCTGCTCGGCAATGCACAGGCCCTCGCGCACCCAGTAGAGATGGTCGATATTGGCAAGCCAGACCCAAGCGGCCGCACCCTGCGGAGCGACGCCGCCCTCGCCGTCCCACTCCGCCTTGTGCCAGTACGGATACGAATCCTCAACACTGTCCTGCGCAAGCGCGCAATCGAGATAGGAATCGGTCATCTCGTCCTCGTAGCAGGCAAAATTCATCGTGCCGCCCGTATGACAGAGCTCATAGACGTCCGTGGGTGAATTGGAGCCCCAGCCCCACATGACGGGATCGGAAAACTCGCGCGGGTAGATGTCGTCCCATGCCGCGCCCACAACGGTCACGTCGATACCGAGCTCGCGCATCTGGTTGGCAAACTCGCTTGCCATGGCCTGGCGCACGGTGTCTCCCGTCGCGTAGTAGAGTTCGAACGCAGCACGTTGACCATCACGTACACGGATGCCGTCGTCCACGAGCTTCCACCCCGCGTCCTCGAGCAGCGTCATAGAGGCGCTCCGGTCGCACGTGACCTTCATGTCATCGCTCGCCCACGGCAAGCCGTCGCCGATGCTGTAGGCGGCGCGCCCATGGCCGGAAAGCACATTATTGATCAGGGCCTCGCGGTCGACGCCATAATTGATCGCCCGGCGGATCTCGAGGCAGCTTGTGACGTCATTGCCCGCGGGATAGGAGTTTGCGCCGTCTTCACGCGTGGCGCCGGAAGCGACAACGGGCAGGCTGATTCCACGAGAATCGACCGTCTTGAACGATTGCAGCTCAAAGCCATCGATCGACTGGTCCGCAAAGGTTGCAGAGGTATAGGAAACATCGACCTGACCGGCGCGCACGGCGGCAAGCGCCGCATCTTCCTCCATGAACAGAACGACGACTCGCTCGATTACAGGTGCCTCACCGTAGTAAGCGGGATTGGCCGTGAAGATTGCCTGCTGACCGCGATCCCATTGAGAAAGGACATAGCGGCCAGAGCCGATAGGGTTCTCGCCGTAATCGCTGCTATAAGCATGCTCGGGCACGATTCCCATCACCGCAAGTGTGTACAGCAGCGCATTGAATGGCTTAGAAAGATGCAGTTCGACAACGGTATCCGAGACCGCCTCGGCACGCTCTACGCAGGAGAGATCGGCCTGTGCGGTCTTGCTTTCACGGATAGTGTTCACCGTAAAGGCGACGTCGTGTGCCGTAAGGGGCTCGCCATCGCTGAAGACGGCATCATCGCGAATCTCAAATGTCCACGTCAGATGGTCGGTCGAGCACTCGTATGAGACAGCTAGATCGTTTTCAAAGCCCATATCGGCCGTGGTGACCACCAAGGTCGACTGGATGAGCGGCTCATGCACATGCTCACCGCAACCCCAATTGATGCACGGGTCGAAACCCGCATCGGGCTCGTTGGCGGTACTCATGGCGATGATGACTTGAGTACCGGACGCCTCGTTCACGGAGGAGCCGGAGTCTGGCTCACGGCCCGCGCAACCAGAAACGGTTCCCGCGGCGATACCGCCGAGCAGACCCGCCACGGCCCCGCGTCGGGCGATCATCGTATTGGACAGTTGCAAAGCGAATCCTTACAGATCGAGAAAAGAGAGCAGTTCAGCGGTGTTATTTGGGACCATTCCCGCCATGGTTGCCGCAAGGGCGCGCTCCAACAGCTCACCGATCGTGCGTCCCGGAGCCACGCCGGCGGCGATAAGGTCGCGGCCGGTCAGCGCCAAGGTCTTCACGCTATAGGCCTCGCCGTTTGCCAAGAGCTCTCGCGACATCTCGCGCATGCGCTCGATCTCCTCGATATACGAAAAGCACGAGGGCGCCTTCCCCAGCGCATCTGCGCGCTTGAGATCGAACAGCTCCCCCATCAGGCGCGCGGTGTCCATGCCCTCACCGGACAGACGGTGCATCACGTGTAAAAGGCAGGAACGCTCCGCTTCTACGGGCAGATCGTGCAAGGAGATAAGCCGGCAGGCATCGCGAATCAGATCGTTCGGCAAGGCCAGACGTCGCATGACGTCCCGCGCCACCTGCGCCCCCTGCTCTGGATGGCCGTAAAAATGACCGCTCCCCCGCTCATCAAGCGAAAAGCACGCTGGCTTGGCAATATCGTGCAGCAGGGCCGCCCACACAAGACTCTGCGAAGGAGCACCGACAGGGATCGTGCCGTCGATACGAGGGGCGACAAACTCGCAGGCGGCCTTGAGCACGTAGGCGGTGTGCTCGTAGACATCGTAAACGTGGTAGACGCTGCACTGGTTGAACCCGCGGCAGACGGCGAGCTCGGGCACGGCTGCGCACATGAGCTCCGGGTAGCGAAGCAGCGCATCGCCTCCCCTGCCCGTAGCCAAGATACCGGTAAGCTCGATCCCCACGCGCTCACGCGCCACGGCATCGAGCAAGGGGGCGCAGGCAGCAAGAGCCGCGGCCGTCTGGGGCTCGATATCGAAATCGAGACGGCAGGCAAAGCGCACCGCGCGGAGCATGCGCAGGGCGTCCTCTTCAAAGCGGCGCTTAGGCTCACCGACCGCGCGAATCACACCACGGCGCAAATCTCCCCTGCCGCCATAGAGATCGAGCAGACCGCGCTGAGGGTGCCACGCCATGGCGTTGACCGTAAAATCGCGACGCGCCAGGTCGTCCTGCACAGAAGAGGCGCGCTGGACGCTCTCCGGATGCCGGCCGTCGGTGTAGAAACCGTCCAGACGGTAGGTGGTGACCTCGATACGCTCGCCCGCGGACACGGCCGTGATGCCGCCGAACTTAATGCCCGACTCGACCACGCCGATGCCCGCCGCCTTGAGCGCGGCGGCACTTTGCTGCCAGGTGCCCGAGCAGCACATATCGACGTCGTGAACAGGAGATCCCATCAGGGCATCGCGAACCCAGCCGCCCACGACCCACGCTTCCAACCCCGCGACCTCGAGAGCCTCCAGGACGCGCAGGGCGGCAGCGCTCAGCGCCGTACCGTTCAACCTGGCTGCGGCCTCTTCTGTTTGGGTATACGTCACGCGCGGTCTCCTCAAAAGTCGTATGCGCATCAGTATAGCGAAAGACCCCCGCCCGCTCCCGATGGAACAAGAGCCCTGCACCTCAACGAAGGCAGACGCAGGAGAGGCGCAAGGCTCACAGGCAGGGGCATCCACAGCGCTCTGTGACGCTTCCGCGCTCTCGCTCAAGATGAGCACCTCGCTTCAGTGCAGGAGGAGTATATTAGCCACGGTTAACCTTCCTGGCGCATTGCCAGATGCTCACGATTGGAGTCATTGCATGACCATGCCAGCTATCGATCCCCAGGTCACCAAGGCCGCTCACGAGGAGTTTGCGGCAGACACCGCAAACCGAATCGCTCGCAACGCCGTGAGCTCGTGCGGCGTCCGTGCCGCTGCGCACGATCCGCAGGCCGCGGCCCTTGCCAGCACCACCTTTGACGTACAGCTCACCCAGGGCGAGATCACCAACCAGAAGCGCTCCGGTCGCTGCTGGATGTTCGCGAGCCTGAACACCATGCGCTATCGCGTCATGAAGAAACTCGGCCTCAAGACCTTTGAGCTTTCGCAGGCCTATCCCCTGTTCTGGGACAAGTACGAGCGCTCGAACTGGTTCTTTGAGAATGTCATCGAGAGCGCCGATGAAGAACTTGGCAGCCGCGAGGTCTCCTTCCTGCTCGCCGATCCCCTCTGCGACGGTGGCCAGTGGGACATGTTCCGCTCGCTCGTCAAAAAGTACGGCGTGTGCCCCAAGGAGGCCATGCCGGAGTCCGCAAACTCCTCCAACACAAGTGATCTGGACAAGTACCTGACGCGTTACCTGCGTCACGGTGCCCGCGAGCTGCGCGATGCCGTCGCATCTGGCGCCGACCGTGCAGCCCTCGATGAGCTCAAGGCAGAGCTGCTGCGCGGCGTCTATCGCGTCCTGGCCATCTGCCTGGGCGAGCCGCCCGCAAGTTTTGACGTTCGCATTCGCGACGAAAAGGGCGAGCTCAAAGCTTCCGGCACCTACACGCCCCAGCAGTTCTTTACCGAGTTCGTCGACATGAACGTCGACGACTACATCTCGGTCATCAACGCCCCTACGCCCGACAAGCCGTTCTTCCGTTCTTACACCGTGAAGTACCTGGGCAACATTGCCGAAGACGGCGGCGTGCGCTATGTCAACCTGCCCATCGAGTCGCTCAAGCGCGTGGCCGTGGCTCAGCTCAAAGACGGCCTGCCCGTCTGGTTCGGCTCCGATGTCGACCAGGGTTTTGACCGCGAGTCCGGTCTGCTCGATCCGGCCGTGGTCGATGTCGACACCCTCTTCCGCCTGCCCATCGAAAGCGGCCTCACCAAGGCCGACCGCCTGATGTACGGCGAGTCGCTCATGACGCACGCCATGACGCTGCAGGGCGTAAGCCTCAATGCGTCCGGCGAGCCCAGCTCATGGCGCATCGAGAACAGCTGGGGCGAGGACCACGGCAAGAAGGGCTACGACGTGGGCTCCGCCGCATGGTTTGACGAGTATGTCTACCAGGTTGTTGTTGACAAAAAGTACCTGACGGACGAAGAGCTCGCCGCCTTTAACAGCGATCCCATAGAGCTTTCCCCGTGGGACCCCATGGGATCTCTCGCCTAACAGGCCGTAAGCAACCTGAACCCACCCGAACAGCTGCGGGCCCGCCGGACAATCCCGACGGGCCCGCAATGCTAGATAGCGGTTCAAGCGACTCAGACGGCAGCCATAGCGGATTTACGCGAGTTCACGCACCTCAACGTGCTTGCGGTACTCCTCCACGTGGCCAAAGTCGCCCTGGCCGGCACACTCCACCACGTTGGAACCGGTAGCCATGGCAAGACGCAGCGCGTCCTCGACATGTTCGCGATCGTCATGCCACATGGAAAGGAAGGCCGCGAGCGTGGAGTCGCCCGCACACACGGTGGAAAGCACCTGCACGGCCACCTGGGTGCGCGCATACCAGATATGCTCGCCGTTAGAGAAGTAAGCGCCCTTGCCACCGAGCGTGAGCAGGACGTTCTTGGCGCCCTTCGCATGCAGCTCGGCCATGGCAGCCTTGACGGTCTCCTCGTTGTCAAGATCGACCTTAAGGCCAAAGATGTCCAGCAGCTCGTCATCATTCGGCTTGATGAGCAGCGGCTCCTCGGCAATGAGGGTGGCAAGCTGCGGGCTGGAGATATCAAGCACAAACTCGGCGCCCTTGGCCTTAACGCGAGAGATGACCTGGGCCAAGAAGTCCTCAGAGGTATGCGGCGGCAGAGAGCCGGAGATAACCAGGCACTCCATGTCATCGAGCGAATCGATCAGGTCGTACATCTCCTGCTCGTTTTCGGGCGTGACGGGGGCGCCGGCGTTCACCATGTTGAACTCACGGTCCTGGGCGTTCAGAAAGACGTTCACGCGCGTGATGCCGTCGGTCCACACGGGCTTGACGGCCACGCCCTTGGCCTCGGCACCCTCGACGATAAAGCGGCCGGAAAAGCCTGCGAAAAAGCCGAGGATGGCCGTGTCCTTGCCAAAATGGTTGAGCGCGAAGGAAACGTTCAGGCCCTTGCCGTTGGGGCTGTACACGGCGTCGCGGGTGCGCGTCACGCAGTTGGGCTCAAGGCCATCGCACGTGATGTTGTAATCGATGGCGGGATTGGCGGTCAGCGTATAGATCATGCTGTCTCCTTCAGACGCAGCGATTCGAATTTACTTGGAAAGCTTGCGAACGGTGATGCGCTTGCTGTACTCGTCCACATGCGAGAAGTCGCCCAGGCCCACGCTCTCGGCAACGTTCGCGCCGGTGGCCAAAGCGAGCTTGAGGGCAGACTCAACGTTGTCGCGGTCCTCGTACCACATGGTGAGGAAGGCGGCCAGGGTGCAGTCGCCCGCGCACACCGAGGAGACGAGCTTGATGTTGAACTGTCGCTGGGCATACCAGATGTCCTCGCCGTTGGAGAAATAGGCCGAACCGCGGCTGCCCATGGTAAGCAGCACGTTTTGAACGCCCACCTCGTGGGCCATGGCCATGGCACGACGAGCATCATCATCGGTATCGATCTTCACGCCAAAGATCTCGCGCATCTCGTGATGGTTCGGCTTGATAAGCAACGGTTTTTTGGCAGCAAGCGTCTTGAGCTTGGAGCTCGAGAGGTCAAGCACCACGTCCGCGCCGCGATCGTGCGCATGGTCGACAACCTTATCGAGGAAGTCCGGCGTAGCCTTGGGCGGAACAGAGCCAGAGACCACCAGGCAGTCAAGATTGCCGGCGGTGTCCAGGATGTCGTAAAGCTCCTGCTGCTTCTCGAGCGTCAGGGGTGCACCGGGGTTCAGAACGCCGTACTCGTGCTCGCCGTCGTTGAGATACGAGTTGATGCGTGTGATACCGTCGGTCCAGACCGGACGGCACAGGCAGCCCATGTTCATGGTCTCGTCCACAATAAAATGGCCGGTGAAACCCGCAAAGAAGCCAAGGGCAACCGAATCGATACCGAACTTCTTGAGCGCGAACGAGACGTCCAGGCCCTTGCCGTTGGGCGTGTAGCTTGCGGAGCCGGAGCGAATGTTCTCGTCGGGAATCAGGGTCGGGCACGAAACCGTCATGTCGACGGCGGGGTTTGCGGTAAGCGTGTAGAACATGGACTCTCCCTTTTCATGAATACAGGGCCGCGCGGCGTACTATGGCACCGCACGACCCTGCAAATAGCTACCTCAAGGCCGCGCGGTTAGCGAGCGTTGGCCTCGAGCAGTGCCTTGACCTCTTCTGCCGTGTCAAGGGCAAGCGCCTTCTCGGCCAGAGCGTCGGCCTCGGCCTTGGTCCACTGGGAGATGGTCTTGCGGGCACGCAGGATGCTCGGTGCGGACATGGAGAACTCCTCCAGGCCGAAGGAGATCAGCAGCGGCTCCAGCAGCGGATCGGCCGCAGCCTCGCCGCACATACCGACCATGATGCCGGCGGCGACGCCGCTCTCAATGACGTTCTTGATGGAACGCAGGACAGCCGGGTAGTACACCTGGTACAGGTTGGAGATGGAGTCGTTACCGCGGTCGGCGCACATGGTGTAGCCGATCAGGTCGTTGGTGCCGATAGAGAAGAAGTCGGCCTCCTGGGCCAGCTTGTCGGCGATGAGGGAAGCCGCAGGGGTCTCCACCATGATGCCGACCTCGATGTTCTCGTCGAACTCGACGCCCTCGGCGGTAAGCTCGGCCTTGCACTCCTCGACGAGCGCCTTGACGGCACGGACCTCCTCGACGCAGGTGACGAGCGGGATCATGATCTTGACGTCGCCGAAGGCGCTGGCGCGCAGCAGGGCGCGCAGCTGAACCTTGTACTGATCGGGGTTGGCCAGGCAGTAACGCACGGCGCGGAAGCCCATAAACGGGTTCTCTTCCTCATGCATGTGGAGATACGGGATCGCCTTGTCGCCGCCCACGTCGAGCGTACGGATGATGACGGGGTTGCCCTTGAGCGCTGTGGCCACCTTGCGGTAGGCCTCGAACTGCTCCTCCTCGGTGGGGAGCTCAGCGGAGTCCATGAACAGGAACTCGGAGCGGAACAGGCCGATGGCCTCGGCATCGTGCTCGAGAGCGCCGGTCACGTCGTCGGGGCTGCCGATGTTGCACGCAAGGATCTTCTTGATGCCGTCGGCGGTGACGGTCTCCTTGCCGCGGTAGGCCTCAAGGGCCTTCTTCTCGGCAGCGAACGCCTCGGCGCGAGCGGTGTAATCGGCGAGGGTTGCCTCATCGGGATCGGCGATAACGACGCCCTTGGAGCCGTCGACAACGACGGTCATGCCGTTCTTGAGGTTCTCGCAGGCGCCCTCGACGGAAAGGACCGCGGGGATCTCGAGCGCGCGGGCGATGATGGCGGAGTGCGAGGTGCGACCACCGGTCTCGGTCACGATGGCGGCGACGTTCTTCTTGTCGATGGTGGCCGTCATGGACGGGGTGAGGTCGTGCACGCAGATGACGGTGCCGGCGGGCAGCACGGAGAGGTCGACAACCTCGCGGCCCAGCAGCTCGGCGAGCAGGCCGGTGCGGATGTCGGCGATGTCGGCGGCGCGCAGGCGGAACATCTCGTCGTCCATGGAAAGGAACATGTTCTCGAACATGGTGGTGGTGTCAACGAGTGCCTGCTCGGCGCAGGTGCCGCCATCGATAGCCTGGTTGATGGCGTCGGTCATGCCCGGGTCCTGCGCAAGCGCGATGTGACCGGTCATGATCTCGGCCTCGTGCTCGCCCACGGAGGTCTTCATGGCCTCAGCCTGAGCCTCGGTCTTGGCACAGAAAACGTCGAGCGCCTTGGCATAGCGATCCTTCTCGGCCGCGGCGTCCTCAACCGCGTGCGGCTCGAAGCTCAGATCGGGCTCGACGGCAACGGCCACAGCACCGATACCGATACCCTCGGAAGCGTCTACTCCCTTGTACATTCCGTGTCCTCTCTCTTTGGTACCCGCCCTGCGGGCGCCTCTCTCTTCCGCTGCCGACCTGCGCCGGCCGCGTATAAAACAGCACAGGCACCCCACCCTTACGGGAGAGGCACCTGCGCTATGTTACCTAGGATTCAACTCGCATGATCGTTCGGCTACTCGCCCAGACCGCTCTTGATGAGAGCGACGGCATGAGCAAGAGCCTCGTTCTCGTCCTCGCCGTCACAGCGGATCTCGATCTCGGCGCCGCAGCGAATGGCCGCGGCCATCAGCGTCATCGGGGTCTTGGCGTTTACGACCTTCTCGGGGTCACCGGGCTTCTCGCCGGCAACGACAACGTTGACATCGCAGGAAAACGGCGCCATCTCGCGCGCAAAATAGCCAGCCGGACGCATGTGCAGCCCCTGCTTGTTCACAAGGGTGACCTTCTCGGAAACCATAACGACCCCCTCTGCTCGACGGGAGCAACGAGCACCCGTACCGAGTACGATTCAATCTCCAACAGTGTACCCCAAGTGCCCTAAGAGCAGAATGAGAACCGAAAGTCAGGAGAGAAAAGCGCAAGAACGAAAGTTACGCATTTTCGGATACGAAAGCCAATAAAAAACGCGCCGTAGCGGCAGAACCGTTACGGCGCGTAAAAAGGGGGCCTACTCAGGCAAGAGGCCGGAAGCCCTATGCCAGACGAGCGTTGATGGCATCAGCCACGGCAGAGGCGTCGGTCGCGCCCTTGACGGTAGCGCGGAAGCCCTCGTCCATCAGAGCCTCGGCAACCTTGGAAAGGAGCTTGAGGTGCGTGGTGCCGGCCTGGGCCTCAGGGATCAGCAGAGCAATGGCCACGTTGACCGGCGCCTGGTCCATGGTGTCCCAACCGGTGATACCGGAGTCGTCCTTGATGACGAGCACAGAGGCGGTCTTCACGGCAGCGGACTTGGCGTGCGGGATGGCAAAGCCGTCCATCATGCCCGTGGTGCCCTCGGCCTCGCGGGAAAGGAACGCCTGCATGAGCGCATCGGCGTCATCGGCGATACCGAGCTTCACGGCCTCGTTGGAGAGGAAGGAGAGCGCGTCGTCGCGACCAGCGAAATCCTGGCCCAGGAACACGTTCTCGGCCTTAACGAACTCCTCGGCTGCGGGAGCCTCGGCAGGAGCGGCCTCGACAGCGGGAGCTGCGGCCACGGCGGGAGCTGCAGGGGCAGCCTCGACGGCGGGAGCGGCCTTCTGGTTCTTGTTGTACTCAACGCGCTTGAAGAGCACGAACAGGATGCCGCCCACGATGGCGCCGATCAGGATGGCGACGACCCACATCAGGCCACCGTCCACGACGGGCAGCACCAAGAAGCCGCCGTGGGGCGCGGGATCGTGCACGCCGAAGAAGATAGTGAGGATCGAAGCGATGGAAGAACCGATCATCATGATGGGCATGACGGGCCAGATGTTCTTGGTCATGAACGGAATGGCGCCCTCGGTGATGTGGGTGCAGCCCAGGATGAAGTTGACGATACCGGCGTCATGGTCTTCCTGGCTGAAGTACTTCTTGCCGACGATGACGGCAAAGGTGGTGATCAGCGGAGGAACGATGCAGGCGGCGGAGACGGCAGCCATGAAGTTGGTGCCGAAGTTGTAGGTGTCGGTGCCGACGCCGGCGGAAAGAGCCTCGGTAAGAAGAGCGGTACCGGTGACGTAAGCGGCCTTGTTGACCGGGCCGCCCATGTCAAAGGCGCACATGCAGCCGATGGCCAGGCCGAGCACGATCGGGCCGGAGGAGGACAGACCCTTCAGGAAGTCCATCATCGCGGTGTTGATCGTGGCCATGGGGCCGGAAATACCGAGCATGATGAGGCCCACAATGAAGGTGGAGCACAGCGGGTACAGGAAGATCGCCTTGAGGCCGTTGAGATTCTCAGGCAGCTTGGCGAAGACCTTCTCCAGCAGCAGGATGACATAACCGGAGACGAAACCGCCGACAATGCCGCCGAGGAAGCCGAAGCCGACGCCGCTGCCGCCGGCGTCGATAAGGCCGGTGTCAGCGTTGACGGGCAGACCGGTGATGGCGATCATACCGGCGACGAAGCCGGGCACGAGGGCCGGGCGCTTACCGATGGACTCGGCGATGTAGGCAGAGAGCACGGGCACCATGAGGTTCATGGCGATACCGCCGATGATCTTGAGCATCGCGGCGAACGTGTTGTACTGCTCGCTGGTGGAGTCGTAGGAATAAATGCCCCACAGGAACGAGACCGCGGTGAGCACGCCACCGGCGACCACGAAGACCAGCATGTGGGAAACACCGTTCATGAGGTGCTTGTAGAGCTGGTGTCCGATGGACTCCTTCTCCTCGACGGCCTCATCGGCAGAAGCGGTGACCTTGGAGGCATCGCCCTTGGCGGCGAGCGCGCGGTCGATCAGGGCGCCAGCGGCCTCGACGGAGAGCGCCTTGGAAACTCCCACGGAGACCTGGGGCTTACCGGCGAAGCGCTCGGCCTGAACGTCCTTGTCGGCGGCGATCACGACGGCACGGGCCGCGGCGATCTCTGCAGACGAGATCTCGTTCTCGATTCCTACCTGGCCGTGGGTCTCAACCTTGATGGTGAGCCCGCGCTCAGCGGCGGCCTTCTCAAGCGCCTCCTTTGCCATGAAGGTGTGCGCGATGCCGGTAGGGCAACCGGTAGCCGCAAGAATGTCATAGTGCTGAGCCATACGTCCCTCCTTCTATAAGAAGTGCGCGCCCTCCCCTATTTGGGCGCTGCGTTCCGAACATATGACGCGCGGGCGTCACAGGGACCCCTTGCGTCATCGAAAGGATAGCATGCGCCCTCACGCCTTCTTCACAGTGAACGGCATCAAAGGGCGAAAGGTTCTTTCAGAGCGGTGAACGGCGTGTGAAAGAATTTCGTCAACTTGCAGCTCAAACGCGGTAATACTGTAACCATCAGCACTTTCATGCATACCGTTTACCGATTTTAGGAGGCATGCCCATGGCCGGCGGCGAACTGAGCGCGCTCTCGCTCATCACCTCCACGCGCACGTTCTCTGGCTCCGAGCAGCGCGTCGTCGATTACATCCTGGCGCACCGCAGCGAGGCCCCCACCCTTACGGCCGCACAGCTCGCACGCAAGAGCGGAACCTCTGAGGCCAGCATCTCGCGCTTCTGCAAGCACCTGGGGTTCGAGAACTATCGCGGCTTCCAGTTCTCCTTGGGGCGCGATCTCTCCCGGCAGCATGGCGGCCTCGACCTGGACGGCGAGGTATCCCTCGACAACGTGGAGGGATCGCTCAGGAACATCCTGGCCACCAAGACGGGCGAGCTCGAGGCCACCTTGCGCGGCCTGGACGCCCAGACAGTTCGCGCGGTGGTGAGCCTGGTGGCAAACGCCGGCGTGGTGCAGATCGCCGCGGTGGGAAACACCAACTCCGTAGCGATGGACGCAACGTTCAAGTTCAGCCAGCTGGGCCTGCGTTGCATGACGCACGAGGTGAGCGAGATCGGCACGGGATTTGCTCTCACGATGCACCCCGAGGACCTGCTGCTCGTGATCTCAAACTCCGGCCGCTCGCAGCGACTGGTTCGCCTGGTCGAGGCGGCACGCAGCCGGGGGGCCTCCGTGGTCGCCATCACGAGCGATGAGCAGTCTCCCCTGGCGCGCATGGCGGATCATGTGCTGCGCACCGTGAACCACGAGGCCCTGCTCACCACGGGCGACTTCGCGTTCTCCAAGATCTCTGCCATGGCGATCATCGAGGTTATCTACTACTTCCTGCTTCCGACCATCGAGGGCGGACGCGAGCACATCAGCCGTTACGAGGAGCTGATCCAGCCCGACAAGGATGTCGAATAAATTTTTCCAAATTTGTTCTTGCATGCCGAAAAGTATTGCGTATACTAATTCTTGTTGCTCAGCAGCACATACCATTCCTCGATAGCTCAATGGTAGAGCCCGCGGCTGTTAACCGCGTTGTTGTAGGTTCGAGTCCTACTCGAGGAGCCAGAATTTCCAACCCGCCTATGTGGCGGGTTTTTTATTACCCCTGCATGATCAGTCTCAAAAAAGCCCCGCTCAAGGCGGGGCTCATGCAATCGCTGAAACTCAAGCCTAGGACTCGATGTAATCCTTGAGCTTGCTGGAGCGGCTCGGGTGACGCAGCTTGGCCAAGGTCTTCGACTCGATCTGACGGATGCGCTCACGCGTTACACCGAACTCGCGACCGACCTCTTCGAGCGTGCGCGGATGGCCGTCGACGAGGCCAAAACGCAGCTCGATGACCTTGCGCTCACGGTCTGCAAGCGAATCGAGCACCTGGGTGAGCTGCTCCTGGAGCATCGAGAAGCTCGCTGCATCGGGCGGAACAACGGCCTGCGAGTCCTCGATGAAGTCGCCAAGTTGGGAATCCTCTTCCTCACCGATAGGCGTCTCGAGGGAGACGGGCTCCTGGCTGATCTTCTGGATCTCGCGCACGCGGTCGGCACTCATGTCCATCTCGGCACCGATCTCCTCGGGAGTCGGGTCGCGACCGAGGTCCTGCAGCAGCTGGCGTTGCACGCGAACGAGCTTGTTGATGGTCTCGACCATGTGGACCGGGATGCGGATCGTACGGGCCTGGTCGGCGATGGCACGCGTGATGGCCTGACGAATCCACCAGGTCGCGTACGTGGAGAACTTGAAGCCCTTCTCGTAGTCGAACTTCTCGACCGCGCGGATAAGACCGAGGTTGCCCTCCTGGATCAGGTCCAGGAACAGCATGCCGCGACCAACGTAGCGCTTGGCGATGGAGACGACCAGGCGCAGGTTAGCGGAGATGAGCGCCTGCTTGGCCTCAAGGCCGACGTTCTCGACGCGAGTCAGACGGCGGATCTCCGCACGGGTGAGCTCGATCTCGCCGCGGTCGGCAGCCTCGAGCTTAGCGGTGGCCTCGAGACCGGCCTCGATCTTCATAGCGAGGTCGACCTCGTCGGAAGCGGTAAGCAGGTCGACCTTACCGATCTCTTTGAGATACATGCGGACGGGATCGCCCGTAAGCATAACGGTAGAGGCGTCGACGCCGCGCGTGCGGGAGCGAGAGCGGCTCGTACGCGAACGGGTCTTCTTCTTGGACTTGCCGGAGGCCATCTCGGCATCGGCGCGCTTGGCGACCTTGATGTCGTGGTCCTCGCTGTTCTCGTCATCAAGGTCGTCATCATCGAGAGCCTCGTCGTCAGCGCCGCCATCGACATCGACGTCATCAACATCGAGCTCGGGGTCGTCGGCACTCAGGATGTCGATACCCTGCTCACGGAGAATCTCATAGACGGAGTTAAGCTGTGCTTCACTTACCTCGACGCCCTTGAGAACGCCCTGGACGTCCTCTTCGGTCACGCTACCTGATTCTGAACCTTTCAGAAGAAGCGTAGCGATCTGGGACTTGATGGCGTCGCCCATGCCGTCAGTCTTATTTGGCACAGATACTCCCTTCATGGTACACAGGACTCATTACTTTATCATATGTTCCCAATTGATAAAGATACGTTGCCTAATTATTCGAGCTATCGGAATCTTTCAGGCCGAGTTCACGGAACGGGTCGGCGATGCCCTCCACCGCCTGGGCGAGCTCGCGGATGCGGGCGGCATCCTGCGAGGCTCTGATGGCAAGCTCAC
This sequence comes from Bacteroidaceae bacterium, assembly GCA_963630805.1. Classification (GTDB taxonomy): domain Bacteria; phylum Actinomycetota; class Coriobacteriia; order Coriobacteriales; family Coriobacteriaceae; genus Collinsella. Next base: position 101,363 of record CAVGNZ010000012.1, read on the forward strand.
GGCGCTTGGCAGAGTCAAGACCGCTTCCGGACCTCAGCTGCGCCTGGGCCGCCTGCATGCGGCGACGCAGCCCGTACAGCTCAAGGGTATCGAGCAGGAAGATAACGTTCGTCTCGGTGGGATGCCCGCTCGTGGAAGCGATAGTGCCGGCGCTCACCAAACTCGCGGCCTCGTCGCACACCGCACGGGCCGCGTCCATGGCATCGGCTGCCGTGGCGGTATCGGGCGTGGCGAGCACGGCCCACGCGATGGCCTCGTGCCGCGGGTCGACCCAATCGATCTGCGTGATGCGCTCGGCAAACGAGCGGAAAGACGAGGGGAAGCTCGTCATAAGGCACAGAAGCTCGCGCTCACTTCTCAGCGAGTGCCGCTCGAGGTCGGTCAGAACCTGCGGGGTCTGAGGGGGCGTGGGCGCGAAAGGCGCGGCACCCTGGGCTTCGGCCGGCAGGTAATCATAAGGCTCCTCGACCTCATCGGGTGCCGCGGGAGCTGCGGCCGGTGCAGACGAAGGCGCCCCGCCCTGTTGGCGATAGCGTTCGCGAGCGGTCTCGCGCTGGCGGGCCTGCTCCTCTTCGCGTTGAACCGTCTTGAACACACGGGGCGCGGCGGCGCGAACTGTGTCGACATCGACACCCACACGGTCGGCGATCTGCACGTAGTAGCTGTCGATCATATAGCTCGCGCGCAGAGGGTAGATCAGACGGCATGCGTCCTCGAGTGCGCGGGCGCGGCCCGCCGGAGACGAGACGTCGCTGCGCTCCCCCAGCTTTGAGAAGACAAAGTCGAGCAACGGCTGCGAATCGTCCAGAAGGGCACGAAGGGCCGGCCCACCGTTTGCGCGCACGTAATCGTTGGGGTCCATATCGTCGGGGAGAATGACGCAGCGCAGGTCAACCGACCCCGTCTCGACAAACTGAATGGCGCGCTCGGCGGCCTTTTGACCCGCCGCATCGCCGTCAAAGAGATAGACGATCTTTTTGGCAAAACGGGTGAGGGTCTTGACGTGATGCTCGGTCAGGGCCGTGCCCAACGTAGCGACAACGTTTTTAATGCCCCCCTCCCAACAGGCGATGGCATCGGTGTACCCCTCGACGACAATCGCCTCGTTCTGGGCAACAATGTGCTCTTTTGCCCAGTTGAAGCCATATAGATTTTTCTTTTTATGAAAAACCGGGGTCTCCGAGGTATTGAGGTACTTCGGCTCGCCGGCGCCCATGATGCGGCCGCCAAAGGCGATGCACCTGCCCTGTTCATCAAAAATGGGAAACATGTCGCGATCGTAGAAGCGGTCCGAAAGCGCCCCGCGGTCACGACGAATGGCGACGTTGGCGTCCACCATCTCTCGGTCGGAAAAACCCTGCGAGCGCAGCTGTGCGACCAGAGCACCGTGACCCGGAGCAAAGCCCAAGCGGTAACGCTGGCACACGTCGGCGCCCAAACCGCGCGAAGCGAAGTACTCGCGGCCGCGCGCATCCTTACCGCGCATGAGCATGGTGTGGTAGAACTCGCTAGTGGCCTCGCACACATCGATGATGCGAGTGCGCTTGGTGGAGCGGCGCGACGTGCGTGAATTGTCCTCGGTGAGCTCGATACCGGCGCGGTCGGCGAGATAGCGGATGGAGTCCGGGAACGTCAGATTCTCGCGCTTCATCACATAGGTAAAGCAGTCCCCGCCCTCGCTGCAGCCAAAGCAGTACCAAGACTGCGTGGCGGGAATGATATGGAACGAAGGCGTCTTCTCACCGTGAAACGGACAGCAGCCCCAAAACTCGTGGCCGCGCGGTCTGAGCTCAACGGTCTCCTGGGCCAGGGCAACCAGGTCGGTCGCCGCGCGCACGCGGGCGATTTCCTCATCAGAGATCATAGGGAAAGATCGCGCCTCCCCTCGCCGAACAGCTCGCGCACGTCCTCGATGTTTCCCTCTACCGTCGCCACGAGCTCATCGAGCGAAGCGAACGTTCGCGAGGGCCTCAGCTGCTTAACGAACGAGACGGCGATCTGCGCGCCGTAGATGTCGTCCGAGAAACCCACGATGTTGGCTTCCAGCTTGGCGGAAGCCTCGCAGTCCTTGAACATCGGGGGCACGCCCACGTTGATGGCGGCGGGCCAAGCGGCATCGCCCAGACAGGCAAAACCGGCGTAAACCCCCTCTTGAGGTGCAGCCATACGGCCGGAAACCTCGATGTTTGCCGTGGGGAACCCGAGCTTTCGCCCCTCTCCCCTGCCATGGACAACGCGACCGCGGACCATATACGTGCGGCCCAGATCCGCGTTGGCGGAGTCGACATCGCCCTGCGCAAGCAGCGCACGAATGCGAGACGAGCTCACGGTGCCGCCGGCCTCGCGGAGCAGCTCGTGCCCGAACACTTCGATGCCGCGCGCCTCGCCCCATGAGCGCAGCACATCCACCGTAGCGACGCCGCGGGCACCGAGGCGGAAGTCGGTGCCAACATGTATCGCCCGTATACGCAATGTGGGAGCGACGACGCGCTCAAAGAACACCTCGTGGTCCATCGAGGCGACGTTCGCGTCGAACGGAACAACCGCGACGGCGTCGACGCCCACGGAAGCCAACGTGCGCAAACGGTCATCAAGGCTCATGAGCTTGGGTGCCGGCGTCTCGCTTACCACGACATCGGGATCAGGATCAAACGTCACAGCGACGGCCGCAACCCCGCGCTCACGCGCATCGTTCACGGCTTGCTGGAGGAGATAGCGGTGCCCCAGGTGCACGCCGTCAAAGGCGCCGATCGCGATCACACACGTAAGCTGCTGGGAAGGCGTCTCGGAGTTGAGATACACAATGCGCGCACGCGGCTGCGAGAAGAGAAAGTCACGTCGCAAAGCCGCGGTTCCGTACATCTATCTCACCCCTTCGATCCCTTGCGGGAAAACATTTTGCATTTGGTAGTACCCATTTTTTGCGACCGCAAGGGCGCGCAGCTCCCCCGCAACCACAAGTCCGCACATATCGGAAGAGGGTCTGGGGTCTTCTGCCGCAGACATGGGAATACGCCTACCGCAGAGAAGATCTTCGAGCGACTCGTCCGCCAAGTGCACGGGCGCGATGCCCAAAAGCGCCAACGGGTCGAGCGCACGGGCGCGAACGCTCTCGACGCTCAGGGCGTCAGGCGCGAGCGCATCGCCCAGTGTCACGGCGCCGGAAGCGGTGCGCCGAAGGGCGGCAATATGCGCAGCGCCGCCCACGCGGCGACCAATGTCGCGAGCCAGGGAGCGAATGTAAGTGCCCTTGCTCACGGTAAAGGCGACGTTCCAGACAACCCCCTCGGCGGCATCGATTGAAAGGAGGCTCGCCTCAAACACTTCCACGGGACGTGCGGGGAGCTCGACGTCTACTCCTGCACGCGCGCTCTTGTAGGCCCTGACGCCGTTTACCGAGATGGCGGAGAACGCCGGCGGGACCTGCATCTGCGGGCCCAAGAAACCCTCGAGCGCTCCTCGCGCAAACGTCTCGTCAGCAAGCTCGGGAGCACACGGAACGATGCGCGTGACCTCGCCCTCGGTATCGTCGGTATTGGTCTCGGTGCCAAAGGCGATGGCGGCGATATAGCTTTTGCGCTCAAGCGTGAGCATGCCCAGCAGGCGGGTCGCCTGGCCAACACCCAGGAGCATAACGCCGGTTGCCAGCGGATCGAGGGTACCGGCATGACCGACCCTGCGCTCGCCGAGCGCCCGGCGCGCAGCCGAGACCACATCGTGCGACGTGCAGCCCGAGGGCTTATCTACAGCAAAGAGCAGGTTGATGTTTGAAGGTTTCCGTTTTGCCATGAAGCCTATCTACTCTTCCTGCGATTCCACCAGTTCCGTCAATTCGGGGAGAAGCTCCTTGAGCGCCTCCTCGATGCTACCGTTAAAGGTAAAGCCGGCAGCCGCGACATGGCCACCGCCGCCGTGACTCACCGCAACGCCGGAAACGTCGAGCGAGCACTTTGAGCGAAGGTTGCCGCGAATCTCGCCCTCGGCGACCTCACGCAAAAACAGGCAGACCTTGGCCCCGTCGATAGAGCGCACGATATCCACCAAGCCGTCGCAATCATCCGCGGAGATACCGTGCTTGGAGAGATCCGAGGCATACGCGTAGCTGTAGGCCACGCGCCCGTCGGCCACCGTGTCGATACGACCCATAACGATGCTCTCCAGATGGAGATACTCGAGACGCTGGCTCTGGTACACGCGAAGCGAGACCAGGGCGGGGTCGGCACCGGCGTGCACCAGACGGGATGCGCAGATAAACGCAGCCGAGTTGGCGTTTTGGTACTGAAAGCTCCCCGTATCGGTAACAAGGCCCGTAAGAAGGCAGTTCGCAACGTCCGGATCCACCGGATAGCCGGCAAAGATCAGGAAGTCGTCGATAAGGACGGCGCACGCAGCGGCATCGGTCCTGCGCACGACGACGTTTGCGAACTCGGAGCGCGCCGGGTGGTGGTCGATCGTCACGACGTTCTCGGAGCGAAGCGCCACCGGGCCGGCCTCGCCCAGGCGCTCGAGCGTAGGCACGTCGACCGAGATAAAAAGATCGGGATCGAGCGGATACGACGAGGCGGGCGTCATGTCGGACGCGCCCGCGAGAAAGCGGTAGACGCGCGGGACCGGGTTGTTGTTGGGCAGCAGGCAGGTGATGGCCTTGTCCGGATAGCGACGGCGAAGGGATCGGCCCAGCGCAAGCGTCGAGCCGATCGCATCGCCGTCGGGATTCACATGGCCGCAGATGGCGATGGTGCTCGCCTCTTCGACCAGCGCGATGACGTTGTCCCACACAAACGCGGGCTCGGGGGCCTCGAGGCCCTCTTCCCCGCACGAGCTGGAGATGCTACTCATGGTCGTCTTCGCCTTCAGCGGGCACCGCGGCCTCGGCCACGGGATAGCCCTCCTCGTCCTTCTCGATCGCCATGGTCTCGGGCACCTGCTTAAGGGCGGCGGCGATGGCCTCCGCCTGGTCGGTGGAGCGATCAATCTTGAAGTCGAGCTCGGGCACCACGCGCCAGTCCAGCGCATGAGAGAGGAGCTTGCGGATGCGCCCCTTCGCGCTGTTGAGGGTCTCGAGGACCTCCTCGTAGCGCTCGGCCTCGCAGGAGACGTAGACGCGGGCGAAGGAGCGGTCCACGCTGACCTCGCAACCCGTAAGGGTCACAAGGTCAAGACGCGGATCGGAGATCTCGAACAGCAGGATGGTGCCGAGCTTCTCGCGCAGCTGCTCGGCGGTGCGGCGTGTAGCGGCGTTTTGCTTCATACGGCAGGCTCCTACTCGGTGCGAGCAACCTGGTCGATGCGGTAGGCCTCGATCTGGTCGCCGGGCTTGATGTCCTGGAAGTTCTCCAGGCCGATACCGCCCTCGGTACCGCTGCGCAGGCTCTTGGCCTCGTCCTTGTAATGGCGCATAGAGGCGATCTTGCCGTTGTAGACGACGATACCGTCGCGCACGAGGCGCACGGAGTCGGTATTGGCGATCTCGCCCTCCTCGATGCGCACGCCGGCGGCGATGCCGACCTTGGGCACCTTGAAGGTGTCGACGACGACGGCCATACCGGTGGAGACCTCGACCTCGGTGGGCTTCAGCATACCGATACGGGCGGCATCGAGGTCCTCGAGCGCCTTGTAGATGACGTCGTAGGTGCGGATCTCGACACCCTGGTGCTCAGCGGCGCTGCGGGCCTTGCCGTCGGGGCGAACGCCAAAGCCGATGATGATGGCGTTAGAGGCGTCTGCCAAGACGACGTCGGTCTCGTTGATGGCGCCGACCGCGGCATGGATGGTGTTGATGCGAACCTCGGACTGGTCCATCTTGTCCAGCGAGTCCTGAAGGGCCTCGATGGAACCCTGGACGTCGGCCTTGATGATGAGGTTGAGCTCTTTGACCTCGGCGTCGGCCATGGTGGCAAAGAGGTTCTCGAGCGTGACGTGCTTGACGCGGTTCTGCTCCTCGATGCGGGCCTTAAGCGCACGCTGGTCGGCCAGGTCGCGGGCATCGCGGTCGTCCTGGAAGACGCGGAACTCGTCGCCTGCGTTGGGGACGCTCGAGAGGCCCAGAATCTCCACGGGGTCGGACGGGCCGGCCTCGGTCACCGAGTTGCCCTTGGGGTCGAGCATTGCGCGCACGCGGCCGTAGGCCATGCCGGCGACCAACGGATCGCCAACGCGCAGGGTGCCGCGCGAGACAAGGACCGTCGCCACAGAGCCGCGGCCGCGGTCGAGTTTGCCCTCAAGCACGTAGCCAGAGGCAAAGGTGTCGGGGTTGGCCTTGAGCTCAAGAACGTCTGCTTGGAGAAGGACAGACTCCAGAAGGTCGTCGATGCCGATCTTCTTCTTGGCCGAGATGTTGACGAACATGTTCTGTCCGCCCCACTCCTCGGGGATGATGTCGTACTCGGTGAGCTCCTGGCGCACGCGGTCGGGGTTGGCACCCGGCTTGTCGATCTTGTTGACGGCCACGATGATGGGGACACCTGCGGCCTTAGCGTGGTTGATGGACTCGATGGTCTGGGGCATGACGCCGTCGTCGGCGGCGACGATCAGGATGACGATGTCGGTCACCTTGGCACCGCGGGCACGCATGGCCGTGAAGGTGGCGTGACCCGGGGTATCGATGAAGGTGATCTTGCGGTCGCCGATGAACACCTGGGATGCACCGATGGCCTGGGTGATGCCGCCCGCCTCGCCCTCGGCAACGCCGGTGTGGCGGATGGCGTCGAGCAGCGACGTCTTACCGTGGTCGACATGGCCCATGACGGTGACAACGGGAGCGCGGCCCTTAAGGTCGGCCGGGTCGTCATAGAACGTAAAGGAGTTCTCCTCCTCGGGGGTGATGATCTTCACCTGGCGGCCAAGGTCGTCGGCCACAAGCTCGACCAGGTCGTCGCTCATGGTCTGGGTGAGGGTCAGCGGGGTGCCGAGCAGGAAGAGGCGCTTGATGATGTCGTTCGCGGGCACCTCGAGGGCCTCGGCGAGCTCCTGGACCGTGACGCCCTGGGAGACGCGGACGGCGTCCAGTTCCTCGGGGTTGATGCCCTGGGCCAGAGCCTCCTCTATCTTCTTCTCCTCCTGGGCACGGGCGGCCTCGCGCTCGCGCTTCTCCTTGCGCTTCTTGCGGCGACCGGTGGACTCGCGAGAGGCCTCCTCGACGGCCGCGCGAGCGTCCTCGAGGACCTTCTCGCGGCTGTACTCCTCGGCCTCGCGCGCCATGCGGGTGTAGCGGTCCTCGCCCTCGGCGGCACCGTGGCCCTTGTGCTTCTTACCCTTACCGCCCTGCTTGTCAGGGTTGGGGAAATCCATGCCGGCGGGCATGGAGGGGGCGGAGGAACGACGCGAGGAGCGGGGCGAATCGGACGAGGACGCATCGCGGCCACCGGAGCGGCGGTCGCTGTTGCGGCCACGACCGCGGTTGTCGCGGCTCTCGGCCTTCTTCTTCTCGTCCTCCTGCTTCTTCTCCTTCAGCACGACCTCCTGAGCCGCGATCTGATCGAGAAGCGAGCGGAAGCGCTGGCCCGAATCGCTAGCGGGCACGGCGCGGCGCTTGGCCTCGAGCTCGGCCTCGCGAGCCTCGGCAGCGGCCTTCTCGCGAGCCTTGCGCTCGGCCTCGGCGGCAGCGGCGCGGGCAGCCTCCTCGGCAGCACGGGCGGCCTCGGAGATCTTGCGCTCCTCCTCGCGGCGGGCCTCGGCGGCCAGGCGCTCACGCTCGGCCTCCTCGGCGCGGGCGGCCTCCTCGGCGCGAGCGGCCTCCTCCTCGGCAGCCTTGGCGGCCTCGAGCTCGGCCGCACGGGCCTCCAGGATGGGGGCGAGCTTCTTGCGGACAAGGCTCACATAGACGTCCTCGAGCGCAGAGGATGCGCCCTTGGCGGGGATCTTCATCTCCTCGAGATGACCGAGCATCTCCTTGGAGCTCATACCAAATTCCTTGGCCAGGCTGGAAACACGAACCTTTGCCATAAACACCTACCTCTCGGGCGCACGCGCGCCGTCAGACAACGAACGGGACTCAATCGATGGGGGCGCATGCGCGCCTAGCCGTTAGATCAGGTCCTCTGCGTCGGAGATATAGTCAGAAGTCTCGACATCCATGTTCACCGGGTCGTGGACGCCGCAGTAGCGCGAGCCGGGACGGGCCTGGTTGCGGCAGCGGATGCCCTCGTCGCTCACGTAGGCGCAGCGCTCGGGCTCGTCATCGGAGAGCAGGTCGTCGGTCTCGGGCTCCTCGACCAGCGGGACGTTCTTGAGGATATCGGCAGCGAGCGTCTCGTTCTTGATATCGATGTGCCAGCCGGTCAGGCGAGCGGCCAGGCGGGCGTTCTGGCCCTCCTTGCCGATGGCGAGGGAGAGCTGATCGTCGGGCACGATAACGCCGGCGTAGTTCTTCTCCTCGTCGATGAGCACGCGGGTGACCTTTGCCGGAGACAGGGCGTTTGCCACGTAGACGGCCGGGTCGGCATCCCACAGGATGACGTCCACGCGCTCGCCGCGAAGCTCACCAACGACGGCGCGGACACGGCTACCCTTGGGGCCCACGCAGGCGCCCACGGGATCCAGACGGTCGTCCAGGGAGTTGACGGCGACCTTGGAGCGCTGGCCGGGCTCACGAGCGATGGACTTGACCTCGACGGTACCCTCGTAGACCTCGGGCACCTCCTGCTCAAAGAGGCGCTTGATCAGCGCAGGATGCGTGCGGGAGATGACGATGGGCGGACGGCTGTGCTCGCCGCGGACGGGCTGCACGGTGGAGTTGGGGTCGCGTACATCGATGATGACGGCCTTGAGGCGCTGGTTGTGCAGGTAGCGCTCGCCGGTCGGGCGCTCGTTGCGCTCATCCTCGTGGCGGTGCAGGTCGAAGTGCGGAAGCTCGGCCTCGACGCCCTCACGGATCTTGACGATGGTGAAATCGGGCGTGGACTGCAGCACGGTACCGGTGATGATGTCGCCGATGCGGCCGGAGAACTCCTCGTAGATCTGCTCGCGGGCGGAGTTGCGCACGATAGCGTTGATCTCTGCCTTGGCATGCTGGGCGGCGATGCGCGAGGTGTCCTTGGGCGTAACGTCGACCTCTTCGAAGCGGGTGTAGTTGCCCTCTTCGTCCATGGAGTCGTCGTCGGGGATGAGCTTGTACACGTAGATCTTGCCGGTGGTACGGTCGATGGTGACCTTGGCGCCCCAGTCGAGGTGCATGAGCTCGGCATAGCTCTTGGCCAGCGACTGCTCCAGGCTGTCGATCAGGTAAAGCTGGTCGATGTGCTTCTCCTGGCACAGGGCCATGAGCGCTTCCATCATCTCAGATGCTGCCATATTAGTTTCCGCCCTTCTCGCTCTTGAAGTCGAACGTCGGCTTCAAGGTGCATTTCTTCACGTCTTCAAAGGAGATAACGGCCTGCTCGTCGCCCTCGAGCGCAAGCGTCACCGCGGTGTCGTCCGCCGCGACGATAGCACCCTTATAGCGGCGCTGGCCCTGTGTTGCAGTGGTCGTAAGCTCGCAGTTCTCGCCCACAAACTTCTGGAAGTCAGCGGGACGGCGAAGCGGACGGGCCATGCCGGGAGAAGACACCTCAAGGGTGTAGCTGGAAGAGATGGGATCCAGCTCCTCGATGACATCACTCACCCAGCCGCTCTGTGCGGTCACGCCGTCGAGCGAGATGGGCTCTCCATCGAGATTGTCGATCCTCACGCGGACACAGGGGGCCTTGGTGGCACCCACGACCTCAACGTCGACGATATCGATGCCGTGCCCGGCGGCTACAGCCTCGAGCGCATCGATGATGCTCTGCTCAACCTTGGTCTTGACCATGCAGCACCTCCTTACACAAAAAAGAAGCGGGGCCGAAACCCCACTCCTCACGACTCAACTTCAATTGCTATGCAAGTATAACAAGTCTGCAGCTAGATGCAAACAAATCCCGCATCTCCCCCGCCGGCCCCGGCTCCATGCCACACATTTTTCGCACAAAAGCCGGTGCGGACGACAATGCATAGGACGTTCCAAACCGGCGGCACTATTCCTGCTCGCCAGCAGCCGGACACAGCCTTTCAACCAGCACAAAAAGACAAATTGAGCGCTCGGTGAGGGGCACGCGATCAACTCCCCCAGCAGCCAGCTCCTGTATCGTTTCAACTTCAAGTCCGGTGACAGCCGCCATTGCGTCCACGGACATAAGCCCCTGGGACACGATCTTCCTCAAACGGCATGAAAAACCTTCCTCAAGCTCAAGATGCTCTCGACCCAGCGAGTCTTTTCTCTGCATGTCAAACAGGATGGCGACCAAAGGAAGAACGTCACGAGGGCAATCGAAATCCATAGAGAGACCGGCGTCCCGCCCCTTACCAGAGAGCGTCCAGTCGAAATGCTCAACCCAATCAAAACCAGTAAAAAGCTCGTCCACGGCTTGCCAATCAAATAGAAAACCCGACACGGTTCCACTGAAAGCAGGTGGCTCGCCGTCCACTCAGCAGACAACAAGAACCGCCTATAGCATATGTTACAGGACTCAGAGCATTACAGAGCTAGCGTGATGAACGAATATCAACTAAGACTTGGATATCTCAGCACTCTGGAGGAATCGAATGGCACCGAAACGTTGGCTTCGGCCGTTGCTCGTGCTTTTCGCGCTGTTGATTCTGGCGATCGCGCTCGGCCCAGCAAACACATGGTCAAAATGCGAAGCGGGAAGCAGCGGCGGCGAGGGGACTTATCAGGTTCACTGCGAAGGGACGATGGTCTCGATTAAGAACGATCCTGAAAACGGAAGTTGTGTCTTCACACTGCGTATAAGCGACGATTCGAATTTTATTGAGCTGCACGAAAACGATACGGCTTCGTTTAAGTTTACGTACCTGTTCGATGACGGCGAAGTCGGTAATGTCAGAAAGGACGTTGGAGCGAAATTCGACATAGGAGACAAAGTAGCCATCACCTTTACGACGGATATTCAAGATGACGGATCGTATCCAGGAACCGGCATCAGAATGGCCCAAGAGTAATCAGGGAGCCCGGTCTCAGTAGATGACCGGGCTCCCTGGCGTGTGCACGGGATATGAAAGCGAGCGCTACTTGACCACGAGGTTTACGAGCTTGCCGGGGACGCAGATGGCCTTGACGACCGTCTTGCCCTCGATCCACTTGGCAGCGGCGGCCTCGGCGGCAGCCTGCATCTGCTCGGGCGTAGCATCCGTCGCAACGGTGACGTGGGCGCGCATCTTGCCGAGTACCTGGACGGCGATCTCGACCTCGTCGCACTTGGTCTCCTCGAGGTCGAACTCGGGCCACGGCGCCGTGTAGACGTTGCCCTCGTTGTGCAGGGCCTCATGCCACAGCTCGTCTGCCCAGAAGGGGCACACCGGCGAGAGCACCGAGACGATGTCGGTGGCGACAAGCGTGCACAGAGCGGCGTCGCGCTCATCGGCGGGAACTGCGTTGACGTAGGCGCTTGCGGCGTTGACCAGCTCCATCACGGCCGAGATGGCGGTGTTGAACTGCTGGCGGTCGTAGTCGTTGGTGCACTTGGCGATGGTGCGGTGACGCTCGCGATAGAGCTTCAGGTCTTCATCGGAAAGCGCCGCCTTGTCCAGCTTCGCCGCTGCGTCACCGGAGTTGGCGAGCTGCCAAACGATGTTCCAAGCGCGCTTGATAAAGCGGTTCGCACCGGCGACGGCGTCGGGATCCCAGTCGAAATCCTTCTCGGGCGGGGCGATGAAGAGGATCGTCAGGCGCATCGTGTCGGCACCGAACGGCTCGATGACCGAGCTCGGGGGCACCACGTTGCCCTTGGACTTGGACATGGTGTCGCCGTTCTCGTCCTTAACCATGCCCTGGCACAGCAGGTTGGTAAAGGGCTCGTCCTCACCGATCATGCCAAGATCGCGCAGCGCCTTGGTGAAGAAGCGGCTGTAGAGCAGGTGCAGAATGGCATGCTCGATACCGCCGATATAGTTGTCGACGGGCATCCAACGGTCCACGGCCTCGCGGCTGAACGGCAGCTCGGTGTTGTGGGGATCGCAGTAGCGAATGTAGTACCAGCTTGAGCAGGTGAACGTGTCCATGGTATCCGTCTCGCGGCGAGCCGGGGCGCCGCAGACAGGACAGGTGGTCTCGTAGAACTCCTTGCACTTGGCGAGCGTCTCGCCGGCGCCAAGGTCGAGGTTCTGCGGCAGGGTGACCGGGAGCTGATCCTCGGGCACGGGGACGATACCGCAGTGCTCGCAGTGGATGGCAGGGATGGGGTTGCCCCAATAGCGCTGGCGCGAAATGAGCCAGTCGCGCAGGCGGAACTCGACCTTGCGGCGGCCGGTGCCGGCATCCTCGAGATCGGACACGATCGCGGCCTCGGCATCGGAGTGCTTGCCGCCGCGCAGGCCCGTATACTTGCCGGACTGCACGAGCGTGCCCTCGGCGGCGTGCGCGGTATCCCAGTCGACGGTGTCGGCGCAGTACGTATCGATATCGCCACCGGCGGCGTTGAGCTCGGCGATGTCCTCGTCGTTCAGCACCACGGGCTTGATGGGCAGGTCGTACTTGCGGGCGAACTCAAAATCGCGCTGGTCGCCGCAGGGAACGGCCATGACCGCACCCGTACCGTAATCGGCCACAACGTAGTCGGCCACCCAGACGGGCACCTTCTCGCCGTTGATGGGGTTCACCACATAGCGACCGGTAAAGGCGCCGTGCTTCTCAAGCGTGCCCTGGGCGCGCTCCACCTGGGAGATGTGCTTGGAGTCCTCAATGATCTTGACGACGGCCTGCTCGTACTCGGTGCCGGCGACAAGGTCCTTCAGGCCCGCATACTCGGGAGCGAGCACGAAGAAGGTCACGCCGAACAGGGTGTCGGCACGCGTGGTGAACACGGTGATCTTCTCGTCGGTGGGCTCACCGGCCTTGTCGCAGAGCACGAAGTCCACCTCGGCGCCCTCGGAGCGGCCGATCCAGTTGGCCTGCATCTGCTTGACGCGCTCAGGCCAGCCGGGGAGCTTATCCAGGTCGTCGAGCAGCTCCTGGGCGTACTCGGTGATCTTGAAATACCACTGCTCGAGGTCGCGCTTCTCGGGCACCTCGCCGCAGCGCCAGCAATGGCCCTCGGTGACCTGCTCGTTGGCGAGCACGGTCTTGCAGGTGGGGCACCAGTTCACGGGGTTCTTCTTGCGGTAGACCAGGCCGCGCTCCCAGAGCTTCTCGAAGATCCACTGGCCCCACTTGTAGTAGTCGGGGCTGCAGGTCTTGACCAGACGGTCCATGTCGTAGGAGAAGCCCATGCGCTTCATGGTGGCGAGCGCCTGGTCCATGTTCTTATAGGTCCACTCGGCAGCCTGGGTCTTGTGCTTGATGGCTGCGTTCTCTGCAGGCAGGCCAAAGGCGTCAAAGCCGATGGGATGCAACACGTCGAAGCCGCGCATGCGGGCCTGGCGCGCCATGGCGTCGCCGATGGTGTAATTGCGTGCGTGACCCATGTGCAGGTCGCCCGAAGGATACGGGAACATCTCGAGGACGTACTTCTTGGGCTTGTTGGGGTCGGTGTCTACGGCAAAGAGGTTCTCGTCCTCCCAAGCCTTCATCCACTTGGTCTCGATCGCCTGCGCATCGTAGGCGGGAATCTCATTAACCTTGTCTGTGCTGTCGCACATAGATTGCTCCTTAGATGACTCGAGCGAGGCCGGCACGCCGTACCCGGCCCCTCGGTATCGTTAACGCGATTGATTATAGCGGCAAACAAAAAACGAGACGGCCATGATACGTGGCCATCTCGTTTCCTCACGGCGGGTGTAGCTAACCGATACTTATCGATAGCTCACGCTTTGCTGAGAATCCTTGACCACAACGTCGTGGGCGCCGCCCTCGACGATGGAGGTGGCGGAGACTAGGGTTAGTCGCGCCTTCTCCTGTAGCTCGGGGATGGATAGCGCGCCGCAGTTGCACATGGTGGACTTGACCTTGTAGAGTGTGCTGTTCACGCCGTCCTTGAGGGAACCGGCATAGGGCACGTAGGAGTCGACGCCCTCGACAAAGGAGAGCTTAGCGGCGCCGCCCAGGTCGTAGCGCTGCCAGTTGCGGGCGCGTGCGGAGCCCTCGCCCCAGTACTCCTTCATGTACTGACCGTTGACGTTCACGCGGGCCGTCGGGGACTCGTCGAAGCGCGCGAAGTAGCGGCCGAGCATCATGAAATCGGCGCCCATGGCGAGCGCGAGGGTCATGTGGTAGTCGTAGACAATGCCGCCGTCGGAGCACACGGGCACATAGATGCCGGTCTCCTCGAAGTACTCGTCGCGCGCACGGCACACGTCGATCAGGGCCGTGGCCTGGCCGCGGCCGATGCCCTTGGTCTCACGGGTGATGCAGATGGAGCCGCCGCCGATACCGACCTTGATGAAGTCGGCACCGCAGTCGGCCAGGAAGCGGAAGCCCTCGGCGTCGACGACGTTGCCGGCACCGACCTTGACGTCCTCGCCGTAGTTGGCGCGGATCCACTCGATGGTGCGCTTCTGCCACTCAGAGAAGCCCTCGGAGGAGTCGATGCACAGGGCATCGGCACCGGCCTCGATAAGCAGGGGCACGCGCTCGGCGTAGTCACGGGTGTTGATGCCCGCGCCCACGATGTAGCGCTTGTCGGCATCGAGCAGCTCGTTGGGGTTGGTCTTGTGGCTGTCGTAGTCCTTGCGGAACACGATACCGATCAGGTGGTCGTAATCGTCGACGACGGGGAGAGCGTTGAGCTTGTTCTCCCAGATGACGTCGTTGGCCTTCTTGAGGGTGATGTTCTTGTCGCCCACGATGAGCTTCTCGCGCGGGGTCATGAACGTGGAGACCTTGGCGGAGTGGTCATCACGACTGGGACGGTAGTCACGGCTGGTGACGATGCCGAGCAGCTTGCCGCGCGGGGTGCCGTCATCGGTGACGGGCATCGTGGAGTGGCCGGTCTTCTCCTTGAGCTGCATGACCTCGGTCATGGTCATGTCGGGGGTGAGGGTCGAGTCGGACTCGACAAAACCGGCCTTGTGATCCTTGACGGCCTTGACCATGGCGGCCTCGGCCTCGGGCGTCTGGGAGCCGTAGATGAAGCTCATGCCGCCCTCGGTGGCAAGGGCAACGCCCATGTCCACGCCGGAAACCGACTGCATGATGGCGGAGACCATGGGGATGTTCAGGGTGATCGCGGGCTTCTCGCCGCGCTTGAAACGCGTCAGAGGCGTTTTGAGGGAAACATTGTTCGGGATGCACTCCGATGAGGAATAGCCAGGTACGAGCAAATACTCCGAAAACGTATGGGACTCACCGGGAAAGAACGTTGCCATGTTTCTCCTTCAAACATTGCCCATGACTAGCTGCAAGCCCCGTGGACCCAGCCCTACCATGGCGCCCTATAGAAATACGCGGAATATGGTAACGCAGGGCGGGTGCGGCAGACGCGCACGCACCGCAAGTACACGAGGGCTACGCACGAAGAATCGGATCGATACGGTCGATGACGGCAAGGGGGTTGTCCTCCCCCGCCCACAGGCGAACGATCTTGGCGCCCTCGCACTCCGTCAGGTGCGCGAAGGTCTCACGGCTCTCCCCTTCTGCAAAAGATAACGCCCCAGTGAGGGCCCGCAGATCGGTATGCGGTTGCGGCTCGAACTCCAGAAGCGGGCCAAAGCCGTGCAGGAGAGTGGCCGCGGCGACCCGATGGTCCGGATGATCTTCTAGGCCCGGATAGCAAACCCGCGAGACATGCTCGTTGGCGGCGAGGTACTCGGCCAGGGCGCGCGCATTGTCGAAGCTTCTCTGCATGCGGGAGCCAAGTGAATCGAGATGCTTGACCAACGAGTCGGCCTCGTCGGGAGCGAGGACGGCATGCGGGCCCGCCCCCTGCAGGCAGGCATGGGCGCGCAGCGCCAGCTCATCCGCACCGGCGCGCTTGCCTCGCGGCTTGGCGACGGAGAGCACCGCCACCCCGTCCGCAAGGCGCTCGAAGCACATCACGGCACCGCACAAAAGCGGGGCGCAACCAAACGCCGTGGGCACGGAGTTGTCTACAACAAGGCATTCGCCCTGCTCACAGGCATGACGGCTCGCCGCACGCAGATCCGTCACGCGAACGCCGGGCTCATCGATTGCAGAAACAAACCGCGGGCGCAGGCCATGGGTGGAAGGGTCTCCCAGAAGATCGAACGCCTCGCGCGGAGCGCGCGCACGGAGCAAAAGACATGCCCGTGCGCCCGAAAGCGCGCGGTAGCGCTCGCAGATGTCCTCGACCGTCGCAGGCAAGGCTAGGCCAGCTCCGAAAGAAGCTGCTCCTTGTATCCCGCAAGGGTGTCCTTCTGGCCCGCCGGCGGCTCGGGGAACTGCGGGTCGCAGGACTCGAGTACACGCACGATGGCCTCGGAGACCAGGTAGCGAGCATACCACTTTTGGTCGGCAGGGATGACGTACCAGGGCGCATGCTTGGTGGCCGTAGCGTCGATCGCCAGCTCATAGGCCTTCTGGTACTTGTCCCACAGCACGCGCTCGCGCATGTCGGCCTCAGAGAACTTCCAGTTCTTGGACTCGTCTTTGATGCGGGCCAAAAAGCGCTTGGCCTGCTCCTCGGGGCTTAGGTGCAAAAAGATCTTGAGAACGCGGTAACCCTCTTCCCAGAGATGCTCCTCGAAGTCCACGATCTGGCGGTAGCGCTGCCCAAAGAACTCCTCGGGCTTCATGTTCGTGCAGCGTTCGGGCATCTGGTAGCCCTCTTGCATGTTGCGCACGCGCGCCACCAGGACGTCCTCGTAATACGAGCGGTTGAACATGCCGATGTAGCCGCGCGGCGGAACGTGCGTCATCGCACGCCACAGAAACGTGTGCGAGAGCTCCTCGGCGGAGGGCTGCTTAAAGCTGTGCACCAGGCAGCCCTGCGGGTTCACGCCGCTCATCACGTGTTTGATGGTGGAGTCCTTGCCGGCGGCGTCCATGGCCTGGAACAGGATAACGACGCCCTCTTTGCCCTCGGCGTAGAGACGGTTTTGCAGCGAGGCGATCTTCGAGGTGTTCTCGACCGTCATGAGGCGATAGTTCTCGCGCTCAGACTTGTCCATCTTGGCCGAGGTCTTGTAATCCTTCAGGTTGAACGTGCCGTCGCCTTTGTACTGGCAGTCCTCGAGGGTCAGGGGCATGGGTTCTCCTTAATGAAACGGTAGAAGAAAGCGGCCGCCCGGATACGCGAGCGGCCGCTGAGCAATCGTTACGCCTTAGGCGCGGGTGCGAATCTCCTCGCAGATCTGGGCGATGAACTCATCGACCTCGTACTGCGTGGTCTCGCCCGAGCGGTCGCGAACCGAGATGTTGCCGCTCTCGGCCTCCTTCTCGCCCAAGATGAGCATGTAGGGAACACGATCGATGGAGCGGGCCTCGCGGATCTTGTAGCCGATCTTCTCGTCGCGGTCGTCGCAGACCACGCGCACGCCGGCGGCCTCGAAGCGCTCGACGACGGTGTGAGCATAGGCGCGGCTCTTCTCGGAAACGGGCAGGACCTTGACCTGCACGGGGGCGAGCCACGTGGGGAACTTGCCGGCAAAGTGCTCGATCAGGATGCCGATAAAGCGCTCAATGGAGCCGAAGCACACGCGGTGCAGCATGATGGGGCGCTTCTTGGTGCCGTCGGCATCGGTGTACTCGAGGTCGAAGTTCAGCGGCATCTGGAAGTCGAGCTGAACCGTGCCGCACTGCCAGGTGCGGCCGAGCGAGTCCTCGAGATGGAAGTCGATCTTGGGGCCGTAGAAGGCACCGTCGCCCTCGTTGACCTCGTAGGTCATGCCCAGCTGGTCGAGAGCGGTCTTGAGACCGGCCTCGGCGCGCTCCCAGTCCTCGTCCGAACCCATGGAGTCCTCGGGACGCGTGGAGAGCTCGACATGGTACTTGAAGCCAAACTTCTGGTACACGGAGTCGATGAGGTTTACCACGCCCACGATCTCGTCGGTGAGCTGGTCGGGACGCACGAACAGGTGCGCATCGTCCTGGTTGAAGCAGCGTACGCGAAACAGGCCGTGCAGGGCGCCGCGCAGCTCGTGACGATGCACCAGTCCGATCTCGCCGGCGCGGATGGGCAGCTCGCGGTAGCTGTGGGGCTTGGCCGCATAGACCAGCACGCCGCCGGGGCAGTTCATGGGCTTGATGCAGTACTCCTCGTCGTCGATGACGGTGGAGTACATGTTGTCCTTGTAGTGGTCCCAGTGACCGGAGGTCTTCCACAGCTGCTTGTTCATGATGAGCGGGGTGGAGATCTCGACGTAGCCGGCCTTGTGGTGGATCTCGCGCCAGTAGTCGAGCAGCGTGTTCTTGAGGGTCACGCCGTTAGGCAGGAAGAACGGGAAGCCGGGGGCCTCGTCGCGCATCATGAAGAGGTCCATCTCGGCGCCGATCTTGCGATGGTCGCGCTTCTTGGCCTCCTCGAGCAGGCGCATGTGCTCGTCGAGCTCCTCTTTGGTGGCAAAGGCAACACCGTTGACGCGCGTGAGCATCTTGTTGTCCTTGTCATTTTTCCAGTAGGCGCCGGAGACGGCGGTGAGCTTGAAGGCCTTGAGCGCCTTGGTGTAGCAGATATGCGGGCCCACGCACATGTCGATGTACTCGCCCTGCTGGTAGAAGGTGATGCGGGCATCGTCGGCCAAGTCGCCGATGTGCTCGACCTTGTACTTCTCGCCGCGCTCCTCCATGAGCTTCACGGCGTCCTCGCGGGAAAGCTCGAAGGTGGTGAACTTGAGGTTCTCCTTGACGATCTTCTTCATCTCGGCCTCGATGGCCTCGAAGTCGTTCTCAGAGATCTTCTGGCCCTCGGGCAGGTCGATATCGTAGTAAAAGCCGTTGTCAGTAGCCGGACCGTACGCAAAGTCGGCCTCGGGATACAGGCGCTTGATGGCCTGTGCCATGATATGGGCCGCAGAATGGCGAACGACGTGTGTGACCTCGCCCTCAGGCAGGTCGGAAACCGTTCCGTCGTTGTAAAGAGCCTTCATTCGAGTCTTCCTCCCAAGATGGCTGACGCTCTGATTTAACCGAGCGACGATTATACAAGTGCCCGCCGTCCTTTCTGGGACGACGGGCAACATTTATGCGCAACGCACGAAGTTTTGAGGTTGCGCTATTGGATGTGAGTTCGGCAGTACGGGCAGACCTTCCAATGCGCATCGAGCGGACGGCGGCAGCTGGGGCACACGTTACGTACCTGCGTGTTGCAAACGGGGCAGACCACAAAGTCCTTCTCGATGGAGGTGCCACACTGCGGGCAGGTACCGTACTGAGAGAGCTGGCGCTCGCGCAGGGCCATATCGAGCTCCTGCTCCTCGCGGTCGGCAAGGTAGGAGTTGGGGCGCAGCACGAGATAGGCGATCAGACCCACGAACGGGATGAGGGCAACCAGACCCCAGGCCCAGTAGGCGTTGACGCCGCGGCGCTTCGCGTCGATAAAGACGTACACGACAGCGAGCACATAGAGGGCGGCGATAAAGCCGACGAACAGGTAGATTGCCATCATGAGCTGAGGCGACATGAGTTCCTGGATGTACTTGGACATGAACGAAACCTTTCGAATCTCCCAGACAGGGAGGTCAAACTTGTCCCGTCATTCTACTCCCCTGCCCACAATTCTCCTAATGCGGTCACGCTTTTGACATAGAACGAAACACGCAGGGGTATCATGGGTTCAGTTTGATTATCGGGCACCCGGGAGGTCCGCATGGAACAGGTTGACATCGCCATCATAGGCGGAGGAATTATCGGGTGCTGCATAGCGCGCCAGCTGAGCAGGTACGACGCCTCCGTCGTGGTCATCGAGGCGGCAAACGATATAGCCTGCGGGACCACCAAGGCAAACGGCGGCCTGGTGCACGCCGGCTACGACCCAGCACCCGGCTCCGTCAAGGCCAGCGTCAACGCGCGCGGCTGCGCCCTGTACACGCAGTGGGCAGAAGAGTTGGGCTTCGCCTTCAAGCGAACAGGCTCCATGGTCCTGGCTTTCGATGAGACCGACCGCGCGACTCTCGAGCGCCTGAAAAACCAGGGCGAAAAGAACGGGGTCGAGGGCCTGCGCATCGTGGAGCCCGAGGAGATTTTGGAACTCGAGCCGCGCGCGACGCCTGAGGCTGTGGCCGCCCTCTGGTGCCCCTCGACCGGCTATGTCGACCCGTTTGACGTCGCCATCAGCGCCGCCGAGAACGCCGCGACAAACGGGGTCACGTTCCTGCGGGGCCACAAAGTCGAGGCCATCAAGAGCTGCGACCGCGGCTTCGAGATCCACGCGGGCGATACCGCCCTGCTCGCGACCCGCATCGTGAACGCAGCGGGCAACGGCAGCGCCGAGATCTCGCGTATGGCGGGCGCCGAGGACTTTGAGCTTGTCTGGCGCCAGGGAAACATCGTGGTGCTCGACAAGGAGCCGCGGCCCATCATGCCGCTCTACCCCACCCCCACGCCCGTGAGCAAAGGCGTGATCGTCACCGGCACCGCGCACGGTAACACCGTCATCACCGCCACGGCGCACGAGCGCACACCGGGAGACCTCGAGACCTATGCGCCCGACATGCAGCAGCTGCTCGACGGCGCGCGCAAGCTCGTGCCCGACCTCAACACCCGCAAGGTCGTGCGCGCATTTGCCGGCGGCCGCGCCGTGATCAAGGGGCTGAACGACTTTATGATCTGCCGTTCAGCCGCCGTACCCGGCCTGATACAGGTCGCAGGCATTCAGTCCCCGGGCGTGGCCTCTGCCCCCGCTATCGCAGAGCTCGTAGAGAAGCTGCTGCGTGAGGACGGGGCCCATCTCGAGGAGCGCGCGGACTATCAGCCCCGCCGCATGGCGCCCGCGGACTTCGATGTGCTCCCCTACCGGGAACAGCAGAGCCTGATTGAGCAGGATCCCGCCTGGGGCTCCATCGTCTGCCGCTGCGAGACCGTGCCGGAAGCAGAGATCGTCGCGGCGATCCGGCGCACTCCCGGTGCCGTTTCCGTCGAGGGCGTGAAGCGCCGCTGCCGCGCGGGCATGGGACGCTGCCAGAGCGGTTTTTGCCAGAGCAAGGTGGTCAGAATCCTCGCCCGTGAGCTTGGCTGCAGCGAAGAGGACGTCCCGCTGGAAGACGTAGGGTCGCAGATCGTATTCGGCCCCATCAAGTAAGGAACGCATTTATGAACCGTGTAGACGACGCGCGCATCGAGCGCATTCTCGATGCTGCGGAGCTGGAGCATCCCGCATCGCAGCTCCTCATCACCGATCCTTGGTCCATCTACTATCTTGCCGGATTCTACCTTGAGATGTATGAGCGCTTCTCCGGCATCCTTATCGGACGCGGCATGCGCCCCGTCATCTTTATGAACGCGCTGCACGATATCGGAACCTACGAGAACGCCGAGGTTGCCGTCTATTCCGACACCGACGACGTCACGCAGGTCATCGCCTCAAAGCTCGATGGAACGCGACCGCTCGGCATCGACGCCACCATGCGCTGCTCGTTTTTGCTCCCCCTGCAGGAGCGCTGCGCGGCGCCGTCATTCCACCTGGGCTCCCCCGCCGTCGAACGCGCCCGCGCCCTCAAGGACGCAGGCGAGCAAGACCTGATGCGGGCGTCCAGCCGCATCAACGACAAGGTCATGGCGCAGGCCGCCGCGCTCGTGCACGAAGGCGTCACCGAGCTCGAGATTGCAGACCAGCTGCTCGACCTCTACCGCGATCACGGTTGCCAGGGTTATTCGTTCAGCCCCATCGTCAGCTTTGGTGCGCACGCGGCAGACCCGCACCACGAGCCCGACGGCACCGCACTGAAACCCAACGAGGTCGTGCTGTTCGATATCGGCGGTCGCTACCAGGGCTATTGCTCGGACATGACCCGCACCTTTTTCTGGGGAGACGTCGATGAGGAGAGCCAGCACATCTACGACGTCGTGCGCCGGGCAAACGAGGCGGCCGAGGCAGTCATCAAGCCCGGAGCGCGTTTCTGCGATCTGGATCGCACGGCGCGTACCGTCATCGAGGACGCCGGCTTTGGCCCGTACTTCACGCACCGCCTGGGACATTCGATCGGCTTGCAAGACCACGAGCCGGGCGACGTCTCGCTTGCGAACACGGCCATCGTGGAGCCGGGCATGACGTTTTCCATTGAGCCCGGCATCTATCTGCCCGGCCGCACTGGCGTAAGAATCGAGGACCTCGCGCTCGTCACCGAGACGGGCGTCGAGATCCTCAACTCCTACACCCACGAACCCGTGAGGCTATCCTAGGGCACAAGTCCCAAGTATGCGGTCTACCTGCGGCGACGGAACACTCCAACAGCCGCGGAAGCCGCGCCCGCGGCCGCGGTGAACGCCGCGATCGCTGCGGTGTCACCGGTCTGGGGCAGCGCGCCTGCGGCCGCGGTGCTCTTAGAAGAGATCAGCGACGTCGCCTTCTCGTTCTCGCTCTCCGCGTCGTCCTCACCCGTGTTGTCGCTCTCCTCTTCACCGAACGTCGGGCGACCCTTCCGCACCCAATTGGCAACGAGCGTCAGGTCGGACGTGACGGTGGTGTTCTCAAAGTCGAACTCGCTCTGCCCGGGGGCGGCCCACCAGTAGCCAAATGCAAAGTTCTTCTTCTCGGGGTTACGCGGGCGCACAACCTTATCGCCCCAATGGAGCCGCTGCGACTCGATCTGCGTTCCGCCTAGGCTATCAAACGTGACCGTGAAATTCAGGGGCTGGATATCGTCTTTGGAAATGCCGGTGTGCTCCTCGACGAACGCGTCGAAATCGTCCTCGTTCTCAAAGTAGACATCGCCCAGAAGGCCCTGGCTCTTGATGATGCCGTTGAGTGCGGTGTAGTCCGTAGGCGTAGTCTCGGCAACAAAGCTCGCCCCGACTGTTCCATCGGAGCCCTTCTGGTACTTCTTGCAGACAAGCGAGAGACCACTGCCGGAGTCGACGCCGACGCCATCGGGATACTGGCTGAACGTGCAGGGCCCAAGGATCGTGATGCGGCCGGGGGTGCTCCACGAGTGCTCACCCTGCTCCACATGAACAACCTGGTTGCTGCCCTCGGCGACAAACGAGCCGCCGTAGACGTACATGAAGTTGCTGGTATCGCAGTGGATCACCGGGCTGTTAGACGTATCGTTCTTCACGATAAAATTGCCGGACTTAATCGAGAAGTTTTCCGAATAGTCCGAAAAGATGCACGTAAAGTTGTTGCTCACAACCGAATGCTCTTCACCCATATCGAGATTAACGAGGCTGAAGGCGCAGTCGTTGCACACGGCGGCATTGCTGAAGCTCTCCTGAACGATGGAGCCGTTCATGACGGAGAGATAGACCATATCACCCGACAGAAGAATCGAGGGACTATCGAGAGAAGCCGGCGTGGTGAGCGTATGCTCGCCAAGTTCAAGCATCGTGAGGGTACGGCGATCTTCCAGAGCGTTATAAATCTTGACCGCACCGTAGACATCCTCGGTGAGCTTGTACGACTTGCCGGCCGTCAGCTCGTACACTCGGTAGGAACCGTCTTCATTCAAGAAGTCTTTTTGGGAAAGCTCGATGACATCGCCAAAGCCGCTGCCGCCCAAATCGTCGGCACGGGCAGCCGCGGGAACAGCAAACAGAAGCACGGCGAACAGCAGGGCCACGCAAGCAGAGAGCGAGCAGCGGATCTTCATGAGGTCCTCCGTTTCCAAAGCGGAAAGGTCAGCAGGACAGTTTACCGCAATACGCAGGCGCGCAGGGCCTCAGGATCGATTAAAGGAAGCGGTACTGCACCGTGTCGACGCCGACCGAAAGGAAACCCAGGGCGCGCGCGACGGCCGGCTGCATGTCGATCACACGACCAGCGGCATAGGGGCCGCGGTCGTTGACGACGGCGATAACCGACTTACCGTGATAGCTGATCTCGACACGCGTTCCGAACGGCACGTTCAGCATAGCGATAGCCATGGAGGTCTCGGTAACGATGGAGCCGTTGGCGGTGGTGCCGCCCATAAAGCCGTCGCCGATGCCGTAATAGGAAGCAACGCCGGACTTCCAGCCGCTCGTGCTCGAAGAGGAGCCGCTGTTGGAAGAAGAGCTATTCGAGGAGGAGCTGGAGCTAGAAGAACTGGAAGAGCTCGAGGAGCTGCTGCCGGAATTCGTGTTGGAGCTCGAAGAGGAGCCGGAAGAAGAAGCGTCAGAAGACGAGCCGGCATCGCCTGAGGAGGCCGTGCCAGCAGAGCTCTGCTGCATAGATGCGGTCTTGGCGGCTGCAGCCTCGGCAGCCTGACGGGCGGCCTCGGCCTCGGCGGCGTCTTCGCTCTGGGCACGCTCGGCCATCTTGGCCTGCGCGGCCTGGGCGCTGGCCAGGGCCTCGGAGGCTTTCTGCTGCTGCGCCTCGGCGTCGTCCTTGGCCTTGGAGACCTCATCCATCTTGGCCTCGAGCTCGTCGTACATCTCGTTCAGACGCTCGAGCGCGGCGGTGTTCTCCTCCTGGATGATGGAGAGATACTTGCTCTGGGTGATGAGCTCGCCAAAGGAAGACGAGTTCAGAAGCATCGAAAGCAGGTTGGTCGAGGAGGTCTTGAGCTTATACAGGTTGCAGGCGGCATCGGATGCCTTCTGCTGCTGCTCGGGAAGCTTGTTCTGCTCGTAGTCGAGAATCTCGTCGGCCATCTCGGAGATCTGCTGGTTGAGCTCCTCTACCTTGGCCGTGGCCTCCTGGTAGGTGGCGGCGGCGGAATCGACCTGCTGCGTCAGGGCAGCAAGCTCAGACGCCGTCTGGGAAGAGACGGCGTAGGCCGCGGTGGGCATAACGGCCAGGCTCGACCCGGCGGCAAGGACCGTGCAAAGGCCGGCCACGCACGCCATGCGCGCAATGCCGCCCACACGAGCCATCGAGGTCTTCTGATCTTGAAGCATAAGCTGTTACCACCTTTAGGTTCATCTGTTGGCAACAGTATAGGGTTCGCTACTCAACCTCAACCTGAGCTTCAAGGTTTTATACAGAGCAACCATATTTAAAGTTGTACTTGAGGGTTAAAGGTCGAATACCGCAGATGAACGGAAGGCCGAAGCCAAGAGGTCGTGCCAGAGGAGCCTAACCCCTCAGCAACCCTGCGACCTCGCCCGCAAGCGTGATGGTTCCTGCGGCGACAAACGGAGCGCGCTCCGCATCGAGTGCGGCAAGGGCATCCCCCACGCTGCTATACACGCCATGCAAAACGCTCTCATCGCGACCCTCGGCCTCCAGCTTTTCCCGCACGAGCGAGGCAAGCTCGGCGGCGGGCAGCGCGCGGTCGCTCGAGGTCTCGGTCACGATAACCGCAGGGAATGCAGGTAGCAGCACGTCGAGAATGCCCGACACGTCCTTGTCCGCCAGGGCGGCGCTCAGCAGCACGGGGCGAGAAGCGGCATCGGGATGCACCTCGTCAAGGGAGGAAACAAAGTTCTCGCAGCTCTGAGGGTTATGGCAGGCATCGATAAGCCTGAGCGGGTCGGTTTGCAGCACATCGAAACGGCCGGGGGTGGGGCAGGCCGCAAGGCTCTCGTCGAGTTTTACGCCATCGAGCGCGCGCCCCAGGTACTCCTCGCAGAGCATGATCGCGCAGGCCGCGTTTTGCGCCTGATAGGCCGGCTTGAAGAGACTCGTACGATAAGCCGCACGAGAGGTCTCGCAGGCAAGCTCGAGTGCATCGCCCAGATAGCCCGGCTCGTGCAGCGTGCGATGCGAAACGACCACCGGCTCCACGCGGCACGCGACGCAGCGTTCGCGCATTACAGCCTCAACGCTCGCCTCGTGCGTGCCCTCGCCCAGAACGACCTTGCGGCCGGGCTTGATGACGGCGGCCTTCTCCCCCGCTATCGCGGCCAGGGTGTCGCCCAGGATCTTTGTATGGTCGAGCCCGATGCCCGTGATGGCCACGGCAACGGGATCGGTCGCGCTGGTGGCATCCCAGCGGCCGCCCATGCCCACCTCAAGCACGGCGACGTCGATGCGAGCCTCGGCAAAGACCACCATGGCGGCCACGGTGAGCAGGTCGAACGGGGTGATGGCGTAGGCGCGCTCCCCTGCCTCGACACGGCGGGCGTTAACGCGACGACCCGCCTCGGCCGCAACGGAGACACCGTGGGCAAAGGCCGCGGGACTCACCACGGAGCCGGCAACCTCCATGCGCTCCTCGTAGCGCACAAGCTGCGGAGACGTGTAGAGGGCAGATTTCAGCCCCTCGCCGCGCAGGATGGCAGCGGCAAAGCGCGAGGTAGACGTCTTGCCGTTGGTACCGGCAACCTGAATACAGTCAAAATGGGCATCCGGGCGCTCAAGCTCATCGAGCATGTCCACAACGGTCTCGAGCAGCGGGGCCGCGTCACCCGATATCTTGCCGGTATCGGCCGCAAGGGAAACGGCCTGCCCGTAGGTAAGCTCGGGCGCGTCAAAGGGAACCGCGTAGACGTCTTCTCGCTTCATACGTGCCTCCGATCAGTGGTCGTCGCGGCCGTAGACGAACCAGTAGGCCGCAGCGACGGCCACGCCGCCCACGATATTGCCCAGGGTTACGAACAACAGGTTGGAAGCGACGCCCGCGGCAGCGATCGTCGCGGTGCCCTGCAGGGCATCGATCGCCAGGCCCAACGGCAGGAAGAACATGTTTGCGACGGAGTGTTCAAACCCAAGGACCACAAACGCCACGACAGGCAGGACCGCTGCGGCAAGCTTGTCGCACACCGTCTTGCCCGCGCTGCCCATCCACACGGCCAGGCACACGAGCACGTTGCAGAGGATACCGCGCGTAAAGGCGACGAGCGGGCTTAAGGAAGCCTTGGAAGCGGCGACGGAAAGCGCAAGCTCCCCCACCGCGCCGTTCTGCATGGCGGGAAAGGCTGCAACGATCATCAGCAGCACGACCAAGAGCGCGCCCACCGCGTTGCCGGCGTACACGACGGCCCACTTGCGCAGCATGCGCGCAAACGGGTAGCGACCGTCGAGCGCGCCGATCACCATCAGGCAGTTACCGGTGAACAGCTCGGCGCCTGCGACCAGCACCAAAAAGAGTCCCAAGCAAAACGCCAGGCCGCCCAAAAGGAGCGAGATGCTCGAGGAGAGCGTGGAGTCGCTGCGCACCATCAACATGAACGATGCGCCGAGTGCCACGAACGCACCGGCCAAGATGGCCAGCACGAATGCGCGGCCCTTGGTGATGCGCGTCTTTGCGAACCCGATGTGGACAAAGGCTTCCTGGGTCTTTGCCGGCGGAAGCATTACCGTTCCGGCCTCGTTTTCTGCCATGGTTTCCTCTCTCGTTCTACTCAGCACGAACCCCGCCGCACGGCTGCGACGGGGTTCAGATCAATCGTATGGGCGCTTATGCGAAATCTGCGACCTGCTCCTTCAGGGTCGCGATGGTCGCGCGCAGCTCCTCGGCGCGCTCGCGCTTCTTCTGCACGACCTCCGGATTGGCCTTGGCGATAAAGCCCTCGTTGGAAAGGGTCTTCTCGCAGCCGGCAAGCTCCTTTTCGGCCGCAGCGACCTCCTTCTCGAGGCGCGCCTTCTCGGCCTCAAGGTCGACCATGCCCTCGAGCACGATAAAGACCTCGATGCCGCCCTCGACGACGCTCACCGAGGCAGCGGGCTTGGGCAGGTCGGCCGCCACCGTGAGCGAGCTCGTGTTGGCAAGGCCCTCGATGGTGGAGCGCAGGGTCTCGAGCGCGGCGAGGTCATCGCCGGAAGCACGGACCTGCAGCTCAAGCTCGGCCTTGGGGCTCAGGCGGTAACGCGAACGCGTGGCGCGGGCGGCAGAGACCACCGTACGGCAGAGCTCGAAGGCGCGCTCGGCGTCCTCGTCGACGAACTTCTCGTAGTCCGCGGGCTCGGGCCAGGCGGCGATCATGAGCGCCTCGGCGCGCTCGCCCTCGCCGTCGAGCACGGAGCCGGGCATGTTGTCCCAGATCTCCTCGGTCACAAACGGCATGAGCGGGTGCATCAGGCGCAGTGAGGTGTCGAGGACGAACATGAGGTTGCGCTGGGCCTGCAGACGGCCCTCGCCCTTCAGGCGGCTCTTGGTGAGCTCGACGTACCAGTCGCAGACCTCGTTCCAGAAGAACTGCTGCAGGCCGCGGGCCATATCGCCAAAGGTGTAGTTCTCGATGCCCTCGGTAACCATCTTCACGGCCTTGGCCAGGCGGCTGAACATCCAGGCGTCGGCAGGCGTCTCCACCACCGGGTCGCCGGGCGTATAGCCCTCCATGTTCATGAGGAGGAAGCGGCTCGCGTTCCAGATCTTGGTGACAAAGCTCTTGGCGGAGTCGGTACGCGGGCTGTCGATAAGCTCGCGGGTCTTCTTGTCGATGTTCGCGTCGAACTTCACGTCCTGGTTGGTGGTGCAAAGCGTCAACAGGTTGAAGCGCATGGCGTCGGCACCGTACATGTCGATCAGGTCCATGGGGTCCACACCGTTGCCCTTGGACTTGGACATGCGGCTGCCGTCCTTGGCAAGGATCGTCGGGTAGATCACGACATCCTTGAAGGGAATCTCGTCGCAGAAGTACAGCGAACTCATGATCATACGGGCGACCCACAGCGCGATGATGTCGCGCGCGGTGACGAGCGCCGTGGTGGGATGGTGGCCCTCAAGAAGCTCGGGCTTCTGCGGCCAGCCCTGCGTGGCGAAGGTCCACAGCTGCGAGGAGAACCAGGTATCGAGCACGTTCTCGTCCTGATGCACATGGGTGCCGTGGCAGTGCGGGCACTCGTGCACGTCCTCCATGGAGGCGTCCTCCCAGCCGCAGTCCTCGCAGTAGAACACGGGGATGCGGTGGCCCCACCAGAGCTGACGCGAGATGCACCAGTCCTTGAGATTCTCCATCCAGGTGGTGTAGGTCTGCGTCCAGCGCGCGGGATGGAAGGTGACCTTGCCGGAGTTGACAGCCTCGAGCGCGGGGCCCTTGAGCTTGTCGACGGCCACGAACCACTGCTCGGAGAGCCAGGGCTCAAGCGCGGAGTCGCAGCGGTAGCAGTGCATGACGGAGTGATCGAGCTCGTCCACGTGGTCGAGCAGGCCGTGCTCATCGAACCAGGCCACAACGGCCTCGCGGCACTCATCGCGGTTCATGCCCGTAAACTCGCCGTAGCCCTCGACCACGACGGCATGCTCGTCAAAGATATTGATCTGCGGCAGGTCGTGGGTCTGGCCCATGGCGTAGTCGTTGGGGTCGTGCGCGGGCGTGACCTTGACGAAGCCGGAACCGAAATTGGCGTCCACGTGGTAATCGGAGAAGATGGGGATCTCACGGTCGACGATGGGGAGCTTCACGGTCTTGCCCACAAAGGCGGCCTTCTCGGGATCCTTGGGCGAGACGGCAACGCCGGTGTCGCCCAGCATGGTCTCGGGGCGCGTGGTGGCGACGACGATGTACTCCTGGCCGTTTACGGGCTCGGTGAGCGGGTAGCGCAGGTGCCACAGGTGGCCCTTCTCGTCATGGTACTCGGCCTCATCGTCAGAGATGGCCGTGGTGCAGTTGGGGCACCAGTTGACGATGCGCTTGCCGCGGTAGATCAGGCCGTCGTGGTACCAGTCGCAAAAGACGCGGCGCACGGCCTCGGCGTAATCCGCATCCATAGTAAAGCGCTCGTTGTCAAAGTCGACCGAGCAGCCCATGCGCTTGATCTGCTCGACGATGATGCCACCGTACTCGTGCGTCCAGTCCCAGCAGGCGTCGATGAACTTCTCGCGGCCGATCTCGAGGCGGCTCACGCCCTCCTCTTTGAGCTTCTTATCGACCTTGGTCTGCGTGGCGATACCGGCATGGTCGGTGCCGAGCACCCAGCGCGTCGACTTGCCGCGCATGCGCGCCATGCGCACGATGGCGTCCTGGATGGAATCGTCGGTCGCATGGCCCATGTGCAGCTTGCCCGTAACGTTGGGGGGCGGAATGGTCACCGTGCAGTCGCCTACGCCCTCGCGGCGCTTGTAGTAGCCGCCGTCCAGCCACTTCTGCAGGATCTTAGGCTCGTTTACGCTCGGGTCGTAATTCTTAGGCATCTCTTCCACAGGACATCTCCAAGGTCTAAAGCACATTGGCGGTTAAACGAAAAAGAGGATAGCACAGCGGCACAAACAGGGTCCGCATCGACAAGCGAGGCGGACCCTGCGACCACATATTTACAAGCAGCGCACCAGGCGCGCGTACGGTCTTTAGGCGGCGTCGAAGACGAACTGAGGCTGCTCCTCGCCGCGAACGGACGCGGCGGTGACGATCACCTTCTCCACACCGTCCTCGGAGGGCAGGTCGAACATCGTCTGCTGCAGCAGATCCTCGCAGATGGAGCGCAGGCCGCGGGCGCCGGTCTTGCGCGTGAGCGCCAGCTTGGCGATCTCGTGCAGCGCCTCGGGCTCGAACTCGAGCTCGCACTCCTCGAGCCTGAACATGCGGCGGTACTGCTTGACGATAGCGTTCTTGGGCTCGGTAAGGATCGAGATCAGGTCATCCTCGGTCAGGGCGCAGGTCTGCGTGATGACCGGGGTGCGGCCGATGAACTCAGGGATCATGCCAAACGCGTTGAGGTCCTCGGGCAGCACCTGGTGCAACAGCGCGTTCTCGTCGGTAGAGCTGGGACCGGCGATCTCGGAGTTAAAGCCGACGCCCTTGTTGCCCACGCGGTCGGAGATGATCTTATCGAGGCCCACGAAGGCGCCACCGCAGATGAACAGAATGTTGGTGGTGTCGATCTGCAGAAGCTCCTGCTGAGGGTGCTTGCGGCCGCCCGCGGGAGGCACGCTCGCCACGGTGCCCTCGAGGATCTTGAGCAGCGCCTGCTGCACGCCCTCACCGGAGACGTCGCGCGTGATGGAGAGGTTCTCGGCCTTACGCGCGATCTTATCGATCTCGTCAACGTAGATGATGCCGATCTGGGCACGAGCAATGTCGCCGTCGGCAGCAGCGATGAGCTTGCGCAGGATGTTCTCGACGTCCTCGCCCACATAGCCGGCCTCGGTAAGCGCCGTGGCGTCCGCGATGGCAAAGGGCACCTCGAGGATGCGCGCAAGCGTCTGCGCGAGCAGCGTCTTGCCGGTGCCGGTGGGGCCAAGGAGCAAGATGTTGCTCTTGGCGAGCTCGACGGAGTCGACGTCGTCGGCACCCGCGGCATGCATGCCCAGGGGCTCGTCCTCCTCCTCGGCAAACTGGGCGCGCATGGCGTCCGCCTCGCCCTCGAGCACGCGACGGTAATGGTTGTAGACGGCTACGGACATGGCGCGCTTGGCGTCCTCCTGACCCATCACGTAGGCGGAGAGCTCGTCGTAGATCTCGTGCGGAGTGGGCACGCGTTTGATGAGCGAAGTGGCGACCTGCTCGTCAAGCTCCAGCGCGGGCTCCGCCTCGGGAGTCGCGGCCGTGGCCATGTTCATGGTGAGCCCCTGCGCCTGGGACATGAAGTCCTGGGCGAGAGACTCCTCAAGGATGTCGGAGCACGCGTTTACGCACTCGTCGCAGATAAAGATGTTGCGCGGGCCCTTGACCAGCTTGCGCACCTGGTTTTGGGTCTTACCGCAAAACGAGCACTGGATGGGACCGAACGCGCCCTGCATATCGTTGGCCATTACTCGGTGCTCCCCTTTGCGGCCTCGGAACGAGACGTCACGATGCGGTCGATAAGACCGTACTCGAGCGCCTCCTCGGCGGTCAGGTAGTGGTCGCGCTCGGTATCGGCCTCGACCTGCTCGAACGGCTTGCCAGACGTATCGGAGAGAATCTGGTTGAGCTTCTTGCGGGTGGCCTTGATCTGCTGCGCGGCGATCTCGATCTCGGTCTGCTGGCCCTGGGCGCCACCGCTGGGCTGGTGGATCATAACGAGCGAGTTGGGCAGGCAGAAACGCTTACCCTTGGCGCCAGAACTCAAAAGCACGGCGGCCATGGAAGCGGCCATACCCACGCAGATAGTGGAGACCTGCGGCTTGATGTAGTTCATGGTGTCGAGAATCGCCAGGCCGGCCGTGACCTCGCCACCGGGCGAGTTGATGTAGATGGAGATGTCCTTCTCGGCATCCTGGCTCTCCAGGTGCAGCAGCTGCGCGATCACCAGGTTGGCGGAGACGGAGTTGATCTCCTCCCCCAAAAAGATGATGCGGTCGTTAAGCAGGCGAGAGTAGATGTCGTAGCTGCGCTCACCACGCGGCGTCTGCTCGATAACGTAGGGAACGAGCGAAGACTCGATACGCTGCATGGCAACTCCTTTCATACGTGCTAGATAAAATCGTACGGTGCCCGTTTCGCCCTCGCGAATCCCGTGCACCGTACGAACGTTTCCGGTCAAACCGGTATGATAGCCGATTTTCTACAGCAGGTTTGCCTTACTCGGCGTCGTCCTGTGCATACTCGTCAACGATGGTGACCTTGGCGTTCTCGACCAGCCAGTCAACAGCCTTGGAACGACGGATGGAGTCGCGCACGGCGGGCATACGGCCGTCGGCCACAAAGGAAGCCTTGGAGGCCTCGACGTCCTCGACGCCGGCGTCCTCGAACTCCTTGGTGACGTCGTCCTCGGAGACCTCGATCTTCAGCTCGCGCGCAAGGGCGTCGAGAGCCAGGGACTCACGGGCGACGTCGTCGGCCTGACGGTGCAGGTCGGCGATGAAGGCATCGGAGGTGAGGCCGGAAGCCTGCAGCCAGGTGTCGAGCGACATGCCGCGGGACTGGAGGTTCTGCAAGAAGGTCTGGCCCAGCTCAGAGAAGACGGACTGCTCGTAGTCCTCGTCGACCTTCTCGAGCTCCAGGCGCTCGGCCAGCTTGGCCACGGCGCGGTTCTCCTTGAGGCCGGGGAGCTTGGAGGCCTTGTCGCCCTCGATCTCGGACTTGACGGCCTCGCGCAGAGCGGCGGCGTCGTCCATGCCAAAGTTGTCCTTCACGAACTCGTCGGTCATCTCAGGGGTCTTGCGCTCCTTGACGTTCTTGACGGTGAGCTCGATGGAGACCTCCTCGGCGTCCTCGCCCTCGGGGGTCCAGGAGACGGTCTTGGTGTCGTCGACCTTCATGCCGGCCAGGGCCTCGTTGAGCTCGGCAGGCAGGTTCTCGGAACCAACGACGAACATACGGCTCTCGCCAGCGAGGGAGGCGGCGTTCTTGACGTCCTTGACCTCGGCGGTGATGTAGTCGTCCTTCTCGGCGGCGCGCTCGACGTCCTCGAAGGTGGCGTGGTAGCTCATGAGCATGTCGATCTGGGACTTGATCTCGCCCTCGGTGACCTCCGCGGGAGGCATCTCGATCTCGACGGCGTCATAGGAGGTGAGCTCGCAGGAGGGGCGCAGGGTGAACTCCACGGTGTAGGTGTAGTCCTCGTGGTCCTTGACCAGCTCGATGTCCTTGTACTCGCCCTCCTTGACGGGGACGATGTCAAGCTCGTTGAGCACGGCGGGCTCGTTGGTGCCGATGATCTGGTTGGTGGCGTCGGCGAGCGTGGCCTCGGCACCCAGCATGTTGTCGATCACGGGGCGCGGGGCGTGGCCGGGACGGAAACCGGGGAAGCGGTACTTCTTGGCGGTCTCCTTGTAGGCCTTCTTGATGGCGGCATCGACGTCCGCGGCCGGGATGGTGACCGTAGCGGTGAGCTTGGCGTCCTGCACGTCAGAAGCGGTGATGTTCAACGTTCCTCCTATATAACCGTATCGGCTCTCATCGGGCACCGATAACCCTTGGTAACGATGTTCGTGCTGCGTGGTGCGGGCGAAAGGACTCGAACCTTCACGGGAATCCCGCCAGGACCTAAACCTGGTGCGTCTACCAATTCCGCCACGCCCGCATTTCGCGCACAGCCCAAGCATGATACCAGATAACAGGGGCACTCACGCAACAAAGACATCTGCTGCGTAAGTGCCCCATGCTTCAACCATATTCAGCCGCCTGGGCGGCGTAATGGCGCGGTCGCTCGTCTAGTTGCCTAGCACACGCCCTGGGCGAGCATCGCGTCGGCGACCTTCTCGAAGCCGGCGATGTTGGCGCCCATAACGTAGTTGCCCGCATGGCCGTACTTCTTGGCGGTCTCGTCCACGTTATGGAACATGCCGCGCATGAGCTCCTCGAGCTTGCCGTCGACCTCCTCGAAGGTCCAGGAGAGATGCTCGGCGTTCTGACTCATCTCAAGGCCAGAGACCAGCACGCCGCCGGCGTTGGCCGCCTTACCGGGCATGAAGGCCACACCGTTTGCCTGGAAGTACTCGGTGGCCTCGATGGTCGTGGGCATGTTGGCGCCCTCGCCCACCGCCTTGCAGCCGTTCGCCACGAGCGCCTGCGCGTCCTCGAGCAGCAGGGTGTTCTCGCGGGCGCAGGGCAGAGCGACGTCGCAGGGCAGCTGCCACACGCCGCGGCCGTCGCCCTCGTGCCAGGTGGCGTTCGGGCGCTCGTCGACATACATGGCGAGGCTCACGCCGCGGTCGTCGCCGGAGCGCTTCTTGTTGTAGATGGCCTCGAGCACGCGGTAATCGATGCCGTCGGGGTCCTCCACCCAGCCCTTGGTGTCGGAGCAGGCGATCGTCTTGCCGCCGAGCTGCTCGACCTTCTGGACGGCGTAGATGGCGACGTTGCCCGAGCCGTGGACCACGGCGGTCTTACCCTCAAAGGAGTCGCCCTGGCTCTTCAGGTACTCATCCACAAAGTAGACGAGGCCGTAGCCGGTGGCCTCGGTGCGAGCAAGCGAGCCGCCAAAGGAGAGACCCTTACCGGTGAGGACGCCGGTCCACTCGTTGCGGATGCGCTTGTACTGGCCAAACAGGTAGGCAACCTCGCGGCCGCCTACGCCCAGGTCGCCGGCGGGAACGTCGGTGTTAGGGCCGATATGACGGCAGAGCTCGGTCATGAAGGACTGGCAGAAGTGCATGATCTCGTTGTTGGACTTGCCCTTGGGGTCGAAGTCCGAGCCGCCCTTGCCGCCGCCCATGGGAAGCGTGGTCAGGCTGTTCTTCAAGATCTGCTCGAGGCCCAGGAACTTGAGCATGCCCAGGGTGACGGTGGGGTTGAAGCGCAGGCCACCCTTGTAGGGACCGATGGCCGAGTTGAACTCCACGCGATAGCCGCGATTGACCTGAACCTTGCCGGAGTCATCGACCCAAGGCACGCGGAACATGACGACGCGCTCGGGCTCCACCAGGCGCTCTAGGATCGCAGCCTGCTCGTACTCGGGATGCGCGTCGAGGGCGGGCTGCAGGGTGCTCAGAATCTCGGTCGCAGCCTGGAGAAACTCGGTCTGCTCGGGATAGCGGGCCTTGAGGTCTTCGAGGACGGTCTGGGTGTAGGTCATGCTGAGCCTCCAAAAGGGGTCGGAAAAATTGCTGTCATCATACGCTGTATGTTTCGGCTCCGTTTCTTCATGCTGCAGCCAAAGTGCTCTGCCCACGGCTATTCCCTGCTCAGCGGCTATGCACGCAATTGTTAACGTCTCGTTTCATTGCAAGCGTGTTTCGTAGACGGTACGAGGCCCGTCGCTCAAATCGGCCGAGTTCTACGGATTCGCAAAAACGAGTGATTCAATTTGCCGAATTGGGCAACAAAGGCTCCCGCCGTAATTTGCACGACAGCGGAACGCCTAGACAGCGGCCCGTCTACGTGCGAATACGGCTCGTACGGTCGACGGGGAGCAGAGTGCCCCGCCGGCGAACCCGGCCGCAGCGCCCGCACGGCAACGGAGCCAACGCCTCACGCGCGCCGCGACTCAACAGAAAGGATTGATCTCTAGGTGACCTCTACCAACAACACCGCACGCGTGCATGTTGAGCACCCCCATCTGGCCATGATGGGTCTCTACCTGGGAGGCTTTATCGGCATGTTCTCCGAGAGCGCCCTGAACGTCGCGCTGCCGCAGCTCACCCGCGTCTTTGGCATCACCACTGCCCTGGCCCAGTGGATGGTGGTGGGCTACATGCTCGTCATCGGACTCGTGCTCCCGTTTGCGGGCATCCTCATGAAGTGGTTCAAGACCCGCTCGCTTACGCTCTTCGCGCTCGGTGCGTTCTTCGTCGGCTCGCTCATCAGCGGTTTTGCGCCCAGCTTTCCCGTCGCTCTGGCGGGCCGCCTGATTCAAGGCATCGGTACCGGACTCGTGCTCCCTATGATGTTCGCCGTGGTGCTCGAGGTGTTCCCGCAAGATAAGATCGGCGGCGCAATGGGCCTCATGACGCTCATCATCATGTTCGCGCCGGCCATCGGCCCCTCGCTCGCGGGTGTGATTCTTGGTTACTCCTCCTGGCGCGCGCTGTTCTTCATCTTTGCCGCCGTGCTCGCCGTGGCCCTCGTGTTCTGCGCACGCCACCTGGTGAGCCCCTACGAGCTCACCCGCCCCGCCGTCGACGCGCTCTCGTGCGTGCTCTCGTGCCTGGGCTTTGGCGGCATCGTGCTCGGCTTTGGCCTCTCGAGCCTTTTGGGCTGGACCTCGCCGGGCGTGATCTGCGCACTCGTCGTGGGCGTCGTGGCGCTCGCGCTCTACATTCGCCGTCAGCTCGCAAGCGAGAACCCCGTGCTCAACCTGCACGCGTTCGGCATCCGTCAGTTCCGTATCTCGGCCGTGCTCGTGATGGTCAACTTTGGCATCACGCTCGCCGCGATGTATCTGCTCCCCCAGTTCGCGCAAAACGGTCTGGGACTGAGCGTCACGGTGTCGGGCCTCATCATGCTGCCCGGAGGAATCGTCAACGCCGGCGTCTCGCTGCTCTCCGGCAGGCTCTACGACATCTTCGGTGCCAAGTGGCTGGCACGCGGAGGCTTTGCCGTCTCCTGCGTGGGCGCCGCCCTCATGCTCTTCACGAGCCCCGACACGCCGATCGGCTACGTCATCTGCGCCCACATGCTCCTGATGATCGGCGTGCCGCTCGCCATGTCGCCCTGCCAGACCAACGGCCTTAACGCCCTGCCGCCCAAGATGGGTGCAGACGGCTCCACCATCCTGAACACGATGGAGCAGGTCTGCGGCGCCGTGTGCACCGCGCTTGCCACCAGCATGCTCGCGGCCGGCGAGAGCGCAGCCGCCGCGACGGGCGCCTCCGACCATGCCTGCGCCACGGTGGGCTCGCACTACGGCTTTGCCTTTGTGCTGGCCCTGGCCGTCATCGGGCTTTTGCTCTCGACCCAGATGCGCAAGGAGCGCACACAGGCCTAAAACCGCTGCGTGCGACCCTAGTTCATCATGGTCCCCTGCCCGCGTCGTAAGCACGCAGGCAGGGGACCTTTTCTTTGACCGCATGCGGTCCTAGTACGGCAGCTCGCTCGTCTCGGTGAGGCCGCACGCGCTCAGGGCGCCCCGCACGCTCAGACGGTGCAGAAGAGAGCACATGGTGTCGAGGCTCTCGGTGCAGCCGTCCTCGAGCCAGCGCGTAAGCACCCCCACGTGCGCGGAGGTCACGTACGTGGCGATATAGCCGCCCTGCACCTCGTCAAGATCGGCAACGCGCCCCGGGCGCAGGATATAGCTCCAGGCGTCCACCCCGTTTTGGATCAGGCGGCGCCTGAATCCCGGTGCGCCGTTTTCCGAGAGCAGCGCCGCGAACAGCTCGCGATTCTCACGGGCGAACTCGAGCCAGGAGCGGTAGTAGCTCCGCTCGTCCACCTCACCGGCGCGTCCCAGCTCGTGCGTGTCCACCAACCCGTCGAGCAGGTCGTCGATCAGCTCGTCCACAAACGCCGGAACGCTCGCGTAATGGCGGTAAAACGTTGCCCGGTTGATCCCGGCCTCATGCGAAAGCTCGCTCACCGTGATCTTGAGCATGCTCTTTTGCCCAGAGAGCGCCACCAGCGCCTCGGTAAGCAGCCGCTTGGTGCGAACGGGCCTCAAATCCTGATCCATGCCTGCCCTCCCTTCAATTTTATGCCTTTGTGCAGCAATTATAGACATAGTGCCGCATATGCAACAGTATGTCGCTTTTAGTCGCACAGGGCAACCAGGCATTCGCATCGGCGCCTTTTATAATCCCCTCAACAAGCGTCGACGCAAACCCATAACACCCGTACGTAAGGAGCTGCCCCATGGTGGACTTCTATGGCCTGATGCGCAAAGTACCAGGCGGCACGATTCTGGTGCCCATGATCCTATTCGCCATCATCAACACGATCTTCCCCAATCTCTGGACGAGCCTGGGCGGCATGTCGCTCGCGCTGTTCAAGGGCGGCACGCAGTGCCTCGCCGGCTTTTTGCTCTTTGCCTCCGGCACCTCCATCAGCGTGAAGGGCCTGGGCCGCGTGCTCAAGCACTCCGCACCGCTCGCCATCGCCAAGCTCGTGATCAGCTTCGCCTTTGGCTTTGCCTTCATCAACCTGTTCGGCCTCGACGGCATCTGGGGCATCAACGCGGTGGCCTTTGTCGCCGTGATCTGCGCCTGCAACCCCGGCGTGTACATGGGCTGCATCCAGGACTACGGTGAGCCCGCCGACATGGCCAACTTCGCCATCCTGAACATCCTCACCATGCCAGCCATTCCCATCGCGATCCTCGCCGCGACAGGCGGCTCGGCCTTCAACGTGCTCGACGTGGTGACCATCCTGCTTCCGTTCCTGCTCGGCATGCTGCTGGGCAACCTCGACCCCAAGATCCCCGAGATGTTCCGTGCGGCCACCCCGCTGGCGCTCCCCTTCCTGGGCATGTGCTTCGGCTCGTCCATCAACCTGGTCTCGGCCGTGCAGGCAGGCATCCCCGGCATCATCCTCTCGATCATCTACCTGGTGGTCCACGCTGTAATCATGGTTCCCGTCGATCGCCTGATCGGCAAGCAGCCGGGCTACGCCGCCATGGCCATGTCGAGCGTGGCGGGTATCGCCGTCGCCGTTCCTGCCATGCTGGGCGATGCGTATGCGGCCTACACCACAACCGCTACGAGCGAAATCGCGCTCGCGCTCATCATCACGAGCATCGTGAGCCCGTATCTCACCCGCGCCGTGGTCAACAAGTGGGGCGCGCCCTACACCTTCAAGAAGCAGCGCGAACAGGCCGAGCAGGCCAAGGCGGCGGGTGCCTCCGCCGCGCAGAAGGCCACCGCGTAATTCGACCGCACACCCCCTAAGGAGTTCCATGAAGACTATCGACGTACACAGTCACTTTTTGCCCCAGCCGTATCTGGACTGCCTCGCAGCCGACGGCATCGACCCCACCAGCGAAGACGGCTTTCCCTCCCCTACCTGGGATCTTGATGAGCACCGTCGCTTTATGGACGAGGCAGGTATCGACTACTCCGTCCTCACCATCTCCTCGCCGCATATCCATCACGGCAACGACGAGAACGCCTGCAAGGCCGCCGTCGCCATCAACGATTACGCAGCCGGCGTCTGCGCAAACGAGCCCGAGCGCTTTGGCTTTTGCGCCGTCCTGCCCACGCCGTGCATCGACGA
>CAVGNZ010000013.1:0-31640 GCA_963630805.1 Bacteroidaceae bacterium
GCAAAGTCCAGGTCATGCGTCGCCATAAGCACCGTCTTGCCCTGGGCGCGCAGGTCCACAAGAACGCGCGCGACCATGCGGCGCGCATGTGCATCGAGGCCCTTGGTGGGCTCGTCGAGCAGCAGGATATCGGGTTCTGCCAGCAAGAGCTTGCCGAGCGCCAACAGCTGCTGCTGACCTCCCGAAAGGTCATAGGGATGCAGGCCGGCCGCAGCGGCCAGTCCCATGCGCTCGAGCATCTCCTGCGCGGCGGCGCGATCGTAGCCGGTAGCGCCCGCCCACTCCATGAGCTCGTCGAGGGCCGTCTCGGCGGCAAACAGGGCACGCGGATCTTGCGGCAACAGGACGCGGGCCCGAGTCGCCGCCGAGAGCTTGCCGCGCTGCAGCTTGGTGGAACCCGCCGCGACGGAGAGCAGGGTCGACTTGCCGCAGCCGTTGCCGCCCACGAGCGCATGGATGCTGCCCGCGCGCACCTGCAAATCGAGATTGCGCAGGATCCATCCGGAGTCGCGGTCGTAGCGGAACCACGCGCGATCGAGGGCGAGGGCAGCAGGCGTTGCGGGAACGGCAGACGCCGGCTCCGCCTCGGCCGAGGCGGCAGGCTCCAAAAGCTCAGCGCGAACGTCGAGCGAGCCCAGGTCCGCAACTTCACGCACGGCACCGTCTACCAGCTCAAACGCGCAGGTAGCGTAGTCGAGCATGGGGCGCGGACGATGCGTCGCCACCACCACGGTGCACCCCAGTTCACGGTTCACGCGGAAGAGCGCATGCAAAAAGTTGCGCTCGGCCACCGGGTCGAGCTGCGCGGTAGGCTCGTCCAAAAGCAGCAGCGACGGCTGCATCACGAGCGTCGACGCCAGGGCGAGCAGCTGCTTGCGCCCGCCGGAAAGGGTGTCGGTTTGCTGACGAAACCAGTCGTCGATGCCAAAGAAATAGCTGGTCTCGGCTATCAGACGGCGCATCTCATCTTGCGGCGTGCCCAGGTTCTCAAGTCCAAAGGCCATCTCGTGCCACACGCTCTCGCACACCAGCTGGTTGTCCGGGTTCTGGAACACGTAGCCGATCGAGCGCGCGCTCACCGCGGCCTCGAGCTCATCGACGGGCCGGCCCTGCACCAGAACGGTTCCCCTGCGCGCGCCCGTCGGGGCAATCTCTGGCTTGAGGAGCGAGAGCAGAGTCGACTTGCCCGAACCCGTACCACCCACCAACAGGGCAAACGCGCCACGCGGAACCCTCCACGCAAGGTGGTTCAACACGGAAGTATCCGCTCCGGGGTAGGTGAACGAAAGGTCCTCGACCTCGATGGCATACGGCGCGAGCGCCTCGTCCGCACTCATGCGAACCTCCTTAGGCTAACCAGATGGGCAACGGTGGGCAGCAGCATCCACGCAGCGTAGGGCACGTAGCCCCACCAGATGACGAGCCGGCTCATCGCAGGGTAGAAGGCGTACTGGCTGGTCGCCGCGAATGCGATCAGACAGCACAGCAGGGCACCGAGCGCCAGGCACAGCAGGCGCGCCGCGTCCGCGGAGGTAAAGCGGTGGCGCGTGTAGGTCGACCGGCGCGCCACGGCGCCCCAGCCCCGCGCGCGCATGGCGTCCGCCGTCTCCAGCGAGTCCTCCATGCCCCAACCCATAAGGACGGACGAGAGACGCAAGCGGCTGCGCACCGTCTCGACCGCACTGCCCGGCACGCCCGAGGCGCTCTGCACGGCCACAACCTGGCGCCCCCGTCTCAAAAAGCGCGGAATCATGCGCATGGTGCTCGAAACCATAAGCGCCACCGTGGGCGCAACGTTGCCGAACAGCGTCATAACCTTGTCA
The DNA here is from genome assembly GCA_963630805.1 of Bacteroidaceae bacterium. Taxonomy (GTDB): domain Bacteria; phylum Actinomycetota; class Coriobacteriia; order Coriobacteriales; family Coriobacteriaceae; genus Collinsella. Next base: position 1,824 of record CAVGNZ010000013.1, read on the forward strand.
AACGTCAGCATGTGCGAGCCGGCCATGAACCACAGGGTGCTCGAGACGAACAGCCCGCCCATCGCAAAGCCGTAGGCGAGGCTCTCCAGGTACACGGCGCGCGCCCCGATGCGGAAGAGCTCCGTGGAGCCCGAGGCAGAAAACAGCGGGTTGAACACCGCGATGATGAGGATAACGGGCAGCTGCCAGCGCAGGCTGGCGAGAGTCGCGCGGGGGCCCCGGGCGCAGCAGTTGGCGGCAAGGCCCCCCGCAAGCGAGATGGCGATGAGCACCGGCTGCATCGCCGCCATGGTGAGCGAAAGCGTGACCAGCACGTAGAGCGCCGGCACAGCGGGATGCGACGTCTCAAACGCGCCTAGGCTTGAGGCCGAGCTCCGCCTCATCGGCCGTCCCCGTCGCGCCGGCTGCCCCCGTCATAGCGCGAGCGCCACTCGTCCAGACCCTCGTCATGCGCGCGGCGGCCCCCGCCGTTGCGGATATAGGCATAGGCCCCAAAGCCGATGGCAAAGACCAGCACGCCCACACCGAGCCCGGCGCCGTTGGGCAGAGAGATGCCCGCCATGGTACCGGCGATGGTGTCGAGACCGTTGGCGCCGCCCACCGCCGTGGACACGGCGCGGTCGGCATCGGCGGTATAGGCCGTAAGCGTGCCGTTTGCGCAGACATACAGTGTGCCGTCGCGGTTGACCACAGGAGCGCAGAGGCGGGGCCGCAGGATATAGGCCTCGTCGGAGTCGGCCGCATCGGCCGGTGCGCTGCCCTCAGTCAGCGCCGAGGTGTCGCCCGCAAGCTGCTGCACCGTTACCGTGTGGATATCAACCCCGTTGCAGGTAAGCGCATAGAGCGAGCCATCGATGCCAAGCGCATAGACGACAAGTGTCATGGAGCGCGCATCGTCTCCGTAGGTGGTCGGAAGCATGGCGCAGATCTCCTGTGCGGCACCCGTGTCAACAGATGCCGCTACCTGCAAAGACTCATCGATGCTCGAGGGCAGCCCGACTGCATATATCGAGCCCGACTCCCCCGCGACCAGCACGGACCCGTTGCACACAACGGGCGCACACCCCGCAAGATCATCTTCTATCGAGACCTGCGGACCGCAGACCAGAGAGCCCGAGGTATCGACCCCCCACAGCTGCACGGAGCCGTTCGAGGAGGCGAGCGCCAGTGCACCGGCGACTCCCGCGGAACCGCTCGGCAGCACGGCCGCGCTCGCCGCACAGCCTTCGCCTGCCGCCTGTTGCGACTCGCACACCTCGCCGGCCGAGGCATCGAGCAGATAGACGCCGCCGGCGCCGTCTGTCGCAAGGAGCGAGCCGACGCTGCTCGCGCTCGAGGCCGCACCCGCGCTCGCGCCCTCCACATAAACGAGCGCCGGGGTCGAGGCCTCCTCGCTCGTAACATCCGCGGCGTCCAGCCCGTGCTCCCACAATAGGGAGCCGTCTACCAGCGAAAACGCTCCAACGCGCGCCTCGGAGCGGCCCTCTCCGTACGCAATGAAGGCCACATAGGCGCACCCGCCGCCCGAGGCCGCTGCCGAGCAGCTCTCCCAGTCGCTCAAGGCCGATGCCGTCACGCCCGCATTGGAGACCCATGCGCACGTCAGGTCCTCGTCAAAGGCCGAAAGGCGGCCGTCGGCAAGCGGCACGATCAGCACGCCGTCCACAAACGAGCAGGTCCCAACGGCAGACGTGTCGAGCTCGGTCTGCGCGAGGACCGCACCCGTCGCGGCGTTGTACTTGGTCACAGCGCCGCTCTCCACCGCATACAGGAAGGTGGACTGCCCTTGTTGCCGTACCGCGCACGACTTTGCCTCAGCGCTCCACGCAGTCTGCGCGCTCGCCGGCGCGCTCACGGGCACGGCTCCCGGCACGGCGCTCTCGGCGGCCGTGGTCGCATAGCCAGACCAGGCGGTATAGGCATCGTTAAACGTGGACGTCGCCACGGCCGCGCTCTCAGTGCCCGCCTCATCGGCCCAGGCCTCCGGCACAAAGACGGCAAGGCCGAGTGCCGCGAGCAGGAGCGCAAACGCGCCCAAGCGTGCGGACCGCACCACCATATCCCGTCTCATCTGCGCCTCCCATCAGCCGCATCATGCCTGCCCCGCAGGCACTCACCGCCCAAAGCCTTCGGCCAAGACCTGCCCCTGTAAAACTCGTCCCTGTATTGTAGCCTCCCGCCCGCACGGCCCGATGCCCGCCCGAGCGCGCCCCATAAACCCACCGGATGCTGTTCACTTGGTGCACGGCGCCCCTTGCGCGCCCGGCGAGGGCTGCGCAGGAGTATCATGGCGGATTGTCGTGGCCATTCGCGCCGCGCACGCACTGCACCCGACTCCGGAGTCACGCATGGACGCAACCGCCATCATCCTCGCCGCCGGCGAGGGAACCCGTATGAAGTCCAACCACGCCAAGGTCTCGCACCAGATTCTGGGCAAGCCGATGATCTGCTGGGTCGTCGATGCCACCATCGCTGCAGGCTGCGACCGTGTGGTCGTCGTGGTGGGCAGCCATGCAGACGAGGTCCGCGCGATTCTCGATGGCGCCTACGCAGACTCCCCCGTCACCGTGGAGACCGTGGAGCAGACCGAGCGCCTGGGCACCGGCCATGCCGTTCGCATCGCGATCGAGGCATGCGGCATCTGCGAGGGCCCCGTGGTCGTACTCAACGGCGACCTGCCCCTCATCCAGGCAAACACCGTCGCGCAGTTCGCGCAGACCGTCGCGGGCGGCACGCACGCCGCGGCCGTCCTCACGTTCACGCCGCCCGTGCCCTTTGGCTACGGACGCATCCAGCTCGACGAAGGCGGCTCCATCGAGCGCATCATCGAGCAGAAGGACTGCACCCCCGAGCAGGACGCGACGCTGCTGGAGTGCAATGCCGGCTGCTACGCCTTTGACGGCGCCCAGCTCAGCCTCCACATCGGCGAGATTACCTGCGAGAACGCGCAGCGTGAGTACTATCTGCCCGACATGATCGAGATTCTCAAATCCGCCGGCCAGGACGTCACCATCTTCCACGCCGACGACTACCGCGACGGTCTGGGCGTGAACTCCCGCGCGCAGCTCGCCGAGCTCACCTCCATCGCCCGCGACCGCATCAACGCGCACTGGATGGCCGAAGGCGTCACGTTTATCGACCCCGCCCAGGCCTGGATCGGCCCGGACGCGACCATCGGCCGCGACACCATCGTGTGGCCGCAGACCCACCTTATCGGCAGCACCCATGTGGGCGAGGCCTGCCAGCTCGGCCCCAACAGCCGCCTCACCGACACGACCGTCGGCAACAGGTGCACCGTCGACGAGACCGTCTCCATCGAGGCCGTACTCGAGAACGACGTGAACTGCGGGCCGCGCGCCTACCTGCGCCCCGGCACGCACATGCTCGACGGCTCCAAGGCCGGCACGCACGTGGAGATCAAGAAGTCCACCATCGGGCGCGGCTCCAAGGTCCCGCATCTCTCCTACATCGGCGACACGCAGATGGGCGAGGGCGTCAACATCGGCGCCGGCTCCATCACGTGCAATTACGATGGCAAACACAAAAATCCGACCACCATTGGCGACCGAACCTTTATCGGTTCCGATACTATGATGGTCGCTCCCGTAAACATCGGATCCGACGCCGTCACCGGCGCCGGCGGTACCATTACCAAGGATGTTCCTGACGGCGCGCTTGCTCTCGAGCGCACCGAGCAGCGCATCATAGCGGGCTGGGGCGAGCGCCACAACGCGAGCAACTAGCCTAAGAGCAGGCCATGCCAAGAACTAAGGAGTAGGGGCAGATGCCAATCAACGATCCCACCAAGAGGCTGTCGATCCACAAGACCATGCGCGTCTATTCGGGTTCCTCCAACAGGGAGCTCGCGCAGAAAATCGCTGACATTCTGGGGGTCGAGCTCTCCGGGCTTGCGCTCGAGCAGTTTGCCAACGGCGAGATCTACGCCCGCTACGAGGAGACCGTCCGCGGTGCCGACGTCTTCTTGATCCAGTCCATCGCCGGCTCCAACGTCAACGACATGCTCATGGAACTGCTCGTTGCGACCGACGCCGCCAAGCGCGCCTCCGCACGCAGCATCACCGCGGTCATCACGCACTATGGCTACGCCCGTCAGGACCGCAAGGCCGCCCCGCGCGAGCCGATCACCGCTCGCCTCGTGGCCAACCTGCTCGAGTGCGCCGGCGTCGACAACGCCATCACGCTCGACCTGCACCAGGGCCAGATCGTCGGCTTCTTCGACATCCCCGTCAACCACCTCTCGGCCCTCCCCCTGTTTGCCGAGTACTACAACAACATGGACTTCGATAAGGAGAACCTCGTTGTCGTGTCCCCCGACGTGGGTCGCGCCAAGGCCGCCAAGAAGCTCTCTGACATGCTGAGCTGCGACCTCGCCATCGCTCACAAGGGCCGCCCGCACCACAACCAGGCCGAGGTCATGGGCATCATCGGCGACATCAAGGGCAAGACCTGCATTATCAACGACGACATGATCGACACCGCGGGCACCCTGTGCGCCAACGTCCGCGAGCTCAAGGCCCTGGGCGCCGGCGACATCTACGTGTGCGCCACCCACGGCATCTTCTCGGGCAAGGCCATCGAGCGCCTGAACGACGCCCCTATCGTCGAGTGCGTGGTCACCGACGCCATCCCCGTCGAGGTCGGCGGCAAGATCAAGACCATCACCGTTGCCGACGAGTTCGCCAACGCCATCTCCGCCGTGTACAACGAGGAGTCCGTCTCCAACATCATCGGCGGCGACTTCGCGATGTAGTCACAGCTCAACCAGAGCTACGGAAGGGGTGCGGTCTTTGGGCTGCACCCCTCTTTTTTCTCTAACGATTTGACATCGGCGGGGCGGGGCCGCACCATAACCCGTGGATAAAATCGCACGAAAGGATGCAGCATGGCCGCAGCGCAGCCCAAGAAGATCCGCATGGTCGCAGGACTCGGCAACCCCGGCGAGGAGTATGCCGAGACCAGGCACAACGCCGGCTTCAAGGCCATCGACGAGCTGGCGCGCCAGGCCGGCGTGTCCTACTGGAAGAACCAGGCGGGCGCCGAGGTCGCCGTCATCCAGGTCAACGATGCGGAGGCAGATGGCGGCAAGCGCGAGGTCGTGTTGGTCAAGCCGCAGTCTTACATGAACACGAGCGGCGGACCCATCTCCAAGCTGTGCGCCCAGTACAAGGTCGGCGCCGAGGAACTGCTGGTTATCCACGACGAGCTGGACATCCCCGCGGGCGACGTGCGTGTCAAGGTGGGCGGCGGGCATGCCGGCCACAACGGTCTGCGCTCGATCATCGACAAGATGGGCAGCCGTGACTTCAGCCGCATCCGCGTCGGCATCGGCAACCCTCCGGGACGCATGGCCGTGGCCGACTTCGTGCTCAAGCAGCTCCGTGCGCGCGAGGCCGAAGAATTCAACGACACCACGTTCCGCGCAGCCGAGGCGGCGGCCACGGCCCTCACTCGCGGCGTCGTCTTTGCCCGCGACCACGTAAACGGCGCGGCGGCCAGCAACGGCAAGCACTAGCGCAAGAAATCCGCGCTTCCACAAGCCGGTCCGGAGCAATCCCGGGCCGGCTTTTTATCTACCCGGGAGCATGCAGGCATCCAAAGCCTCGACATGGCGCCATTTGCCCCGCTCATGCGCCGCATACCGATACCTGCAGTTCCTTCATTTAATCAACGCCACCCGCAGGCTATACTTTTACGCGGTGTGTGCCTTATCGCCAAGCGCGCACGCTGCGCAACGACGGTTGCAAAGGGGACCGCGCGCCGGCCGCCAAGGCCACGCGGCCCCGCAACAAAAGAGAGGGGTTCTATGTACAAGATCCTGGAGAAAACGCAGTTCTCAGAGAAGGTGTTCAAGTTCCGCATCGAGGCGCCAGCGATGGCCAAGCATGCGCATGCTGGACAGTTCCTCATGGTTCGCGCCAACGAGACGGGCGAGCGCGTCCCGTTCACCCTGGCCGGCTGGAACGGCGACGAGGGCTGGGTCGAGTTCATCTTCATGGTGATCGGCAAGACCACCGAGATGCTCTCCACCTACGAGGCGGGCGACTCGATCAAGGACGTCACCGGCCCGCTCGGCGTCCCGACCGAGATGGACGAGGGCCCGTGCGCCGTCATCGGCGGCGGCGTCGGCCTGGCAATCGCCTTCCCGGTGGCCAAGCACCTGGTCGAGACCGGTCACGAGGTCCACGCCATCATGGGCGCGCGCACCAAGGACCTGCTGCTGCTTGAGGACCAGTTCCGCGAGCTGCTCGACGACGATCACATCCACATCACCACCGACGACGGCTCCTACGGTGAGCAGGGCGTCGTTACCGCACCGCTCGAGCGCCTGCTTGAGAGCAAGGCCGTCAGCCAGGTCTTCTGCGTCGGCCCCGTGCCGATGATGAAGTTCTCGGCCATGACCGCCGAGAAGTACGGCACCCCCATCACCGCCAGCCTGAACCCCATCATGGTCGACGGCACCGGCATGTGCGGCTGCTGCCGCGTGGAGGTCGACGGCAAGACCAAGTTCGCCTGCGTCGACGGCCCCGACTTCGACGCCACGAAGGTCGACTGGAACGACCTGCGTGCACGTCAGGCTGCATACCGCACCGAAGAGGGCGAGTCCCTCAAGGCCTATGAGGAGGGGAGCTGCGCATGCCACAAGTAAATGGTCGCTTTGTTCCTGATATGAAGTCCCCGCGCACGGCGGACAACGAAGAGCCGGCAGCCGAGCGCGCCTGCGATTTCCGCCCCGTCGACAAGGGCTTTACCGAAGAGATGGCGCTGGCCGAGGCCGAGCGCTGCCTGGACTGCAAAAAGCCGTTCTGTGTCGAGGGCTGCCCGGTAAACATCAACATCCCGAAGTTCATCGAGCAGATCCGCAACAAGGACTACGGCGCGGCGCTCGACATCATCCGCGAGGACTCCATGCTGCCCGCCATCTGCGGCCGCGTGTGCCCGCAGGAGAACCAGTGCGAGGGCAAGTGCGTTCGCGGCAAGAAGGGCGAGCCGGTGGCCATCGGCCAGCTGGAGCGCTTTGTGGGCGACCAGCCCGAGCTTGCCTCTGCCCCCGTCATGAAGCCTAAGAACGGCAAGAAGGTCGCCATCGTGGGCTCTGGCCCCTCGGGCATCACCTGCGCCGGCGAGCTGGCCCGTAACGGCTTTGACGTCACCGTCTTCGAGGCGTTCTTCACCGGCGGCGGCGTGCTGGTCTACGGCATCCCCGAGTTCCGTCTGCCCAAGGCGGTCGTCAAGCGCGAGATCGACGGCTTGGAGGAGATGGGCGTCCACTTTGAGTACAACTCCGTAGTGGGCAACATCGCCACGGCAGACGAGCTCTTTGACGAGGGCTTTGACGCCATCTACGTCGCCACGGGCGCCGGCCTGCCCAAGTTCCTGAACGTGCCCGGCGAGAACCTGCCCAACGTCTTCTTCGCTAACGAGTACCTCACCCGCGTGAACCTGATGAAGGCAAACGAGTTCCCCACCTACGACACCCCCACCAAGCACGGCAAGAACGTCGTCGTGTTCGGTGGCGGCAACGTGGCCATGGACGCCGTGCGCACCGCCAAGCGCCTGGGCGCCGAGCGCGCGATCATCGCCTACCGTCGCACCGAGGACGAGATGCCCGCCCGTCGTGCCGAGCTGCACCACGCCAAGGCCGAGGGCGTCGAGGTCATGCCGCTCGTCTCCCCGCTCGAGTTCGTGGCCGGCGAGGACGGCACCGTCTGCGCCGTCAAGGTTCAGAAGATGGAGCTGGGCGAGCCTGACGAGTCCGGCCGCCGCCGCCCCGTGCCCATCGAGGGCGCCATCGAGGAGATCCCCTGCGACGTGGCCATCTCCGCCATCGGCACCAACGCCAACCCGTTCGCGGCCAAGATCGGCGGCAAGATGGAGCTCAACAAGTGGGGCTACATCGTTGCCGACGAGGAGACCGGCCAGACGACCGACCCGCGCATCTGGGCCGGCGGCGACATCGTGACCGGTGCCGCAACCGTCATCCTGGCTATGGGCGCCGGCAAGAAGGCCGCCGCGAGCATCACGGCGAGTCTGCTGGGCGACGCCGAATAGCACAGCCCCTAAGACCGTCACCGTACGCCTTATGCGCCCCGTTGAGCATCTGCTCCAGCGGGGCGCATTTTTAAGTAAGCATCAATAGGCCGACTGATGGCGCAGTCACGAATCCAGTTCGCTAAAAGACCGCCTCGATCATAACCTTGAGAGCTTCTGCCACCATATCAGATGCCATGCACGGCACGTCGGCGCCGGTAGATGCAGCCTGCTCGGGGCACTGTGGCACGTGGACAAAATCAACCATCATATCGGGATAGCGCTCTTGCGCCAGATGACAAACGCAATAGAACAAATCGTTACAGCAATACGTCCCCGCTGAATACGAAACCGCAGCGGGTACACCCGCCTCCTTGCAAGCCTCAACCATGCCATAAACCGGCAACGTGGCAAAATACGCGTCGGGAGCACCAGCGATCACCGGCTCATCAAGAGGCTTCATCCCGGCATTATCGGCAATACGCGCATGTCGATGATTGATAGCCACGTACTCTGGCGTCACCCGAGAACGCCCCGCCGCCACGCCGCAGCATAGAACGGCATCGGGGCGCTCACGCTCGATCGTCTGGCCAACAACGTGGCCGCTCGTTCCGAATTCCACGGGGACTTGCATAACAACGATATCGATATCGCCAACGTGTTCGGGCAAACGGCGCACCGCCTCCCACGAGGCATTGAGCTTGTCTCCCCCGAAGGGTTCAAATCCCGTCACAAGTACTTTCATAGGCGAGTCCCTGCATTGCAGCAAACCAATGGAGTATACGGGCGCCTTTTTGCAGCGGCCCACCTGAACTATGGACCCCGGAATAGCATTTGTCTAGCACGAAGGAAACCGACGCCGCGAGCCAGCCGTGGACCCGCCGAATCAAGCACATGCCTACAGCAACTCGCCGTGCGCGCGGATGAAGAGGCGCTTGGCGATGTACGAAAGCAGCAGGTATAGCGCAAGCAACAAGGTAAGCGCACCGTAAAAGCATGCAGGCAGCACTACCAGGCCGAGCACGTCCCCCACCACAGGCACCATCGGAATCAGGGTGATTGCAAGCGTCCCCACCGCAAGCGAGGCCACAAGCGCACACGCCGGCCGCGCCTCAAGCGGATGCTCGGAACGCAGCATGTGCACTACGGCGGTCTGCGTCCACATGGACTCGATGAACCAGCCGGTCTGGAAGGCGGCGACGAACAGCGCCCGGGCAGAGGCGCTCGTCAGCATGTCCCAGGAGCCGCCTGCAACCACAGGGCAGACAACGAACCACAGGGCCGCAAAGGTCAGGACGTCGACCACCGAGCTCACCGGGCCAAAGCCCAGCATGAAGCCCACCACCGAGCGGGTGTTCCAGCGGCGAGGCGCCTCGAGGGCAGACTCGTCCACGCGGTCCCATGGCACAGCCGTAAGCGCAAGGTCGCTCACGAGGCCCAAGAAGAGCAGCTGCAACGCGCCCATGGGCAAAAACGGCAGCACGATGCTCGCAACCAGCACGGAGAGCACGTTGCCAAAATTGGACGAGGTCGTGAGCTTGATGTACTTCATCGTGTTCGCCTGCGTGCGGCGCCCTTCGCGGATGCCGCGAGCCAGTACGAGCAGATCCTTCTTGGTGAGGATGATGTCGGCCGACTCCTTGGCCACATCGACGGCAGTGTCGACCGAGATACCCACATCGGAGACGCGCATGGCCGCGGCGTCGTTGATGCCGTCGCCCATAAAGCCCACGGCATGGCCCGCCTGCTCGCGCAGCACACGCACCACGCGCGCCTTCTGCAGCGGGGAGAGCTTGGCCATCAGGTCGGTCTCCTGCGCGCGATGCGCCAGCTCGGCGTCGTCGAGGGCATCGATCTCGCCACCCAGCAGCGGGTGCGCGGCATTGATGCCCACCTTGGCGCACACGGCGGCTGCGACGCGCTCGGAGTCTCCCGTGAGCACCTTCACCGCCACGCCGGCCCCCTGCAGCTCCGCGATTGCGGCACCGGCGCTCGGCTTGGGCGGATCCAGAAACGCCAGGTAACCGACGAGCACCATCGCGCACTCGTCCGCCACGCTCAGCTCGCGGCCGGCCGCAAACTCGCCCTTCTGGGCCACGGCCACCACACGCAGGCCCGCGTCGTTGAGCTCGCGCGTGCGGGCATAGACCATCTCCGCCAGCGTCTCGTTCAAGGGCACGGCCTCGCCGTCCAACTCAACGCGGTCGCAGCAAGAAAGGATCTCCTCCACGGCACCCTTGGTGACCATGAGCGCACGGCCCTCGGTATCGCGCACGACCACGCTCATGCGGCGGCGCTCGAAATCGAAGGGAATCTCGTCCACCTTTTCCCAGGCGCCGTTGATTGCGTCCGCGTCCCCAAGATCGGAGAGCTTGCCGATAATCGCCTGGTCGATCAGGTTGCGCAGGCCGGTCTGAAAGTAGCTGTTGAGATAGGCACAGCGCAGCACGCGGGCGTCGTCGCGGCCCATCACGTCCAGATGCCGCTCGAGCACCACCTTGTCCTGCGTGATGGTGCCGGTCTTGTCGCAGCACAGCACGTCCATCGCGCCCAGGTTCTGCACCGAGCCGAGCTCCTTGACGATCACGTCCTCGCCGCGCAGAACGGAGGCCCCGCGCGAGAGGCAGGTGGTAACGATGACGGGCAGCATCTGCGGTGTGATGCCCACCGCGATGGAAACGGCAAAGAGCAGCGAGTCGAGCCAGCTGCCCTTGGTAAGGCCGCAGACTACAAACACGATCGGGCACATGACCAGCATGAACACCACCAGCACGCGCGAGACCGAGGCTACACCCGCATCGAAGGCCGAGGCCGGGCGGTTCCCGGCGGAGAGCTCACGCGCCACACTGCCCAAATAGGTCTGCGCGCCCGTGGCCACAACCACCGCCATCGCCGTTCCGCTCTGCACCGAGGTGCCCGCAAACGCGATGTTTGCACAATCGGAAAGCGAAAGCATGGCCGGAGCGAAGGCGTCCTCACAGGAAAGCGCGGCCGCGGTCTTCTCCACCGGCTCGGACTCACCGGTGAGCGCCGCCTGATTCACAAACAGGTCGCGCGCCTCGACGATGCGCACATCGGCCGGAATCATGTCTCCGGCGGCCAGGCGAATGATATCCCCCGGCACGATCTCGCTCATAGGCAGCTCGGCCTCGTCCTGCACGCCCGTGGCGCTACGGCGCACCACGCAGCAGGTATTGGCGACCATGTCCTTGAGCGCCTCAGCGGCGCCGGAGCCGCGCGACTCCTGCGCAAACGAGAGCAGGCCGCTCACCAGCACCATCGCGCCAATCAGCACGGCGGTGGAAGGGTCCTGTGCGCCCGGCTCGACAAACACCACGTCGGTGGCGATAGAGAGCGCGGCGAGCACCACTAGAATGAGGGTGAACGGGTTCACGAACGCGCGCACCAGGCGACGCAGCGCTGAGTCGTGCTTTGAAGTCTCGATGATATTGACCCCGTGCAGCTCGCGCGCGGCATCGACGATGTCGGGCATGAGACCGCGCGGGCTTGTGCCCAGCATGATGTAGGCCGCCTCGGCAGAATGCGTGGCGGCATGGACGATTGCATGGTTGAGGCCGCTCGTGGCGGTCGTGCGAACAGATTTGACGCGTGCGAATGTCTTCTTGAACATGGCGCACCCCCTTGATCCTTAGACGGAGCTCGGCGGCACAGGGCCTGCCGACGGATGGGATTGGGTGTATGCCCACAGCAAGGCCGCCCCGCGGGGCAGCGAACGCACCTGTCGGTTGTGCGAAAGATTGAGCGAGGGATAAACGCCTGTAGGCGCTATGCAACCAAACTGGCAGGTGCCTCTGCGTGGGCGCTCGTACTATGGCTGCCTTCCATGAGGACACCTCCTTATGCCGGGGTGGCCGCGCGCTCAAGAGCCGCGCCGCCTTACGTGTTCCGGCGAAGGAGTATGGCAGCGCTCTGAAACCGCGTCAACCGCTTTTTTGAAATCCTTACACGAACTGACCGATGCCCGACCGCGCTCAACCACGCCCAGCCGCACCCGGCCGATGCCCAAAAGCGCAGTCGGGCCAACCGACCCGGCTCGGGGCACAAAAAAGCGCTCCCCCACAGGAGAGCGCTCCAATCGCATGATGCACGGTACGAAACAGCAGGCAGAACCTACCCAGAAGCCTCGGTCTACTCGGCAGCCTCCGTGGTCTCCACGGTCGTCTCCACGGTCTCGACTGCCTCCACGGGTACCTCGACGCAAGCGGGAGCAGAATCAGCCATAGCGGCATCGTCCTCGATGCCCAGCTCGGCGAGCTTCATGCGGTAGGCGGCGGCGATAACGGCCACGCAGCCCTCACGGCCCAGCTTGGCGCGGTTGACCACAAGGTCCTTGCCGTCGGTCATCTTCCACTTGCCGGCGGAATAGCGCTTGTAGAACGCCTCGCGCATCTTCTGCATCTGCTTGACGAGCTTGGCGCCCTTCTTCTTGGTGAGGCCGCGCTTCTTGCGCACGATCTCGACGCGGGCATCAAAGGGGGCGGTTACCAGAACGGCGATGTGGTTGGGGTTGTTGCGCAACAGGTAGTCGGAAAGACGGCCCTCGATAATGCAGCTCTTGGTGGAGCCGAGGTCCAAAATCACCTGGGACATCGACTTGAACAGCTTGTCGGAAAGCGAGCGCGAGTCCACGCGGTCGGGCAGGAACGCCACGTTGTCCATGGCCAGGCGCTCGTCGTAGGCGGCCATCTTGTCCACCGACTCACCCTCGCGCAGGGCGGAGCGCACCAGCAGCTCGTTGTCGTACAGGGGAATGCCCAGCTCACAGGAGAGCATCTTGCCGATCTCGTGGCCCTCGGCGCCAAAGTCGCGCGCGATGGTGATCACCACGGGCTGGCCGGCACGCTCGGCCTCGCGAAGCGCCAGGCGCTGCTCGATCTTGTCCTTGATTACCGCCATGCCAAGCCTCCAAAAGAGCTAACCAAAATCCGACTGACTAACTATAAGGCCACACCCGGGCACGCAAGCGCCCAGATAGCCAAACGGCGGGTTCCCCTGTGCCAGAGGAGCCCGCCGCGCACGCGTCGCCCTTAGGCCGCCACCATGCGGCGCTGGTAGGCGCGCACGAGCAGCGAGATGCCAAAGTTGAGCACAAAGTAGAGCGCGAACACAAAGCCGTAGAGCGCCAGCACCTCAGAGAGCTGCGAGGTCTGCGCCATGACCACCTTGGCGGAGTACATGAACTCGGCCACGTTGATGCCGGCCAGGTACGAGGAGTCCTTGATGACCGTCGTGCACTGGCTGAAGAGCGCGGGGATGATCGTCTTGAACGTCTGCGGCAGGATGATCAGGCGCATGGTGCTGAAGAAGCCAAAACCCTGCGACTGCGCGGCCTCGAACTGGCTCTTAGGGATGGAGTTGAAGCCGCCGCGAACAATCTCGGCCATAACGGCGGAGGTGAAGATGGTGAACGCGAGCACCGAGATGACCACGTCGTTGCCCTTCACCGTGAAGTAGATAAAGAGGATCCACAGCAGGTTGGGCGTGCAGCGGAACAGCTCGATATAGGCGCTCACCAGCACCGAGAAGATGCGAAGCTTGCCGGTGCAGTACTGCTTGACCATGGCGAGCACGGTACCCAGAATCACCGAGAAGATGATCGCGAAGAACGAGATCTGGATGGTCTTGAGAAAGCCGTCCATGATGAACGACAGGTTGTCTGCGTTGAAGATCTCCATCGGTTACGCCTCCTTTGCAGGCTCGGGCGTGACGCCGGGAATCACCTTGGCACGCGGACGGCGCTTGGCACGGCGCTCCAGGTACTGAACGAGCAGCGCCAGCGGGAAGCAGATGATGAAGTACATGAAGCACGCCAGGATATAGCCCTGCAGGTAGCCGTAGGTGGAGACAAAGCCGTCGGCGTTGTACATCAGGTCGCCGCCGGCGATGAGCGCGAGCACCGAGGTGTTCTTGACCAGGTTGAGCGCCTGGTTGCACAGCGGCGGCAGGATGACCTTAAAGGTCTGCGGCAAGATCACGTAACGATAGGCCTGCACGCGGGTGAAGCCCTGCGAGAGCGCAGCCTCCATCTGGCCGCGTGGCACGGCCTCGATACCGGTACGGATGACCTCGGAGACATAGGCCGCATGGTAGAGGCCAACACCGAGGAAGCCCAGTGCAAAGGAGCTGATGCGAACCGGGTTCGCGGCGCCCGTGATGGCCTGGAGCAGCTGAGGGCCGGCCATGTACATGAAGAACACCTGAACCGGCAGCGGGGTGTTCTGGTAGAACTCGACGTACACGCGGGCGATCGCACGCAGCACGCGCGAGCGCGTGGTCGAGAACACGCCCAGAAGCGTGCCCAGCACCAAAGACAGCACCAGACCGGCGACAACAACCTGCAGCGTGACGAACCAGCCATCCCAGAAGCTGCTCATCTCGCTGAAGGTCATCTCCCATCGCATGGAGTCGAGGAGTCCTTCGAGCATGTCGTTCCTTCCTAACTACTTCTAACATATCGCCCGGATGCGCAGGCACCCGGGCGACAAGGGCCGCGGCCGCAGCGTCAAAGGCGCGCCGCCGCAGCCCGCGCGATCAGACTAGAGCAGACCCCAGGTCTCGATCTCCTCATCGATCCAGCCATCGTCCAGAAGCTCGTTGACGGTGTCGTCGACGACCTTGGAGAGGTCGCAGCCCTTCTTGGTGGCCACGCCGTACTCCTGGGCGCCGAACTCGACATCGGGATCAAGCAGCTCACAGTCATCGGTGGTGTAGCCCTTGAGGGTGGAGCGGTCCATAGCGAAGGCGTCGACGTTGCCGGCGTCCAGAGCGCTCTTGATGGACGGGTAGTCCGGGAACTCCTTGAACTCGGGCGTAGCGTCGATGCCCTCGTCGGAGAGCATCTGGGTCACGAGGTCCTTGGTGGTGGAGCCCTGCGAGACGCCGATGATCTTGCCGTCGAGGTCGGCCATCTTGCTCATGCCGGAGCTCTTCTTGATAAGGATGCCCACGTGGTCGGTGCGGTAGGGCGTGGAGAAGTCCCAGCTCTGCTTGCGCTCATCGGTGATGGTGTAGGTGGCGGCGACGATGTCGAGCTGGTCGTTGTCGATCAGCGGGCCACGGGTCTTGGGCGTGACGTCGGTGAACTCGCACAGGCCCTGCTCCTTGGCCTCGTCATAGGTGACGCCAAAGACGGCAGCGGCAATCTGATAGCACAGGTCGATCTCGAGGCCCTCGTACTCCTTGGTGGAGGTGTTGAGATAGCCGTAGCCCACGACGTCCTTCTTGACGCCGCAGTTGAGCTTGCCGCGCTCCTTGATGGCGGCGACCTTGGAGTCACTGCTGGAGGAACCCGAATCGGAGCTGGAGCTGGAACCGCAGCCCGCGAGCGTGCCCATGCCGGCAACGCTCAGGATGCCCATGCCGGCTACCTGCAAAAACTTACGACGTGACATATCCATGTTGGTACCCCTTCCGCTGATACACAGATTTGCAGCCGCATTGCGGCCGCCGCCGGGCCCATACCCCCGGCACATTCCGACGCGGCACGCGGCCGCGCAAACGGCAGTTAGTGAAGAATCTTGGCCAGAAAGTCGCGGCAACGCTCGTTCTGGGGATTCTCGAAGAAGTGATCGGGCGTGCCCTCCTCCAGGATGCGGCCGTCATCCATGAAGATGACGCGGTCTGCCACCTGGCGGGCAAAGCCCATCTCGTGCGTGACGCAGATCATGGTGATGTCCTCCTGCGCCAGCTCGATCATGACGTCGAGCACCTCCTGGACCATCTCGGGGTCAAGAGCGCTCGTGGGCTCGTCGAACAGGATGATGGGCTGCTTGGTGCACAGAGCTCGGGCGATGGCCACACGCTGCTGCTGGCCGCCAGAGAGATTCTGCGGGTACTCGCCGGCCTTGTGCGCCATACCGACGCGCTTGAGGGCGGCCATGGCGATCTCGTTGGCCTCCTCCTTGCTCTTCTTCTGGAGCTTGATGGGAGCGAGGGTGAGGTTGCCCAGCACCGTCATGTTGGGATACAGGTTGAACTGCTGGAATACCATGGAGGAGTACTTACGAGCCATCTCCAGGTGGTTCTTCTTGGTGAGCGGCGTGCCGTCGATGATGACGTCGCCCGAGGTGGGCTCCTCGAGGAAGTCGACGCAGCGGATCATGGTCGACTTGCCGGAACCGGACGGGCCGATAACGACGACCTTCTCGCCCTTCTTGACCGTCAGGTTGACGTCCTTAAGGACATGCAGGTCGCCAAAGTACTTGTTGAGACCCTTGATTTCAATCATGTCGGCCATTGGTGGCTTCCCTTCCTCACTTCTATTCGCGAACCATATTGTACGGGCGCGGCAAAACGCCCAGAGGGCGCACAGGGCACGGCAACAGTGCCGAAACGTTTTTGTTACATTCGCGCGCTTCTGTGTTAGCTGTCGGTTTTATTCGATAAATATGCCCGAATACGGGTCGATTAGTCAAATTCGTGCGCAAACGACCCTATTCTATTCACATTAGCTAACTAAAGTATGTGCTGGCGTTTTTCTTAGCGGCGCGATGCCACGGGGACGATACAAAGCCGGCCCGAGACGGTGCGACCGTCCCGGGCCGGCTGTACAGCCTTTGTTTCGCTGTGGCTTTACGCCAGGCGCGCGCCCACTTCTTTGGCGGCGGCGGGCTTGTCAAAGTTGCCGCCGGTGACAGCGCCCAGGGCGCCCATCACGCGGCCCATGTCCTTCTTGCTCGTAGCGCCCAGCTCGGCGATGGTCTTCTCGATCAGCTCGACCAGCTCGTCGCCGGAGACCTGACGGGGCAGCAGGCTCTCCAGGATGGCGACCTGCTCGGTGAGGGTGTCGGTGCGCTCCTGGTTGTTAGCGGCCTTGATGGACATCTCCAGGGTCTCGTTCGTCTGCTTGATCAGGCGGCGAACCATGTTGTTGACGTCCTCTTCGGTCACCTCGCGGCGCTCGTTGACCTCGATGTTTTTCACCTCGGTCTTGACCTGGCGGATGATGGCCAGGCGCGTCTTGTCCTTCGCCTTCATGGCGGCGATCATTTCCTGCTGGAGCTCTTCGTTAGTCATATCGTCCTCCTTGGCGGCTCTACTCGTCGCTTGAACCCGAGTCGTCGCTGGTCGTGGTGTCGGTGGTCGCGGTGTCGGTGGAATCGGAGTCGTCACTCGAAGCCGTCACGCCATCGAGGCTCACGTTGTAGGGCACGTCCTCGGGCATGTCGTTGATCTGGATATTGGCGGCCTTGGTGTAGCTCTCGAGCCACTCGTTGTAGGCCGAACTCTTCTGCTGCGTCTCCAGGATGTTCTTGATGTAGGAGCGGATCTTCTTGGGCACCTTCTTGATGGAGGTCACCTTGTCGTCAACGTGGAAGTAGTTGGTGCACTTGATGATGTGGTAGCCGTAAGAAGACTCCACCACGCCGCTGACCTCGCCCTTGCTGAGCTTGTTGAGCGCGGTCTGGTACTCGTCCACAAAGCTCGTGAGCTTGTCCCAGCCCACATCGCCCTTGTCGTCCTTGGAACCGGTGTCCTCGGAGTACTCGGAGACGGCGTCCTCGAAGCTCATCTCACCGGAGTTGATCTTCTCGAGGATCTCCTCGGCCTTGGCCTTGACCTCGGCCTTCTCGTCGTCGGTGGCGTCGCTATCAACCTTGAGCAGCAGGTTCTCGGAACGGCGGGCGTCGTTGTAGGTGTCGAGGTTCTCGTTCAGGTACTCGACGATATCGTCGTCGGTGATGTTGACGTCGGTCACGGCGTCCTCGAGCTTCTCCTGCTTGAGGCTGCTCTCCAGCTGGGACTTGTAGGTGTCCTCGGTGTAGCCGAACAGCTCGATCTGCTGGATAAAGGCGTCCTCGCTGTCGTAGTTGGAGTAGGCGTCCTTCCAGGCCTCCTCGATGTCGTCATCGGTGACCTCGATGTTGTACTCGTTCTCGGCCTTCTGGATCAGGTACTGCTCGGCGAGCGAGTTGATGATGTTCTCGCGGTAGCTCTCGGGCGTCATGTCGTTATCGACCAGGTACTGCGCCCAATCCTCATCGGAATCGTAGCTGCCGGAGCGCACGCTCATGATCTGCTTGGTCACGGTGTCCTCGGTGATGCTCACGCCGTCGACCGTCGCGGCCACGCCGCCGGTGAGATGGTAGCTCTCGGTGTTCTGGCTCTGGTTGATCACGCCAGAGCACGCCATGGCGGAGACGGAGAGCAGCATCGCGGCGACGCCGATGGCCACGAGCAGGATCTTGACTCCCTTGGAGAGACGGGTCTTGTGCTTCTTGCGGCGCAGGTCCTTTTTAAGCGGGGCCGAGTTGAGCTCGGCGGCAGTCGGGGCCTTGCGGTGCCTCTTCTTGCTCTCGCGTTGCACGTTGGTGGTTTCGTTGTTCTGTGCCATGGGCATACCTTTGCATATCACACCGCCGCGAATCGGCGGGTCCTTAGCCATCAATTTCGCTATTGTCGCACATGGAACGGGCGGGCGGGGCGCCACGGCGTCGATATCTCCCGATATTCAAATGGAATGCGCCCACCCGGCCAGAGGAATGCTGCCCAAACAACATGCGTCCCCTGGGGCACGAGACTCCAGGGGACGCATCCACAGCAGGCTGCGTGAGCGGCGTTGCTACTCGAAGTACTTGGTGATGGCGTCGACCATGCCCTGCTGCGTGGTCTGGGCGAGGATGTCGGCCGCCTTCTCCTTGTCCATAAAGATGTTCATGAGGTTCATGAGCACGGCCACCTGGCCGCCGTCGCGCAGGACGCCCAGGTTGATGATGAGCTCGGTGGGAACGTCGTCGCCCATGTCCGCCATGGGCTTGAAGACGATCGGGGTCTTGGGCTTGATCACCGCGATATAGGGCTTCTCGATGAACTGCGGGTCGGTGTGCGGGATGGCGATGGCCGCCGCCTCGGTGTGCAGGCCGGTGGGGTAGTTCTTCTCGCGGGTCGTGATGCCCTCGAGCCAGCCGTCGTTGATGTTGCCGCGGGCCTTGAGCTCGGTCTCCAGCTTCTTGAAGAACTCGTCGGTGCTATCGGCCTCCCAGTCAAAAAAGACCAGCTCGGGGTCGAACAGCTCGGTATCTTTTTCTGCCATTGCTCTCTCCAATCGACATGGCTAGCAGAAACGTCGCGCCGCGTCCGTATGGGCAGTGGAGCGGCTCGGCAAACGTGATGGTAGCACAGGGCGAAAATCGCGCATGCACCTCCCGCCAACGCGTACAGAAACGCCGTCCGACGCGCACGTTTGCGCTGCCGAACGGCGTAGATGAGGCGATGTTGGCGCGGCGAGCGAGCCGAATGCGGAGGCCGGGCGCTACTCGTCCACGGCCACCTTGCCCGAAGGCAGCACGTGCACGCGGCCCTCGGCGAGCATCTGGATGACCTGCGGATACAGCTCGTGCTCAAGCTCGTGGATATGAGCCTCGAGGGTATCGACGTCCCAGCCCTCCTCGATCGCGAGCGCGCGCTGCGCGATGATGGGGCCGTTGTCGTAGACCTCGTTGGCGAAGTGCACGGTGATGCCCGTGACCTTCACACCGCGCTCAAAGGCGTCGTCGATGGCGTGCGCGCCCACAAAACTCGGCAGGAGCGCCGGGTGCAGGTTGACCACGCGGTTCTCGAACGTGGCGAGCAGCGGCGCATGGACCATGCGCATGTAGCCGGCCATGACCACGTACTCGCAGCCGCGCTCGAGCAGCGCCGAGGCGATGACCTCGTCGGCCGCGATGGGATCGGCATAGATCTCGCGCGAGAGGGTGAGCGTCTGAATGCCCGCCTCCTCGGCGCGCTTGAGGCCAAAGGCCGAGGGACGGCTCGATACCACCAGCTCGATTGAGGCGTTGAGCGAGCCGTCGGCGATGCGGTCGATGAGCGCCTGCAGGTTGGTGCCCGAACCGGAGATGAGCACACCGATCTTGAGCGGCTCGTCCACGGGCGTGCCCGTGGGGCGCGTGCGCGGCGTGTAGGCGGCTGCCTTATCGCTCATCGGAGTAGACCACCTTTCCGGAGCCAGCGACGCAGGTGCCCACACGGAAGGGCTTCTCGCCCATGGCCTCAAGGGCGGCCACGGTCTGGGCCTCGTCCTCGGCGGCCACGATAAAGCACAGGCCGACACCCATGTTGAAGGTCTTGCAGGCCTCGTTGGGGGCGAGCTCGGCGTGGCGGGAGATATAGGTGATAACGGGCGGCACGTCCCAGCCCATCTGGTCGCCGTCGCGATCCACCACGGCATCGACGTTGTCTGCTAGCGCGCGGTTCAGGTTCTCGGTGATGCCGCCGCCGGTGATGTGGGCGATGGCGTGCACGTTGGCGCCGCCACGCAGGAGCTCCAGGACGGGCTTCACGTAGATGCGCGTGGGCGCGAGCAGGGCGTCGGCGAGCGAGGCGCCGCCCAGCTCCTCGAGCGGCTGCTCGAGCTCGGCGCGCTTGGCCGCGGCCTCGGGCGTACCGGGAACGATGCCGTCCACACCGATAACCTTGCGCACGAGCGAGTAGCCGTTGGAGTGCACGCCGGTGCTCGGCAGGCCGATGATCACGTCGCCCTCGCGCACGTTGGCGGGGTCGATCATCTTGGGACGGTCCACCACGCCCACGGTAAAGCCGGCCAGGTCGTAGTCGTCCGGGCGCATGACGCCGGGGTGCTCGGCCATCTCGCCGCCCACGAGCGCGCAGCCCGCGAGCTTGCAGCCGTCGGCCACGCCCTTGACGATCTTGACCATGTGCTCGGCCTCGATGTGGCCGATCGCCACGTAGTCGAGGAAGAACAACGGCTCGGCGCCGGAGGCGAGGATGTCGTTCACGCACATGGCGACGAGGTCCTGGCCCACGGTCTCGTGGCGGTCGAGAAGCTGCGCCAGCACGAGCTTGGTGCCCACGCCGTCGGTACCGGAGATGAGGATCGGGTCCTCCATGTCCTTGAGCGCCGCCGCAGAGAACAGGCCGCCAAAGCCGCCGATGCCGCCGATAACCTCGGGACGGTTGGTCTCCTTGACCATCTGCTTGATCGCGTCGACCGCGCGGCCCCCCTCGGCGGTGTCCACGCCGGCGTCCTCATACGTCACGTGCTTGGTGTTCTCGCTCATCTGAGCCCCTTCTTCTCGATTGCTCCTGAACCGTTTTAACTGTGCATATAGATGAGGGCCACGAGGCCCGGGCGCGTCTTACGCCTCGGGATGCGCGGCCTCCCAGCTCTTGTCCATCTCTTTTTCGACCACAACGTCCTCGGACAGCGCCTCGACCTTGCCCATGTTGCGCGGCTTGTAGCCCTCCATGAACTTGTCGCGGCCAAAGCTGTCGGGGATGGGCACGGGGTAGACGCCCGTGAAGCACGCGTCGCAGTAGCCGCCGGCGGGCATGCACTGAATCAGGCCCTCGACGGAGAGGAACGCGAGCGAATCGGCGCCGATGAACTCGCAGATCTCCTCCACCGACTTGTTGGCGCTGATGAGCTGCGCCTGCACGTCGGTGTCGATACCGTAGAAGCACGGCCAGGTGACCTCGGGCGAGTTGATGCGCACGTGGATCTCTTTGGCGCCGGCGCCGCGCAGCATCTTGACGAGCTGCACCATGGTGGTGCCGCGCACGATGGAGTCGTCGATAACCACCAGGCGCTTGCCGGCGATGTTGTCCTTGAGCGGGTTGAGCTTCATGCGCACGCCCATGGCGCGCAGCTCCTGCGTGGGCTCGATGAACGTGCGGCCCACGTAGCGGTTCTTGATGAGGCCCTCGCCGTAAGGGATGCCGCTCTCGTGCGAATAGCCCTCCGCGGGAGGCATGCCGGAGTCGGGCACGCCGATCACCATGTCGGCCTCCACCGGAGACTCGCGGGCGAGCATGCGGCCCATGTCGTAGCGGCAGGCGTAGACGCTCTTGCCGTTCATGATGGAGTCGGGGCGGGCAAAGTAGACCTGCTCGAAGATGCACTCGGCAGGCGCCTGCGAGGGAACGCCCTGCTCGGAGACCAGGCCCTCGGCGTTGATGCGCAAGATCTCGCCCGGGCGGATGTCGCGCACGTACTCGGCGCCTACGATGTCCAGGGCGCAGGTCTCGGACGCGACGACCCAGCCGCCCGCGGTCACGGTCGCTGCAGGGGCGTCGTCTGCGGGAGCGTCCTCGAGCGAAGGGAGCTTGGCCGCGGCCTTGAGATCTGCCTGGTCCAGGCCCTCGTCGACCAGCTTGCCCAGCACAAGCGGGCGAATGCCGTGCGGGTCGCGGAAGGCGTACAGCGAGCTCTCGTTGATGAGCGTCATGGCGTAGCCGCCGCGCACGAGCTCCATGGTTTTGCGGATGCCCTCGCGCAGGTGGCCGGTAGTCTGGGTGAAGTAGCCGATCAGCTTGGTGGCCACCTCGGAGTCGGAGTTGGAGAGGAAGGGCACGCCCAGCTCGATCAGCTGGCGGCGCAGCTCATCGGTGTTCACGAGTGTGCCGTTATGGGCGAGCGCGATGATGACCTCGCCGATGGTGGAGAGATGCGGCTGCGCAGCCTCCCAGCTCTTGGCGCCGGCCGTGCCGTAGCGCACGTGGCCCACGGCCAGCTGGCCGGTGAGCGTGGAGAGGTCTGCGTTGGAAAAGACCTGCCCCAGCAGGCCCAGGTCCTTGCGCACCATGACGGTGCCGCCGTCGCCCACGGCGATGCCCGCGGACTCCTGGCCGCGGTGCTGCAGGGCACGCAGGCCAAAGTAGGTCAGACGCGCGACGTCGCGCTTGGGTGCCCAAACGCCAAAGACGCCGCACTCCTCATGGAGCTGGTCGTCGGCCAGGTCGTCGTGCAGCTGCTCTTGCTCGCACGTTGCGGCGAGCTGTGCCGCACGGATGGTCTCTTGAGACATTGAATCCCCTCGTAGCCTCGAACTTGGCGTTTCCGCCCAATTATACGCACTCCCCTGCCGGGCGCACACTCGAGGGTCGGCAAGGTTTCGCACCCATACAAAAAGCCCGCTACGGCGCAAGCACATCAAGCGGCACGACCTGAATGCCCTCTTCAGTCACATGCGCATGCGAGCCGAACCCAATGACGGCCAGCTTTGCCGCAGGGGGCTTATTCCCGGCACAGACCATCCTCTTTTCCAGCGCAAGCAGGTTCTCGGTCGCCTCCGGCAGCTGTGCCGCCCCGAGCTTGACCTCAACAGGCAACCATGTCCCTCCGGGATTCGCGATGATGGCATCGACCTCAAGGTCGTTTTCATCATGGTAGTGATAAAGCCCCATACCGTTCGCCCTGGCGTAGACCCAAAGATCATGCAAAGCCAGCGACTCAAACAAAAGACCCAGCGTTTTAAAGTCATCCAACAAGGCTTCGACGTTGGCCCCCATCGCCGCGGCCGCAAGAGATGGATCGGCCAGATGATGCTTCGAGGCCTCCCTCAGCCGAACGGGCGAGCGCATCGCGGGATTCCATGCCGGAACGTCTCTTACAAAACTGATACGCGACAGCAGAGAAATGTATGCAGAGACGGTTTGCCTCGCAACGCCACCGTTTAGGTCGGCTGCTATCGTCTTAGCTGTCGCCAGGGTAGACTCGTTTCTGGCAAGCGAAGCGATAACGGCCTTGACCTTCTCAGGGTCTCGCCGCACGCCGTCAACTTTTGTCAGGTCTTCCTCGGCGACCGCTTCGATATAGGATGCCGCCATCCTAGCCGCCTCGACCGTGGTCCTTTTGATAGACGCAGGCCAACCGCCACGAACGATAAGTTCGGCAATAGATTCTGAGTCGAGAGAGCCGAACTGAGTGTTGAACTGCTCGCACTCGATGAGCCTGGAAAGCCTGACCTCGCCCGTGGATTTACCCAGCTCGAAAAGGGTCATGGTGTCCATTCGGAGCCTTGCGAATCGACCGGCGCCGCTATGCATCGGCCTGTTCTCGTCACGCGGGGTTGCGGAGCCGGTGAAGATGAACTGACCGGGTTCCCCGCCTCTCTTGTCGCATTCAAAACGCGCGGCATCCCAGAGCTTGGGAACCTCTTGCCACTCATCGATAAGACGCGGAACGCTCCCCTCGATCGCACGGGCCGGATCGATTTCGGCTCTCGTCCGGTTCTCGAAGTCGCGAGAAGGATCCGTCAGAAGCAGACTGGACTTAGCACGAGTCGAAGCGGTCGTGGTCTTTCCGCACCACTTTGGCCCCTCGATCAGCACCGCCCCAAACGTGGAGAGAAGTTCATCGAGCTCTTGCTCGGCAATTCTTTGGATATACGATTCAGACATTACCAATCACACCACTTCACCAGCGCGTTTAACATAATTCCCCGTTTTCAGTTAACATAATACGGCAATTCCAGTTAACAAAATACGGAGTTTTCAGTTAACAAAATTCCGGATTCTTAGAGAGATGCCCGGGCGGGTTGGTTCGCAGCGGGCGTGGCCCGCCAATCGAACCCGCTGCCCAAGCCTTTCCGTCACGCTATGATGGAAAGGCTTTTGTTTGCATCACTTATATAAGGAGCGCTTGCGCATGTTCCATAGCCGGTCCCAGACCGAGAACGAGCCGTCGCAGAAAGGCGCCCACGCGCGCAACGAGCTCGACCCCGCCGTGCCGCCTGCGGGCAAGCAGCCCCGCATCGGCCTGCTGCTCAAGATCTACGGCGTGCTCTGTATCCTTTCGGGCATCGCCACGCTCCCTTCGGTGGCCTGGTTCTTCGGCGTGTGCCTCCACAGCCTTGCCGACCGCTCGGGCACCGTCGCCGTCAGTGACGACCTGGTGCTCTCCGTTGGCCTCGTCATCCTGGGCGTGGCGCTCTCGGCCGTGGGCGCTGTCGCGCTCATCGCCTTTGGCGCAGCGCTCGTCCGCAGTCGCCGCCGCGATGCCGCTACGCTCTCCTATGTGCTCATCGCCTACACCTTTGTTGAGCTCGTCATCGACGTCATGCTGCAGGGCCTGGGTCCGCAAGTAATCCGCCCCGGCGTGCAGCTCCTCATCCTGGTCGCGCTCTCTGTCACCGTCGACCCGTCGCTTCGCCAGGAGCGCGAGCTGCAGCGCCGTCTGCGCGACATGATGGACCGCGATGCCGCGAACGAGGGCCTGCTCGGGCGGGACGAGACCGGCGAGGGCTACATCAAGCTCAACTTCTTCAACCTGTTCTGGGTCTTTATGATCACGAGCTTCCTGGGGCTGGTGCTCGAGGAGATCTGGCACGTCGTCATCGTGGAACCCGGCGTATGGCAAGACCGCGCGGGCGTACTCTTTGGGCCCTTTAGCCCCATCTATGGCATCGGCGCGGTGCTTCTCACCATCACGCTCAACCGCTTTTACAAGAAGAACTTCGCGATCATCTTCTTGGTGAGCGCCGTCATCGGCGGCGGCTTTGAGGTCTTTGCCGGATGGTTCTTGCAGGTCTCGTTCGGCGTGGTCTCGTGGAGTTACAGCCATATCACGCTTTTTGGCTACCCCGATCCCATCGTCACCCTCACGGCGGGACGCACCTGCACGGCCTTTAGCTGCATGTGGGGCCTGGGCGGCCTTATCTGGATCAAGCTTTTGCTGCCGCGCGTGCTAGCGATCATCAACATGATCCCGTGGAAGTGGCGCTACTCGCTCACCACCGCCTGCTCGGTGCTTATGCTCGTCAACTGTTTCATGACGCTGCAGTCGCTCGACTTTTGGTTCAAGCGCGCCACGAATACAGCGGGCGACTCCCCCGTCGCCTCCTTCTACGCCGAGCACTTTGACGACGAGTACATGCAGGAGCGCTTCCAGAGCATGTCGATGGTGGGCAACGGCACCGGCCGCGTGGACCCCAAGGGCTAAACCAAAAGCTAAAGCCTCCAACAAGAAAGCCGGGACCCGCACGATGCGAGCCCCGGCTTTGGGAATCGGCTGGAGGCGCAGGCCCCGTTGTGGACCCGAGGGTTAGGCGGTAGCCTGCTCGCCCTCGGTCGCCGCGGCCTCGCCCTCGGTCGCTGCGGCGTCGGTGCTGTCAGCGGAGGACTCGTCCGTCGAGCCGTCGTCGGTCGAGGCGCCGTCGCTCGTGGCACCCGTGCGGTCCTGGGTCTCTACAACCTTGCACACCATGGCGGCACGCGTGGTACGCGGGATGATCTCGCCAGCACAGGTGACGAGCGTCAGCACCTTGTCAACCGACTTGATGTCCTCGGACGCGGTGGAAGAGCTGGCCTTGGCCTGGCTGAGCATGTCCTCCAGATAGCTCTGCAGCGTGGTGTCGCCCTCCGTGAAGTTGGGTGTGCGCGCGTTGAGATAGGTGTCCTGCACCTGCGCGGTGAACATGGGCTCCAGCACGTAGGTAGTGTCGCGCGTGATGTAGTAGACCTTTCCGATCTTGTCGAACTCGTCCTGACTGAGCGTGCCGT
The DNA here is from genome assembly GCA_963630805.1 of Bacteroidaceae bacterium. Classification (GTDB taxonomy): domain Bacteria; phylum Actinomycetota; class Coriobacteriia; order Coriobacteriales; family Coriobacteriaceae; genus Collinsella. The sequence goes on from CAVGNZ010000013.1 coordinate 28,134, forward strand.
CGATGGCCTTGAACATCGAGCCGTCGTTCATGTGGTGGCCGTAGATGGTGGTCTGCTGGTCGGCCATGCCGGGCGAGGTGTTGTCCATGTCCATAAAGATGGTGCCCGAGCCGTTGCCCGTCAGATCGAACAGCTTGCTAAGGTACGTGGTGTTGTTGGACGTCTGCACCACGGGGTAGTTGATCACCGTGCCGGGAATATAGATCCAGCCCACGATGTCGGGGTTGATGGCCGCGAGCGCGTCGAAGTCCACGGTGGGGACGTCGTCGCCATCGGAGCTCTTGACGGCGTACTGCTCCAGGTCGCTGTAAGTGGACTGCGCCTGTTGGTAGCCGAGCTGCGCCTTGATGAACAGGCCACCCGCTACGAGCAGGAGCGCCACGCCCACCACGATGAGCGCGGTAGAGACGATCTTGCTGCGCTTGCGGCGTGCCTCGTTGTCAACGGGCTTCTTGGCCTTGGCGGAACCGTGGGCGCCGGCGGCCTTGGCAGCACGGCGGCCGGCCTTCTTGTCCGTAGCACACTGCCTGCCGCCGGCGGCGCCAGCAGAAGCGCGCACGGGAGCCACCGGCTGCACGCCCGCGCTTCCGTGAGCACCGGCACCGCCGTTGGAGGCGGAGGCGAAGCGACGGCCGGCCGCAGGCTGGGCCGTGGTCTTATCGGCGGAAGCCGCGTGCCTGGAGGCAAAGCGCGAGCCCGTGGTCTTGCGGATCGTGGGTTCGACATCCCTCAGGTGCGAAGCGCCCTGCCTTTTGGAACCCGCCGGGGGCTGAGTCTTGCCGGCACCGAAGTGCGAGCCGGACGTGCCCGTCTTGGAGCCGCTCTCCGCCGAGTTCGCAAAGTGCGACGCCGGACGACCGGAGGTGTTCTTGTTGTTGGACTCAGCCATTAAGCTCTCCCAGGTAAACGATGGTGAAGCGGGGCACGACCCGTTGCTTTAGGCCTCGGCCATCTCGCGCTTGAGGTCGACGACGATGTCGCGGTACTCGGGGTCGGAGGCGCCCAGGATCTGCGTGGCGAAGATGGCAGCGTTCTTGGCGCCGTTGATGGCCACGCAGGCCACGGGCACGCCGGAGGGCATCTGCACCATGGAGAGGAGCGAGTCCAGACCGCCCAGGTCGGAGGTCTTCATGGGAACGCCAATCACGGGCAGCGGCGTGTAGGCGGCCACCACGCCACCCAGGTGCGCGGCCTTGCCGGCGGCGGCGATGATCACGCGGATGCCGCGGTCGGCGGCAGACTCGGCCCACTCGTGCACCTTGGCCGGCGTGCGGTGCGCACTGGCGATGACCAGCTCGTAGGGCACACCCAGACGCTCGAGCTCGGCCGTGCAGCCCTCCATGACGGGCATGTCGGACTTGGAGCCCATGATGATGCCAACGACGGGTGTTTTCTCGGTAGCCTCGGCCATGCGATTCCTCCTGATATCGTGCGCGCGGGCACGCTGTCCGCGCAGCTTGCATGCAACGTTACCAGTATAGTCACAGCTCGCCCGGCCGCCCGGTGCGCACCCGGCATCACAGAAAAGCTGCCCCGCGATTTAAGAAAAGCGAAAGCATGGGCATTAGGACATCGGGGTGGGACGTGTTGTTCGGCTCGTTAAGGCACCGAGACGAGGGCGGGCCGTGTCGTTTGAATCGTTGAGGTGCCGGGGCGAGGGCGGCGACGGGTGATTGCACGCGAACGTCCTCGTCGCTTCGCTCCTGCGGAATGTTCGCTTAGCAATGACCCGTCCCCGCCCCGCACTGCGGAGCCATGGGCCGGGCGCCCGGAGAATCAGCCTTACTCCGCAACCTTCCAGCCTATGCGCGCGTTGCCTGACAACCTACCTTCTTTGCGCAAAGTGGCAATGTCCCTGCTCAGCGTGGCAGTCGGGATCGAAAGTTCGCTCGAAGCCAAAATCATGGGGGCGTCTGGGTTCTTCTTGAAGTAGGCGAGAATCCCTCCCCTGCGCTCTTCTCGAGACCTGCGCACAGACAGCGAGCGGCTGAGATGCGTGGTAAGCCTTGGCCTCTCGTACAACGTGACCATGAAGTACAGACGCTCCTCGTCCGTCTCGAACAAGGGATCAGGCGAGCCGTTCTGCCGCAGGGCGCGCAGGATCTTATGGACACCGGTGTTGCGGCCCTCGGTGAGGCCCAGCTCCTTGAGGAACTCGCCGATTCGACGGTTGCGGTAGCGCCTGCAAGCCATGCGGTAATCCTTCAAGCCCTGCAAGCTTATGGAGCGGTCGGCGCCGGGATGGCTCAGGATCTCGATTCTATCCGGAAGGACCCTGACCTCGATGGGCTCGCGCGAGTCGTATCCCTTGTGGTAGACGGCGTTGGCCAACGCCTCCTTCAGGGCCTCCGGTGGGTAGTTGAAGAACCTCTCACTTGCCGAGCCATCCTCCTGCTTGACGACAATCTCTTTCACAACGTTGTTGGTGAGGTAGCGCAGCGTGTCCTCAAGCTGCTGATTCAACGGACCCGTAAACGTATGCTCGATGAGGGTGTCGCCGCCCTCCCCATCGGGGAACTCCACAACATCGACCTGGGCATACGGAAAATACTTGCCGGGGTCGGTCGAAAAGAACAGCAGGCCGACGTTCAGCGGCTTAAGGTACTCAGAAGGACCCGCCGCGATGTGCATGCTGCGGCACACCTCATCGAAAGGCACGTTGTCCATCTCGTCGAACAGGGAGCTGCCGACCGTTTTCAGATAGGCCCTCACCATGATCGGATTAAGGTCGGAAAGATCAGCCTCGTGGTTTGGTCGGTCATCAAACGGAACGTTATTGGAGAGCGTATACAGCTCGCGCTCCTCCTCGTTGCCGGGAGCGACCGTCGACGACAGCCTGCGGACCCAGCGCACGCGCTCGGTCTTTTTTCCCATGGCCTTTGGCGAAGAATACGGTCGCACGCTGCCGCCTGGACACCAGAGGATGATGAAGCGCTTGCCCTGGCATGTTGCCACCTCGGAGATCGGCATGTAATCGGGCTGGATAAGCTTGCACTTGTTCAGGATGTCTTTCATCCATTTGTCCACGTCGGCAGGCTGGACCCCGATCAGGTCCTTTGAGCCGTCGGGCAGTTCGCGCACGCCGATGACGATATAGCCGCCACCCCAGTTGTTGAGATCGTTCGCAAAGGCGCAGATGGTTTTAAGTGAAGTCTGGGGATCCCAGGCCTCTTTGAACTCAACGCGCTCGTCCTCGACAACGCTGCCGTCCAAGATCGCTTGCATCGTAATGGGGATAGCCATTTCCGCTCCTCACCGCGCGAGTTTATCATGATCATATCACTGATATTATCACTTTGGGCAAATGATAATATCAGTGATATGATCGCCTGTCTCAACGACAAGAAGCGCCATGCTGGCCTATCGGGGCGAGGGCTGGGACGGGTGATTGCACGCGAACGTCCTCGTCGCTTCGCTCCTGCGGAATGTTCGCTTAGCAATGACCCGTCCCCGCCCCGCACTGCGGAGCCATGGGCCGGGCGCCCGGAGAATCAGCCTTACTCCGCA
>CAVGNZ010000014.1:0-5779 GCA_963630805.1 Bacteroidaceae bacterium
CGTCCGAGCCGTCCTCCCAGTGCAGTACCGTGCTCGTGAGCAGCTTGATCTTCTTCTTCGCCACGGGCTTACGGATGCGCGAGTCGGACTCGCCCTTGGAAAAGCCGCACATGGCGACCGAGATGAGCATAACCTGCTCCTGGTAGACCATGGTGCCGTAGGTCTCGCCCAGGATGTCGTCCAGGCGCGGGTCGTAGGAGACGGCGGGCTCCTTGCCGTTCATGCGGTTGATGTAGGACGAGACCATGCCCGCGCCCAGGGGGCCGGGGCGGTACAGGGCGATCAGAGCGACCACGTGCTTGTACTCGGTGGGCTTCATGTTCTTGATGGTCGCCGTCATGCCGGCAGACTCCACCTGGAACACGCCGGCCGTGTGGCCGCCCGCCATCAGCTTGAAGATCTCGGGGTCGTCGAAGGGGATCTCGTCCTCTTTGATGTCGATGCCGAAGTTCGCCTTGATGTTGGCCTTGGCCTTGGAGATGACCGTCAGCGTGCGCAGGCCCAGGAAGTCCATCTTGAGCAGGCCCATGTCCGCCACGGTATGGCCCTCGTACTGGGTGATCTCCACGCCGCCCTTGGTGTCGAGCTTGGTGGGCACGTGCTCGTTTACCGGGTCGCGGCAGATGAGGACGGCGCACGCGTGCACGCCCTCGCCGCGGGTGAGACCCTCGATGGAAAGCGCGGTGTCGATGATGCGGCGCGCATCCTCGTCCGTCTTGTACGCGTCGGCGAAGTCGGGGTTGTAGAGGTCCTCCTTGCCCGGCTGCTGCTCGAGCACCTGGCGCAGTTTGACGCTCGGGTCGCCCGGCACCATCTTGGAGAGGCGCTGGCCCACGTAGACCGGGTAGTCGAGCACGCGGGCGGAGTCGTTGATGGCCTGCTTGGCCTTGATGGTCGAGTAGGTGATGACGTGGGTGACCTTCTCGGGGCCGTAGAGCTGGCGCACGTGCTCCACGACCTCGAGGCGACGCTCATCGTCGAAGTCCATATCGATATCGGGCATCTCGGTACGCTGCGGAGAGAGGAACCTCTCGAACATCAGGCCGTTCTCCAGCGGGTCGAACGCCGTGATGTTCATGGCGTAGGCGACGATGGCGCCCGCCGCAGATCCACGGCCCGGACCCACGCCGATACCGTTGTCCTTGGCCCACTGCACGTACTCGGCCACGATCAGGAAGTACGCGGCAAAGCCCTTGTCGCAGATGACCTTGTACTCGTACTCAAAGCGCTCCTTGATGTTCACGCCGCCGATCTCGCGCGTGGCCCAGTCGTCGCCGTAGTGCTGGCGCAGGCCCTTCTCGCACTCGCGACGGAACTGGCTCTCGTGCGTCTCGCCGGGATCGAGCAGCGGGAAGCGCGGCAGGATGATGGAGTCCCAGTCCAGCTCCACATGGCACTTCTCGGCAACCTCGAGCGTGTTGTCGCAGGCCTCCTGGCAGTACGGGAAGAGCGCGCGCATCTCCTCCTCGGTCTTCATGTAGAACTCCGAGCCCGTCATGCGGATGCGGTTGGGGTCGTCGATCTTGGAGTTTGTGCCGATGCACATGATGACGTCCTGCACGCCTGCGTCCTCGCGGCGCAGGTAGTGGAAGTCGTTGGTTGCGATGACCTTCACGCCCACCTGCTCGGCGATACCGATGAGCGTGCGCGAGAGCTGCTCGTCGGTGATGCCGCTGTCGGTGGTGATGCCGTGCTCCTGGATCTCGATGTAGAAGTCGCCCGGGGCGAAGGTGTCGCGGAAGGTCTCGGCCCATCTCACGGCGCCGTCCATGTCGCCGCGGTCGATGCACTTGGGGATGATGCCCGCGATACAGGCGCTGGTGCAGATCATGCCCTCGGCGTGGCGACGCAGGTTGTCCAGCGTGACGCGCGGCTTGTAGTAAAAGCCGTCGACGGCCGCCTCGGAGACGGTCTGCATCAGGTTAACGTAGCCCTTTTGGTTCTTGGCGAGCAGGATCATGTGGTAGAGCTCGGGCTTCCTGTCGCGCGCGAGCGTGTCGTCGGGCGTGAAGTAGACCTCGCAGCCAAAGATGGGCTTGATGACCATGGGCGGCTTGAGGTCGTCGATGTTGCCCTTCTCGTCCCAGCCGGCCATATCCTTGACGTACTGGGCATGCGCGGCCGGGTCCTTCTCGGGGTCGGGCTCCTCCAGCTCGTCGCGGCGGCCCTTCTCCAAAAACGCCTTGTCGTGGCTCCAGGTCTTGTACTCGGGCGTGTTGTGGTTCACGGCGTCACAGGCAAGGGCAAGATCGGGCACGCCGTACATGTAGCCGTGATCGGTGATGGCCACGGCGGGCATGCCGAGCTCCACCGCGCGGTTCACCATGTCCTTGATGCGCGTGGCGCCATCGAGCATGGAGAAGACGGTGTGGTTGTGCAGGTGGACAAATGCCATGGGCGCAAGATCTCCTAACGCGCTAAAGACAGGCTGACGTGCTTGGGTTTGTGCCCATGCATTGTAGCGCGGCGCGCGGACAGCCCGGGCGCCGCGCGGGGGCGGTCGCGGAAGCCCCATAGCTTGTTCGGCGGCGCGCGGGTGCCGGGCCGAGCGGGCGCGAACCGTTCGCGTTGCCGCGCGGCGCCGCACACGGCCGATCGTGCGTATAATCGTGGGATCAAACGAAAGGAAACACGTGAAGGTAACGGTCTACACCGACGGCGCGTCGCGCGGCAACCCCGGACGCGGCGGCTACGGAGCGGTGCTCATGTGCACCACGCCCTCGGGCGCCGAGCACAAGCTCGAGCTCTCGCAGGGCTATGAGCGCACCACCAACAACCGCATGGAGCTCATGGGCGTGATCGCCGCGCTCGAGGCGCTCAACCGCCCCTGCGAGGTAGAGGTCCACTCCGACTCGCAGTACGTGGTGAACGCCTTTAACAAAAACTGGATCGCCGGCTGGCAGAAGCGCGGATGGCAGACCGCGGCCAAAAAGCCCGTCAAGAACCCCGATCTCTGGAAGCGCCTGCTTGCCGCCAAAGAGCCCCACCAGGTGAGCTTTGTCTGGGTGCGCGGCCACGCCGGCCACGCCTTCAACGAGCGCTGCGACGAGCTGGCCACCACCGCGGCCGACAAGGGCCCCCGCATCGAAGACGCAGGCTTTACCGACACAGACCTCGACTAGCCGCAACGCGGAAGGCACGCGTAGCGCGCGCAAGCAAAGGAGACGCACATGGTCCGCATCGCAACCATCGGCACCAGCCCCATCACCGAGAACCTGATCGAGGTGCTGCACGAGAACGAGCGCGCCACCTTTGTGGGCACCGTGTCGCGCGACGCCGAACGTGCCGAGGCCTTCACGCAGGCACACGGCGGCACGCGGGCGTTTTGCTCGGTGGCACAGCTCGCCGCCTGCGACGAGGTCGACGCCGTCTACATCGGCAGTCCCAACGCGCTGCACTGCCCACAGGCGCTCGAGCTGATCGCCGCCGGCAAGCACGTACTGGTAGAGAAGCCCTTCTGCGCAAACGAGCGCGAGGCGCGCGAGGTCTTCGCTGCGGCCGAGGCCGCAGGCGTCGTGGCGCTTGAGGCCATGCGCCCCCTGCACGACCCGTCCTATTACCGCTTCAAGGAGGCGTGCGGGCAGATCGGGCGCATCCGCCGCGCCACCATCCGCTTTGGCAAGTACTCCTCGCGCTACGACGACATCCTGGCCGGCCGGCACACCAACATCTTCGACTGCGAGATGGCCACGGGCGGCCTCATGGACATGGGCGTCTACAGCGTGGAGCCGCTCATAGACCTTCTGGGCGCACCCGAGCAGGTGCTCTTCGCACCCGTCCTGCTCGACGAGTCCACCCGCGAGCTCACCCACGGCGCCATCGACGGCGCGGGCATCATCTCGTGCATCTACCCCGGCGCCGCGGCGTCGCTGCACTACTCTAAGTTCACCCAGGACTTCTCCCCCACCCAGGTGGAGGGCGAGCACGGCACGGTGACGCTCGACTCCATCTCCGTACCGGGCCACATGCGCGTCGACATGCTGGGCCGCGCCGTGCGCATGGCCGCCAAGTACAGTTCCCAATCGCCCACGGCGAGCACCGAGGAAGTCGATCTTCCCTGCCCCGCCAACAGCATGTGCTACGAGCTTGCCGACTTTGTCTGCGCCGTCGAGGCCGTGCAGGCGGGCACCCCGGCGCTCGAGGCCCCCTGCGGCGAGCACGGCGACATGGCGCACTTCCGCGACCTCACGCTTGCCACTATGGCCGTCATGGACCGCGCACGTGCATCGGCGGGCATCGTCTTTCCGGCGGATCGCGCGTAGCGGGCACCGGCGGCCTCTAGCGGCACCCCGTCGCTTAACTGTCCGCTATTAGGACACACTTGCAATTATTATCAACATCTGCTGCAATTGGCACAGACATGCCGACGGGAGGAGGACGTCCCCATGCAACGCAGGAACACAAAACAGCGCGCGATCATCCTGGAGACCGTCCGCGCCCATAGCGACCACCCTACGGCCGATGAGATCTACCGCGACGTGCACGAGCGCGAACCCAAGGTGAGCCGCGGCACGGTCTACCGCAATCTTAACCTGCTGGAAGAGATGGGCGACATCATCAGCATCGAGACGCCGGGCGGCAACCGCTTCGACCGCCGCTGCGACCCGCACGCGCACGTCATCTGCCGTGGGTGCAGCGCCGTCGTCGACGCGATGGTCGATTACAACGTGCAAGCAGACGAGGCTGTCGCGCACGAGACCGGCTTCGTTATCGACTCGCATGCCTCGCTCTTCTACGGCCTGTGCCCCGCATGTCAGAAGGCCCGCAGCGAGGGTTAACGCCGCCGCCAAAGCCTCAGCGGCCTACACCAGACCGAAGTGCTTGCAGGCGTTCCAAATGCCGTCGGAGTCGCAGTCATCGGTCACGTAATCGGCGTGCTCCTTTACCAGGTCCCACGCATTGCCCATGGCCACGGCCGTCCCGCATACCTCGAACATAGAGAGGTCGTTCTCGCCGTCGCCAAAGGCGATGGTCTCCTCGGGGCTCAGCCCGTAACGATCGAGCGTCGCGCGGATGCCCGGCCCCTTGCCGCCCTGCGCAGGGATGATGTCGCAGAACAGCTCCGTCCAGCGCGTCAGGCGCACGCCGTGCGCAACGTCACGGATCAGGTGCTCGTCGGCAGAATCCACAAACGCGCAGAACTGGTAGATGGGACGGCCGAGCTCGTCGTCTAGGTTCTTGACCACATAGCTCTGGTTGAGCGCGCGGCCGGTGTCGAGCACGCGCTGCGTGAGGCGCGTGGCAAAGCAGCCGTCGCCCTGCAGCACGAGGGCGTCAAAGGCCCCGGCGCGCACCTGAGCCGCCACGGCCTGCACGTCGGCATCGTCGAGCGGGCAGTCGCGATAGACGCCCTCCGCATCGCTGCAGTGCTGGCCGTTCAGGCAAACATACGTGTCAAACAGGCCGTCCAGGCAGGCCGGCAGCTCGTAGGCCGGGCGTCCCGAGGCCACGATGGTCTGGATTCCGTTGGCAGAAAGCGCATCGAGCGCACGTCGCGTAGACTCGAGCATCGTGTGACTCGTGGTCATAAGCGTTCCGTCTACATCGAAAAATGCGGCCTTGATCATGTGATGGTTCTTCCTGTCCGTATCCGTTACGCGCCCCATTGTAGCCCCTGATGCCCGGCTTTCGGTCGAGCGATGTTCGCTGCGGCGTCTCGCGTGCGACATGAGACCCGCCTGTTTGCAATGCTGTCATTGCGGCCGGGCCGCGCTCCCCGACCGCTCGGCCGGCGGTTTCGCGCGGACGGGAAATCCCCCTTCCCGGCAGGTGTTTAAAG
>CAVGNZ010000015.1:0-75434 GCA_963630805.1 Bacteroidaceae bacterium
GCCAACGCCGGCATGAACCAGTTCAAGGAGTACTACCAGGGCAAGAAGACCATGAAGGAGATCGGTGCCTGCTCCTGCCAGAAGTGCGTGCGCACCAACGACATCGATGTGATCGGCGAGGACGGCCGCCATCTCTCCTTCTTCGAGATGCTCGGTGACTTCTCCTTCGGCGGTATCTCCAAGGAACAGGCGTGTGCCTGGGCCTTCGAGCTCATCACCGAGGTCTTTAAGCTTCCGCTTGACCGTCTGTACTTTACGGTCTTTACCGACGATGACGAGACCTATGGCGTTTGGCGCTCGCTGGGCGTAGCCGATGACCACATCTCCCGTCTGGGTGAGGACGACAACTTCTGGGCGGCCGGCCCCACCGGTCCGTGCGGCCCCTGCTCTGAGATTTACTTCGATCAGGGCGAAGAGGTCGGTTGCGGCAGTCCCGACTGCGCCCCCGGTTGCGACTGCGACCGTTTCCTCGAGTTCTGGAACCTCGTGTTCACGCAGTTCGATCGCCAAGAGGACGGCTCGATGCCCGAACTGCCGCATCGTAATCTCGACACCGGTATGGGTCTTGAGCGCATGGCCGCCATCATGCAGCACAAGAGCGCTAACTACGATGGCGACCTTATGCAGGGACTCATCTCCCTTGGCGAGAAGATCTCCGGCAAGACGTATGTCTCCGAGTCCTATGAGGGTGCAAGCCGCAGCCTTCGAATCATCGCCGACCACGCACGCGCCGTTGACTTCATGATTGCCGATGGCGTCCTGCCCGGCAACGAGGGGCGCGAGTACGTGCTGCGCCGCCTTCTGCGCCGCGCGGTGTTCCACGGCCGTCTTCTGGGCATCGAGGGTCCGTTCCTCAATACCTTTATCGACGAGATCAACATACTGATGGGTGAGGCCTATCCCGAGCTTTTGAAGAACGTCTCCCTGGTGCGCGGCATCGTCGCTGCCGAGGAGGAGCGCTTCTCCACTACGCTCGACAACGGTCGTACCTACCTCGACGAGGCCCTTGAGGGCTTGAATGAGGGCGCTGTTCTCTCGGGGGATGCGGCCTTCAAGCTGCACGATACCTTCGGTTTCCCCATCGACCTCACGGTCGAGATCGCCGCGGCCGCCGGTCACGATGTTGACATGGACGGCTTCAACGCCTGCATGACCGAGCAGAAGGAACGTGCGCGCGCTGCTGCTAAGGGCGATGCATGGGGTTCCTTCAACGATGTCTGGGTCGAGCTCTCTGGCTCGCTGGCCGCTACCGACTTTGATGGCTACGAGAACCTTGAGCTCGCCGGCTCCAAGGTCGTTGCCATCGTTTGCGGCGGGGAGAGCGTCGACACCGCTTCTGCCGGCCAGGATGTCGAGATCGTGCTCGATACTACGCCGTTCTATGCCGAGATGGGTGGCCAGCAGGGCGACACCGGATCGATCTGTGCCGACGGTCTTTCGTTCAATGTCTCCGACACCAAGAACCATAACGGGATTTACGCGCATGTCGGCACCGTCTGTGACGGCAAGGTTTCTGTGGGCGATACCGTGAGCGCTTCCGTCGATGCTAGTCGCCGCGGTCTTCTTTGCCGTAACCACACGGCGACCCATCTGCTCGACGCGGCCCTTAAGCAGGTGCTGGGCGAGCATGTCTCCCAGGCCGGCTCCCTTGTTTCCCCTGAGCATCTTCGCTTCGACTTCACGCATTTCGAGGCCCTCACGTCTGAACAGCTTGAGCAGGTCGAGGTCCTTGTTAACGAGCAGGTTTTTGCCGCCAAGCCGGTCGTGACTCGCATCATGGGTATCGATGAGGCTCGCGCCTCGGGCGCTGTGGCGCTTTTTGGCGAGAAATACGGCGGCACCGTGCGCGTCGTTTCCGTCGGTGCCGAAGAGGCTCCGTTCAGCCGTGAGCTTTGCGGCGGTACCCATGTTGGCAACACCTCCGAGATCGGTATCTTCAAGATCGTGAGCGAGTCCTCTACCGGTTCGAACGTCCGCCGTATCGAGGCTGTGACCTCCAAGGGCGCTCTCGATTTCATGACGGCTCGTTTGGCCCTTGTCGATGAGGCTGCTCGCTCGCTTAAATGCCGTGTCGACGAGGTTCCCGCTCGCGCCACCGCCCTTCAGGCCGAACTGCGCGAAACGTCTGCCAAGCTCAAAAAGGCCCTGACCGGCGGTTCGTCCGATGCCATCGGCAGCGCTATTGAGTCGGCTGTCGAGGTGAACGGCTATAAGCTCGTTGTCGCCGAGCTCAAGGGTCTCGAGGCTGCAGACTTGCGCAACGTCTGGGACACCGTTCATGCCAAGCTCGGTTCCAACGCGGCGTGCGTCCTTGCGACCGTGACCGAGAAGGGCACCCCGGCGCTCATTGCGGCTGCCGGCGACGGTGCTGTGTCTGCTGGCTTCCATGCCGGTAACATCATCAAGTCCATCGCGCCTATCATCGATGGCCGCGGTGGCGGTCGTCCCAACATGGCCCAGGCGGGCGGTAGTAAGGTCGAGGGCATCTCCGATGCTCTTGCGGCCGCCAAGTCTGCACTTAACGCCTAGCGGGATCGCTTTGGTAGCGCTTGCTCTCGATATCGGGGAGACCCGCATCGGTATCGCGGTTTCCGACCGTTCCGGTCGCATCGCTACGCCGGTGAAGGTTCTCCCTGCCGCCGAGGTTACCGGCCTGGCTAAACCCTTCCGCTTGATACTTGAGGACTATGAGCCCGATATCATCGTTTCGGGTCGTCCGATGACGATGGCGGGGGAACGAGGTCCTCAGGCCGAGCGCGTTGAGAATATCGCCCAGAAGCTCGCAGAGGATTTGGATCTTCCTCTCGAGTTCGCCGATGAGCGCCTTTCATCTCGCGAGGCCAAGCGCATTCTGCGCGAGCAGGGTCTGAACGAGAAGCAGATGCGCGGTAAGGTCGATATGGTCGCCGCCTCACTGTTCTTGCAGTCTTGGCTCGACGCTCGACTCGAAAGGAACGAACGTGGCTAACATACCCCAGGGCTCCTCGCCACAGCGAAGGCATGCCTCTGCCCAGCGCGCCGTACGGTCCGCCTCTCATGCGTCTGGCGCCGGTACACGTTTTAAACAGAAAGGCCAGGAGCGCCGATCGTCGCAAGCTGCCGGCGTTCAGCCGTATCGCCGCTCTTCATATTCCACGGCTACGGCTTCTGCTACTCGTGGGCATCGTCGCCCTCAGCAGCGTCGTCGTTCCAAGGCACCCATCGTGTTTGGCCTCATTGCCGTCATCGTGGTTGTCGTGCTGGTCGTATTTTTCGTGGTGCCCACGGTCAAGAGCGCGTTTTTCCCCGAAAAGGAGACGGTCGAGGCCGGTCTTGACGTCAGCCTAACGATTCCGGAGGGCGCCTCGGGAGACGAGATCGCCTCGCTTTTGGCTTCGAACCATGTAATCGAAAATCCCAAGGACTACTACGCAGCCGTAACCCGTGCGAACGCCGAGTCGTCTCTGAAGCCCGGTTCTTATCTGTTCAAGACATGCCAGGATCCCGATGAGGTCGTCCAATTGCTCGTTTCCGGACCGAATGCCGGCGTAACCCTTACCATCCAGGAGGGCCTTACCGTCGCGCAGACGGCTCAGCGGGTCGAGGAGTCCTGCGGAATCTCTGCAGACGACTTTATCGCACAGGCAAAAGCCTCCAATTACGTGAGCGACTACCCGTTCCTTGAAGGCGCTTACGATGACTCCCTGGAAGGCTATCTGTATCCCAAGACCTATACGTTCTCTGATTCCGTCACGACTGACGAGATCATTCGTAAGCTGCTCGACCAGTTCCAAAGCGAGACTGCATCAATCGGTCTGGAAGACGGGGCCAACGGCCTGACGGCACAGCAGATCGTTACCATGGCTTCGCTCATTGAGCGCGAAACTGCGGTGGAGTCCGAGCGGCCCACGGTCGCGAGCGTCATCTACAACCGTCTCAACGCGAATATGATGCTGCAGATCGATGCGGCCATCGTATATGCGCGCGGCGGTGGCAGCCAGTCTGTTACCTATAGTGACCTCGAGATCGATTCCCCGTACAACGTGTACAAGAACTACGGTCTCACTCCTGGTCCTATCTGCAGCCCGAGTGTCTCCTCGATCAAGGCGGCCCTGAATCCCGACTCGACCGATTACCTGTACTACGTTGCGTCTGCAGCGGGTGACGGTTCGCATAAGTTCAGCTCTGACTATAGCCAGTTCGAGAAGGATTCCGAGGAGTATGCGGAGTCGTTGAACTCATGAGTAAACTTTCTCCCAAGCGCTATGTTTCCTGCGTTGAACGTATCGACCTGCAGGATCTCTGGAATTCCGGCAAGCGTGCGATTCTGCTGGACCGGGACAACACCCTTGTTCCGCGCGACCGCACGACGGCTCCTGAATCAGTTGCCCTGTGGCTTGAACAAGCTCGAGAGATCGGTTTTTCGCTCTATATCGTCTCGAACAATTGGCATCGAGACCACGTGCAGCGTTCTGCTGACGAGCTGAAGATCGATTCGATCATAGCTTTTGCCTGCAAGCCGCTTCCGTTTGCCCTGAAGCGGGCGCTTACCCATATGGGTGTGAGCCGCGAAGAGGCGGTTATGGTAGGGGATCAGCTGTACACGGATGTGTGGGCCGGTAACTTTGCCGGTATCGACACTATCCTCGTCAAGCCGCAGACCCACGTCGATCTTTTCTACACGCGTTTCTTTAGGATTTTCGAGCGTCGCGCCTTGGCTCACGTTCCCTGTGAGGAGTAGCCACGATGCCGGTACTCGAAAAACGTGGATGTGACCATATCTTCTTTATCGGATTTCTTGGTGCAGGCAAGTCGACCCTGGCCCGCAACCTGGGCCACATGTTCAATCGCCGCTATGTAGATACCGATCGCATGGTCGAGCGTGCGAGCGCCCAGAGCGTGACGCAGATCTTCGAGGAGCTGGGCGAGGAGGAATTTCGCGCTCGCGAGACGCGGGCTCTTGAACAGCTTGCTTCCGAGAAGAGCCTGCTGGTATCTTGCGGCGGCGGAATCGTTGAGACTCCGCGCAATATCGAGCTCATGCACCAGATGGGCTACTGCGTTTATCTGGATGGGGACATCGATGACTCGCTGCGTCAGATCAGGCGCAGCGACACGCGCCCTGATTTTCGATCCCCCGCATACGCGTCTGATCTCCTTGACCATCGCAGGCCGCTCTATAAGGCGGCCGCCGATTTGACCGTAGACATTCGCAACCGGACCTTTACCGAGGTCGGATATGTCTGTGCGGAACTTCTGCTAGAAAGTGGGTTGCTCTAATGGTTCGTCGCCAACTTGTGAATCTCGGCGGTTTTGGCTGCGAGTACCGTATCGGCTGCGGAGCGCTTGAGGAGTTCTCCCGTTATGCGGCGGGCCTTGTTGGCACCCCTCGTCGTGCGGCGCTCGTGCTCGAGCCTGTTCTTGAGGAAAGTGTTGTCACGGCTGTTTCTCGAGGTCTTATTGACGCTGGGTACGAGGTGCATACGTATACCTTCGAGTCGAATGCACGGGTTGCGTCTTTGGAGTCCGCGCTCTCGCTGCAGGAGTTTCTTGCAGCCGCGCATATTACTAAGGATGACGCCATCGTATCTGTTGGCGGAATGGACATCGCGTCTGTCGTGGACTACGTGGCATTCTCCTGGTGCGGTGGATGCGCTTGCGGACATGTTCCCACCACGCTTGATTCCATGTGCCTTTCGGCCACCAGGATGCATCCTCTTGCCACCTCGGACGGCAGCGCGCTGGTGAGTCTCAATCCTCACGTATCGCTGGTCGTATGCGATCTTGACCTGGTCATGGGACAGTCCTTGGAGCAGCGGGCGCTTGGCCTTGCCTACATGGTCGGCGCCGCCATGACCGAAAGCAAGCGCTCGTGGGACAAGTTTGCCGACAAGATCCCCGGCTGTCTTGCCGCCGAGGAGCTCGCCTATATCGATATGCTCGGCATGTCGCAGACGGCTTGGAGCGGCGTTCTGAAAGCCTCCAACCCTTCCGCCCGCTCCGCGTTCGCATACGGCGTTACGACTGCCCGAGCGCTCAAGCGTTGCGTGGGCGATGCGCTCTCTGATGCGCAGCTGCTCTCCGAGGGCCTGCGTTTTGAGGCTCGTCTCGCGCACGAGGTCTTTGGCCTTGATATCGATGCGGTTTTTGAACAGGACGATCGCCTGGACGACCTTGGTATCGAGGAGGCCGCGTTCAGCATCGAGCCCGCGCGCTTTGTCGAGGCCCTGCACGAGTGCGCCTTCGCGCGTTCGAACCGGTTCATGTTCTCGCTGCCCAAGGCCGTGGGCACGGTGCGCCTTTCCACTGTGGACGACGAGGTGCTGGAGCGCCACGTTGGGGCTTACCTGGCCTCGCGCGCCGAGCTCCTTGAAGAGTAGATGAGAGAAAGGATTTCCATGTCTGAAGTGCTCAATGGGCCGGCCGGCCGCATCGCTCGCGTGCGCGCGATGATGTCCGAGCGCGGCTACGATGCCGTCGTGATTCGCGATGAGGCCAATCTGCGTTGGCTCACGGGCGCGATGGGCGTGTTCGACTACACGTTCGAGTTCCCCCACGTCTCGTTCATCACCTCCGACGAGTGCTTCCTGCATACCGATTCGCGCTACTTCAACAGCTTCGAAGAGAACCTGCCGGCAGGGCATCCCTGGAAGCTCGACATGGACGAGGTCGCCATGCCCCGTTGGGTGGCCGACCGCGCTCGTGATACCAAGAGCCGCGTGGTCGCCGTTGAGGACGATATGCAGATCGCCTTCTACTTTGGCATCAAGCGCGGTCTTGAGGACGTCTCGATTCATGCGGACCTTCCTCAGCTGCATCATGATCTGCAGCGCATGCGCGCGATCAAGGATGCTGAGGAGATCGAGCTCATGCGTCACGCCCAGACCATCACCGATGCGGCGTTCACCCATATGCTCGGCTTTATTAAGCCCGGTCTTACCGAGAAGGAGATTCGCACCGAGCTCGAGAACTACATGTTCAGCAACGGAGCGGATTCGCTCGCTTTTGGCTCTATCGTCGCCTCCGGCCCCAATACGGCCAATCCCCACGCCGTTCCCTCCGATCGCGTAGTGGAGCGCGGAGACTTTGTCCTTATGGACTACGGTGCGGGCTACCGTGATTACCGCAGCGATATGACCCGTACGGTGGTGGTGGGGGAGCCCACGCAGGAGCAGCTCGACCTCTATGCGCTCGTGCGCCGCACCCATGAGGAGTGCGCCGCTGCGATCCATGCCGGTGTTGACGGCAAGGAGATTTTCGACCTTTCCCGCAAGATCATCGGGGACGCGGGCTACGGTGCTTACTACAACCACGGTCTCGGCCACGGTGTGGGCATCGATATCCACGAGATGCCGAATTTTGGCCGTACGAGCAACGTGGTCGAAGCCGGCTCCGTCATCACGGTGGAGCCTGGCGTGTACCTGCCTGGCGTCGGTGGAGTGCGCCTCGAGGATTATGGCTTGGTGACGGAGACCGGCTACGAGCCGTTTACCGCATCGCCGCATGAGCTTCAGGTCATCGACTGCTAACTTGATCTCGACCCCGCCTGCCCGTGTGCATGCGGGGTCCTTTGTTGCGAAATAAAGGCCGGCCGCGGTATATGCACCCAACGTGTATACTAGGTACTCGTCTGTATGGAGTGCCCGGCACTCAGAGCAAGAAAGGTAATCATGGCTAGCATCACCACCGCCGATTTTAAAAACGGTCTCGGTCTCAAGATCAAGGACAAGATCTATACGATCGTTGAGTTCCAGCACGTGAAACCCGGTAAGGGCGGTGCTTTTGTTCGCTATAAGACCAAAGACCTCAAGACCGGTCGCGTAGTCGAGCAGACCTGCAACGCTGGCTCCAAGTTCGAGAGCGTCACCCTCACCACCACTGAGATGCAGTATCTCTACAACGATGGCGACCACTACTACTTCATGAACATGGAGACCTACGACCAGATTCCCGTTCCCGTGGACTTCATCGGCGACAACTCCAAGTGGCTGCGCGAGAACGACGTCTGCCAGCTCCTCTATGCCGACGAGGACCTCATGGGTGTGAACCCGCCTATGTTCATCGAGGCCGAGATCACCGAGACCGACCCGGGCTTCAAGGGCGACACCGTCCAGGGCGGCACCAAGCCCGCCACGATCGACACGGGCGCCGTCATCCAGGTTCCCATGTACCTCAACCCCGGCGAGGTCGTTAAGGTCGACACGCGCGACGGCAAGTTCGTCTCCCGCGTCTAGTCTGCTTTACAGCATCGATTCCGCAAAGGGCGGGGGAGTTCGATACCCCGCCTTTTTGCTACCACGCATACCAGAAAGGGGCACGTATGGGTGATAAACGTCTTCATGTCATGGACACCACGATTCGCGACGGTCAGCAGTCGCTGTGGGCCACGCGCATGACTATCGGCGATATCCTCCCGATTCTTCCCAAGATGGACGAAGTCGGTTATTGGGCTATCGAGGCTTGGGGCGGAGCCACGTTTGACTCCTGTCTGCGCTTTTTGGACGAGAACCCGTGGGACCGTCTGCGTCAGATCAAGGCCGCGACCCCCAAGACGCCCCTCTCGATGCTCGTGCGCGGCCAGAACCTGGTGGGCTACCGCCACTACTCCTCCGACATCGTCGATAAGTTCATCTCGTGCGCCCATAAGAACGGCATCGAGGTCTTTCGCGTTTTCGACGCCCTGAACGACATTGAGAACATGCGTGACTGCGCTCATGCGGTCAAGGCGTGCGGCGCGCACTTCGAGGCTGCCATCTCCTACACCACGAGCCCTGTGCACACGCTCGACTCCTATGTCGACTACGCCGTCCAGCTCGCCGAGCTTGGAGCGGACACCATCTGCATCAAGGACATGGCCGGTCTGCTTACGCCGTACCGAACCGAGAAGCTCGTACGCGCCTTGCGCCAGGCGGTGGACGTTCCTATCCATCTCCACAGCCACTATGTGGGTGGCATGGCCCCCTCCTGCTTTATTAAGGGTGCCGAGGCCGGCGCCACCATCGTCGATACGGCAAGCGCACCGCTCGCATCGGGCAATTCGCACCCGGCCGTAGAGATGGTCGCCGCGACGTTCAAGGAATCGGCATTCGACACCGGATTCGATCTGGACCTGCTCTTCGATATCGCGAACTACTGGGAAGAGGTGCGCCGTCGCGGCCACTACAAGCGCGGCGTCTCCTCGCTCATCCATATGCAGGTCTACAAGCACCAGATTCCCGGCGGCATGATGAGTAACCTCATGAGCCAGCTCGAGGTTCAGCATGCGACCGATCGTCTGGAGGACGTCGTTGCGGAGATTCCGCGCGTGCGCGCAGAAGTGGGCTTCCCGCCGCTCGTTACCCCTATGAGTCAGATCGTGGGTACTCAGGCCGTTATGAACGTGCTCACCGGCAAGCGCTGGAGCATCGTCTCCAAGGAAATGCGCGATTACCTTCTCGGTGCATACGGCCATGCGCCTGCCCCCTTTAACGCCGAGGTGCTCCACCGCGTCTTTGGCGAGGACGCCGACCTTGCACAGCTCGAGAAAGAGGCCATGCACGACGACCCGCCTACCTTCGAGCAGTGCCGCGAGGAGATCGGCGAGCTTGCGCACAGCGACGAGGACGTGCTCATGTACGCCATGTTCCCCGTCGAGGCCAGGGCCTTCCTATCCAAGCACCCTTCGAACGAATCCGTTGAGTTCTTGCGCGACGAGGACGCAAGCCAGACCAAGGAGGACGATTACGTGGACATGAATCAAATCCGCGAGCTCATTCGCGCTGTTGAGGAAAGCAAAATCGGCGAGATCAGCATCAAGGACGCTGGTAGCGAGATCACAGTCCGCAAGCCTGAGGTTGCGCTGGCTGCCAACCTCGCTGCCGCGCAGGCCGCTCCCGCTGCGCCCGCAGCGACCGCCGCAGAGGATGCCCCCGCTGCCAAGGCCGATGATCGTCCCCTGACCTGGAAGGCCGTGAAGAGTCCCATGGTCGGCACCTTCTATGCCGCGCCCAATCCCGACTCTCCGGCCTTTGTGGCCGTGGGCGATGAGGTCATGGCCGGCTCCACCCTGTGCATCGTCGAGGCCATGAAGCTCATGAACGAGATTGCCGCCGACGAGATGGGCACGGTTCGCGAGATCTGCGTCGAGGACGGTGACGCCGTCGAGTACGGTCAGACGCTGTTTTATCTCGAGCCCATCAAATCCAACTAGTCGCGCGAGCAAGGGGCCTGCTTCATGTTCAAGAAGATTTTGATCGCCAACCGCGGAGAGATCGCGCTGCGTATCGTTCGCGCCTGTAAGGATCTTGGCATCACGAGCTGTATCGCCTACTCCGAGGCCGATGCAAACACCACCGCTGTTCGAGAAGCCGACGAGCGCGTCTGTATCGGACCCGCCCCTTCGGCCAAGAGCTATCTGGACTTCGCGCGCATCATCGGTGCCGCCGCCTCGCGTGGGTGCGAGGCCGTTCATCCCGGGTACGGATTCCTGTCTGAAAACGCCGAGTTCGCCCGCGCCTGCGCCGATAATGACCTGGTGTTTATCGGCCCCGCTCCCGAGGTCATCGATGCGATGGGCGAGAAGAGTAACGCGAAGCAGACCATGAAGGCTGCCGGCGTGCCTACGGTTCCCGGCAGTGACGGTCCCGTCGATACCGTCGAGGACGCACGGGCTTTTGCGGAGGCGGTGGGCTATCCCGTTCTCATCAAGGCCTCTGCCGGCGGTGGCGGTAAGGGTATGCGCGAGGTACACGACCCCGCCGATCTCCAGAAGGAATTCGATGCGGCGCGAGCCGAAGCGCGCGTGGCGTTCGCTAACGATGAAGTCTATCTCGAGAAGCTCATTCTGCGGCCGCGCCATGTGGAGATTCAGGTGCTCGCCGACTCCCATGGCAACGTTGCCGCGCTTTGCGAGCGTGACTGCTCCGTCCAGCGTCGCCATCAGAAGCTTGTCGAAGAGGCCCCGAGCCCCGCGCTTTCCGAAGAGCAACGGCGCGCCATGTGCGATGTGGCCATCAAGGCTGTTCGCGAGGTCGGTTATCAGAACGCCGGAACCATCGAGTTTCTGCTCGATGAGGACGGCAGCTTCTACTTCATGGAAATGAACACACGTATTCAGGTTGAGCATCCGGTAACCGAGGAGATCACGCGCACCGATCTGGTTTGCGAGCAGCTCATCATTGCTTCCGGCGAGCCCATGCGTGTGCCCGATGGCGGCATCACCACTCCTTCGGGCCATGCGTTCGAGTTCCGCATCAATGCCGAGGACCCCGAGCATGGATTCCGCCCGTGTCCCGGCAAGATCACGCATCTGCGCCTTCCCGGCGGCCCCGGCGTTCGCGTTGAGACTCACGTGTACGAAGGCTATACCATTCCTCCGACATACGATTCCCTTGTCGCGAAGATCATCGTTTGGGGCGCAGACCGTGACCAGGCGCTTGCCCGCGCTCGTCGCGCGTTGGACGAATGCGAGGTTGAGGGCATCGCCACCACCTTGCCGTTCCATCGGGATGTTGTGCGAAACGAACAGTTCGCTTCAGGAATCGTGTACACTGATTTCATTCCAAAGCACATGCCCGAGTACCTCTGCTAGAAGTGGGTGAGTCGTTATGACCGAGGAAATCAAGATCGACGGGATCGCCATTGCGCCCGAGGTCATGTCTGCTATCGTCGTTCGCGCCGTCGAGGATATCGAGGGAATCGCCTCTGTTGGCAACAAGGACCTTGCTACCAACCTGGTCTCGATGTTCTCATCAAGGAACGCCGCTCCGGCTATGCCTCCCGTTGATGCCGTGGTGGAAAACGACGCCCTTCACCTGACGGTTCGCGTCACGGTGTTCTTTGGCTATCCATTCAAGAATCTTGCCGAGGCCGTGCGCAGCGCCGTCGTAAAGGCCATCGATGCCCAGGTGGGCGTTGAGGTCTCTTCCGTCGACGTCTGCATTGACGGTCTTGTCTTCCCCAAGGAGTAACGTTGAGTTCTAAAGTTAATCGCGGCCGCACTCTCGCCCGCAGCCAGGCCCTTCAGATCCTGTTTCAGGCTGAGGCCCTGGATATGCCTGTCGGTGATGTGCTCGATGGCGACTACCTTATTTCGAAAGGACCGCTCGATCCCTACGCGGTAGAGCTGGCGCAGGGCGCCTATGCCCATATCGATGAGATCGATTCCGCGCTGTACGCCGTGTCCAAGAACTGGGACCTGCAGCGCATGCCCTCCTCTGACCGCAATCTTCTGCGTATTGCCGTCTATGAGCTGCGGTGTGCCTCTACCGACGACCCTATCGACACAGCCGTTGTGATCAATGAGGCCGTCGAGATCGCAAAGGCATACGGCACCGATGAGTCCGCGCGGTTCGTCAACGGCGTTCTGGGCCGCATCGCGCGCGAGGAGCAGCTGCCGGTCGATGAGGCCTTCAACGCCTCTCTTTCTGCGTTCACTCCTTCTGAGCCTGTTGTGCTTTCCGACATCGATGAAGATACGGAAGCGTAAGGATGGCCGATTCCACTACGCACACTTTTGACGACGTTTTGTCTCGTATGGACGATATCGTCAATGCCGTTCGCGCAAAGGACGCTTCCCTTGAGCGCAGTCTCGATCTTTTTGACGAGGCCATCGCCTTGGGCTCGAAGGCCGTCGAGATGGTCGATTCGTTTGAGCTTTCTGACCGTGAGGCCGCTCAGCTTGAGGGCGACATGAAGGCGGATTCCGATACCGACGCACCGGCTTCGGAGTAAATAGGGCATGAAGCGCGTCCGTTTGGATGATGAACTTATTGCGCAGGGCTTTTGTTCTACCAAGGACGAGGCCCTGCGTCTTTGCATGGCAGGACTCGTATCCTCGGCAGGGGAGAGGCTCACGTCCGCAGCGGTCAAGGTATATCCCGGTTGCGAGATTCACGTGAAGGGAAAGCTTCCCTACGTGGGTCGCGGCGGCGTTAAGTTGGAGGGGGCTCTCGACGCGTTCTCCTTTGAACCACAGGGCCTGAAGTGCCTTGATATCGGCTGCTCGACGGGCGGTTTTACCGATTGTTTGCTAAAAAGGGGCGCTGCCCACGTTACATCGGTAGACGTTGGGCGGGCGCAGTTTGACTGGTCGCTGCGATGCGACTCGCGTGTGGAGCTGCATGAACGCACCAATATCGTCGACCTGCCCGCATCCGGTCTGAGCAATCATTTTGATCTTGCCGTCTGCGACGTCTCGTTTACGAGCATCTCGACGATACTCCCTGCCGTACTTGAGCTTCTTACGAACTCCGGAGTATTCATCACGCTGGTCAAGCCTCAATTCGAGGCGCCCGCTTCCGATGTGGGGGAGGGCGGAATCGTGCGCGACCCCGCCGTGCATCATCGAGTCCTGTGCGAGGTCATCGATCTTTTTACCGCATCGGGTATCTATCCCGTTGCGGTCTGCGACTCGCCGATCCATGGTGCCAAGGGCAACCGAGAATTTTTCTTGTACGGAGATAAGTCGCGTGCTGTCGAGATCGATGCCCCTGAGTTTTCATTGCATCTAGGCAGTTTGAAAAGCGAGGCGAACGCCCTGTGAAGGTCTTTTTGGTTCCCAATTTCTATAAAGACGAGGCAGTACAAAGCGGGCTGACTCTTGAGCTCTGGTTAACGCGCCAGGGATACGAGGTCGCTTGGGCTCAAGACCAGCGCTCCCAGATTCAGTTGGAGCCCGATCTCGAAGACTGTGAGCTCGTGATTTCCCTGGGCGGCGATGGCACGCTTTTGCGCGCTGCCCGTATTGTTGGGACGCGGGAGATTCCCATCCTCGGTCTGTCTTATGGGCATCTGGGCTTTCTGACCGCGGCGAGTCCTCAAGACCGTGACATCTTGGGTGTCGTTCAGGATGCACTTGCCGGAGAGATGCATGTGAGCCGTCGTTCCACACTGGAAACCGATATCGTTTCGGTTCTCGACGATGGCACCGAGGTCCACACGGAGATGCTTGCACTCAACGATATGGCTCTTACGCGTGGCCCGCTTTCGGATATGGTCGAGTTCGATATCAGCGTCTCCGGCCACCATATCGACCGTCTGCGCGGTGACGGCGTTGTCGTCTCTACCGCCACAGGCTCAACGGGATACGCGCTTTCCGCCGGCGGACCCATCGTGAGCCCCGATTATTCCGGCATGGTCTGCGTGCCCATTGCACCGCATACCATTCAGGCTCGTGCATTTTTGACTTCGCCTTCCGATGTGGTTGAGGTCGTAATGTCCAAAGATCGCCCCTCCGTCCCCGCCATTGCGGTCGATGGTCAGTTCGTCATGGGTGAGGGCGAAATCGAGCGTGTGGCGGTGCACCGCGGGTCCGCCGACGTCCTTCTGCTCGATTATGGTCCGGAGAGCTTCTACAACTCGGTTTCCCGTGTGTTCTATGGAGTTCGCAATGATTGATGAGCTGCATGTCAAGAACCTTGCGCTCATCGAGGAGGCCCACATAGAGCCCGCCTCCGGACTTACCGTTCTGACGGGCGAAACCGGTGCCGGTAAAACGGCCCTACTCTCTGCCCTAAAGCTGCTGATGGGCGAGCGTGCCGACTCTTCCATGGTTCGCGAGGGGACTGATGCCGCTGAGGTCGAGGGCCGCATCTACCTGGACCCTACCGACACGGAAGGGCGCATTGTCCAGCGACGTCTCTCTGCTGACGGCAGGAGCCGCGTAAAAATAGACGGAGCGATGGCGAGCGTCTCCGAGCTTGCCTCGTGCATCGGCTCTACCATTGATCTGTGCGCGCAGCACGAACATCAAAGGCTGCTCGACCCGGCTTCCCATCTATCTTATGTGGATGCATGGGCAAGGGATTCCATCGAGCCTGCGCTCAAGGCATATCGTGAGGCGTTTGCAGAGGTCAAGGCTCAAAATAAGGCATACCAGCGTCTTGAACGCGCTGCAAACGCGCAAGGGTCTCGTATAGAAGAGGCGCGTTTTTGTGTTGAGCGAATCGATGAGGTCGATCCGCAGCCCGGTGAGCTCGAGGAGCTCGAAGAGCTTCTTCCTCGGGCAGAGCATGCTGAGTCCTTAGCCTCTTGCGCCCATGATGCCCAGGAGGCGCTTTCAGGCGAGAACGGCGCTCTCGATGCTCTCAACAGCGCCATCGCCGAGCTTTCGCGCATGGGTTCCGTTGACGCCGTCCTCGCTAAATTCGCCGATACCCTTGCCGGGGCGGCCATTGATATCGAGGATACGGCTTCTGAGCTCAGGCGTTATCGCGACAATGTCGATTTTGATCCAGCGGATCTGGCGCGAAAGCAGGAGCGCTATGCCACGCTCAAGGGCCTTATGCGTCAGTTCGGTCCCTCGATGGAGGATGTGTTTAAGCGTCGCGATGAGTCCCGTGAGCTGCTTTCCATCGTCGACAACTCGGAGGGGCAGCTGAAAGCGGCGCAAAAGCGCCTGAACGAGGCGGAGAGCGCCCTTGTCGATGCCGCTCGCGTTCTTGCACGAAAACGTGCGGCAGCGGGGCCTCGATTTTGCCGAGAGGTCGCCAAGCAGATGGCTCGGCTCGAGATGGGCTCCGCCGAGCTTGTTTGGCAGGCCCGCGATCTTGACCGAAGGGATTGGAACGAGTCCGGATCCGTTGCCTACGAGTTTCTCTATAAGGGTGGTCCCGGTCTGACTCCGCGCCCGCTCCGTCGCGTCGCATCGGGCGGCGAGCTCTCGCGCGTCATGCTTTCCTGTAGCGTTGTACTTGGTCAAGCGGATGGCGTCGACACGATGGTGTTCGATGAGATCGATGCCGGCGTCGGTGGCGTCACAGCCCGAGCGCTTGCGGCCGTACTGATTGATCTGGCGCGCACGCATCAGGTGATCGTCGTGACGCATACCGCACAGATCGCAGTGGCAGCACAGCGGCATTATCTGGTGCGCAAAAGCGCTGGCGATACGCCAGTCACGACGATTCTTCCCTGTGAGGGCGAAGATCGAGTGCCGGAGATCTCTCGCATGCTTTCCGGCGATACCGACAGCACATCCCTTGAGCATGCGCGAGCTCTTCTGGCGGAAGCCGGAACCCTATAGGGCCCTTTATTGCAGGAGATGCTCTTTTAGCAGCTCGAGTGCATGTCGATAACCGTCGAGGCCTTCTCCCGTCACGCGGGCGAAGCATGCCATGCCAGCATAGGAAATCTGTCTAAAGGGTTCGCGCGCGTCTACAGCCGATATGTGCACCTCGACTGCGGGAATCTGTACAGCCTTGAGGGCATCGAGGATTCCTACGCTTGTGTGCGTGTATGCCGCGGGATTGATCACGATACCGTCGACGTGTCCAAGTGATTCTTGGATCTTATCGATAATGGCCCCCTCGTGATTCGACTGGAATACCTCGACTTCGTCAAAACCCAGTGAAGAACCCGCCTCTTTGCAGAGATCGACAAGGTTCTCATAGGTTTGACGGCCATAGATATCGGGCTCTCGAATCCCCAGCATGTTGAGATTTGGTCCGTTGATAACCAGTGCTTTCATTGAGCGGCCCCTAGATCATAGGTGGAAGAAGGCACGCGATCGCGCGAGCGGTTTCTTGTGGCGTCTTTTGCGAATCAACCTGGATATCGGCCCAGGAGCGGTAGAGCGGCATGCGAATTTCCGCGAGTTTTTCGACCCCATCCCGTGCCGTGATGGGGCGTCCGCCCTTTGCAAGGTCCTGAAGCGGCCTGTTGATGAGGGCTATCCGGCTGTTCTGATGAAGAAGGTTGTAGTTCTCAGGGCGCGTAACGATGCCGCCGCCGCATGAGATGACCTGCCCGCTACGTGCGGCAACCTCTGTCAAGCAAGCGGTCTCTTCTGCGCGAAACGCCGTCTCGCCGTTCGCCTTGATGTAATCAGAGCAGCTGCAGCCAAAGCGTTTCTCGAGTTCGTGGTCGATATCGACGTGCGGCCTGTCGAGTTGAGCGGCCAGAGCCTGACCTCCACGGGTTTTTCCGCATCCGGGCATGCCGATGATGGCAATGTTCTGAACGGAGGCAGAAAGACGATCTGTGACCTCGACGGTGCGCTCAAGAGAAATCTTTTCTCCTGTGTAGCGCTCTACCGCGGCTGCCGCTTGGCCGACCAGCATCAAAAGGCCGCTCGCACAGGGAATGCCCCGGCGCTCGGCATCAAGAATGAGGCCGGTTCGAGCAGGGTTGTAGACGATGTCGAGAACGGCCTTGAGGTCGGGGAGCGCATCGAGGGAGCAGGGTTCATCAGGACAGTGTGGGAACATGCCGACGGGGGTGCAGTTTACAGCGAGCTCGATATTTTCGAGCGATTCGAGCTCTGCGTAGGTAACGTCGCCCGTACGGCTTACCGAGATTGCCTTGACACCCATGTCTTCAAGCACGGTTAGTACGGTTGCTCCCGCTCCGCCGGTTCCACCGAAAACCACGGCGCGCATGCCGGACACATCGATACCCAGTGACTCCACTAAGCATTTGAAACCGTAGTAGTCCGTGTTATCGCCGCGAAGACGCCCGTCTGCTAGACGAACGATCGTGTTCACGTTGCCCAGGCGCTTGGCTATCGGGCTCAGCTCATCCAGATATTCCATGACGGCGCGCTTGTAGGGGATGGTGACGTTAACGCCTTCCCATTCATCGCTGCGGATAAACGCCTCGAGGTCTTCGGGCTCGCGTTCAAATCGCCGATAGTCCAGCCCCGCCAGCTCCTTGTAGATGATGGGAGTGTAGGAGTGTCCGAGTACACGCCCAAGGACGCCGTACGGTCTGTCTGCCATTAGAGCACCTCCGTGTAGGTTCCAAAGTAGACGGCCTGGTCGCAGATTTCATCGAGGGAGTCGAGCAGCTCTCCGAGAACCTGAGAACCTGCGGGCGCCTCGAGATCGAAGTAAAACCTGAATTCAAAGTCACGGCCGGGGATGGGGCGGCTTTCAAGCTTAACCATGTTGATATCAAGGGCGTAGAACCTTTCGAGAACACGATAGAGCGAACCAGGTTCGTGCTTAAGCGTGATCAGAAGAGAGGTTCTGTTCGCCCCTGGATAGATTTGGGGAGTGGCAGAGATGACCACAAACCTCGTGTAATTGGAGTCGGTGTCCTGGACGTCGGCATCGAGCATCTCGAGACCGTAGAGCTCCGCGCACGCGCGCGATGAGAGAGCTGCCAGGTCTTTGCGCTCAGAGTGCGCCACGGCTTGTGCAGCCATGGCGGTGTTCTCCATAACGGTGACATCTGCACCCAAGCCCTCGATATAAGAGGCGCACTGCGCTATTGCCTGCTGATGGGAGCAGATCTCCTTGACGTCTTCCAGACGCGTGCCGGGCTTTGCGAGCAGTTGGTGATCGATTTTGAGTCGCAATCCGCGAACAATGTGAAAGCGATATTTTGCCAGTAGATCGTAAACCTGATTTACCGAGCCCGCCGTTGAGTTCTCGATGGGAAGCACACCGTACTCGCAAAAGCCGCTCTGGACGGCCTTGAAGACGCCCTCGAAATTGGTGAAGTAACTGATGCTCGGTACCGTGAAGAGCTTGCAGGCAGCAATCTGGCTATATGCGCCCTCAACACCTTGACAGGCAACATGGGCGAGCGCGGGGAAGGTCTCATCAACGGGGAGCATCGCCTTGCGTGCTCGAGCCGAGAGCGATTCGGAGTCGTCGGCGTGCAGGATTCGCTGCTGTTCCGCCTTGTTCATCGTCATGAGCAGGGAGAAGAGCGAGTGCACCTGGGGCTGAAGCTCTTTGGGCGCACGTTCCATAAGGCTTGAGAGCTTATCGCGCTCCCTCGCGGGGTCAAAGACGGCCTTCCTCATCCCGCGCTTAGCTTCAGCCACGCAGCGCGCAAGATCCATACGCGCTTCAAAGAGCTCGAGGAGCCGAGAATCGATGTCGTCGATTTGAGTGCGAACTTCAGTCAAGTCCATGATGTACTCCGGTACGGTGAAGAAGTTTGAGGTTACGAGTGGGCTAACGGGCTGTTGTCATGGGGGTCAACAAAATAACGGCCATCGTCCA
Source organism: Bacteroidaceae bacterium (assembly GCA_963630805.1). Lineage (GTDB taxonomy): Bacteria > Actinomycetota > Coriobacteriia > Coriobacteriales > Coriobacteriaceae > Collinsella. Next base: position 18,909 of record CAVGNZ010000015.1, read on the forward strand.
GCATGGTATCGAGCACCGCAAGCGCTGCCGCAGCCTCGACCACGGGAACCGCGCGAGCGACGATGCAGGGGTCGTGGCGTCCGTGTATTGAGAGTTCGGTGTCGCAACCGTCTTCTAGGTCGACACTCAGCTGCTCTTTTGCAATGGAAGGTGTGGGCTTGAATGCGAGCCTAAAGACGATGGGGGCTCCGGTGGTGATTCCGCCCAGTGCACCGCCGGCATTGTTCGAGACGGGGGACACGGTGCCGCACTTGACCCTGTAGGGGTCATTATCTTGACTGCCTCGCATGTGCGCCACGGCAAAGCCGGCACCAAACTCGACGCCCTTGACGGCGGGAATACCAAAGGCGATCTGCGCAATCCGATTCTCGATGCCATCAAACATCGGGTCTCCGATACCGGCTGGCACTCCATACACCGCGCACTCGACGATTCCGCCCACGGAGTCAAGGTCATCACGGGCGGCGAGGATAGTCCGCCTCATTTCCTGCGCTGCCGATTCGTCGATACAGGGGAGGCTGTTTGCAAGCACGGCCTCGCGCTGGGCCTCATCAAATGCAAGATCGTTTATACGAGTATCCTCTATATCCGCGATGCGTTTGATATGAGCGCATACCCGGATCCCCTTCTGGGCGAGCGCCTGGATGGCGATGCCGCCGGCGATGCACAGGGGTGCCGTCAGCCTTCCTGAAAAGTGGCCGCCTCCCGCGACGTCGTGCCAATTGCCGTAGCGGACATACGCCGGCCAGTCTGCGTGGCCGGGGCGCGGAACGCGTCGCAGCCCGCTGTAGTCGGTAGACCTCGTGTTCGTGTTCTCGATGATGGCCGCAAAAGGCGCCCCACACGTGTGCCCCTCGTGTAGCCCGCAGAGCACGTGCACACGGTCGGCCTCTTTTCGCTTGGTCGACGTCTCGTCCCGTCCCGGGGCGCGACGGTCGCAGAACGCCTGCAGCGCATCAAGATCGATGGGCACGCCCGCGGGCACGCCGTCAAGCGAGCAACCGATTGCCTCGGAATGCGACTGGCCAAAGATGCTCAGTCGCAGGGAGTGTCCGTAGGTCGATGACATGGCTACTCCTCGATGAGCTGAACGTTGCCGCCCAGGAGCCTATAGTGCGCAAAGAAGTCGGGGTACGATTTGTTCACAGCCTGGGCTCCGCAGATGGTGACCGGCGCATCGCAGCGTGTTGCGGCGATAGCGGCCATCATTGCGATGCGGTGGTCGTTATGCGAGTCCACGGTGCCGCCCGCAAGGCGAGGGGCGCCCTGGATTTTGAGGCTGTCACCCTCGACAGAAACCTGTGCGCCCAGCGCATTCAGTTCGGACGCGGTGGTCGCAAGGCGATCGGACTCCTTGATGCGCAGTCTGGCGCAATCGCGGATGACGGTTGTGCCTTCGGCACAGGCGGCAACTGCTGAGATGACCGGAACGAGATCGGGGATATCCTGGGCGCTCATGGAAAAGCCCTTGAGGTTATCTGGCTGAGCCGTGGCTTTGTTGGGTGCGCGCAGAATCTTTGCGCCGAACCTGGAGAGAGCGGCCATGACGTTGCGATCGCCTTGAGCCGAGTTAAGCGAGACGCCCGCAACGGTAACGGGATGCCTGCTCAGCGCACCCGCGCAGAGCCAAAAGGCCGCGTTCGACCAGTCGCCTTCAACGGAGACGGTTCCGGGCGTGCGGTACCCACGGCTCGCAACGCTAAAGCGCGTCGCTTCAGCAGATACGGGAGTGCTCTCGATATGGTCGACGACCACCTCTACGCCGAACGCCTTGAGAGCCTGAATGGTGAGATTGACATAGGGCCTGCTCTCTATGCGTCCCTGAACCTCTACAGAGCTGGGGCCGTCGAGGAGCGGAAAGGCCAGAAGAAGGCCCGAGATGTACTGCGAGCTCACATCGCCGGGAAGGATGAACCTTCCGGCGCGCATGCGACCGGCGGTCTTGAGCGGAAAGCTGCCCAGGCCTTGAAGATCGCAGCCGGCGGCGATGATCTCGTCGGAAAGCGGCGCCAAGGGGCGCGAACCCAAGCGCCCGGCACCGGTAAATGAGGCATGGGCGCCAAGCGCGCACGCGACGGGAAGCATAAAGCGAAGCGTAGATCCAGATTCGCCGCAATCCAGTTTGGCGCCATGGAGGGCCTTGAGCAGACCGAACTCCGTGCTCTTGGGGACGGGATGAACGGTGTAGCCGTCCGAATCCACATCGATTTTCGCGCCGAGCGCCTCGAGGCATCGCACTGTGGCATCGATATCCGCACAGGTCGTGTTGCAGACCACATGCGTGGGGCCAGATGCCAGGGCCGCAGCGATGATAAGACGGTGCGCCATGGATTTGGAGGCGATAGCCGGAACCGTTCCGGCGAGGGGTTTAGGGCTGATAATCGCTTTCATAGTCCTACCTTGTGCTCTAAAGCCCGAGGGCAATTAGTTCTTTGAACTCATCGAGCGAGACGGTGCGTACGCTCACGCGTCCGATCTCCTCGATGACAACGATGTTCATTGTGTCGCCGTGGCGCTTCTTGTCGGAAAGAGCATGCTTATACAGCTCATCTACGGAAAAATCGCTACCGCAGGGAAGGCCGTGAGCCGCCACCGTCGCCTCGATGCGGCTGGCGGTTTCTCGTGAACACCAGCCCTTTGCCGCGCAGGTCCGAGCCATGATGCACATCCCCGCGGCTACGCTGGAACCGTGCCCCAGCTCATAGACGTTTGCGCTTTCGACCGCATGCCCGATCGTGTGGCCGAGGTTGAGCGTCTGCCTCAGGCCCGATTCGTGCTCATCGGCGTTCACGACGTCGCGCTTGATGGTTACGCATCGTGCAATAACCTGCTCAAGGCGAGCGTGGTCATCCTTGGAGTCAGTGAGCGGCGTCTTCTCAAGATCGCAGAAAAGTCCTGCATCGCGCATCACGCCGTATTTGATGACCTCTCCACAGCTGTCGGCAAACAGGTCAAGCGATATCGTGTCGAGACATTCGATGCTCGCAAGCACGCAGCGAGGCTGAAAGAATGCTCCGGCGAGGTTCTTGCCGTGCTCGAGATCGACTGCGGTCTTGCCGCCCACCGAGGAATCGACCATGGCGAGCAGGCTGGTAGGAACCTGCACGGCCTTGCATCCACGCATATAGGTGGCTGCCGCAAAGCCGGCGAGGTCTCCGACCACGCCGCCGCCAAGGGCGACGACTACGTCATCGCGCGTCATCTGCTGCTCGGCCATATCCTCAAGCAGAATCGCGAGCTCGCGCATGTTCTTCACGGCCTCGGTGGAGCCGACCACGTGCGTCGAGGTGGCATAGCCCGCGTCCTCAAGAGAGCTTAGAACGGCTTGTGCGTACAGCGGCTCGACATCGGTGTTGGTGACAACCATTGCACGAGTGCCCGCGGCGGTTTCGCGCGCCTTCTCTCCGACCAGGGAGAGGATTCCTTCGCCTACGAGTACGTCATAGGCCCTTGATTCCGTGGTGACGGAAATGGTCTGCATCGCGTCCCTTTCTCCGTTAATCGTTGTCGGGGGTATCGGCGTCGAGTGCACGTTTAATGCGGTCTCCCTCGGCTAAAAGCCGCTGGAGGGACTCGGCATCGTGATTTTGCAGGGCGTCCCGGTAATCTGCCAACGAGGCGATGAGAACATCGAGTTCTTTGGTCAGGTTCTGGGCGTTGTCGAGCATGAGCTCGGTCCACATGGGCGCGTTGAGATGCGCGACACGGGTGAGGTCACGGTAGCTTCCGGCAGAAAAGCCATGATGCTCCTGCGCCGTGGGGCTTTTGATGAACGCGTTGGACACGATGTGGCAAAGCTGGCTCGTGTAGCCGATCACGCGGTCGTGAACTTCGGGCGTCGTGACGGAGAAGCGCCCGAACCCGACAGGCTTAAGCAGCGTGTGAACTCGATCGAGTAGCTCCAGGCGCTCGGAATCTCCGCAGGGCGGGGGAGTGAGCACCATCGGCGCTCCGCAGAACAGGCCCGCACGTGCAAACGCGAAGCCCGAGTTCTCTGTGCCGGCCATGGGATGCGCCCCCACAAAGGGGAAGCCATGCTGCCCGGCGATGGCAAAAGCGCGCTCGCAGACAGATCCCTTTACTCCAGCGGTGTCGATAACCACGGGGCCATGAAAGGGCCCGACCTGTGCCGCCGCAATCGAGGCGGCGTGCTCCTCAAGCCACTCCAGACAGGCGTTAGGGTAGGTAGCAAGAACGATGAGGTCGCATGTGGGAATGGATTCATCGTTGAGATCACCCTCGATGGTGTCGACGCGGGCGGCCTCCATGGTTTCTGTATTCGGGTCGCAGGCCACAACGGAAACGCCGGCGGCGCGGTACGCGCGGGCAAAGCTCCCGCCGATCAAGCCGAGGCCGACGACTCCCACACGATTTGGTATCTGCTCGTTTTCCTGTACCTGCGCGGTAGGTTCCATCGCTTACTCCACCGTGCAGATAACGTCTCGAATAGCGCGGATGCGGCGCATGACGTCGTCGAACTGGTCCGGGGTGAGGGCCTGCGCGCCATCCGACCACGCGCGAGCGGGCTCGTCGTGCACCTCGATCTCGAGGCCATCGGCACCTGCAGCGGTTGCCGCAAGGGCCATGGGGCCAACATAGCGGGTGTAGCCCGTGGCGTGACTCGGATCGGCCACGACGGGGAGATGCGAGAGATGATGGAGGACGGGGACGGCGTTCAGGTCGAAGGTATTGCGCGTGCGGGTCTCGAAGGTGCGGATACCGCGCTCGCACAAAATGACGTTCTCGTTGCCTTCGCTCATGATGTATTCGGCAGCCATGAGAAGCTCATCGATGGTGCCCGACATACCGCGCTTGAGCAGCACGGGGGTCTGCGTCTTACCGACCTCTTTGAGCAGGGGGAAGTTCTGCGCGTTGCGCGCGCCGATCTGCATGACCTCGATACGCTTATCGATAAAGAGCTGCACATCGCGCGGGTCCATGATCTCGGTGACGATAGGCATATCGAGTTCATCGGCCGCCTCGCGCAGAAGGTCGAGCCCCTCGGCGCCCATGCCCTGATAGGCATAGGGCGAAGTACGCGGCTTGTAGGCGCCGCCGCGCAGCATGGTGGCTCCTGCGGCCTTTACACGGCGCGCGATGCGGATGAGATTGTCGCCCTCAACCGAGCAGGGACCGGCGATGACCTGGAAGTTTCCGGCGCCGATCTTCACACCGTGGCCGCAATCGATGCAGGAGTCTGCGGGATGGAACTTGCGGTTGGCCTTCTTGAAAGGCTCGGAGACGCGCTTGACCTGGTCCACGATGTCCATGGATTCAAGGAGAAAGGGGTCGATCCGCGTGGTGTCGCCGACGATGCCGATGATGGTCTCTTCTTTACCGTGGCTGATGTGCGTATCGAGCCCCTTTTTGTGAATCCAGTCCACAAGGTGCGAAACCGATTCCTCGTTCGCGTCTTTGCGAAGGATGGCGATCATGAAGCCTCCCGGTTGAGCGTGCAGTTGTTCTCGTTTGTGTCAACGAAGTGTATACCAATCCGGTAAAACATAGGGGGTTCGCTGCCAACTTACGCAAAGTGTTCCGCACTGATGTATACTCACTTCTCGTTGAGCCCCATTAGCTCAGGGGATTAGAGCGTCTGCCTCCGGAGCAGAAGGCCGTTGGTTCGAACCCAACATGGGGCGCCAAGCATACGTACGGGGATCGTCGAGAAGCCTCTCGTCGGTCCCCGTTTCTATAAGCGCGCATCACGGACGGACGAGTTTTATGCCAGACGATCTTGAACAGCCGGCTTCTGCCTTGGAGGGCCTAACCTCGCAGGAGGTCGAGCAGCGCATTGCCGAGGGCAAGGTCAACGTCAACACCGACCTGAAGTCCAAGTCCATCCGCGAGCTCGTGATCGAGAACCTCTGCACTCTGTTCAACCTCATCAATCTCGTCCTTGCCGTTCTGATTCTCATCACCGGCTCAATTAAGAACCTCAGCTTTATTGGAATTGTGGTGCTGAACACCGGCATCGGCATCGTGCAATCCTGGCGCTCGAAGCGCATGGTCGATAAGCTCACCCTGCTTGCAAGCAAACGCGCTGTCGTCGTGCGAGACGGAACCGAGATAGAGGTCGATCTTGACCAGATCGTGCTCGACGACCTGGTGCGCCTGGGCCGTGGCGATCAGATTCCCGCCGACTCCGTGGTCGTTGCCGGCGAGGCCAATGTGAACGAGAGCCTGCTCACCGGTGAAAGCGACCTGATTCGCAAGCGCCCGGGTGCAGAGCTCATGAGCGGCAGCTTTGTCGACTCAGGCCTTATCCACGCGCGCGTGGTGCATGTCGGCGCGGACAACTATGTTGCCAAGATCAATAACGAGGCCAAGTACGTCAAGAAGGTCAACTCCGAGATCATGAACGCTCTCAACGCCATCGTGCGCTTTGCCAGCGTGATCATGCTTCCCCTCGGAATCGCCCTTTTCTACTCCAGCGTGCATCTGGCCTTTGAGCGCTCCGGCGCGGGCATGCCCTTCTTCGCCTGGGCATTTTCCGGCGCAGAGGCTTGGGCTCAGGTCTCAGCAGCCATCCTCTCAACGGTCGGCGCGCTGCTCGGTATGATTCCGCAGGGCCTGGTCCTGCTCACATCCTCTGTTCTTGCCATCGCCACCATCCGACTTGCTCGCCGCCGCGTCTTGGCCCAGCAACTCTACTGCATCGAGACGCTCGCGCGCGTGGACGTGCTGTGCCTCGACAAGACGGGCACCATCACCTCCGGAAAGATGGAGGTCGCCGGCCTTTACACCGTCGACGAGGATGGCCGAGCCGTACGCATCGAGGACAGCGAGACGGCCCTCGCAGCCGAGCTCGACTTCGCCCTCGCCAACATCGCCAAGGCTACCTCTGCCGATGCAAACGAAACCTGTCAGGCCGTTATCGCGCACTACGTCGGTTCTGATGTGACCCTGGCCCAGGCGACGGCTATCGTGCCGTTCTCCTCTGCAAAAAAATGGAGTGGCGCTGCGTTCGACAGAGGCTGCTACATCATGGGCGCGGCACAGTTCGCGCTTTCGCACGATGCCTACGAACGCCTTGAGGATACGGTGAACGGCCTTGCGGACACCTGCCGCGTACTGGTCATCGCCCGAGTCGACGGCTTCACCGACGAGGGCGATATGGTAGGCGAGGCGACGCCCTTGGGTCTTGTCACCATTCGAGACGAGATTCGCTCCTCGGCTGCAGACACCATTGCGTATTTTTGCGAGCAGGGGGTCACGCTCAACGTTATCTCCGGCGACGATCCTCGCACCGTCTCCTCCATCGCCAAAGTCGTCGGCATTCCAGGTGCAGAGGCGTTTGTCGATGCCACCACGCTTGATTCCCCGTCAAAAATAGAGGCCGCGGTCGACAAGTATCACGTCTTTGGCCGTGTGACCCCGCAGCAGAAACGCGAGCTTGTCGTTGCGCTCAAGGCGCGCGGGCACACTGTGGCCATGACGGGAGACGGTGTGAACGACGTGCTCGCCCTCAAGGAGTCCGACTGCTCGGTAGCCATGGCGGCGGGATCCGAGGCCGCTCGAAATGTAGCAGAGATCGTCCTTATCGATAACGATTTTGCCTCCATGCCCGCCGTGGTGGCCGAAGGCCGTAGGTCCATCAACAACCTGCAGCGATCGGCCGCGCTCTTCCTCACCAAAACCCTGTTCTCAATGGGCCTGGCGGCGCTGTGCATCTTCTTCCCGCCCTATCCCTTTGAGCCTATCACCATGACGCTCATCAACTTCTTCTGCATCGGGTTCCCCAGTTTTGTTCTGGCGCTTGAGCCAAACAAGGCCCGTGTCAAGGGCAGTTTCCTTACCAACGTGCTCCGGCGCGCGTGCCCGGCCTCCCTGGCCGTGCTCATCGCTTGCTGCATCTGCATGTTTGAGACGCAGCTCTTCTCATATGATCAGTCAACGCTTTCGACGCTCTGCCTTATCTCGACGTGTGCCATCGGGTGCAGCCTGATCTGGCGTATTTCGTTTCCGTTCTCGCCGCTTCGCCTGGCCGTCTTCGTCTTTGTCGTGGCAGGAATCGTGCTGGGAATCGCCTTGTTCCCAGGTTTCTTCTCGGTAGCCAGACTTACGCTGCCGCAGTTCTTCTCTGCGGTCGTGGTCGCGGTAATAGGGTCCGCGCTCTTCTTTGCGATGGCGGGCCTAATCGATCGGAACTCCGAACGCGCCACAAGAAGCGTCACCCGCTTTGGCCGCGGCGTGCGGGTTTCCCTGCGCGCAGGCAGGCGCACCGTGGGCTCCAGCGGATCCGCTATCCGCCGCCGCGCGGACAGGATGGTCCGCGCCGTGACCAAGAGGCGAGACGACCAGGAGCTCGCGCGTGCCCAGGCATCTGCCCGCCGCGCGGTTGAAGGAAACGCTCCACGAAAACGCAGGCGCGTAAGCAAATCCGACCACGGCATCCGCGTGTCTATGGGTTCCTCACGCCATCGCACGCGGGATACCAATCGGTAACAATAGGTGCGTACCATCATCGGTGCATCGTCATTAACCACAGAGGGGACTAGCAATGAGCTCAACCAAGACGACTATCACACAGGCCGAGAGCGAGCTCTCCTGCAACGGGACCACATACCGCTATGCGCGTGTGCTCGATGTCCCGCAAGCCGAAAAGCTCCCCATGTGTCTGCGCGTGCTGCTCGAAAACGTACTTCGCCGCTCAGCGGACGCAAACAGCGCACAGGTGAGCGCCGATAGGATTATCGAGGCCGGCCTTGCGGGCAAGCCGGGCGGCGAGATTGAGTTCATGCCGGCCCGCGTGCTGTTTCAGGACTTTACCGGCGTTCCCGTCTTTGTCGACTTTGCCGCCATGCGCGATGCCGCCGAGGCCCGTGGGGGAGACGCCCAGCGCATCAACCCCCAGATCCCCTGCACGCTCGTCGTCGACCACTCGGTCGCGGCAGATGTCGTCTCCTGTTCTCAGGCCGCACGCGAGAACGCCCGCATCGAGGCGGAGCGAAACGCCGAGCGCTTCTCGTTCCTCAAGTGGAGCGCCGGAAGCTTTGACAACGTCCAGATCGTGCCTCCTGGCGCGGGCATCTGCCATCAGCTCAACATCGAGCGCTTTTGCTCGGTCGCCTTCACCTCGACGGAGGACGATCCCGTCGTGTACTTCGACTCACTGGTAGGCACCGACTCGCACACCACCACGGCAAACGGCATGGGCGTGCTTGGATGGGGCGTTGGAGGCATCGAGGCCGAGGCTGCGGCCCTGGGTCAGCCTATCACCATGCTCGTCCCTGCTGTCGTGGGCGTAAAACTTACCGGATCCTTGAAGCCCGGCGTCTGCGCGATGGACCTCGCCCTAACGTTCGCCGAGCGCCTCCGCGCACTCGGTGTGGTCGGCAAGCTCGTCGAATGCTTTGGCGAGGGCGTCGCAACGCTGACCGCCACGCAGCGCGCAACCGTCGCCAACATGACGCCGGAATACGGATGCACCTCGACGCTATTCCCCGTTGACGAGAAGACCTTGGCGCAGCTCGAGCTTTCCGGCCGCAGCGCGTCCGAGATCGAGCTCGTGCGTTCCTATCTCGAGGCTCAAGGCATGCCTGTCGACGCGCCCCCTTCCGCAGACGTTGTTTATTCCGATGTCATCGAGATCGATCTCTCCCAGGTGGAGCCCTCTCTCGCCGGCCCTTCGCGTCCGCACAACCGCGTCGTTGTCTCCGCGCTGCAGCAGCGTTTTCGCGAGGCGCTTTCCGCCCATGGGCGCGAGACCTCCGCAGCATGCAAGACCGTCACGTTTGGCGATGAATCCCATAAGCTCACCCACGGCGCGCTTGCGATCGCTGCAGTAACCAGCTGCACCACGGCAACGGATCCCGCGATGATGATCGCCGCCGGCCTCGTTGCAAAGCGCGCAAAGGAGCTCGGCTGCAAGCCGCTGCCGTATGTGAAAAAGGTCCTTGCTCCCGGTTCTCACAGCACGACCGAGATCCTCTCGCGAGCAGGCCTCGTCGAGCCCCTTGCCGACATGGGCTTCACCGTGTGCGGCTGGGGCTGCATGAGCTGCATCGGCAACTCGGGCCCGCTGTTCGACCAGATGCACGACGTTTCCGGAGACCTTGAGCTCACGAGCATCCTTTCGGGTAACCGAAACTTCGACGGGCGCATCAGTCCTGACGTTGCGCAGAACTACCTGGCCGCGCCCGCGTTTGTCGTTGCCTACTCCCTTGCCGGCACGCTCGATATCGATCTTTCCACTCAGCCTGTCTGCATGGGCGCAGACGGCCCGGTATACCTGTCTGACCTTTTGCCGCAAGAGGCTGATGTCGAAGCGCTGCTGCACAAGGTGGTCTCTTCCGACGTGTTCGAGAAGACGGGTAAAGACCTCTTTTCCGGCGACGAGTACTGGCAGGCCCTGACGGTCACGCCCGCCTCTACGTTTGAGTGGGACGAAACTTCGACCTATGTGCGCCGCCCGCCTTACTTTGAAGCCGACCGCCCCGGCGAGCGCTTCTCGCTTTCGGGCGCCAGGGCGCTTGCGAACCTTGGGGACTTTGTCACCACCGACCATCTCTCTCCGGCCGGTGCCATCGCCTCCGACTCGCCCGCAGCGAGCTATCTCAAAGAGCACGGTATTTGCGAGACCGATTTCAATACCTACGGAAGCCGTCGCGGCAATCATGAGGTCATGATGCGCGGCTGCCTTGCAAACGTGAAGCTCGTGAACAAGCTCGCCGAGGGCAAGGTCGGCGGATACACCTGGGACCATTGGGATTCCTGCGTGTCCACGATCTTCGATGTCTCGCAAAAGGCGGCATCCGAGAACGTGCCCCTCGTGATCCTGGCGGGAAAGATGTACGGCTCCGGCTCCTCGCGCGACTGGGCCGCCAAGGCGCCCCAACTCCTGGGGGTCCGTGCGGTCATCGCCCAGAGTTTCGAGCGCATCCATCGCTCCAATCTCGTGGGCATGGGAATCCTCCCGCTCCAGTTCAAGGAGGGCGAGGGTGCTGACGAGCTCGGCCTCACCGGACACGAATCCTTCGATATCGCTCCCGTGGATTTTTCGCAGGGCCTGCCCAACCCGGCGTATGCTCAGGTTACCGCTCATCGCGAGGACGGCACCAATGTGTCGTTTGAAGCCGAGGTGCGCATCGATACGCCTACGGAAGGGGAGTACTTCACCTCCGGCGGCATCCTCCCTTACGTTCTCGACGGGCTCATGTCCTAGCCAAACAGGTTTGTCCGTTTTCTTTCGAATAAGAGGTTTTTTGTGATCTGTCCGAGCTGCTTGAAGACAATCGAGGACAACACGACGTTTTGCCCTCACTGCCATGCATATGTAGGCGGCTCGGCCACAGGGGCGGGGGAGTTCGTGTTTTGCGATGGCTGCGGTGCGCGCCTTTCCGTGCGCGACCGCACCTGCCCCAAATGCGGACGCCCCGCACCGGGTATCCTCTCCACGCAGTCCGCTTCGTCCGACCTGGCTGCCGGTCGCACGGCGAGCTTCCCCCGGCTTTCCTCCGATGCCGTCGACAGCGCCGCGCCCAAGGCACAGTCTTCGGTTGCCCAGGTCCTGAACGATTCGATCGATCCTGCGGTCACGTCGGTGCTGCGCGCATCCGATATCGAGAGGCATACGCGCCAGGCTGCGCCTGAACCTTCTTACGTGGACCCGTACCACACCGAAAGACGCTCGTACAAGGGCGTTATCATCGTGTTCGTTCTCCTCCTTCTCGCTGGAGGCGGCGCCGCCTTTGTCATTAAAGACCCCTTGAATATGATGCCGGGTCTGGCGGAATCGTTCCAAGAGGCCGCGCACGAGATGTTCCCGAGCCGTCAGGTGGCTGAGCAGTCGGATGACTCCTCGCCCGATACCCAGTCGGACACTTCTGATGCCGACTCTGAAGCTTCTGGGTCGAGCAGCAACGAACCGCTGACCGATGATGAGGTCTATGCCCAGCTTTCGACCATCTATCAGCAGATTGTCGACTACGGTAGCTCCGAGCAGTTCGGTGAGTGCGTCGATGCGTTCAACTCCTACTGCATCGCTTCGAGCCATGACGACCGAGAGGGTGCAGCCGCGTCTGCATATGCCCTGCGGGACTCTGTCCAGCAGACGATCGATGAGATTACCAATCTCGGTCTCAGTGCCCCGACCGATACGGTTTACTCTCAGGACATAGAGCATATGAGCCAGCTTGCCGGTTGGATGTACGGTCGTATCGATGCGATCTGCAAGTCTTGGGACGTGTCGCTTTCCTATCAGGACGGCGAGTATCCCAACCAGCATCAAGATGAGATCTTGGCCCCCATGCGCGAGGCTGGCAGCAACGACTACGACTCCTATAAGGCCTATATTGATGTATGGGAGCCTGAGCAAAAGTAGGCTTTCTCAGCATGCCGAATTCGTGAAAGCGCCCGGTTATTGCTAAACTGAACAGGATTCGTTCGATTTGCTCAGATATAGGGGTGCTGATATGTTCGGTATTGAACTGTATACGCCTGAATACCAGGTCGAGGGCGATGAGGTCGCCGTTATCGAGACCTCGCGCGGCACGATCAAGGTAGAGCTGGACGCCAAGGGCGCGCCCATCCACGTTGCCAATTTCTGCGAGCTCTCCACCATGGGTTTTTACGATGGCCTTAAGTTCCATCGCTACGTTCCCGGTTTTGTCATTCAGGGCGGAGACCCCAATACCCGCGACATGACCGGCGACGAGGTCGCCCGCGGACTTGAGGGCCCCCACGGCGCTCCGGGAACGGGTGGTCCCGGTTACCACATCAAGGGGGAGTTCAACACCAACCCCAACAACAGCCACGAGGACGGCGCCCTCGCCATGGCCCGTTCGATGAATCCCGACTCCGCGGGATCTCAGTTCTACTTCTGCCTGGGTCCTCAGCACAGCCTTGATTCCGGTTACACCGTTTTCGGTCAGACCGTCGAGGGCAAAGATGTAATTTCCCAGCTTCGCGCGGGCGACGAGATCGTCCATGTCGACATCGTTCATAAGGAGCAGTAGTGAATCCTCAGTACATGGAACAGGCGCGTGCTGCCTATCGCGCCGGTGATTTCTCGGTTGCATCTAGCATGTTCCTTGCGGCAAAGGAGCCTGGCGAGGTCTGCGGCGAGGCCGACCACCTGCGCGGCAACTGCCTTATGCGCCTTGGTCTTTATACCGATGCGGCCAGCGCCTACGCAGACGCCCTGAATGACACCGCTTACGGCAAGCAGGGCGCCATTCTTACCAACCGTGGCAAGGCCCTAAGCGCGTCCGGTGACTTCGACGGTGCCGCCCAGGCCTTTTCTGCGGCCACGCGTGACGCGTCGTACGCCACGCCCTACAAGGCCTATCTCGGTCTCGGCAACGCCCTGCTTTCCCTGGGCAACGTCACCGATGCCGGAGTCGCATTCCGTTCCGCCGCGATCGACGGAACCAATCCCGCTCCTGCAGGCGCACTGGCCAGCCTCGGCTCCTGCTTCCTGCAGCTCGGACGTCCGGCCGATGCCGTCGAGGCGTATCGTACCGCTCTCGACTACGCCGGCCCGCATGATGACGAGCGTGCTTTCAATGCCGGCTTGGGCGAGGCTCTGGCCGCGAATGGCAAGGCATCCGATGCTGTCGACGCCTTCCAGGCCGCAACTGGCGACGGGCTCTATCAGCTGACCGCAGACCAGCAGGCCGCGTTCTCCCAGGCTCAGGACGCCCTTTCCGCACAGCGCTCCATCGCTCATTCCGGCACCGCCGCCATGGACGTTGACGACCCCTTGGATCCCCTAGGCAAGTCCGGCGCCTTTATGCCCGATCCCTCCGATACGGGCTTCTTCACGCTGAGTGAGTCCGAAATGATCCAGCAGGACCGTCAGGACAAGAAGATTCGCCGCAAGAAGCGTCACACCGGCCTCAAGGTGTTTATCGTCATCTTGATCCTCCTGCTGATCGCCGCCGGTGGCCTTGGTTTCGCGTACACGCGCGGCCTGGGCTTTCCTTCCCAAGAGTCCGCAATCACGGGTCTCTTCCAGGCGGTGACCGACAACACGGACGCCTCGCAGTATCTCTCGTCCTCGCTTTCCGAAGACGCAAAGGCAGCCATCACGTCTTCCATCCCGACCGGCGCCACCCCGAGCATCACCTCGATGGATCAGAACATGACGACCTCGACCGCTGAGGTCAGCGTTCAGCTCTCTCAGGGCGGTACGGTTACCTACAAGGTCGAGTTTGACCGCTCGACCAACCATATCGGCTGGACGGTTCGTTCGATCACGGCCGATTACGGCACGGCCGGAACCGGAGCCTCGGCAACCGGTCAGTCCTCTACGTCCACGGATTCGGTCGCTGACGCTGCGGACGCGTCTGCGACTACCGATGCATCCGACGAGAGCGCAGACAGCACCGACGCTGCCGCAAGCTCCGATGACTCAGCTGTGGACGCCTCTGCCGACAGTGCTTCTGGGACAGATCAGACCGCTATCGATGAAACCTCTACCGATAGCGCGCAGTAGGCTTTTTGATATGTTCTTTTGAACGGAGGCGCCTCGGTGCCTCCGTTTTGCGCATCGTGGCGTACACTTTTGACGTATGCAAACTGAAACGCCCTAGGCGTTTACCATAGGAGCCGATTTGTTTTCTTTAATGGACATGATCTTTGGCCAGTACGGGGGAGACCTCGCTATCGACCTTGGCACGGCCAACACCCTTGTCTCTGTGCGCGGCAAGGGAATTGTTATCCGCGAACCCTCTGTCGTGGCCATCGATAAGAACGATGAGCGCATCCTCGCCGTGGGCATCGAGGCCAAGCGCATGCTGGGCAGGACCCCGGGCAACATCGTGGCCGTTCGCCCCCTCAAAGATGGCGTCATCGCTGACTTCGATGTAACCGAGGCGATGCTTCGCTACTTTATCGACAAGGCTAGCGAGAAGCGCTATCCGTGGACTCCGCGCCCCCGCGTGGTCGTCTGCGTTCCCTCCGGCGTCACGAGCGTGGAGAAGCGCGCCGTGTTCGAGGCGACCATCTCCGCCGGCGCACGTCAGGCCTATCTCATCGAGGAGCCGATGGCCGCCGCCATCGGTGCTGACCTTCCCGTCGAGGAGCCCACGGGCTCCATGGTCATCGACATCGGTGGCGGCACCACAGAGGTCGCCGTTATCGCCATGGGTGGCATCGTCGTCTCTCAGTCCATCCGTATTGCCGGTGACGAGTTCGACCAGGCGATCCTTACCCACGTTCGCGATGCCTACAATCTCGCGATTGGTGAACGTACGGCCGAGGACATCAAGATTAAGGTCGGCTCCGCGGTTCCCCTGAAGGACGAGCTCGATGTAGAGGTCAACGGTCGCGACGTGATCAGCGGCCTCCCCAAGACCGTTCGCATCGAGAGCGAGGAGATTCGCCGTGCGCTCAACAAGCCGCTCGATGAGATGACCAAGGCCGTCAAGGATGCCCTGGACGCAACCCCTCCCGATCTTGCCAGTGACCTCATGTACTACGGCATCCTTCTCACCGGAGGCGGTGCGCTCCTTCGCGGTCTCGACGTCAGACTCCGCGATGAGACCGGCGTTGCCGTAAACGTGAGCCCCACCGCCCTCGACAACGTGGTCAACGGCTGCGCCCGCGTGCTCGAGGCCAATGCGTTTGATGGCGGCTTTGTTCAGAGCAACGCCTAGCCAAGCGCTCTGTGAGGTGCCTGATTGCCACGTTCTAATGGGTTTTCGCCACATCTGAATACGCAAAAACAATCAACGGGGATTCGCCCGTTGATTGTTTTATGCCTCGTGTCCCTGCTGCTCCTGACGTTCTACATCCGCGAGGGGGACGAGGGCCCTGTCCACTCCCTGCGCTCCGGCGTCTCGGTCGCAACCACACCGCTACGTGTCGCCGGCTCTCTTGTCGCCGCACCGTTCAACGCCCTCGGAAACGTGTTTGGCAACCTTACTGCCTCGCAGGAGACGCTCTCGGACCTTAAGCAGCAAAACGCCGAGCTAACTGCTCAGGTGGCCGAGCTTTCTGAAGCCAAGAAGACCGCTGAGCGCCTTGAGTCGCTCGTAGGGCTGCAGTCGACCTACAACCTCACCTCAACTGCAGCGCGCATCATCGGAACCTCATCTGATGCATGGTCCCGAACCGTCACGATCGACAAGGGAACCGCATCGGGATTCTCACTCGGTATGGCCGTATGCAATTCGGGCGGTGTGATTGGACAGATTGTTGAGGTCTCTGCGACCACCTCGACGGTGCAGCTCGCTAATGACGAGGGCTCGGGGATCTCCGCGATGATTCAGAGCACACGTGCACAAGGTATGCTTCAGGGCCAGGCAGACGGCACGTTGCGTCTCTCTTACGTTTCAACCGATGCCGATGTGGCCGTGGGGGATATCGTAATCACCTCCGGAATCGGAGGCGTATTTCCCAAGGGGCTGCCGCTCGGCACCGTTACCTCCGTTGAAAAGTCTGACAACGACGTGTACTACACCATTGTGGTAAGGGCTCAGTCGACGGCAGAGAACAACGAGGAGGTTCTGGTCATCACCGCGCTTAACGACGATCAGATCGCAAGCGATGATGACGTCGCGAGTGCAAACGCCACAGCAAATGCGGCTTCCAGTTCTTCAAGCAACGATACGGACTCCAGCTCCCAAAGCAATTCAGATTCATCCGAGTAGGGGAGGCGAAACATGAAGATTAAAGATTCGAACCGCGACAACAGGACGGGCATCATTCTTGCTGTCGTTGCATTTGTGCTTCAGATCGCCCTTGCGCCTCAATTCGAATTCTGCGGCGGGCGCGTCAACTTCATGCTTGCCCTCGCCACCCTGTTCGCGCTCGCCGGGGATACTCACCGTGCCACGGTCGTCGGCTTTTTCTGCGGGCTGGCTTATGATCTGACCGCTGCGGTACCGGTAGGACTCATGGCCCTGCTTCTGACCCTTGCCAGCTTTTTCATCAGCAGCTTCTTCAATGGAGTTCAGGTTGGCATCAACGCAAACGCCGCACGATGCTCGGTAATCATGGTGTTTACCGTTGACATTCTGTACGGCCTGCTTCTCTTTTTCATGGGCGTTCAGACCGATTTGTTTTGGGCGATCGTGGGCCACGGTTTTGCAACTACCGCGCTTACCGTCTTGGCTTCTCTGGCGTTCTTTTACGTCTACGCCGCTTCCTCTCCGCAAACGAGCTTTACCGTTCGCTCAAAGGGCACGCGGTACAAGAAAACCCTTCATTAGGTTGAGCTGCCGATGGATGCCAAGCTCATCGTTATTGTAGCCGGCCTGATTCTCGTTGTGGCCATCGTGGCCGCGCTGATCATGCTACGTAACAACCCGAACCGCTTCACCTTCGATACGGTTGACGGAACGCGCCCCAAAGCCACCGAAGGGGAAGGCAATACCCCGCAGGTTGCCTTTAAAACGCGCTTCACCCTGCTTACCGCCGGCGTGGGTGCCGTCTTTGCGGCGATTTTCGCCAAGCTCTGGGGAATGCAGATGGTCTCGTCTGACTACTACGAGCAGCTCTCGGTGAGCAACCAGACGCGCACCGTGACCACGCCTGCCCCCCGTGGGCGCATCCTCGATCGCAACGGCACCCCACTCGTGACCAATCGCGCCTCTCTCACCGTATCGGCCTATCGGAGCCTTGCGGACGACACCCTGACCGTTCGTCATCTTGCCAACGTTCTCGGAATGCCCTACATCGCCGTGCGCCGTAACATCCAGGATTACAACGAAAGCGCCCAGAGCCTACATACCGTGGCCTCGGACGTGAGGCTTTCGACCGTTGCCTACCTGCAGGAGCATGCTGCGCTCTTCGACAGCGTCGAGGTCCTTGAGCGCACCGAGCGCGTCTATCCGTATGGTGAGCTCGCCGCACACGTTCTCGGTTACACCGGAACCATCACCTCCGAGCAGCTCCAAGCCCAGTCAGATTCATCCGATGATTCGAATGAAGAGTCCGGCACGTCGACCATCACCTACCAATCTGGCGACATCGTGGGTCAGACGGGCGTGGAGTTGCAGTACGAGCATCTGCTTCAGGGAATTCGCGGCGAGCAAACCGTACAGGTAAACGCGTCGGGCACCGTGACCAGCCGCTCGGATGCCGTGCCCGCGGAGCCCGGCAGCGACATCAAGCTCACGCTCGATCTCAACATCCAGCAGGCCTGCGAGAACGGCCTGGCGCACGCCATGGAGGTCGCTTTAAAGTACGGCCACACACAGGCAACCAAGGGCGCCTGCGTGTGCCTGGATTGCACTAACGGCGAGGTCTTGGGCATGGCAAGCGCGCCAAAATTCGATCCTTCGGTCTTCATCGGCGGCGTCTCGACCGATGTCTGGAACCAACTCAACAGCGAGGAAAACGGCAGCCCCATGGTCAATCGAGCGATCGGCGGCCAATACATGTCGGCATCAACGATCAAACCCTTCTCCGCGCTCGCTGGCATGCGTTACGGCGTCTATACAGAGAACCAAACCACCAACTGCACGGGCTGGTGGACCGGTTTTGGCGAAGCCGATGGTAAGTGGTGCTGGTACCACAACGGCCATGGAGTCATGAACCTGCGCAGCGGCATCGTCAACTCCTGCGACCCGGTCTTCTACGATCTCGGCAAGGCCTTCTATAACGATGAGGACAACCCCGAGGGCCTGCAGGAGATGTTCAGGAGCTGGGGCTTTGGCTCCAAAACAGGCATCGATCTTTCAGGTGAGGTCTCCGGCCGCGTGCCCGATGCCAAATGGAAAGACGAATACTTCTCCAGTTGGAGCGAGAGCGACCGCACCTGGACCGGCGGCGACATGACCAACATCGCCATCGGGCAGGGAGATATCCTGGTCACACCGCTCCAGGTCGCCTGCGCCTACGCCGGCATCGCGAACGGCGGCAAGGAATTTGTCCCTCACGTCTTTCTGTCCGCGGTCGCGCGCGACGGAGAGGGCGATGCGGTGTCTTACGAGCCCAAGGAGCGCCTCACGGGTGATTACGGCAAAGAATCAGATCTTCAAGTCGTCAAGAGCGGTCTTAACGGCGTGATTTACGAAGAGTCCGCCGACCAGGCGGCCCACTTCACCAATCTGAGCGTAACGGTCGAAGGCAAGTCTGGCACCGGTCAGAAAAACGGCGAAGACGACTACTCCTGGTTTGTCGTCTATGCCCCTGCAGACGATCCGAAATACGTTGTCGCCTCCCTTGTCGAACAGGGCGGATACGGATCGACCGCTTCGCTGTATGCAGTTCGTGACGTGCTCGGCGAAATCTACGGCGAAGAGGACACCGCGGTGACCACCGAGGGCGAAGCAAGCAGATAGGGAGGCGTGCCATGGCGCAATCAAAATCATCGACGGCAGATGCGCTCAAGCGCGTCAACAAACGCATCGGGCAGACGCGCGGGTCTTTCCGCAGCAAGGTCAATATTCCCGTCCTTTTTGCCGCCACCTGCCTTGTCTGCTACGGAGCGTTCATCATCTGGACGGCCTCGCTGTCCATTTCGTCGGCATCGTTTCCGCGCCAGCTTATGGGCATCGGCCTCGGCACCATCCTAGCCGTCCTCTGCTGGAGGACCGACTTCCGCTTCATCACGAACATAACAACGGTTCTGATGGCGATAGACATCTTTGTCATCTTTACGCCCTACATCCCGTTTCTTTCCTACAGCGCCAAGGGCATGACGGGATGGATTCAGGTCCCCGGCATCGGCCTCACCTTTCAGCCGGTGGAGCTCGCGAAAATCCTTACGGTATTTGTCATCGCGGCCCTCGGCGCTCAGTACAACGGTCGCATCGACACCGTACGCAACTATGTGAAGCTCTGTGCCATGCTTGCGCTCCCGTTCTGCTGCATCGTCGTTGCCGGAGACCTCGGCAGCGGACTCGTCGTCTTTGTGGCAGGTGCCGTCATCATCATGATGAGCGGTGCACGACGTGAATGGATCCTCTCGACCATCGCGATCCTCATCGGCTTCGTAGCCATCTTGCTCGCCGCCGACTCGTTGGTCGACAGCATCGTGGGCCGCGATGTGCTGATCAAGGACTACCAGATGAAACGCCTTCTGGTCTTTCTCGACCCTTCATCCGACACAACGGGATCCGGCTATAACCTCATGCAGTCCATGATCGCCGTGGGCTCCGGCGGATTCTTTGGCAAAGGCGTCGGCAACGCCACGCAATCGGGCTCGGGATTTCTGCCGGAGGCCCATACGGACTTCATCTTCGCTTTGATGTCCGAGGAGTTCGGTTTTGTTGGGGCGGCGCTCCTTTTGCTGTTGTTCGCCCTTCTGATCTTCTCGACCATCCGTGTGGCCTATAAAAGCGATTCGCTCTTCTTGCGACTCGTCGCCGTCGGTATCGTTGGCATCTGGACGTTCCAGGTCCTCGAAAATGTGGGCATGTGCATAGGCCTCATGCCCATCACGGGCATCCCGCTACCCTTCATCAGCTTTGGATCGAGCTCTATGCTCATGCAGCTCGCCAACGTGGGTATCGTACAATCCGTATGGAGACATCGCTCCAAGGCAATTTAGAAAGAGGCGCCCATGCGTATTCCATTCAGCAAAATCGCCGATACGACCAAGCTTGGCGTTGAGACCATACGGCAGTCCGACGAACCCGTTCGCGTTTCCGTATTTGTCGATTCGACGGCCACGCCTTTTCTGATCGAGACCGTCCGCGACGCTTTTGTCCCCCAGACAACCTCCGCCATCGTTCGTGTGGCCCGCCTCGATGACATCGAGGCTGCAATCAAGCGCGACACTGACGTGGCAATCGTGCTCTCGTGCGGTTCCGCCGCGCTTCAGGAGGCCGTCCAGCAGGTCGTGGTCGCGGGCGCCCCGACGGTCGTGCTGGCAGAGTCGAGCGTGGAGGTTCCCTTTATTGAATCCGATACGCGCATGCTCGGCCTCATCGCCTCCACGGAAAAGGTGAACCTGCTCGAATCCCTTGCCCGCTGGATCCTTGATCGCACGGAAAAGGAGACCGCCTTCGCCTCGAACTTCCCGTTCATGCGTATTGCCGCCGCCAACCGCGTGATAACCCAGAGCACATTTGCGAATCTCGCTACCGGCGCGCTCGTGTTTATTCCCGGAGCCGACTACCCGGTCATGGCCGCCGCGCAGGTGGGCATGGCGATCGAGCTCGCCTCGATATTCGGCAAACCCATGCGCCTCGAACGCGGCTATGAGATCGCAGGCGTTCTGGGCACCGGCCTTATCTTGCGCTCGCTCACGCGCGTCGCCTGCAAGGGAGCCGGGAAGTGGTCCTTTGCTGTAAAGGCTCTTGTGGCCGCAGGCGGAACGTTTGCCATGGGACGTGCCCTGTGCGCCCTGTACGAGCGAGATGTTGACTACTCCCGCGCAAACGATGCCGTCGCTTCTGCCGCATCGCTTGCTCGCGAAGCCGTGAGCAAGGTCTCTCAGGCCACCGACACTATCCGTTCTGCAGCGTAAGGATTTTTGTGCGCACACCTTATATGGACCGTTTTTCAGATCTGGAGCCCCTGCTCGCACGCGTCGAGAAGCCCAGCCGCTACATCGATCACGAATGGGGAACCTTAAGCTCTCCCGATGCCGACTACCGAGCGTGCTTGATCTACCCCGACGTCTACGAGGTCGGCCTGCCAAATCAGGGCCTGGCCATTCTCTATTCGATATTGAATAAGCAGGAGGGTATTTCCTGCGAGCGCTCGTACCTGCCCTGGATCGACATGGCCGATGCGATGCGCGAAGCGGGCGTACCCCTGCTCTCCCTTGAAGGTGCGGCACCTCTCCCATCGTTCGATGTGGTCGGATTCCATATCCCGCATGAGATGGCCTGCACCAATTATCCCGAAGCGCTTGATCTTGCGGGGATTCCCCTGTATTCCGATGAGCGTGACGAAGACGATCCCATCGTAATCGCAGGAGGACCTTCCGTTTACAACCCGGAACCCGTAGCACGGTTCTTTGATGCCATCCTGATAGGCGAGGGCGAAGAGTCCATCGTCGAGGTCTGCAGGACGCATCAGCGCCTGCGCGATGAAGGGGCTACGCGTGCGGAGATTCTCCGTGCACTGGCCAAGGTTCCGGGAACCTATGTGCCCTCGCTGTACGAGGTGGCGTTCGATGAGCCCTGCACCGAGCACGGCTACACGCGACCCCGTTCGGACGAGGACGTTCCGCCTGTTGTCTACAAGCGCGTTATCCCGGACTTTTCCGCCACCGACCCCGTTCCCCAATCCGTCATCCCGTACGCACAGCTGGTCCATGACCGGCTTTCCGTCGAGATCCTTCGCGGGTGCGCACGCGGCTGCCGCTTCTGCCAGGCGGGAATTACCTATCGCCCCGTCCGAGAGCGCACACCGGATCAAATCGTTTCCGCCGTCATCGGCGGCCTTGAATCGACCGGATACAACGAGGTCTCCTTGACATCGCTTTCCACAACCGACCATTCTTGCTGTTCGCAGATCCTCTCACGGCTCAACCGCCGTCTTGCCGATACCGGCATCCGCGTTTCTATTCCCTCCCAGCGCCTCGATTCTTTTGGCGTGGACATGGCGCTGCAGGTTGCGGGTGAAAAGAAAGGCGGCCTGACGTTTGCCCCCGAGGCGGGAAGCCAGCGCATGCGCGACGTCATCAACAAGAACGTAACGGAGCAGGACCTCGAGCGCGCCACGAAAGCCGCTTTTGAGGCCGGATGGCGCCGCGTCAAGCTGTACTTCATGATGGGTCTGCCCGGCGAGGAGGACAGCGATATCGTGGCCATCGCAGAGCTTGCCGATAAGACCTATGAGCTCGCTCGAGAGGTCGTACCAAAGTCCCAGCGCGGAAACGTCTCCGTTTCCATCTCGTGCTCGGTCTTCATCCCCAAAGCCCAGACGCCTTTCCAGTGGTGCGCGCAGACTCCCGACGAAGAGGTCAAGCGGCGCCAAAAGCTTTTGCTTTCGAGCGTTCGCAACCGTGCGGTCCGTGTTCATTATCACGATGCGGACACCTCCCTGCTCGAGGCCGTGCTCTCGCGTGGCGGTCGTGACATAACCCCGCTCATCGTTGGAGCCTGGAAGCGCGGTGCGCGCTTCGACGCCTGGACCGAGCAGTTCGATCTCAACCGTTGGGAAGAGGCGGCGGCTGAGCTCGGCCTCGATCTTCGCAAGATCGCATCCGAGCCGTTCGACCTCGATGCACGCCTCCCGTGGGAGCACGTGAGCCCGGGCATTTCCAAGGGTTATCTCCTGCGAGAATATCGAAAGTCCCAAGTAGGGGAGACGACGCCCGATTGCACCCGTGAATCGTGCACCGGATGCGGCATCTGCCCCACGATTCACGCTAAAAACGTTTTGGTGGGTGAGCGCGGATGAGCGATCCAAATGCCCAGACCCTGTTTCGCCTGAGGGTGCGCTACGCAAAGCGCGGTAGGCTTGCCTACCTCGGCCATCTCGAGGTGATTCAGACCGTAGAGCGCATCGTCCATAGGGCGAGGATGCCCTATGCCGTTACTCAGGGCTTTTCGCCGCATATGCGCGTCGGGTTCAGCTCGGCGCTCCCTGTGGGAACCTCGTCGACCTGCGAGTGGTACGACCTGTTCCTGACGGAGCTCGTCCCTGCGCAAGAGGCCTTTTCGCGCCTGCTCGCTGCATCCCCCAAAGACCTTGCTCCCGACCTGTGCGCCTACATCGACGTCAAGGCCCCGGCGCTCACGGCGCAGATCACGCGCAACGGTTACCGTGTGATCCTTACGCCCCGCGCAGGCTATACGCTTGATCCCGAACAGGTCTCGAGCTCAATCGAGACCCTTCTCGAGCATGGCGTTATCGGCTATCAGCGCGGACGCAAGGCAAAGCATCTCGATCTCGCGCAGGCGCTTGTTTCTTTTGAGGTCGCCACTAAGCCAGACGGAAAACTATCACTTCTCCTCGACACCCACGTGTCAAACGACGGCTCTCTTCGTCCGGAGATACTCCTCGCGGCGCTTGACCGCATGGTCGTGGGAGGGGAGTACGGCTCCTCACCGATCATCTCCACGGGAATCCAAGAGCTTGTATCTATTGAACGTTATGCAGTTTGCCGTATTTCCCAGCACGGTGAGGACGAAAACGCTACACTGTTACCCGTTTTAGAGGTTGCTGATGTTTCGTCCAGACCCGTCACGGCAACGAGTGTGCCGTACTTATGAATTAGCAGGGAAAACTTTCCCTCGATTCGTTGACGGGTGCATACGCACCTGTTACCATATTCGGCTGTTGCACTAACTGATGCATGAAGGGCAAGATAAATGTACGCAATCGTTTCCACTGGCGGCAAGCAGTATAAGGTCGCCACCGATGATGTTCTGAACGTCGAGAAGATCGACGGCGAGGTTGGCTCCAAGGTCACCCTTCCGGTTATCTTCCTCAACGACGGCAAGAAGATCATCACGGATCCTGCCAAGCTTGAGAAAGCTAAGGTCACTGCTGAGATCGTCGAGCAGTTCAAGGGCGAGAAGCAGCTCGTCTTCAAGTTCCACAAGCGTAAGCGCTATCGTCGACTCAAGGGTCACCGTCAGCAGCTTACCCGTCTGAAGATCACCAAGATCCAGGCTACTTCGCGCGCCCGCAAGGCCGCCGCTACCACCGAGGAAGCCGTTGAGGCTCCCGCGGCCGAGTAACATCGCACCGAGAACTGTAGAAAGTAGGTAATAGACATGGCACACAAAAAAGGTCTTGGCTCGTCCCGCAACGGCCGCGACTCTCACGCTCAGCGTCTTGGCTGCAAGCGTTTTGGCGGTCAGACCGTGACCACCGGCACCATCCTCGTTCGTCAGCGCGGTACGCACATCCACCCGGGCGTTAACGTCGGCCGTGGTAAGGACGATACTCTGTTTGCGCTCGTTGACGGTACCGTTGAGTACACCCGTGGCACCAAGCATCGCGTGAACGTTCGTCCACTTGCTAACGCGTAACGCTTCCCTTCATTTCAAGCATCTGCGGGAGACTCTTGGCCGTATGCGTCAAGGGTCTCTCTTTCTATGAAAGGAACATTGATGTCAC
This sequence comes from Bacteroidaceae bacterium, assembly GCA_963630805.1. Classification (GTDB taxonomy): domain Bacteria; phylum Actinomycetota; class Coriobacteriia; order Coriobacteriales; family Coriobacteriaceae; genus Collinsella. The sequence goes on from CAVGNZ010000015.1 coordinate 43,830, forward strand.
AGTTCACAGATATCTGCCGCATCAACGTTAAGGGCGGAGACGGCGGTGCCGGCTGCATGTCCTTCCGTCGCGAAGCGTACGTTCCGAAGGGCGGACCTGACGGAGGAGACGGCGGCAACGGAGGAAACGTTGTCATCCAGGCGTCTGCACAGCTCTCTTCGCTTGTTGACTATCGATTCAAGCACCATTTCCGCGCCGAGCGCGGAACCCATGGACAGGGCGCCCGCCGCGATGGCAAATGCGGCGAAGACCTGGTGCTCAAGGTACCGATGGGTACGGTCGTACGCGAGCTCGACCCGGAGACGCAGGAAGTACTCTACGACATAGCAGACCTCACGCACGACGGTGAGCACATCGTTGTGGCTCCGGGCGGTACCGGTGGTCGCGGCAACACCCATTTCGTGACGTCTACCAGGCGTGCGCCCGCATTTGCAGAAAAAGGCGAGCCGGCAGAGGAGCATTGGATCGAGCTCGAGATGAAGCTCATGGCCGATGCCGCGCTCGTCGGCATGCCCAGCGTAGGCAAGTCTTCCCTGATCGCCCGCATGTCTGCGGCTCGCCCCAAAATCGCCGACTACCCGTTCACCACGCTCGTCCCCAATCTCGGAATGGTGCGGGCGGGCGACTACTCGTATGTCGTCGCAGACGTCCCCGGCCTTATCGAGGGCGCAAGCGACGGCCGCGGTCTGGGCCATCAGTTCCTTCGCCACATCGAGCGCACCGCCCTCATCATGCACGTAATCGATATCACCGGTGGATTTGAAGGCCGTGACCCCCTTGAGGATTATCGCGTCATCAACGATGAGCTCAAGGCATATGCCTCTGAACTGGCCGAGCGCCCCCAAATCGTTGTTGCCAACAAGTGCGATGCCAGCGGCATGACGGAGCGCGTCTCGGAGCTCCGCCGTATGGCCACCGAGGACGGACATAGCTTCTTTGCCGTATCCGCCCTAACGGGCGCCGGGCTCAACTCGCTCATGCTTGCCGTTGGCGAGCAGGTTTTCAATCTTCGACAGGAGCTCGCCGAGGAGACCTGCGACGAAGAGATCGATATCGACCAGTGGGAGCGAGCCCGTCGCGAGCGCGATCGTCGCTTCAGCGTGGTTCCTGAAGGCAAGGGCATCTGGCGTGTACTCGGACGCGGGATCGAGCGTCTGTGCGTCCAGACCGACTGGGAAAACGAAGAGGCCGTCATATATCTCCAGCATCGTCTTTCGCGTATCGGTGTTGACGATGCGCTCACCAAGGCAGGCTGCCGTGCCGGCGACGAGGTCCGCATCTCCGGATTCTCATTTGCCTTCGAAGGCGCAGACGATGATTTCGATATCGAGGAAGAGCCGGAAGTTGCCTTTGAGGCGGTAGATTCCGACGATCTCGGAGACGAAGCCTAACATGGGAGCCGCCACTCATCTGCCCGAGCTCGGAGCCGACCCCGATCGAGAGTACCGCCTCGGGATCATGGGCGGGACATTTGACCCCATCCATTATGGGCACCTGGTAACCGCCGAGCAGGCACGCGAGGCACTCGGGCTCGACCTGGTGCTCTTCATGCCTGCCGGTTCCCCCGCGTTCAAGCAAGGAAGTCATGTCACCGATGCCGAGCATCGCTATGCCATGACGCTGCTCGCAACCGCGGCGAACCGAGCCTTTGATGCCAGCCGTTTCGAGATCGACCGCGAGGGTGTCACCTACACCATCGATACTCTCAAGGCCCTTCGAGCGTTCTACCCTAAGAACGTTAAGCTCTTTTTCATCACCGGTGCAGATGCCATCCTTGAGATCATGACATGGCGCGATGCCGAGCATATGGCCAAGCTTGCGACCTTTATCGCGGCTACTCGCCCCGGATACGACATTAATCAGGCATGTGAGCGTGTCGAGCGCAGCGGAATCTCATTTGACGTACGCTACATCGAGATTCCCGCCCTTGCGATCAGCTCGACCAATATCCGAGAGCGCATTCGCGATGGTAAAAGCGTGCGCTATTTGACCTCGGAATCGGTTATCGGCTACATAACCAAAAATCAGCTTTACAATACCGGGGCAATTGAACGCGTCGATTCGCTGCCCGGCGGAAATCAAGGTGGTTCCGGTGCCTGAGTACGCAATAAAAACCCAGGAGCAGAAAGACTCCTACCTGCAGAGAATGCGCGAAATGCTCAGCGTGCGCATGGAACAGGTTAAGCCGCGCCGCTATAAGCACTCTCTTGGTGTCGCCCGAACCGCGGCCAAGCTTGCAAGCGTCTACGATGTCGATCCCTTTCTCGCTGAGGCGGCCGGTTTGGTGCACGATTGGGATAAGGTCCTCGATGACACCGAACTTCTCGCCCGTGCCGCCCAATATAAAATCAGGATCGTCGGATCTCCCACGCTTAGCGTTCCGCTTTTGCACGGACCGGTCGCTGCTGTCGAGCTGCCTCACATGTTTCCCGAGCTTCCCGACGAGGTTTGGCAAGCCGTGGCAAGGCACACCGTCGCGGCAACCGACATGACCCCACTCGATATGGTGGTCTTTGTTGCCGATGCGATCGAGCCGATGCGTCAGGGCGACTACGCGGATGAGCTTAGGGCGCTTGTTGGCTCCGTTTCGCTAACCGAGCTGTTCTTTAAATGCTTCTCTCAGGGACTTTCCTACGTCATCCTATCAGGCAGGTATCTCTATCCTGCGGCACTATCGATCTACAACTCATATGCCATCGCACATGAATCCAAGAAAGGATCCGCATGACCGAACATCTAAACGAAGCACAGCCCATCGCAGATGCCGAGATCTTCACCGCTTCCTCCGAGCGAAGCGCAGCCTCGCTTTCTCCTGCAGGCATCGATGCGGCCGCCGTGGCCCGCGTCGCCGCTCAGGCCGCCTATGACAAAAAGGCCGATGATGTCTGCGTTCTCGATCTAACGGCTCTTTCAGACGTCTGCGACTATTTTGTAATCGCAAGCGGTGCTAACAGCCGTCTTTGCGATTCGGTTATTGACGAGGTTGAGGAGAAAGTCGCCGCACAGTGCGGTGAGCACCCCTTCTCCATCGAGGGACGCGATGAGAAGAACTGGATTCTCATGGATTACGGCTCGGTCATCGTGCACGTGTTTACGCCAGAGACGCGTGATTTCTATCGCCTCGAAAAGCTCTGGGGAGACGCGCCGCAGCTTGAACTCGAGTTGGTCTAGCGTTCTTTCCGCGCATCCGGTCCGCCGTGCTCGGGGTATTTATCTCGCCGCACGACATCCTCGTCAAAGCGGGACGCACGTCCGAATCCCACGGCATCGTGCCCGAACCGCTCCCGCACCCGGTCCATCGTGACCGAGAGTTCGCGGCGCGCACTCGTTTGCGCGCCGCGCTCATCGAGCGTGCAGAACAGGTCGGTCTGCACGCCATCGCCAAGACCGAAATCGCTCACGGCAAGTCCGGCAAGACGAATGTGCATGCCTTCGCTCCAGACACCCTCGAGAAGCTCGACCGCGACGGGGGCAAAGATGTTTTCATCATCAGTTGGATGCGCAAGTTTTCTTTGCATCGTCTTGCCGGAACCCCATGAAAACTTCAGCTTGACGGTAACGGTTCTTCCCATAAGACCCTGTTTACGCAGACGCCTTCCCACCGATTCCCCTAAGAGCAAAAGGGCCGCCCGGACGTCTTCCAGACACTCAAGATCTTGCGGAAACGTCCTCTCGTTGCTGACTGACTTCACCTCGCGCTCAGCGTCAGCAGGGGAGACTCGGCTTATCTCACGCCCGGCCGCACGCAAGCGCATGAGCTCGCCGTTCTTTCCGAACACGGCGGAAAGCGTACGCTCGGATGCATCGGAAAGCTGTGCAAGCGTATGAATGCCATATCGTTTTAGGGCGCATTCGGCAGAGGGCCCGATTCCGCTCATGGCGCGGACGGGGAGAGGAGCCAAAAAAGACTGCTCAGAGCCTGGCATAATGACGGTGAGACCCCGAGGCTTGTCTCGCTCGCTGGCGATCTTTGCCACCGTTTTGTTGCAGCCCAAGCCGATAGAACATGAAATTCCAAGCTCTTTAACCCTGGCCGCAATTCTTCGGCAAATGCTCGCAGGATCTTCCTGTGCAAAACGACCAGGTGTGACATCAAAGAACGCCTCATCGATGGACACCTGCTCCACATAGGGAGTCTCGTCCGCAAGGATCGCCATAACCTGAGCACTCAACTCACGGTAGCGCTCGAAATTCCCCGAGGTCCAAATCGCATCGGGACACAACCTCATCGCCTGAGCAGAAGACATTGCAGAATGAACGCCGTACGCACGCGCTTCGTATGAGGCCGTCGAGACAACCCCGCGCCTATCCGCAGACCCGCCAACGATTACGGGCTTGCCGCGCCATTCGGGGTGGTCGAGCATCTCCACGCTGGCAAAAAAAGCATCAAGGTCCAAAAGACCGATCGCGGGACCCTCCCAATCACCAAGGAGGGCGCGCATGGGTGAATCAGACTCGTATGTATGTTCGCGTTCCATGGGTACAGTATAGCCTGATACCGTGGAAACCCTTGCATTTTGCCGATTCATGGGTAAGATATGGAAACGCTGGCTTCGATACCGAAGAAGTTTCTCTCACGACTTCACCCGCTCCAGAAGTTAGCGTATCATTGCAAATCGTTTGTTTATTGTCGCAGCATTGCTGCTTGGTTGGAGGAGTTTTAAGTGGCAGTTAAGATCCGCCTCGCTCGTCATGGCTCTAAGAAGCGTCCGTACTATCGCGTTATCGTCGCCGACTCGCGTTCCCCGCGCGATGGCCGTCTGATCGAGGAGGTCGGCCGTTACAACCCGCTGACCAACCCCAAGACCATCAACCTTGATCTTGAGAAGATCGCCGAGTGGCAGTCCAAGGGCGCTCAGCTCACCGATGCTGTCGCCGCTCTGGTGAAGGCCGCTGACGAGGGCGCTAAGGCTGACGACGCTCCCAAGAAGTCCAAGAAGCAGCTCGCCAAGGAGGCCGAGGCCGCTAAGGCTGCCGCCGAGGCTGCTGAGGCCGAGGCCACCGAGGAGTAACGTTGTCCGAGGAGCTCGACGCAATCGATAACGAGGGGTCTCAGGCGGCAGACGATCTGGAGCTCGTCTCCGATCGCATCGCCGATCTTGTTGAGTTTCTCGTTGTCAGCATCGTTGACGATGCAGATGCCGTCAGCCTCGAGGTTATCGATGGGGAAGAGTCCTCGACGATTGAGGTCTCCGTTGCCGATGACGACGTTGCCAAGGTAATTGGCCGTCATGGTCGCACCATCAAGGCGGTACGCACACTGGCTCGTGCTCTTGCTGCTCGCTTGGGTACGTCAGTCGAGGTTGAGGTATTAGGATAGAGCCTTGACGGTTCAGTATCGAAATATCGCCCGTGTTGTTCGTCCGCACGGGTCAAAAGGGGAGGTTCTCGTAGCTCCGCTGCGAGGACTCCCTTTTCTTTTGTACAAGGGACTTTCCTGCGCCCTGACGCCGCCCGCGCTTGAAAGGGACCGCTTCTGCTCCATCACAAAGGTGACGGAAGGCGGAAGCGAGATGCTCGTCTCCTTTAGCGGTATCGAAAATCTGGATGCCGCAGAGTCGATAGCCGGTTGCTATGTTTTGGTGCGGTCGGACGACATCGATCTCGACCCGCTCACAGCACCGGTGGACAACCTCATTGGGCGTACGGTGCTGGACGAACGCTTCGGTGAGTTGGGGGCGATTGCTGAGGTCATCTGCACACCCGCCAATAACGTCTGGTCAATTATGGGCGGCTCGTATGGAGAGGTGCTTGTCCCGGTGATCCCGAGCGTCGTTTCGGCTATTCCCGAAGAGGGACCCATACCCATACACGTTATGGACGGTATCGTTCCCGACGGTTCTGTTGAATAGGAGGTCGCATGCTCATCGAAACTCTCTCGGTGTTTCCCGAGATGTTCGAGCCTGTTATGTCCACCTCCATCTTGGGGCGTGCGCGCAAAGCTGGACTCTTTGAGTTTTACGCGCACAATCTGCGGGACTGGACGCACGATCGCCATCGGACTGTTGACGATGAGCCCTATGGTGGTGGCCAGGGCATGCTCATGAAAGTCGGTCCTATAGCAGAGGCAATCGAGGACATCTCCTCCACCGGCCCCCGACCCCATGTTATTTTCTTCACTCCGTGTGCACCGCGATTCGACCAGCACGCAGCGGAGCGTCTATCACAGATGGATCGTCTCCTGCTTGTCTGCAGCCGCTATGAGGGTGTTGACGAAAGGGCCTATGAGTACGCCGACGAACGCTTTTCGATAGGTGACTACGTGCTTACGGGCGGAGAGCTTCCCGCCATGATCGTTGCCGATGCGGTTGTCCGCCTAATTCCCGGGGCTCTTGGTGATGAGCTCTCCAACGTCGATGAATCGTTCTCCACGAGCAGCGGGGGAGGCCTCCTCGAATACGCGCAGTACACACGTCCGGCTGACTTCAACGGCAACGCCGTTCCCGAGGTGCTCCTCTCCGGAGACCATGCCAAGGTGGACGCCTGGAGAAGGCACAATTCGCTTGAACGCACCTGCTATTGGCGTCCAGACCTCATTACAACCGCGGATATCACCCCGCAGGAGCGTATAGAGGCCGAATGCCTTATTGAGCGCTATCATGGACGCTCAGACCAAGACGAACAAGGAGCTGATCGTGGCACCGCATAACGGTTCTTTCTTTAAAGGCTTTCTCGAATGGGTCATCGTTATCGCCATCGCATGTGTGGCCACGTTCGCCATCCGTTCGTTCATTATCGAGCCCTACGTCGTTCCGACAGGCTCCATGGAATCCACCATCGAGATCGGTGACCAGGTTCTGGCTGAAAAGATCACCGTCGAGCTCGGCATGGGCGTAAAGGCGGGGGACGTAGTCGTCTTCCATAATCCAGACTCCACCAGCGAGCACGACGTACTGGTCAAGCGTGTCATAGCCACCGCGGGTCAGACGGTCGACATGAAAGACGGCGTCGTCTACGTTGACGGCGAGGCGCTATCCGAAGAGTATGCAACGGGGCAATCCCTGCCGCTCTCAACACAGGCCGAGGGGGCTTCCATCTCGTATCCCTACACGGTTCCGGACGGCTGTATCTGGGTCATGGGGGATAACCGCGAGAACTCCGCCGACTCCCGTTATTTTGGAGCTGTCGAGACCAAAAATGTCATCGGTGTCGTGGTCTTGAGGTATTGGCCGCTCAACCGATTTGGCACCCTGTAGTTCTCGCGTACTGCAAAAAGAATCCTATGCGCCCGCACGGCATCTGCCGCTTTGGGCTACCATTGCCAACGTATGTGTCGTTTTAGAATCGAGGGGATCTAGGGCATGGAAAAGTCTGCTCTTACGTTCCAGGAAATCATCCTGCGCCTCCAGCAGTATTGGGGAGCGCAAGGGTGCGTCATCATGCAGCCGTACGACTCCGAGGTCGGTGCGGGCACCTTCCACACCGCAACGCTTTTGCGCTCTCTTGGCAAGGACGCCTGGCGCACCTGCTACGCGCAGCCCTGCCGTCGCCCGGCAGACGGCCGCTACGGCGAGAACCCCAACCGCATGCAGCACTATTACCAGTTCCAGGTGCTTATCAAGCCCTCTCCGGTCAACAGCCAGGAGCTCTATCTTGATTCGCTCAAGGAGATCGGCCTGGATCCGCGCGAGCACGATGTCCGCTTCGTCGAGGACGACTGGGAAAGCCCGACGCTCGGCGCCTGGGGCCTTGGCTGGGAGGTCTGGCTGAACGGCATGGAGGTCACCCAGTTTACATACTTCCAGCAGGTCGGCGGCATTGAGGTCAACCCCGTTCCCGTCGAGATCACCTACGGCCTCGAGCGCATCGCCATGTACGTCCAGGGTGTCAACTCCGTGTACGACATCGTGTGGAGCTATCTGCCCGACGGTACGCCCATGACGTACGGCAAGGTCTTTTTGGAAAACGAGAAGGAGTTCTCGGCCTACAACTTCGAGGTTGCCAACATCGACATGATGAGGCAGAAGTTCGATGACTACGAGACCGAATGCCACTCCTGCCTTGAGCGCAACCTGCCCCTGCCGGCCTACGACTGCGTCATGAAGTGCAGCCATGCCTTCAACATCCTCGATGCCCGCGGCGCTCTTTCCGCCGTGGAGCGCGCCAACTACATCCTGCGTGTCCGTTCGCTCGCAAAGGCTTGCTGTGAGTCCTATCTCGCCGAGGTCGCAGGAGCCCATTCCGATGACCAGAAGAATCAGGAGGTGGCCTAGGCCATGGCTTCGACCAACGATTTCCTTCTCGAGATCGGTACCGAGGAGATGCCCTCGGCCCCGCTTATCCACGCTTCAAAGCAATACCGCGAGCTTGTGATCAAAGGCCTGGACCAGGCCGGCTTGGCCCACGGCGAGGCTCGTGTCATCTCCTCTCCGCGTCGCCTTGCGATTATCGTTTCCGACGTTGCGTGCCAGACCCAAGAGATTCACGACGTAAAGCGCGGCCCCGCTGCAAATATTGCCTTTGATGCAAACGGCAACCCCACCAAAGCCGCCTGCGGCTTTGCCCGCAAGTGCGGCATCGACCCCGCCGACCTTGTACGCCGCGAGGACACCGATGGCCGTGAGTACGTATTCGCAGAGCAGAACATCCCCTCGGTATCCGCCGAGCCCCTTCTGAGCGCCCTGTCCGAGAACGTTATCGCATCTCTTGAGTGGCCCAATTACCGCTCGCAGCGCTGGGGAGACCAGAGCGCAACCTTTGTGCGACCGGTTCGCTGGATCTGCGCACTGCTGGGTGAGTCCGTTATCCCGGTCCGTTACGCTGATGTCGAGAGCTCTAATTTCACGCGCGGGCACAGGCTCATGGGCCCTGGCGACCATACCGTTGCTACCCCGGCGGATTACGAGCGTGTACTCGAGGAGAAGGGAGTCCTCTCCGCGGAGCGCCGTCGTCAGGTCATCCTTGACGGCGTTGCCCAGATCGAGGCCTCGCGCAACGGTGCGCACGTCGACATGCCCTCCAAGGTATTCGATGAGGTCGTCAACCTGTGCGAGTGGCCTACCGTCCTCGTTGGCACCTTTGATGCCGAGTTCCTCGACACGCCGCACGAGATCATCTGCGAATCGATGCTCTCGAACCAGCGCTATTTCCCCATCTACGATGCATGCGGGAATCTGACCCGCGAGTTTGTCATCGTGTCCAACTCCTTGCCCGAGAACAACGACCGCGTGATTGACGGCAATGAGCGCGTGGTTCGCGCCCGCCTCTACGATGCCAAGTTCTTCTACGACGAGGACCTCAAGGTTCCGCTCGAGGAGTTCCGTTCGCGCCTTTCCCGCGTTGCCTTCCAGGAAAAGCTCGGTAGCGTGCTTCAGAAGTCCGAGCGCATCGAGAGCCTCTCCCTCGCAATCGCTCGCGAAGCGCACATCGGAGCCCACGTTGCGTCCGATGCCCAGCGTGCCGCGCACTTCGCAAAGGCCGACCTCGTCTCTTCCGCTGTTGTTGAGTTCACCAGTCAGCAGGGCGTGATGGGCGGCTACTACGCAAAGGCGGCAGGGGAGAGCGACGAGGTCGCAGCGGCCATTCGCGACCACTACCGCCCGCGCTTCGCAGGCGATGAGCTTCCCGAGGGCCTTGCCGGCTGCATCGTCGCCGCCGCAGACAAGCTCGACACCATCGCGGGCATGTTCGCCATCGGCGAGCCCCCTACCGGCTCCAAGGATCCTTTCGCCCTGCGCCGCAGCGCTATCGGCTTGATCAACATCCTTCGTGAGCGCCTGCATTGCGATTATAAGACTCTTGTCGAGGCCGCTCTTGCCCTCTATTCCGAACAGGGACTTGAGTTCGATACGAACGAGATCTCCCAGTCCGTCTGCGCCTTCATCAAGGGCCGCATGGAGCAGATGGCACGTGACGAAAAGATCGCTCCCGATACCGTAGCCGCCGTTTCAGCCGGCAGTGTCTCCGCTCCGGTGGACTTCTTCGCTCTCGCCCATGCGCTCGAGGACGCTCGCGCCAACGATGCCGAGACGTTTGAGAACCTGGCCACCGCCTACGCGCGTGCAAGCCATCTGTCCGACCCCACCCTCGGCGTTGAGGTCGACGAGAGCATTCTTGGCGAGTCTGAGCGCACGCTCCTCGCGGCTACCGATACGGCATCCAAGAAGGTCGCTGCCGCGATGGAGGAAAAGGCGTTCGCAGACGTCATCTCGGCCCTTGCCGAACTGCGTGCCCCCATCGATGCGTTCTTCGATGACGTGTTGGTCATGGACGAAAACGTTCAGCTCAAGGAGAACCGTCTGCGTCTTCTCAATCGCTTCGAATCGGTTTTCTCCGGCATCGCCAATATCGGTGAGCTCGCTAAGAAGAAGTAGACTTTCGTCGATATATTTCGTTTACTTACGAATCGAAGGCTCTAGGATAATCGTTTTATCCTAGAGCCTTTCTTTTCTTACGTTAATTCGCACGCTCGGCGAATTTACGGCGCTTCCGCCCCCTCCGTTGCGTAGTATCGCAAGCATCGAGAGAGGAGAATCCCATGCCCGAAGATTTCGATCCTTCCATCCCAACGGTTCACGTCATCTCGGACTCGCTGGGAGATACGGCCTGCGAGGTTGTCCTGGCTGCCGCCGGACAGTTCGACGAAGGCTCCATCAGAATCGCCAGACTCCCCAAGGTTTCCAACATCGACCAGGTAGAGACCTATCTGGCGCCCCGCATCGCTTTTGGCGGCAAGCACGCCGTGTTCCATACCATCGCTGATCCCGTTCTGCGCGCACAGGTCTGCGACACCTGTGCCGCGTTGCAGATCCCCTCGATGGATATCATGGGCCCCACCACCGGCGTGATTTCGGTTATCACAGGTCAGGAGCCCCACGGCATTCCGGGCACCATCCACCGCACGGACGAGCGCTATTTCAAGCGCATCGAGGCCATGGAGTACTTCGTGGAGCACGATGACGGCAGGGGAGCTGACGATCTTTCTGACGCCGACATCGTCTTGCTGGGAATTTCCAGAACCTCAAAGACGCCGCTCTCGATGTATCTCGCGTTTCAGGGCTACCGCGTGGCCAACATCCCGCTCGCACCGGGCTTGGAGCCGCCTAAGTCCATCTTCAGCGTAGACCCCATGCGCCTGTTCGGGTTGCTATCGACCACAGACGTCATCGCAGGTATTCGAGATAGGAGGCTTGGAGACGACTACACGCGGGCCATGGCGTCGTCCTATTCAGATCCCGAGGCCATTACGCGCGAGATGGATGAGGCACATGCCCTCATGAAACGCCTAGGCTGCTTTATCGTGCGTACGGATCGCAAGGCAATCGAAGAGTCCGCGGCAGAAATCATCGAGCACCTGGATATGATTCAGGCCGCCCGCGCGGCTCGTCGCGCAAAGCAACAGAAATAGAGGTATCTACACTAAGTAACCACAGCTCTGTCCGTTTACGGAAACTTTCGTTACGGTCACGGGTCATTTTCCCTAACTCGAAAGAAAACGTAGCTTTTTTCCTATTATGGCTTCACCCCGGATTTCAGTTCGAGATCCGGGGTTTTCGTACCACGATAGTGCGTCTCCGAGGGGACGCGATGAAAGGGGATTATCGTGAGCACACAGCAGCGCGTCTACCGTTTTGGTGTCGACGAGCACGGAACGGACGTGACCGAGGGTTCGGCCAGCATGAACTTCACGCTGGGCGGCAAGGGAGCAAACCTTGCGGAGATGGCCCGCATCGGCCTTCCCGTGCCTCCGGGATTCACCATCACCTGCCAGACCTGCGTCGAGTACTCCGGCTCCGGCAACGTTTGGCCCGAAGGCGCCCTGGACGAGATCGCCAAGGCCGAGGACGACCTTGAGCGCCGCATGGGCAAGAAGCTCGGCGACGCCAACGATCCGCTCCTGGTCTCCGTTCGCTCCGGCGCACCGTTCTCCATGCCCGGCATGATGGACACCGTGCTGAACCTCGGCCTCAACGACGAGTCCGTACAGGGCCTCATCAAGCAGACCGAAAACCCCCGCTTCGCCTGGGACTCCTACCGCCGTTTCATCCAGATGTTCTCCAATGTCGTCATGGGTGTCGACTCCGACCTTTTCGAAAACGCCATCACTCAGAAGAAGGTCATCGCCGGCGTGCGCAACGACTCCGATCTCTCGGCTGAGGATCTTGAGGAGCTCGTAGACGAGTTCAAGCAGATCTTCTCGGAGCACGTCTCTGCCGAGGAGCATCCGGAGCTCGTCGTCAACGGCGCCGTGCAGTTCCCGTCCGACCCGAGCCTCCAGCTGCGTCTTGCCATCCAGGCGGTCTTCGGCAGTTGGATGAACGAGCGCGCCATCCTGTACCGCAAGCAGCACTCCATCTCCGATGACCTGGGCACCGCCGTCAACGTGCAGGTTATGGTCTTCGGCAACAAGGGCAACACGTCCGCCACGGGCGTCGCGTTCACCCGTAACCCCGCAGACGGCACCCGCGAGTTCTACGGTGACTTCCTGGTCAATGCGCAGGGCGAGGACGTCGTCGCGGGCATCCGAAATACCGAGCCCATCACCGACCTCAAGAACACCGAAGGGCTTCAGGACGCAGGCCGCGAGCTTGAACAGGTCTTCGTGACCCTCGAGAACCACTATCGCGACATGTGCGACATCGAGTTCACCATCGAGCAGGGCAAGCTCTGGATGCTCCAGACCCGCGTGGGCAAACGCACCGCCATGGCGGCGCTCAAGATCGCCATCGAGATGGTCGATGAGGGCCTGATCACGCGCGAGGAGGCCGTCTCGAGGATCGACCCGACCCAGCTCGATCAGCTGCTGCACCCGCAGTTCTCCGACCTGAGCTCGGTCGAGATTCTGGCCCGTGGCCTCAATGCAAGCCCCGGTGCCGCCGTGGGCGAGATCGTCTTCTCGAGCGACGACGCCGTAGCGGCGGTCGCAGAGGGCAAGAAGGTCATCCTGGTTCGTTGGGAGACCAACCCCGACGACCTTAAGGGCATGGTCGCGGCCGAGGGCATCCTCACCAGCCACGGCGGCAAGACGAGCCACGCGGCCGTTATCGCCCGCGGCATGGGCGCCCCCTGCGTATGCGGCGTGGAGTCGTTCGAGATCGACGCCGAGAACAAGGTTGTTCGCGTCAAAGGGACCGATACCGTCCTTCACGAGGGCGACCTCGTCTCCATCGACGGCTCAAAGGGCATCGTCATCGCTGGCGCCGTGCCCCTCGAGACCCCCGAGCTCACCGGCGACCTCGACACCATCCTTGCCTGGGCAGATGAGATTCGCCTTGACGAGACGAACGGCCGCGCCTACCACGTGCGCGTAAACGCCGATAACCCGGCCGATGCGGAGCTGGCCCTCGGCTTTGGTGCAGAGGCCATCGGTCTGTGCCGCACGGAGCATATGTTCCTGGGCGACCGCAAGCAGATCATCCAGTCCTTCATCCTTGCCGACAAGGATGAAGTGCGCAACGCTGCCACGGAAGAGCTGCTCAAAGTCCAGACCGAGGACTTCGTCCAGATGTTCAGGACCATGAACGGCCGCCCGGTTGTCGTTCGCCTCATCGACCCGCCCCTGCACGAGTTCCTCGATGACCCGCGCGCCCTTGCCGTGGCCCTTGCCAAACGCGAGGCCGCGGGCGAGAGCGCAGAGTCTCTCGCCGAAGACACGGAGCGCCTGCGCGCCATCGACGCCATGAGCGAGTCCAACCCGATGCTGGGTCTACGCGGCGTGCGTCTTTCCTTTGTCTATCCCGACCTGCCGCTTATGCAGGTCCGTGCCGTGGCCTCCGCTGCCGCACGTCTCATTCGCGACGAGGGAATCGACGCTCGTCCCGAGATCATGGTTCCGCTTGTTGCCCTCGAGGGCGAGCAGGTGCAGATGCGCGAAGTCGCCGAACAGGTTGTGGCCGAGGTCGCCAAGGAGTACGGCGTCGAGCTCAACATCTCCATCGGCGTCATGCTCGAGCTGCCCCGAGCCTGCCTTGTGGCCGGTAAAATCGCCGAGCATGCCGACTTCTTCTGCTTTGGCACGAACGACCTCACCCAGACCACGTTTGGTTTCTCGCGCGACGATGCCGAGGCGAAGTTCCTGCCGCTTTACCTGCACCGCAAGATTCTTGAGCGCAACCCCTTTGAGACGATCGACACCGCGGTGCTCGAGCTCGTCCGCATGGCGGTGGAATCCGCTCGCGCCGTCAACCCCACGATGCACTTCGGTGTCTGCGGCGAGCACGGCGGCGACCCGCTGAGCATCCCGCAGCTCTTCAACGTTGCCGGCGTCGACTATGTTTCCTGCTCGCCTTATCGCGTGCCGCTGGCTCGCCTGGCCGCCGCCCAGGCAAAGCTTGCGAGCAACAAGTAACGTCACCGGCGCACGCTTGCCCCTTTTGGAGCCTCCGTTTTCGGAGGCTCCTTTTGTGTCTCCACCACAGGAAATACGCGATTTTCTCCCTTGCGCGCGCGTGAGCGTTGCGTATAATAGCTACCGTTTGTTCAACTACGTGTCGGCATACGTGTGCGGCACCTCTAGAAGAGTAAGGACTCAACATGGATTACATCCGCGCAATTGAGCGCCAGCAGATCCGCGAGGACATTCCTCAGGTTCGCGTCGGCGACAACGTGAAGGTGCACTACCGCATCAAGGAGGGTGACCGCGAGCGTATCCAGGTCTTCCAGGGCGACGTCATCCGCATGAGCGGTGCCGGTGCTCGCGAGACCTTCACCGTCCGCAAGATCTCCTTCGGCATCGGTGTCGAGCGTACCTTCCCGCTGCACAGCCCCAAGATCGGTAAGCTTGAGGTTGTCCGTCACGGCCGCGTCCGTCGCGCCAAGCTGTACTATCTCCGCGACAAGGTGGGCAAGGCTGCTCGCATTCCGGAGAAGCGCTAAGGCTCAAAGGCCGGTTGCACTGGTTCTTACCTGGCCGTCGTCCCCTGTGGGCGGCGGTCTTTTTATTATCGAGTCAGGTGATTCCATGGCAAATCTCACAAGTTCGGCTCCGGCAGCACAGATTGCAGCAGAGCTCTCGAGCGCCGAAGAGGCTGAAATTCCCCAGCTTCTCGAGCGCTATGGAGAAGACCCCCGTCAACAGGTTAGGAAGGCCTGTTTGCGGGCGCAAAAGCGGCTGGAAAAACTGCAGGCTGAACGCGAGCGCGTAGACAAGATGTACGAGACCATGGCCGAGCTCGGTGGCAGCGGCATCATAGTCGGCGTAGACGAGGTCGGTCGCGGATCGGTCGCGGGCCCGCTTACCGTTTGCGCGGTCTGCCTGCCCATGGAACCTCGGATCCTGGGCCTGAACGACAGCAAGCAACTGAGTGCGGCAAAACGCGAGACACTGAGCGTACACATTGCAGAAGCGGCGTTGGCGATAGGCATCTGCCACATTCCGCCCGAAGAGATCGACGAGCAGGGGATGGCGAGATCTCTGCGCAAGGCCGTTGCCGGGGCCGTGGCGGATACAGGATTGGTGCCTGATTGCGTCCTCATGGACGGAAACCCGTTAGGTGCCGTCCCCAACGAGCGCGACGTGGTTCACGGAGACGCAACCGTCGCATGTATCGCGGCCGCCTCTATTGTGGCCAAGGTCACGCGTGACGAGATGATGGTAGAGCTCGATGCGGAATATCCGGGGTACCACCTTGCCCAGTCAAAGGGCTATGCCTCGACAGACCACATACAAGCCATCAAAGAACACGGTCTGTCACCCATCCATCGCGTGTCCTTTTGTGGCAATTTCCTAGAGACGGGAACGCTGTTTTAGCCTAGCCACTTCTACATAACCCTTAGCTCAGTGAACCGGCGCGCCTGCCAACAGGCATGTTGGTTCACTGTTAGTTTTCGTAAAGAAAACTGCACGGCCCTTGTAAGAGATGAGGGAATTGCCGCTCCCATCGCGTACGGATACTCCGTATCAAAACGATCGGAGGAGGGCCGTATGCCACAGCCGCATCACCACTGCAAAACCCGTTTTGATGAGTCCGACCACGAAGCGACCGATTATCTGCAGCAATGCGATGAACATCCTGAGATGCTCGAGCTTCTCACAACCAAAGAGCTCGGGTTTCTTGGGGAGGCGCTCGCGCAGGCCTTTCTCCAGGACCGCGGTTGGGAGGTCTTGGAGCGCAACTACCGATGCCGAGAGGGCGAGGCTGACCTGGTTGCCTATGACCCAGACAGGGGCAACACCGTTCTCGTCGAAGTGAAGACAAGACGGGCACACGGTAGCGTTCAGGACCTTTATCCAGAAGAAGCCGTCACGCGACCAAAAATGTTGAAGTACTCGCGCATCGCCTCCTGCTACGCCATGGAGCATCGCGAAATCGCCGCGCTTCGTTTTGACGTGATCGCAATTACGCTGCTTTCCGGAATGTCCGCGCAGGTGGAATACATCGCAGACGCGTTTGAATGGGATGCGCGGTCATGAACGAGAAGAACGTCTATGCGGTCCACACCGCTTGCCTGCGCGGAGTCGAGGCCTTCCATGTCACCGTCGAGGTGTCGATGGCCGCCGGGCTACCCGGTATCTCGATCGTCGGGATGGCGGATTCGACCGTGCTGGAGGCTCGCAGCCGCATCCGGTGCGCGCTACGCTCTACCGGTTTTGAGGTCCCACGCAAAAGTATCACCATCAACCTTGCCCCAGGCGACGTAAGAAAGACCGGATCCGGCCTCGACCTGCCCATTGCAGTGGCAATTCTCGCTCTGTCCGGGCAGATACCAACCCACTCCATCGATGGAGCCCTTTTTGTAGGAGAGCTTGCGCTCGATGGGTCAGTCCTGCCGGTAAAAGGTGAAGTAGCGTATCAGATTCTTGCACGCGATTCCGGGCTCACGCTCATCGGGGGAAGCAGTGATGAGCCGCTCGCCCTCAACGGGATAACACGGCTTGAAATCGGCAGTATCTCGACCCTTCGCCTGGGGCTCGACGAAGGCTGCCGCGTGCATTCGAGCATGCCGCCTGACCGAGCGAACACCGTTCGACCGATTTTGGATTATGAGGACGTGGTGGGGCAGGAGATTGCAAAACGCGCGCTGGTGATTGCCGCAGCAGGCGAGCACGGCCTCATCATGATCGGAACTCCCGGAGCGGGCAAATCTATGCTTGCACAGCGCATGTGCGGGATCCTTCCGGCCATCGACGAGAACGAGCTACAGGAATCCCTTTGCATACACTCGGTTGCAGGAGAGCCGATCGAGGAGTTGCTCGAGGGAAAACGTCCGTTCAGAAGCCCGCATCACAGCGTTTCGGCCGCCGGGCTCCTTGGGGGCGGAAGACCCGTCATGCCGGGCGAGGCGAGCCTTGCGCATGGCGGCGTGCTGTATCTCGAAGAGATGGGGGAGTGGTCGACCCATCTACTGCAGATGCTGCGTCAACCCATCGAAGAGGGCGTAATACGAATCGTTCGCGCTAACGGAGCCTACGTGTTTCCCGCGCGGTTCCAGCTGCTGGCCGCAAGCAACCCCTGTCCCTGCGGATACCTTGGAGACTCGGAGGTCGAATGTCGTTGCACCCCCCTTGCGATAGAGCGCTACCGCACCAAGTTGTCCGGTCCGTTGGCAGACCGCATCGATATCTCGATTGACGTCATGCGCCCGGCGCCCGAGCTTATCGTCCGAGGGGCCCAGGGGAAATCAACCGCCGAGATGCGCGAGGCGGTAGAGACCGGCAGGGCATTTCGCGAAGACCGCACGACACGTGCGAGAAAAAGAGGGGATGCCGAAGCCTCGTGTTCGGCCGAGTCTGCAATACAAAATCTCGCCCTTGATGGAGAGGGGCAATCCACGCTTCTGGAGTACGCACGCCGCAACGCGCTTACCGCACGCGGGATTGTTCGCCTTGCGCGCGTCGCGCGCACGGTCGCGGATCTCGCGGAGTCGGAATACGTGCAGTCGGGCCATGTTCTGGAGGCCGCAATGTTTCAGGGTAGGGAGCTGAATGGAAATGCCTGATGAGCGCCATGAGATTTCGATTGAGGATAGACGCTACCCCGACTCTGTCAAGGACCTTCATGATCCGCCTAGGAAGCTCTATGTCCGTGGGAACCCCGAGATACTCAAAACGCCGTCGCTCTCCATCATCGGGGCTCGCAGCGCCACACCGTACGGGCTCACCGTAGCGGGCATCGCGGCAACCGTCGCAGCCCAATCGGGCATCACGGTTGTATCCGGCGGCGCCAAGGGATGCGATCAAGCGGCGGGGAGAGCGGCACTGGCCGCGCACGGTAAACACGTGATCGTCCTTGGCTGCGGTGCCGATGTCGTGTATCCACGCTCCTCCTTCTCCCTGATCGACCACACGCTTGCCTCGGGCGGAGCCGTCGTCTCTCTCGACCCGTGGGGAACCCCGCCGCGAAAGTACGCCTTTCCTCGCAGGAACCGCATAATCGCCGCGCTTTCGCAGGCGCTCTGCATCACCGAGGCAAGCAGGCCTTCGGGGACGTTTAGCACCGCCGAGACCGCCATAGAGCTCAATCGAGAAGTTCTTGCCGTGCCCGGATCTATCCTCTCGCCCGAGTCACGAGGCACCAATTACCTGATCGCCAACGGAGCGTGCTGCATCGAGGACGAGGACTCGCTTGAAATGGCAATATCGCGCATCTACGGAAAGCTCAGGTACACGCGCGAGGCGAACGTTGACATTACCGATATGAACCCTCTTGAGCAAAAGGTGCTTCATGCTCTCATCGCTTCGCCGATGAGCCTCAATGAGCTCGCACTCTTCTTAAAGCTCGACACCATGAGCACCCTGCAGACCATGAGCACGTTTATGATGCGTGGTCTCGTTGAACGTCTTTTGGACGGACGATTCGCTCCCTCGATGGAGATGCTTCACGAGCGATCGACAATCGTTCAGAATGCTGCATCGAAGACCAAAACGTAGGGAGCGAATCGATGCACATTGTTCACGTGGTTGGAGGCGGCCTGGCCGGCTGCGAGTGCGCCTGCCAGTTGGCGGATAGGGGCATACAGGTCAAGCTGTACGAGATGCGCCCGGAAAACACCTCTGCCGCCCATCACACAGACCATCTGGCAGAACTCGTCTGCTCGAACTCGCTCAAGTCGTTGCGCGAGGACTCTGCGGCGGGTATGCTCAAGCGCGAGTTGTCTCGCATGGGATCCGTACTGCTCGATTGCGCCAAAAGAGCTTCCGTACCAGCGGGTGGAGCGCTCGCAGTCGACCGCGATGTGTTTTCAGCGCACGTTGAAGAAGAAATTGCCAAGCGCCTGAATATCGAGGTCGTTCGCAAAGAGGTGACGGCGATACCGGATGGCACCGTCGTCATTGCCGCTGGCCCGCTCTGCACGCAGCGCCTGGCAAAAGAGATACTTGATAAGACCGGTAGCGACGCCTTGTCGTTTTTCGACGCCGCGGCGCCAATCGTAGACGCATCGACGCTCGATCATGACATCTTGTTCGCTCAGTCGCGCTATGAGGACGAGGGGGCAGGGGACTACCTCAACGCCCCGTTCACCAAAGATGAGTACCTCGCCTTCATCGAGGCTCTCACCTCCGCCGAGCGCGTCGTCCTCAAAGACTTTGAGACAAATGACCTGTTCCAGGCATGCCAACCTGCCGAGGAGGTCGCACGCAAGGGCGTCGATGCCATCAGGTTCGGCGCCATGAAGCCGGTCGGTCTTACCGACCCCAGGAGCGGAAGACGCCCATGGGCGGCGGTTCAGCTTCGAGCAGAAAACGCCCAACGCACGGCATATAACCTCGTGGGCTTTCAGACGAACCTGACGTTCAGGGAGCAGAAGCGCGTTTTCCGCATGATTCCCGGTCTCGAAAACGCCGAGTTCTTCCGTTACGGCGTGATGCACCGCAATACGTTTGTAGACTCCCCGCACGTCCTCGACAACACGTTTAAGATTCCCGGCACATCGATTCGCTTGGCGGGACAGATCACGGGAACCGAGGGGTATACCGAGGCCATCGCATCCGGGCTGCTCGCTGCGCTCAACACTGTTTGCGACCTTGAGGAAACCGATTCTGTTTCCCTACCAGGCACAAGCGTCCTCGGCGCCCTGGTGTCCTACGCCACCGATCCGGCAACCGTAGATTACCAGCCCATGCATGTGAACTTCGGAATCATCCCACCGCTCGAAGACGGGGTGCGCCGCAGCAAGAGAGACCGCTACGCAGCCTACTCGAAACGAGGGGAAAGCGACCTCGATGCCTACCTGATGTCACGTCCCGATCTGTTTGGTCGTCTCGATGCCCGAACAGATCGATAGATTCATAGCATATATCGAGCAAGTAGAAGGCTTGTCTCCTCAGACCGTCCGAGCGTACCGCTCCCACCTGCAGTCCTTTGAAAGCTGGTGTCGTGCTGCGGGCATAAATGGTCTCGAGGTCTCTGCACCCGAGCTCAGGCGATACCTCGCAGCGATGCATGAGCGGAACTACGCGCCCCGAACACTCGCCGCTCATCTATCCGCCATAAAGGCCTTCTTTCGCTGGCTCAACATTCAAGACGCTACAGCCGGTGACCCGGCGGCTGCGCTCGCCACGCCAAAACTACCGGACACCCTGCCGTCGGTCCTGACCGGCTCCCAAGTAGAGGCCCTTTTCGCGACCCCGGACACATCCAAGGCCACAGGCGTTCGAGATGCCATGATGCTTGAGCTGTTCATTGCCACCGGAGCTCGAATATCGGAGCTGGCCCAGCTCAAGGTGCACGATATCGATGTACAGCAATCCACCGCGCGCCTCTTTGGAAAAGGGTCGAAAGAGAGGATCGTTCCCCTCTATCGCCGCGCTCTGGAAGCGATCGAAACCTACCTTGAAACAGCGAGGCCCGAGCTCCTTGCCTTGGGCAGTGAAAACGGCGGGGCTTGCCAGACCGATCGATTGTTTATTTCCGACCGCGGCAAGCCCATGGACGCAGCCGCCCTCAGAAGACGATTCGACCGCCTTGCTCGTATAGCAGGACTGCCGTCGGGGATCACGCCGCACACCATGCGGCATACCTTTGCTACCGAGCTGCTCGACGGGGGAGCCGATCTTCGCAGCGTCCAGGAACTTTTGGGCCACTCCTCGCTCTCCACGACGCAGATCTACACGCACCTGACACCAGACAGACTCAAGACCGCGCTACACCAGGCCCATCCAAGAGGCTAAAGGATGGTCACTTCGTGTGCGATGCCTTGGGAAGCCCAAATATGTGCTTGGTTTTCGGTATGGAACCTGCTACTATTCTGCAGGTTGCGCATGCGCAACCGTATATATCACACACGCGCGGCTACCGATATGCCGTGGTGCCCGTCTCACGGTAGCACAAGGACGGGTGGCAGTTCGGGTCGACCCCGCGCGGAGGCAAACCAGGAGGTAAACATGGCTACCAAGATCAATATCCGCACCCTGCTCGAGGCCGGCTGCCACTTCGGTCACCAGACCCGCCGCTGGAACCCGAAGATGAAGCCCTACATCTTCGGCGAGCGCTCCGGCATCTACATCCTCGACCTCAAGCAGACCATCATGGAGGCCGACTCCGCCTACACGTTCCTCAAGAACACCTGCGCCCACGGCGGCAAAGTCCTGTTCGTCGGTACCAAGAAGCAGGCTCAGGACGCCGTCAAGGAGGCCGCCGAGCGCGCCAACATGCCCTACATCAACCAGCGCTGGCTGGGCGGTATGCTCACCAACTTTGTCACCATCCGTTCCCGCATGAACCGCATGGAGGAGCTCGAGGCCATGGTCGAGGACGGCCGCATGGCTGTTCTCCCCAAGAAGGAGCAGGCTGTGCTCGGCAAGGAGCTCGCTAAGCTCCAGACCAACCTCGGCGGCGCCCGCGACATGAAGGCTCTTCCGCAGGCTCTCTTCGTCATCGACACCAAGCGCGAGGAGAACGCCATCAAGGAGGCCCAGCGCCTGCACATCCCCGTCGTCGCTCTTATCGACACCAACTCCGACCCCGACGAGGTCGACTATGGCGTCCCCTGCAACGATGACGCCATCTCCGCTGTCGCCCTCATGTGCGACCTGTTTGCCGACGCCTGCCTGGCCGGCACCGGCAAGGAGCAGATCACCGAGGCCGAGATGGCCGCCCCTGCAGCCGACGAGGCCGCCGAGAAGGCCGCTGACGCCGAGTAACTTTTCCCGTTAACGTTATTTCCAGATAGGAAAGGATCCATCATGGCTCAGATTACCGCCGCTATGGTCAAGCAGCTCCGCGAGATGACCGACTCTCCTATGATGGAGTGCAAGAAGGCTCTCGTTGAGGCTGACGGCGATATGGACGCCGCCGTCGACGTCCTGCGCAAGAACGGTCTTGCCAAGGCCGCCAAGAAGGCTGGCCGCGAGACCAACGAGGGCGCCGTCGCCGCTTTCGTCTCCGAGGACTCCAAGTCCGGCGCTCTCCTCGAGCTCTCCTGCGAGACCGACTTCGTTGGCTCCAACGCAAAGTTCACCGGTTTCGCAAAGAACGTCGCCGAGGTTGTCGCCACCTCCGAGCCTGCCGATGTGGATGCGCTCCTTGCTGCCCCGATGGCCGGTAACACCGTCTCCGACGAGCTCACCGAGATGATTCACATCATGGGCGAGAACATGAAGATCGCCCGCTTTGCCGCTCGCAAGGTCGAGAACGGCGCCCTGTCCTCCTATATCCACATGGGCGGCAAGATCGGCGTCCTCGTCGAGTTCTCCTTCGAGAAGCCCGAGACCGCCTCTGCCGACGCCTTCAAGGCCTTCGCCCACGACGTTGCCCTTCAGGTTGCCGCTGCTGCCCCCATCTGCGCCGTCCGTGAGCAGGTCCCCGCTGAGACCATCGCTCACGAGAAGGAGATCTACATGGCTCAGGCTGCCGAGTCCGGCAAGCCCGAGGCCATTCAGGAGAAGATGGCCATTGGCCGCCTTGAGAAGTTCTACAAGCAGTCCGTCCTGACTGAGCAGGAGTTCATCAAGGATTCCAACCTGACCATCAAGAAGTACGCCGAGCAGGTTTCCAAGGAGCTTGGTGACTCCATCGCTATCGTCGACTTCGATCGTCTGGTTCGCGGCGAGGCCAACTAGCCCTCTAACCCAAATCAGAATGCTGCAGGCTGTGGGTTTTCCCCGCAGCCTGCTTTTTTATAGGCCACCCCTGTATTCCTGATAGAATGAATCGGGTTAAACAGTAAGGAGGACCTTTTGTCTGAGTATCTGTATAAACGCGTGCTTCTCAAGCTCTCCGGTGAGGCACTCATGGGCAACGCCGGTTACGGCATCGACCCTTCAGTCACCGAAAGGCTTGCGATTCAGGTCAAGCAGCTCCACGAAGAGGGCATCGAGGTCGGAATCGTCGTCGGCGGCGGCAATATCTTCCGCGGCTTGGCGGGAGCGGCCGGCGGCATGGATCGTGCGCAGGCCGACTACATGGGCATGCTCGCAACGGTCATGAACGCCCTGGCCCTTCAGGATGCCTTCGAGCGCGCTGAGTGCAAATGCCGCGTTATGAGCGCAATTCAGATGAACGAGGTCTGCGAGCCCTACATCAGGCGTCGCGCGATGCGTCACCTTGAAAAGGGCGATATCGTTATCTTCGCGGCCGGCTCGGGCAACCCCTACTTCACGACCGATACCGCAGCGGCTCTTCGCGCATGCGAAATCGGCGCCGACTGCCTGATCAAGGCTACCAAGGTCGACGGCATCTACGATAAGGACCCCGTCAAGAACGAGGACGCCGTGCGCTTTGACAAGATCTCGTATCACGAGGTCCTGGTGCGCGGACTCCAGGTCATGGACTCTACGGCTACGGCTCTGTGCCAGGACAACCGCATGCCGATCATGGTTCTCAACATCGAGGGCGAAGACAATATCAAACGTGCGCTTGCGGGCGAGTCCGTGGGCACCACCGTTGTTTTGGAGGATTAACATGTCCGATACTCGCGAAAAGATGGAAAAGGCCATCGAGTCCCTCAAGCACAACTTCAGCAAGGTCCGTACCGGCCGTGCCAACGCCAACATCCTGTCCGACATCACCGTCGACTACTACGGCGTACCCACGCCCATCACCCAGGTGGCAGCTGTAAAGACCCCTGAGGCCCATATGCTCATGATCGAGCCGTGGGACAAGGCCCTGGTCAACGCCATCGTCAAAGCCGTCAGCGCGTCCGATCTGGGCATCACGCCCAACAGTGACGGTAGTGTTGTTCGTCTTCCGTTCCCCGCGCCCACCGAAGAGCGTCGTCGCGAACTCGTCAAAGAGTGCCGCGAGTACGCAGAGCAGGGACGTGTCGCCATCCGCAACATCCGTCGTGACGCCAACAACAAGCTTGAGCGCGATGAAGAGCTCACTGAGGATGACGTTCGTCGCGAGCAGGCTAAAATCCAAAAGCTCACCGATGAGTACGTCGCCAAGGTGGAAGAGGTTCTGAAGGCCAAAGAGGCCGAGGTCATGGAGATCTAGCCTTGCAGTACGATCAGGAAAAATTCATCGAGTACTTCAAGGACGCCCCTTCGGATGTTGACATGTCCGAGTTGGATATGGATCGCATCCCGAGCCACATCTCTTGCATCATGGACGGCAACGGCCGCTGGGCCACCTCCCGCGGCCTTGCACGCACCGAGGGCCACAAGGCCGGCATCGTCTCCTTGCGCGAAATCATTCGCTCCTGTGTGCGTCTCGGTGTCGATGTTCTCTCTGCCTACGCTTTCTCGACCGAGAACTGGAACCGCCCGCAGCACGAGGTAAACGTCCTCATGCATCTTTTTGCCAAGACGTTCATCGATGAGCTTCCTCTTCTTAAGCGCGAAAACGTTCGCGTTGTCTTTTTGGGAGACATCAGCGCCCTTCCAAAAAAGACACGCGATGTCTTCGAGTTCGGCCTAAAAGAATGCGAGCAGCATACGGGGATGGTTCTGGCCCTTGCCGTCAACTACGGCGGCCGAGCAGAAATCGCACGAGCAGCCAAGGCCCTGGCGGCAAAGGCCGCTCGTGAGGCAATCTCTCTAGATGACATCGATGAGCAGGCGGTTGCATCCGAACTCTATACGGCGGGACTTCCTGACCCCGAGCTCGTTATTCGCACCTCCGGTGAGATGCGTGTCTCGAACTATCTGCTTTGGCAGATCGCCTACTCCGAGTTCTACATCACCGACACCTATTGGCCTGATTTTGATAGGTGGGAGCTCGTTCGCGCCATTCTCGGCTACCAGAACAGAGATCGACGCTTTGGCGGCCTGAACAAGAACTCCAAGTAATATCGAATAGCCGATGAGAGATTAGTTGAATCAGACTATGGAACCCAACCAGCAAAACAGCCAGACAAATCAGGTCGAAGCCAAGGCTAAGCCCTCAAAGCTTCAGAGCTTTATCGTTCGTGCGGCCTCCGGTCTTATATATGCCGGGGCCTTTATTGCGTGCCTTTACTTCGGAACGCTTTCCACGGCGGTCTTTGTTGCCATTATGAGCTGGCTGTGCTGCTTTGAGTTCTTCCGCATGATGCGCCTTGACGGAAAAGTCCCCAACGAGTTTATCGGCCTGACCGCAGCGGTGCTTTTTCCGCTCGCATCGATGTTCAACGAGGTATGGATCACCGTCATTTTCTCCTTGCTGATCCTCAGCCTCGGCCTTTGGTACGTCTATTTCCCCCGTACGCGTATCGCCGATGTGGCCGTCACGGCATTTGGCCCCATCTACACGGGCTTTATGCTCTCAGCTATCGTCCTGCTCCGCGAGCAGGTCTACGGGTTCGAAGGGGCCTTGCTTTCCGTAGGCGTTTGCGCGTCTCTCTGGGTAAGTGACTCCTTTGCCTACATGGTGGGCAGTAAAATCGGCAAGCACAAGATGGTGCCCAAGATTTCTCCCAAGAAGAGCTGGGAGGGCTTCTTTGGCGGCATTCTAGGGTCCGTCATCATTTGGCTTATCTTGTGGGCCACGAAGTTCTATGCCCTCAATCTTCCGTTTGCGCTGCTTTGTGCCGTAGCGGTGTCTGTTCTCGGCGTCTTTGGAGACCTTATCGAGTCGCGCATCAAGCGCGGTGTCGGGGTCAAGGATTCAGGCGATCTCATCCCGGGTCACGGCGGCATGCTCGACCGCTCCGACTCGCTCATCTTTGGCTGTATCACTGCATATCTCCTTCTCATGGTCGGAGGCGTCCTGTAATGTCGCCCGAGTGCGGTACTGCAAGATCATATGAGCGCAAACGTATCGCCATTCTTGGTTGTACGGGCTCCGTTGGCCAGCAGGCACTAGATGTATGCCGTCAACACTCAGACAAGCTACAGGTAGTAGCCCTGTCGGCGCACTCAAGCACCGAAGCGCTCGTGTCCGCCGCACGCGAACTTGGAGTTCGGCGCGTTGCCGTAACCGACACCGATCACGGCAAGGACCCCATCCTCGACGAGCTTCCCGACTCATGCGTCCTCTCGGTCGGTCCAGACGCCGCCGTCAACATCTGCCTTTCCGACGATGTCGACGAGGTGCTGGTCTCCATCGTGGGCGCAGCGGGACTTTCTGCGAGCGCCGCCGTTCTTGCCAGCGGAAAGCAGCTCGCACTCGCTAATAAGGAGTCGCTCGTCGTTGGCGGCGATCTTCTGATGCCCATGGCCCGCGCAGGCCAGCTCCTACCCGTCGACTCCGAGCACTCGGCTATCTTTCAGTGTTACCAGGGGGAGAATCCCAAAGAGGCGCACGCGATATGGCTCACGTGCTCGGGCGGCCCGTTTTTCGGAATGTCTCGATCCGAGCTCGAAAACGTCACCGTGTCCGATGCCCTCGCGCACCCCACATGGCGCATGGGTGCAAAAATCACCATCGACTCCGCCACGCTTATGAACAAGGGACTCGAGCGCATCGAAGCGAAGCACCTGTTCAACGTGGACATGGACTTTATTCGCGTCCTCGTACATCGTGAATCCAAGATCCATTCGATGGTTGAATACAACGACGGATCCGTAATGGCGCACCTTGGCGCCTCTGACATGCGCATCCCCATCCAATACGCGTTCTCGTATCCGGAGCGCTGGGATACGCCCTCCGACCGCATTGACTTCCGCCAGCTGGCCGCGCTCACCTTTGATGCTCCCGACACGGAGGCATTCCGCTGTCTTAAGCTCGCCGACATAGCCGGCCGCGAAGGGGGCACGCTTCCCTGCGTGCTCAACGCGGCCAACGAAGTCGCGGTCGAGGCCTTTTTGCAAGGGGCTTGCCGCCTCACCGACATCGACCATGTGGTCGAGGCCGTCATGGACAAACATGTGAACTCTGCCGTCTACTCCCTCGACCAGCTTGAAGATGTCGACGCGTGGGCACGTAAGGAGTCACGTGCCGTCCTTTCAGCGCTTTCCTAACGTCTCAGACCTGGAGCCAATATGCAGGCTGTCATAAACGTCGTGTCGCCCATTTTTTGGGGCGTCCTCCTTCTCTCTGTCCTCGTATTTGTGCATGAGGGAGGACATTTCTTAGCAGCTCGCGCCTGCGGCGTACGCGTCACCGAGTTCTTCCTCGGCCTCCCGTGCCGCTACCGCGTAGCCCACCAATCAAGACGTTTCGGCACAACGTTCGGCGTGACGCCGCTCCTTTTAGGCGGATACGCTGCCATCTGCGGTATGGAGCACGTCGATACGCAGCGCGCTGACGAGATTCTTGCGCTCGTCCATAAGCTAGGACACGCAACGGTGCCCGACTTGGCATCTGAATTCGGCATCACCGAAGACGAAACCCTCGACACCTGCGTTATGCTCATGAACTGGGGATCGATCTCGCCCGTATATGACGAAAACGACCCAAAAAGTCGTTCCTACTACCCGATGGAATACGCATCGGTACCTCGTGATAAAGCGGGCCGCACGATTCTTGATGGCAAGAAATTCGTCAGCGAAGAGGCGACCGGGGTGGGGGAGAGCTGGACCGCACCCTTCAGCAGCCAGGAGTTCCTTTCTCGCGAGCGGGCCCGCACCTATGACGGCGTTGGTTTTTGGAAGCGCCTCTTCATGCTTCTCGCCGGCATCGTAGTCAATATCCTCTGCGGCGTCCTGCTGCTCATGAGCGTCTACTCGTTTATCGGCTTTGTCGTCCCGCAAGACGTGAACACCATCGGTGCGGTCACTGAAGACTCTTCCGCCCAAACAGCGGGCCTGACCGCCGGCGACACGATCGTCAGCATCAATGGAACCGAAACGTCGACCTGGACAGAAATCGTGACCGCGATTGATGCGGCAGAGGATGAAGGACTCGAGTCGTTCCCCATCGTCTATCAGCACGATGGCACCGAGCGCGAAGCCACCGTCACGCCCGACTCCGACGGCAAGATCGGCATTCAGGTCTACTCAGAGCTCGTCCGTTTCAGCCCGCTCGACTCCGCACGCCTCTCGATCAGCTACATTGCGCAAACGGCATCGGGTGTCGCCAGTCTCCTTGTGCCGACAAAGACGATGGAGGTTCTCGACCAGTCCACTTCCATCGTGGGCATCTCCGTCATGTCTGCTCAAGCTGCTGCAGCAGGGCCCGCGACCTTCCTGACTTTTGCGGCGCTCATCTCGCTCTCCCTGGGCTTCATGAACCTTCTCCCCATCCCGCCGCTTGACGGAGGACGCGTACTCATCGAGATCATCCAGGTACTGCGCAGGAAAAACATTTCCATACGCACCCAGAACATCGTCACCTATATAGGAATCGGCCTGTTTGCGCTGCTTTTCCTCTACATGCTTCGTTCCGACATTATTCGTTTCCTGTTGTAAAGAGGGATTTCATGCCAGACCAGCTTCCTCATGACCGCACGCGTCGCGTGCGCGTCGGTGCGATCGAGATCGGCGGCGGCGCGCCCGTAGCCGTGCAGTCCATGACGTGCACGCCCACAGCAGACGCGGTGGCGACCTTGGCGCAGGTCAACGCTCTCGCGAATGCGGGCTGTGACCTCGTGCGCGTCTCCGTTCCCAGCCGCGCCGCGCTCGATGGGTTCGAGCGCGTCTGCGCAGAAAGCCCCGTCCCCATCGTCGCCGACATACATTTTGACCACCGCCTTGCTATCGAGGCCGTGCAGCGCGGAGCGGCAAAACTCAGGATCAATCCGGGCAATATCGGATCGTGGGAAAAGGTCGATGCGGTCATCGACGCCGCAGGGGAGCACGGCGCGGCCATCCGCATCGGCGTCAACGCCGGCTCTATCGAAAAGGAGCTCGCGGAGCGCACCGATCTCACTCAGTCCGATAAGCTCGTGGCCTCGGCAGCAAAGTTCGTTGAGCACTTCGAGCAGCGAGGCTTTGACAATATCGTGCTATCGGCAAAAGCGCATAACGTACGCACGACCATCGACACGTACCGCCGTCTTTCCGCTGAGCTCCCGCAGGTTCCCCTGCATCTTGGCGTAACGGAAGCAGGCGGCATCCAGCAGGGGACCATCAAGAGCTCCATCGCGCTGGGCGCTCTGCTGGCGCAAGGTATCGGGGACACCCTGCGCGTCTCGCTCACCGCCGACCCTGTCGAGGAGGTGCCGGTCGCCTGGGGCATCCTCTCCTCGCTCGGCATACGCCGCCGTGGGCCGGAAATGATATCATGCCCCACCTGCGCTCGTTGCCAGGTGCATCTCATCGATATCGCGAACAGCATCGAGCAGCGCCTTAAGGACTGCGACAAGCCTATCTCCGTTGCCGTGATGGGATGCGTGGTCAACGGTCCCGGTGAGGCCGCAGACGCCGATCTGGGCGTTGCCTGCGGTAGGGAATCCGCGCTCCTGTTCAAGCACGGTCAGATTGTTCGCAAGATTCCCGAGTCCGCCATCATTGAAGAGCTTATGGCCGAGATCGAGAGCATCTAGCCACCGTTTGCGCTAAGATTCTTAACCTGATGCCTACCAAATTCCAAGGAGATACCGTGTCCAACGTCAAACGCGCCATGAAGATGTCCAAGCTCTATGCCCCCACACTCAAAGAGGATCCCGCAGAGGCTGAGCTCGCAAGCCACCGACTGCTTCTTCGTGCCGGCATGATTCGCAAGGAAGCTGCTGGCCTCTATACGTACCTGCCTCTCGCATGGCGTGCGATCCGCAAGATCGAGGATATCGTGCGCGACGAGATGGACAGCCATGATGCCCAGGAGCTCATGATGCCCATCATGGTGGATGCCGACCTTTGGCGTCAGTCCGGCCGCATCGATGCGTACGGTAAGGAGCTCGTGCGCTTCAACGATCGCCATGATCGCGAGTTCGTGCTCGGCCCCACGCACGAGGAAACCGTCACCGCTCTCGTACGCAACGAGCTCAGGAGCTACAAGCAGCTCCCGGTCAACCTCTATCACATCCAGGACAAGTTCCGCGACGAGTTTCGTCCCCGCTACGGTCTCATGCGCGGCCGCGAGTTCATTATGAAGGACGCCTACAGCTTCTCCGCCACCCAGGAGAGCCTGCAGGAGGAGTACGACAAGATGAAGGAGGCGTACGCCAACATCTGCGCACGCTGCGGCGTCAAGGCACTGCCCGTCGTTGCCGACTCCGGCCAAATCGGCGGAGACACCTCAGTTGAGTTCATGGCGCTTGCCGATGCCGGCGAGGCATCGCTTGTCTACTGCGACGACTGCGGCTATGCCGCCGACGACGAGGCCGCGACCACGACTCTCGTTGTGACGGAGGGCCCGGGCGATGGCACCCTGCAGAAGGTCTCGACCCCCGGCATGGGCACCATCGAGTCCGTGGCCAAGTTCTTCGGATTCCCCGAGAACGGCACCCGCAAGTCGCTTGCCCTTATCGATGCGGAAGGTGCTCCCGTTCTCGCCATCATCCCCGGTGATCACGAGCTCAACGACTGCAAAGCCGAGCACGCCTTTGGCGAGGGCTACCGCATGATGACCGACGAGGAGCTCCAGAGCTTTGGCCTGCATAAGGGCTTTATCGGTCCCGTCAACCTTCCCGAGGGCATCAAGCTTGTCTGCGACATTTCGCTTAAGGATTCCAAGAACTGGGCCGTTGGCGCGAATGAAGTCGATTACCACTTCACCGGTGCATGCCCGGGGCGCGATTTCGAGGTCGATGAATGGGCTGATCTGGCCACCGTCGTCGCCGGCGATCCCTGCCCGCACTGCGGCAAGCCCCTCGCATCCGCTCGCGGAATCGAGGTCTCCCAGGTCTTCCAGCTCGGCACCAAGTACTCCGAGGCCATGGGCGCCACCTTCATGGATGAGGACGGCAAGGAAAAGCCCCTGCTTATGGGCTGCTACGGCGTAGGCGTCTCCCGCACGCTTGCTGCAATCGTTGAGCAGCACAACGACGAGAACGGCATCATCTGGCCCGTTTCCGTGGCACCCTACGAGGTCTCCGTCATTCCCCTCGATCCCAAGAAGGAAGACTGCGCCGCGGCTTGCGACTCCATTGTTGCCGCCCTCGAGCAGGCTGGCATCGAGGTCGTCGTCGATGACCGCAAGGAGCGCCCTGGCGTCAAGTTCGCCGACAACGATCTCATGGGCTTCCCGTACCAGATCGTTCTCGGCAACCGCGGCCTTAAGAACGGCACCGTTGAGCTCAAGGATCGCGCCACCGGCGAGCGTACCGATGTCGCCATCGATGAGGTTGTGGCCAAGGTCACCGAGCTTGTCGAGGCCGGTCGAGCCCTGGGAATGTAACGAACTGCCCCGATAGAGACGCAAGGAATGTTTTCTTCAAAATACTTCTTGCAAATGCGGAGGCCATTTCGTATATTATTCAAGCACCGATTGGGGGCATAGCTCAGCTGGGAGAGCGCTTGACTGGCAGTCAAGAGGTCAGGGG
>CAVGNZ010000016.1:0-50307 GCA_963630805.1 Bacteroidaceae bacterium
CGGTGCGCGATCATGAACGTCGTGCGGCCCTCCATGATGCGGTCCATGCCGCGCTCGATGAGTTTCTCGGTGCGCGTGTCGATACTCGAGGTGGCCTCGTCCAGGATGAGCACCGGGGGATCGGCCACGGCCACGCGCGCGATGGCGAGCAGCTGGCGCTGGCCCTGGGAGAGATTCGCGCCGTCAGAAGTGACCATGGTGTTGTAGCCCTGCGGCAGGCGGCGTATGAACGAGTCCGCGCAGGCCGCCCGCGCCGCCTCGCGCACCTCCTCATCGGTGGCGTCGAGCTTGCCAAAGCGGATGTTGTCCGCGATGGTCCCCGTGAACAGGTGCGTATCCTGCAGCACGATGCCGAGGCTTCGGCGTAGGTCCGCCTTGGCGATATCGCGCACGTCGATGCCGTCGTAGGTGATCTCGCCGCCGTCGATCTCGTAGAACCGGTTGATGAGATTGGTGATGGTGGTCTTGCCCGCGCCCGTCGAGCCCACAAAGGCGATCTTGTGGCCCGGCTTGGCAAAGAGATTGAGCTTTTTGAGCACGAGCTTGCCGGGCACGTAGCCAAAGTCCACGTCGTGGAAGCGCACGTCTCCGCGCAGCGGAATGTCGCCGCACACGAGCCGTGTGCCGTCGGCCGCCGTGGCAGCGCCCGACACGACCGGCATCACCTTGCCGTATGCACCGATGCCAAAGCCCACAGGCACGCGCCAGGCCCACTCGTCCTCGCCCGTCTGCACGAGCGTCACCGTGCCCTCATCCACCTCGGGCTCAAGCTCCATGGCGGCAAAGAGGCGCTCCGCTCCGGCAAGGGCGTTGAGCAGGAAGTTCCCCAGCTGCGTGAACTGGTTGATGGGGAGCGCCGCCTGGCGAACAAAGACCAGGTAGCTTGCGAGCGCGCTCACACTCGCCAAACCGTGGATGGCGAGGATCGCGCCCACCACGGCCACGATGCCGTAGTTCACGTAGCCGATGCACACCGTCACGGGGACCATCGTCGAGGCGTAGGCCTGGGCCGCCGTGCCCGCATCGCGAAGGTCGTCGTTCTTGGCGGTGAACTCCGCCACGTTCGCGGCCTCATGGTTAAAGACCTTCACGACCTTCTGGCCCGAGACCATCTCCTCGATATAGCCGTCGAGCGCGCCCAGTGCCCGCTGCTGCACGGCAAAGAACTTCTTGCTCTTGCCGCCCGAAAAGCGCACGTACGCGGCGATGGCCACATCGCATGCCACGGTGATGAGCGTGAGGCGCCAGTTGAGGATAAAGAGCATCGCAAGCGTGCCCACGGCCTGGATCGCGGCCTGGATCACGTTGGCAAAGCTGTTGTTGAGAGCCTCTGCCACCGTGTCCACGTCGTTGGTGAAAAAGCTCATCACGTCGCCGGAGCGCGTGCGGTCGAAGTACGAAAGCGGCAGGGTCTGGATATGCGCAAACAGGTCGCGGCGAATGTCCGAGACCACACGCTGCGCCGCACGCACCATGACCTGTGTGTAGCCAAAGGCGCTCGCCACGCCCAGGGCATAGATAACGGCCGTAAGCACGATGAGCACGCCGAAGCGGTCCATCTGCCCGGTGGTCACCGCATCCACCACGGGGTAGATCATGTAGGTGCCCAGCAGGTTGGCGAACGCGGAGATGGTGACCAAAACGGCCACGATCAAAAGCGAGATGCGCGCATGCCCCATATAGGAGAGCAGGCAGCCGACGGTGTGCTTGAGGTTGCGCGGGCGCGCCTGGGCAGCACTTCTAGGCATGGGCCTCGCCTCCCTTCGTAGGTGCGACAGGCGCGGCGGGCGTGGCGGCGT
The DNA here is from genome assembly GCA_963630805.1 of Bacteroidaceae bacterium. Lineage (GTDB taxonomy): Bacteria > Actinomycetota > Coriobacteriia > Coriobacteriales > Coriobacteriaceae > Collinsella. The sequence continues at coordinate 1,800 of CAVGNZ010000016.1, forward strand.
GCTCCATCTGCGAGGCGTAGATCTCCTGGTAGATGGAGTCGCCGGCGAGCAGCTCCTCATGCGTACCGCTTGCATGCACCTTGCCGTCATCAAGCACAAAGATCATGTCGGCATCCATCACCGAGGTGATGCGCTCCGCGATGATGATGCAGGTCACGCCGGGAATGTTTGCCAGGTTCGCGCGAATTTTGGCCTCCGTCGCCATGTCGACGGCACTGGTGGAGTCGTCGAAGATCAGCACGCGCGGGGCCTTGAGCAGCGTGCGCGCAATGCACAGGCGCTGCTTCTGGCCGCCCGAGACGCCCGCGCCGCCCTGGCCCAGGTCTCCGTCCAGCCCGCCGATGCGGTCGAGAAACTCGTCGGCGCATGCCAGCTCGCAAGCGCGCAGCAGCTCCTCATCCGTCGCCTCGGCGTTTCCCCAACGCAGGTTGTCGCGCACGGTGCCCGAAAAGAGCACGTTTTTCTGCAGCACCATGCCCACGGCGTCGCGCAGCGCCGCAAGGTCGTACTCGCGCACATCGTGGCCGCCCACGTAGACGGCACCGGCACTCGCATCGTACAGACGCGCGATGAGCTGCACGAGCGAGCTTTTGCCCGAGCCGGTACCGCCCAGGATTCCCACGGTGGCGCCGCTCGGGATCTCCAGGCTCACGTGCTCAAGGACCTCCTCCTCGGCGTCCGCACGGTACTTGAAGGAGACGTCCTCAAAGCGCACCGAGCCGTCCTCGATCGTACGGCGCGCCACGGCGGGCGCGGGAAGCGCAAGCTCGGGCTTTTCATCCAGCACCTCGCCTACGCGCTTGACGCTCGTAAGCGCACGCGTGAGCAGCAAGAACACGTTCGAGATCATCATCAGCGAGTTCATGACCTGCAGCACGTAGCTCATAAAGCCCGTGAGCTCGCCCACAGTGAGCGTGCCGACGGCAATCATGCGGCCGCCAAAGAGCAGCACGAGGGTCGCTGCCGTGTAGATGGAGGCCTGGAACACCGGCAGGTTGAGCACCGCCGTGCCAAAGGTCTTGGTGGCGCCCCGTGCCAGCTCGCCGTTCACGCCGGCAAAGACCTCGCACTCATGCGGCTCGCGCACATAGGCCTTCACCGCGCGCATGGCCGTCAGGTCCTCCTGCACCACGGCGTTGAGATGGTCGGTCGAGGCCTGCAGGCTGCGGTAGAGCGGTGAAACGCGCCAGGTGATGATGGCAAGAGCGATGCCGAGCACCGGCAGGATGCACAAGAACACGCCCGCGAGTTCTCGGTTAAGCGAGAAGGCGTAGGTGAGCGCCATGATGAGCATGATCGGTCCGCGCATGCAGGGGCGAAAACCGTTCGCCACGGCGTTTTGAATCACCGTGATGTCCGTGGTCATGCGTGTGACCAGCGAGGACGTCTGAAAGTGGTCAAGGTTGCCAAACGAGTAGGTCTGGATCTTCTCGTACTGAGCCTGGCGCAGGTTGCTGCCAAGACCGACCGCTGTGCGCGCCGCAAAGCGCGCGTAGAAGAAGCCCAGCGTGAGCGAGAGCAACGCGCAGCCGAGCATGAGCGCGCCCTGGTGCAAAATCAGGGGCACGTTGCCCTGCGAGATGCCGTCGTCGATGATGCGTGCCATCAGCACGGGGATGAACAGCTCGAGCGATGTCTCGATCGCGATGATGGCAAGGCCGATCACCGCATCGAGCTTATAGCGGCCCAGGTAGTGGACCATACGGCGAAGCTCACTCATGGCGCGCCGCCTCCGTCTCCATCGTCTCGGCCAGGTTCCCGCGCAGGCGCTCCAGCATGTCCTTGAGCTGCGCGACCTCGTCTTTGGTAAACCCTGCGGTCATGATGTCATCCACGCGACGGCACTCACGCTCCCATGCCCCTAGGACCTCCTTGCCCTTCTCGGTGATATCGAGCGCGCGGGCGCGGCGATCGCGACCGGGAACGCTCACCAAAAAGCCGCCCCGCTCGAGCGGGTCGAGTAGGCGCGATACGGCCGAGGGGTCGATTGAAAAGTAGCGGGCGATCTCGCGCTGTGTACTCACGCCGTGTACCGCGATGTAGGACAGGATGCGCGGCTGCCCCTGCCCCAGCCCTAGACTGCGGGCGCAGGCGCGCGTCGAGTTGTTCATGGTGTGGAACGCCCGGCTCACGCTCATGTGGATGTCGGTCAGCGACATGCCGAGCTGTTCCTGGTCTTGGCCTTGCGACATGCAAACTCCTTGAACCATCAATAGTTGACGCTTCAAGTATTGTCACAAAGCATGACATGTCAAGTATTTTATTAGGAAGGCTGATACCGTTCCCTTAATTTGATTCGTCGCCATGCCGCAAGGCGACAAGCGGCGCATAGTCCTGGCTCTGATGGAAAACGTGCGCGATGACCAGGGACTCGCCTTCGTAGTAATAGAGCAAAACGTACGAGTTGACCAAGCAACTGTGATAACCCAAGGCACTCAATTCCGGAAGGTGGGAAAGCCCGTAGTCAACGACGCCGCCCCCCAACAGCTCGAGTTGCCGACGGTACGTATCAGCAAAGTGGCGAGCGGTGTTCTTGCCATACCGTAGAAGATACTCCAGGATCTCATCGACCTCTCGCTCGGCGGCAGGCAGAATCTTGACCTTATAGGCCATACTTAGCCTCAAGCTCGTTCAGCGATTCAAAGGCGTCGCGTCCCATCCCCGCCGCTCGTTCGCTTTCTGCCACGGCGATACGCGACATTAAGCGAGCCTTAGCCCTTTCCTGAGCCATGAGGTCATAATCCTCGGACCTCATAACGACAAATTTGCTGTAACCGTTCTTTGTCACCGTGACCGGGCCGGGCGTCGATTCAACAAGCTCGGAAAACTTTGCGGTATCCCGCATGTCTTTAATGGGAACGCAAACCGGCATAGCGACCTCCAGTTGACAAGATTATGTACATGATTATGCCATCGGCACAGACCCCGTTGCAAGCACATGCTCAAGCTGATCCTCGTCCAGTACGGGAACGCCGAGGGACTCGGCTTTGGCGAGCTTGGAGCCGGCGCCGGGGCCCGCCACCACGTAGCTGGTCTTTTTGGAGACGGATCCCGTCACCTTGGCGCCCAGGGCCTTCAGTGCCGCACCCGCCTCGTCGCGCGTGCGGCGCTCGAGGGTGCCCGTGAGCACAAAGGTCAAGCTGGCAAGGGGCTGCGCGCCGGCGAGATCGGCGGAAACGCCCGTCTCCTCGGCGGCTCGCGCCGTGGCGGAACCAAGGTCCTCCTCAAGCGACAGGCCCGCCTGGCGCAGGCGCTCCAGGACCTCCAGGTTCTCAGGTACGGCCAAAAAGCCCTTCACGCTCGCTGCGATTTTGGGGCCGACACCATCAACCTGCGCGATCTCTTCCTCACTGGCCAAAAGCAGCTTATCGATAGACAGGAAATGCTGAGCCAGCAGCTCGCCCACACTCTTGCCCACGTGGCGGATACCCAGAGCGAACAGCACGCGGCCGAGCGGCTGCTCCTTGGAGCCCACGAGCTCGCTCACCACCTTCTCGGCGGTCTTTTGCCCCACGGGGATGGGGTCGCCCGCACGCACGCCCTTCTTGGCGTTGTCGGCGGCGTACCTGCGTCCCGTCTCCAGGCCGGCGATATCGTCTACGGTAAGGGTGTAAAAGTCGGCCACGTCGTGGACCAGACCGGCCTCGAGCATCTTGTCCACCAGCTCGTCGCCGATGCCGTCCACGTCCATGCAGCCGCGGCTCACCCAGTGCAGCAGGCGCTCCTTGAGCTGGGCCGCGCAGTCGAGCGAGACGCAGCGGTAGGCAACCTCGCCCTCCTCGTGCACCACGGGGCTGCCGCATACGGGGCAGGTTGCGGGCATCTGCCAGGGCAGCGCGTCCGCGGGGCGCTTGTCGGCCACCGGCCCCACGACCTCGGGAATCACGTCGCCTGCCTTGTGCACCACGATCGTGTCGCCCACGCGCACGTCCTTGCGGTGCACCTCGTCGATGTTGTGCAGCGTTGCGCGCGCGATGGTGGAACCGGCCACCGTCACCGGGTCGAACTCGGCTACCGGGGTGAGCACGCCCGTGCGGCCCACCTGCACGCGGATCTCGCGCAGGACGGTCGTCTTCTCCTCGGGCGGGAACTTGAAGGCGATGGCCCAGCGCGGAGCGCGGGCGGTAAAGCCAAGCTCGTCTTGCTGCGCAAAAGAATCGACCTTTACCACCACGCCATCGATGTCGTAATCGAGCTCACCGCGGTGGGCCAGAGCATCGGCGCAGAAGGCATGGACCTCGGCAGGCGTGCCGCAGGTGGCCACGTTGGGGTTGACGGAGAACCCAGCATCACGCAGCCAGCTCAAGAACTCGTGCTGGCTGTGCACGTGGAGCGGTGCGGTATCGGCCACCGCATAGATAAACGTGGCCAGGTCGCGTGTGGCCGTGACCTTGGGGTCTTTCTGACGAAGCGACCCCGCGGCGGCGTTACGGGGGTTGGCAAACGGGTCTCGCCCGGCCGCGTCGGCTTCCTCATTCAGGCGGGCGAAACTGCCCTTGGGCATATAGACCTCGCCGCGCACCTCGATCGCACGGGAGCGGTCGGCCCCCATGTGCGCGAGTGCCGGCTCGGCCAGGTGCATGGGCACGTCGTGGATGGTGCGCACGTTGAGCGAGACGTCCTCGCCCGTGGTGCCGTCGCCACGCGTGGCCGCGCGCACAAAGGCGCCGTTCTCGTAAGTGAGCGCCACGCCCAGGCCGTCGATCTTGAGCTCGCAGGTGTAGACGGCGCGCCCGGCGCCAAGGGCCGCCTCGGTGCGTTCGAGCCAGGCGTCCAGCTCGTCTAGGTCCATGGCGTCGTCCATGGAGTACATGCGCGCCATGTGCGTAACGGGCGCAAACTGCTCGGACACGTAGCCACCCACGCGCTGCGTATAGGACGACTCCGTCACCAGCTCGGGATAGGCGGCCTCGATCTGCTGGAGCTCCATGAGCATCTTGTCGAAGGCCGCGTCGGTGATCTCGGGTGCATCGAGCATGTAGTAGCGGTAGGCGTGGTAGTCGAGCTCGTGCCGCAGCTCCGCCGCACGGGCCGCCGCCGTCTCGCGCGTGCCCACGGCGGGCTGTGCCGCGTCCCCAAACAAGCTCTGCTGCTCCGCCATCAATGCGTCCTCTCACCGGTTCCAAATTGCTGCCCATCAGGGTAACACGCCCAAAAAGCACCGGGCGAGGGCACCCCGCATGACACAAAAAGGCCCACGCAGCCTGAGCTGCGCGGGCCCCGAGTCACATGCCGGATATGCTGCGATTACATGCCGCCCTGGCCTTGTTGGCCCTGACCCTGGTTCTGCTGACCCAGCAGGTTGCGCAGGTACTCCAGGAACTCCTCCTGCGTCATGCCGCTACCGTTGCCGTCCGAGCTGTCGGTGATGTTTGAACTCGACTCGTCCTCGGAGGTCTGGGCATCAGCGTCAGAGCCCAGGGTGACCTCGATCTCCTTGCTGTCGCTGCCGCGCTGGACAGTAAGCGTCACCTTGTCACCCACGTCGTAGGAGCGCAGTGCGATGATCACGCTGTCGGCAGAGGCGACCTCGGTGTCGCCCACCTTGGTGATCACGTCGCCCTTCTCGAGGCCGGCGGTCTCGGCCGGGCTGCCCGAGATGACCTCGCCCACGTAGGCACCCTCGTTCACCGAGAGGTTGTTCTGACGGGCGTTGGAGGCGGTCACGGTGCCCAGGCGCACGCCCAGGTAGGCATGCTCGGGGGTCTTGCCGGCAATGATCTGCTTGGCGATCTTCACCGCGTAGTTGGACGGGATGGCAAAGCCAACGCCCGAGCTGGAGCCCGAGTAGCTCTCGATGATGGAGTTGATGCCGATCAGCTCGCCGTTGTCGTTCACGAGCGCGCCGCCGGAGTTGCCCGGGTTGATGGCCGCATCGGTCTGGATCATATTGGCGTAGATATAGGTGCCGTCGGTAGAGGGCAGAGCCGTGGAGCGATAGAGCGAGCTCACGATACCCGTAGAGACAGACTGCTCGTTACCGAAGGGGCTGCCGATGGCCATGACCCACTCGCCCACGTTGAGGGAGTCGGAGTCACCCACCTCGATGGGGGTCAGGTCGTCGGCGCTCACGTCCTTGAGCTTGATGACGGCCAGGTCGCTCGAGGTGTCGGCGCCCACGAGCTCGGCCTCGTAGCTCTCGCCGTTCATAGAGACGGTGATGGAGCTGGCACCGGTCACCACGTGGTTGTTGGTGAGGATGTTGCCGTCGGTGTCGAGCACCACACCCGAGCCGATGGAGCCAGACGAGCTGTCGGAGCTGCTGTCATCGGATTGGAAGATGCTGTTCGAATCGCTCGAGGTGATCGCCGTGATGGAGACCACGGACGGCAGCGCCTTGGCGGAGACGGTCTCGGCCAAGGTGGTGTCCTCGGCGTCGATGGTGATGGTCTGCTTGGAGGTCGAGGAGCCGGAGGTCGCGGTGGTGACGCTGCCGGAGTTGCGGTTCACGTCCAGCGCACCCGTCATGATGAGGGCGACCACGAGCACGGCGCCCACCACGAGGCCCGCAAGCGAGCTCACGAACACGGGGAGCTTCTTTGTCTTGGTCTTCACCACCGTGTGCGCCACGGTCTCGGTGGCGGCCTGGTAGTGGTTGCCCGCGCCACCCGCGGTGACAGGGTTCGCGGCGGTCATGTCCGGGCCGGCAGCTCCGGCGGGCGGCAGCTGCGAGGTCTCCTGCGCGCCCTGCGGCGCCACGGGCGTCGGCTCAATCTCGACGCGCGGGGTCGGAGCGGTGGCAGACGAATCGTCGCGCGGCGATTCGATATCTTCACTCATGGTCGTATCTTCCTTTCCACGTGCTTTCGGTCAGGCAAGGTTGTACCCCAAAGCATGAGCATTCGGGGCCAAATCGGCCTGATTAAGCTAAACCTAAGGTATCGACAAAGAGGCTTCAGATATGAGAACGGCGGCATCACTGCCGCCGCATCATCTACATCTTGAACAGGTAGCCCACACCGCGCACGGTGGTGATGTGCGCCGCGATCTGCGGGCCCACCTTGGAGCGGATGCGCCTGATGTGCACGTCCACGGTACGGGTGCCGCCGCAGTACTCGAAGCCCCACACGCGGTGCAGTAGGACCTCGCGGCTGTATGCCCGGTTGGGGTGCATCGCGAGGAACGAGAGCAGCGAGTACTCCATGAGCGTGAGATCGACGGGGTTGTCGTCCAGATACACCTGGTAGGTCGCAAGGTTGATTACCAGGTTGTCGATATGCAGAACGTCGTCGACCGAGAACGATTCCTCCTCGCCCAGCAGACGGTGCACGCGCGCCTCGAGTTCGGCAGCAGAACCGCCCGAGCAGATAAAGTCGGCATGCGAGTGCGAAGGGATGCGCAGGTCGGCCAGGGCGTCCTCGTCCACGATCAAAAGCATCGGAATGTTGCCGCGATCGTCAAGCCACTTGGCGATCTGCTCGATGCGGTCGTTGCGAATGCCGTCTGCATCGAGGATCAGCAGGTCGAAGTCGTGCGCCGCCGTGGGAGAATCCGGGGTGGCCGCAAAGACCTCCGCGCCCATCGTGGTGGTGAGCGTACGGGCGAATTCGTGGTAGCGCGTGGTGCGCGCCATGAATAGGATGTTTTTCTCTGACATACCGGACCCCCTCGTAGGGTGTAATTCTAGCAGCTCAAGGAACAATTACAGGCTAAATGCCCCTAGGAGTTAGCAAGATACTGGTCGATCTCCCACTGCGAAACGCACGAGGCGTACTTCTTCCACTCCGCGCGCTTCTTGGTAAGGAAGAACTGGTGGATGTGCTCGCCCAGCGCGTCCTTCATGAAGGCGGAGTCCTCAAAGATGTCGAGCGCCTCCTCCAGGTTGCGCGGGAGCTGCGTGTAGCCCGCCTGCTCCAGCTCGCGCTCGGACATGCGCAGCGTGTCGGCCGTGGTCTCGGCGGGCAGCTCGAGCTTGCGCGCGATGCCGTCCAGGCCGGCGGCGAGCGTCACGGCGTTCACCAGGTAGGGGTTGGCCATGGGGTCGGGACTGCGCAGCTCGATACGCGTGGAGAGCTGCTTGCCCGGCTTGTAGATGGGGATGCGGATCATCGCGGAGCGGTTGCGCAGACCCCAGGTGGCGTACTCGGGAGTCGCGCCCTCGCCGGTGGTGAGGCGCTTGTAGGAGTTCACCGTGGGATTGGTGATGGCCGAGATCTCGCGTGCGTGCGCCAGGATGCCCGCCATGTAGTGCTTGGCCACATCGGAGAGATGGTAGACGGGGTCGTCCTCGCCCCAGAACACGTTGTTGCCCTCGCGGTCGAACAGCGACTGGTGCAGGAACATCGCAGAGGAGGCCTCGCCGGAGAGCGGCTTGGGCATGAACGAGGCATGGCAGCCGGACTCAAAGGCCTCGAGGCGGATGATGTGCTTGGCCGTGGTAATGGCGTCCGACATCGTGAGGGCCTCGGCATGGCGCAGCGAGATGCCGTGCTGCGAGGGGCCGGTGGAGTGGAAGGTGTACTCCACGGGCACGCTCATCTTCTCGAGCATCAGCACCGTGTTGCGGCGCAGGTCGCGGGCGGAGTCGGACTCCGAAAGGTCAAAGTAGCCCACGTTGTCGAGCACCGTGGGCGCGTGGTCGTCGGCAAAGTAGTAGTACTCCAGCTCGGCACCCACGTTCATGATGTAGCCGGCCTCCTCGGCGCGGTAGAACATGGAGCGCAGGCACTCGCGCGGATCGCCGGCAAAGGGCTTGCGGTCGGGCGTGCAGATGTCGCAGAACACGCGGGCCGCGCCGTCGTGGCTCGGGCGCCACGGGAGCACCTGGAAGGTCGAGGGATCGGGGAAGGCGAGCATGTCGGCCTCCTCCGGGGTGGCAAAGCCCTCGATGGCGGAGCCGTCAAAGCCCACGCCCTCCTCAAAGGCGACCTCAAGATCCTCCGGGCTGATTGCAAAACTCTTAAGACGTCCCAGGACGTCGACGAACCAGAGTCGAATAAAGCGAATGTCACGCTGCTCGACCGTGCGCAGCACGAAGTCGATATTCTGCTGATTCATTGTGTCTCCTTTTTACACAGCGAAACCGCGTAGTCATGTAACGACATTGTACTTTCTCACAGCATTGTTTCGGCAGGATTTCCGCACGCGAGAGCCGGCCGCAAAAAAGGACCCCGCGCACGATGGCACGGGGTCCGGTTCAGACAGGCTGGGCGCGGCCAAGGCAGCAAGGCCGGAAGCGCTACTTCACGCCGCGGCCGAGCTTTGAGGCCACCTCGTCCACACTCTTCACGGCAGCGCAGCTCTTCTCCTTGCCGCAGTGCCCGGTGCAGGCACCGCCCTGGGCGCAGTCCGCACAGCTGCCGCGTCGCCACATGCGCACGCAGACGGCCACAAAGGCCACGGCGATCACCAGCAGCACGACGATCTCGATAGGTGCCATAACGGCCTCCGATCAGTGAAGTTTCCCAATAGCAACTCTACCCCATCGCGCACCCGTTCCGTGCGCTACACAAAACCCGCCCAACGAACGCACAGGGCGCCGTTGGGCGGGTCGTTGCGCTTGGGGTCAAGCACGACAGATCAGGTTAGACCTAGGCGGCAGACTTAAGCGAGCTGACGTTGGTCTCGTCCTCGTCGGTCCAAGCGAACTTGGGCATGGGACGGAAGATCTGGATGAGCATGAGCACGAGCACCGCGATGGCCACGACCGTCCAGATACCAAACTGACCAAGGGCGATCAGGTTGTAGAGCTGGTTGATGATCAGGCCCACGCACCAGGCGAAACCGCACTCGTAGCCGATAGCGATGGCCGTCCACTTACCGGAGTTCATCTGGTTGCGGATGGTGCCCATGGCGGCAAAGCAGGGCGCGCACAGCAGGTTGAAGGCACCGAAGGCGACGCAGGCGCCCATGGTCGGGAACATCAGGGCGAAGTTGGTCCACAGCGAGGCATCGGTCTCGGAGACCTCGGAGCCCAGTGCCAGCAGCGAGCCGGCGGTGGCCACGACGTTCTCCTTGGCTACCAGGCCGGAGACGGTAAGGGCCGCTGCCTGCCAGGTGCTAAAGCCGAGCGGGGCGAAGATCCAGGCCACGAGGTTGCCGAACATGGCGAGGACGGAGTAGTCCATGTACTCCTCGGGGATGCCATCCATGGCGGCCAGGAAGCCGAAGGAACCGTCGAAGGAACCGAAGTTGGAGAGGAACCACACCACGACGGTAGAGGCGAAGATGACCGTGCCGGCCTTCTTGATGAACGCCCAGCAGCGCTCCCACACGTGCAGTGCCCAGGAACGGATCGCCGGGAAGTGGTAGGCGGGCAGCTCCATGACGAACGGCGTGGGACGGCCGGCGAACATCTTGGTCTTCTTGAGCATCAGGCCGGAAGCGATGACGGCGAAGACGCCCAGGAAGTAGAAGAGCGGAGAGATCCAACCGGCGGAGGAGTCGCCGATAATCGAACCCATGAGCAGGGCGATGATCGGGAGCTTAGCACCGCAGGGGATGAACGTGGTGGTCATGACCGTCATGCGGCGGTCCTTCTCGTTCTCGATGGTCTTGGTGGCCATGACGCCCGGGACGCCGCAGCCGGAGGAGACGAGCATCGGGATGAAGGACTTACCGGAAAGGCCGAAGCGACGGAACACACGGTCCATGATGAAGGCGACGCGGGCCATATAGCCGCAGTCCTCGAGGAACGAGAGCATCACGAACAGCAGGAACATCTGAGGCACGAAGCCGAAGATGGCGCCGATGCCGGCGACGATACCATCGCACACGAGGGAGACGACCAGGCTGTCCTCCTCAGCGCCGCCCGCAAGCAGCGCATCCTTGACAGCGGTGGTGATGCCGGGCACGAACGGGCCGTACTCGGAGGCCTCGGGCTCAGCGACGGCCAGGTCCTCGACCACGCCGCTGTAGGTGACGTCGGTGGTGGTCACCTCGCCGGAGTCCTCGTCCTCGAACTCAGCGGTAGCCTCGACGCTCTTGACGGAGGAGTCGGAGGCGGCGAGTGCCTTCAGCGCGGCAAGCGCGGCGTCGGCGTCGCCGTCGGCAATCGCATCGTCCAGGTCGCCGGTGGCGTAGCCGTCCTCAGCGAGCTGTGCGGCATAGGCCGCGATCTCGGTCTGAGCGTCCTCGTACGCGCCGGTGGCCTCGTCATAGGCCTCGCGGCCCTGGCCGAGGACGAACCAGCCGTCCTCGCCGAAGAGCTGGTCGTTGGTGAAGTCGGTCGCCGTGCCGCCCAGGGTGGAGACGGCGATGTAGTAGACCGCCCACATGATCACGATGAAGATCGGCAGACCGAGGATACGGTTGGTCACCACGCGGTCGATCTTCTCGGAAGTGCTCATCTTGGAGGGAGCCTTGGTGAGGCACTCGTCGATGATGTGCGCGATCACGCCGTAGCGCTCGCCGGTGATGATGGACTCGGCGTCGTCGTCGCAGTTCTTCTCGCACTGGGAGATAAGCTCCTCCACGCGCTCGGCGTTAGCCTTGGTGAGGTTGATGATCTTGCACGCGGCCTCGTCGCGCTCGAAGAGCTTGACGGCATAGTAGCGACGCTTGGATGCGGAGACGCTGTCGGGCAGGAGGTTCTCGATGTGGGTGAGGACGTCCTCGATGGCAGAGTCGAACTTGTGGTCAGACGTGGTGCCCTTGGAGGCAGCGGCCTTCTTGGCCTGCTCGAAGAGCTCGTCGATACCGCGGTTCTTAAGGGCGGAGATCATGACGACCGGGCAGCCAAGGCGCTTCTCGAGCTTCTTGGTGTCGATCTTGTCGCCGTTCTTCTCCACCAGGTCGCACATGTTGAGCGCGCACACGACGGGCAGGCCCGTCTCGATGACCTGGAGAGCCAGGTACAGGTTGCGCTCGAGGTTGGTGGCGTCGATCACCTGGACGACGACATCGGGCTCGCCGCTCATCAGGTAGTCACGAGAGCACTGCTCCTCGGGGCTGTAGGGGGAAAGGGAGTAGATACCGGGGAGGTCGGTGATGGTCACGCTCTTGTCCTTCAAGAGCTTGGCCTCCTTCTTCTCAACCGTGACGCCCGGCCAGTTACCAACGTAACCGTTTGCACCGGTGATCAGGTTGAAAAGCGTGGTCTTGCCGCAGTTGGGGTTACCCGCAAGCGCGACATGGATCTGCGAATCCGCCATTCAATCCTTCTCTCAAATTGCGCTCGAGCTGATTCCATTCCGCTCGAGTTAGATGCCTCTAAGTTAGGAAATCCTAACTTTACCTGCAAAAAAAGTCCGCTCGCGGCCCTACTGGACCTCGACGACGGCAGCCTCCTCCTTGCGGATGGAAAGCTCGTAGCCGCGGATGTTGATCTCGACAGGATCGCCCAGCGGAGCGACCTTGACGACGGTGAACTTGGTGCCCTTGATCAGGCCCAGGTCCATGAGATGGCGGCGAAGCGCGCCCTCACCGTGCAGCTTGACGATCGTGGAGCTCTCGCCCACCTTGACGTCTCCCAGAGTCTTCATTGCATCCCCCTTCCGGATACTCGTGCGTTGTCCTATATCACAAGCGCATTCGAGAATCTTGGCCGCCGGCGTGGCTACGGCCGCCAAGAATCTCGCCGCGTCTTATGCCATAGATGCGCGGGTGCGCTAGGCGACCGTCATGACGTGCTGGGCCACCTTGGTGTCGAGCCCAAAGCGCGCGCCCAAGACGGTCACGATCAGGTTTGCGCCCGAGGAACTCACCACGTGGACCTCGCTGCCCTCGACAAAACCAAGGTCGTTGAGGTGGTGTTTCATGTCCTCGTTGCCCTTGACTCGGCTCACGTGCACGGTCTCGCCAGCCTTCACCATCGAAAGCGGCATGGCGGGCATCTTAGGTGCGTCGGACATGTTGGCCTCCCCTTCATGCGATCGCAAGGCGATACGCTGTCGCTGAACGCGGTTTAATGACGCTCAAGACAACGAACTTCTGCCTGCGGGGCACCGGTTGGCGCTGCGCGGACAGAAGTTAGCCTCATCTATGTTCGACCAAGTAAACTAACACGTTACATGGGCAATTAAAACCCTCGACGCGCAAACTTCTCTTTGCCTTAAGAGGAGGCTCTTTCATTAAAACTAATGAGCAGGAACCCGTACTTCGCATCATAAGAAGCTCCAATGCCCTACCTCAGCTGGCAGGTATCAATCCCGCCAGCTTTACCAACCACCCGTAGGCAAAATACCTTAGCCCTCATTGCATACAGAACATCGCGATGTAAAGTTAACGGCGTGTTACTCTTATATGTTGTCTTTTGAGGATCGGAGGTGCGCATGACGCGCGGCATCGTTATCGCAAACACCGGCTCACCTGCGTCCCCATCTCCGCAAGACGTAGAAGCGTACTTGCGCGCCTACCTGATGGACCCGCGCATCCGCCAGCTGCCGTTCTTTTTCTGGCACCTGCTGGTGCACAACAGGATTCTCCCCAAGCGCAAATTCAAGGCAGCCGAGCGCTATCGGAGCATCTGGCAGGGCGAACGCTCGCCACTGATAGAGAACCAAGACGGGCTCTGCCGCCGTGTTCAGAAGATCTTCGATGCGCATGGAGATAACTGCATGGTGCGTTGCGCCATGAGCTATGGGGAGCCGTCCATCGATACCGCTCTTTGGAATCTCAAGCAGGCCGGATGCGACCGTGTAACGCTGTTGCCGCTTTATCCGCAAAGCGCCTACTGCATCACGAGTTCGGTGATCGATGCATTCTTGCGCGCACTGCACGAGATTGAATGGGACGTCGCCTACGACATCGTTGAGCGCTACCACGACAACGAGCTCTACCTGGATGCCGTTGCCGCGCGCATCACGAGGGCGGGGTTCGGCGGCCGCGATGACGATCGTTTGTTGCTCTCGTTCCACTCGATTCCTCTGCGCGATGAGCGGGCGGGAGACACCTATAGGCAGCAAGTTGCGCAAACCGCCAACGCTCTGAGCAAACGGCTGGGAACAGACCGTTTGCTCATCGATGTGTGCTATCAAAGCGTGTTTGGCAACCGGCCGGATGCATGGGCGTCCCCGTTGGCGACCGATATCCTATCTGAGCTGAGCGAAGAGCGCGGGCGCGTCTTTTTCTGCTGCCCCGGATTTGCCGTTGATTGCCTGGAGACTCTCTATGACATCCCATACGAGATAGCCCCGGCTCTCAACGGGCGCTACATACCCATTGACCTGCAGGATTTTCAAAGCAAAGCGGGTGTTGGCATAGGCGAGCGCTTTGTATGGGTTCCTTGCCTGGGCAACACCGAAGAGCATGCGCGCGTAATCGAGAGCGTACTCACACACGAAGCGTAAAACGCCCGCCTGCGGTCTGGGCAATGCGCCCGTCTTCGCACATAAGCAGCCCCTCGGTATGCGGGCGCGCCGTCAGCTCACTGGCAGCACGGGCTGCACCCCATATCACGAGCGGCGTCGAAAGCGCCTCGGCCTCAAACGCCGTAGGCGCAATCACGCTTGCGGCAAGAAGATCGGTCTTGCAGGGCTCCCCCGTACGAGCATCAAAGATATGGCTCCTTCGCGCATCCCCCTCGAGCACGCACCGCAGGGTGGTAGCGCTGGTGACCAAGGCCTCATCGCACAGCTCCACCGTCGCCACCGGCACCCCATCGGGTGAGCAGGGATCCGCCACGCCCACGCGCCAGGGCGCGCCGTCCGCACGCACGCCCACCGCCAAAACGTTGCCGCCCAGATCGATGCAGGCGGACTGGCAATCGTGTTCACGCAGGTAGCAGGCCAGTTTGTCGGCGATATAGCCCTTGGCGACACCACCCAGGTCTATCGCCGCCTCCGGATCGTCCAACCAAACCGAACAGCCGTCGACATGCAGTTTTTCGTAACCGATGTGCATGCGCGCCTCACGTCGCGCGCCCGCGTCGACGTATGCGCCCTCACCGTGAAAGTCCCACAGCCGCGTGACGGCGCCGACGGTGATGTCCAGCGCTCCGTCCGTTTCACGTGCGGCAATGAGCGCCCGCTCCAGCAGTTCGGCCGTTTCGGGAGAGACATCAACCACCGCGCCGGCGGCGCTATTGATGCGCGACACGTCACTGGCGGGATTGGTTCTCGAAAACAGGGCGTCGTAGCGGCAAAGACGAGCAAAAGCGTCCTCGAGTACGTTGGTCTGGCACGCCGCCTGGACGCTCACGATCGTGTCGAACAGCGGGAGGGACGCGCGTGCAAGACCGTTGTCACTAGAAAGAGCGTGCATGCTACGATGCCGCGCCCGCCAGCCAAGGGGCCTGCGGCAGCAGCTCTACGGCACCCACCGCCCAGAGGAGCACAAGCAAGATCAGCGCGCACGCAATCACGAGGACAAGACGGCGAGGACCGCGACGCGAGACGCAACCCTTAGGGCATACCTCGACACATCGCCCGCACTGGATGCACTCTCCCATCTGCCTGCCCTCGGCCGGCGGATAAATGCCCACCGGGCAGGCGCGACGGCACGCCCCGCACGCCGTGCAGGCGCCCATGTCGCGGCGCATATTTGACCACGGCAGAATAGGCAGCAACGAGAAGATGGCACCGAGCGGACACAGAAACTCGCAGAAGAAGCGCTCCCGCAGGGCCATACCGATAATTGCCGCCACAAGAAGCAACACGCTCACCACGCCAGCCGCCATGGGGTTCAGGCTGCGCAGGCGGCCAAAAGCCGTCCATGGGCTCACCGCGCTGATAACCGTTGAGGCCCCCAGCAGCGATGCGACGAACAGCAGCGCAAGCACACCGTACTTGAGCAGGCGCAAACGGTTCTCCGCCCGCTCAGAAAGCTTGATCCACGCACCGCGCTTGCCCATCGCCCGGCGGATACGCAAGGACGCAGCCCATACCACGTCGCCCAAAAAGCCAAACGCACAGGCATATCCGCAAAAGAATCGACCGAACACGATGGTGAAGCCACAGAGCGCTACAAACAGCAGCACGAAGCTGGTCAGCGCAACGGCATCGCCCGCACCAAGCGACACCGCGATGGCGCGCACGGCAGAAAACGCCATCGAAAAGGCCTGTGGGGCCAAAAGGAAAAAGACGATCTGTACGCCCAGGCGCAACGCACGGTTCTGTTTCATCACTTACCCCCTGCAAAGCCGGCGTTGTTGCTGGCGCCCGAGTTCTCTTTAGAAGACGAGCTCGATTGCGTCCCCTCAGAAGAACCCATAATGTCCTCAAGCGACACCTCGTACCAGGGTTTTTCTTCCTCTGTCTGAGAGCTCGCGCGCGCCTTGAGCTCGGAGGTCGTGTGCGCCCCCGTACGGTTGGACGCCTTGGAGCCCACCTTCTCACCCTCGACGGCGCCGCCATCGACCAGCGCGTTGTTGACAGCGTTCATGATGCCTCGGCTCGAGAACGTGGCGCTCGCCACCGCATCCAGCGCGTAGCTCTGCTCGGAGATGATCTGCGGAATCAGCTCTCCGCTCGCAAGCTCGAAGTACGGGCTGTCGTCGTACTCGCGCGTCACGGTGATATCGGTGATGTAGCCCTGCTCGACGGTTACGACCAGCGAGGTAAGACCGCCGTAGCCGCGTGCCGACCCCTCGAACTCGCCGTCCTTGAGATACGGTCCGCGCTCTCCAGATTTTCTCTTGTTTTCGCGCTCCAGCGCATCGCGCTGCTCAGCCATGCCCACAATCGCACTCTGGCCGGTAAGGCCCGCAGCGATCGCCACCACGGCGCCCGCGCGAATCAGCAGACGACGCCTGCTGATCGAGGTGTCCTCGCCGCACCCCTCATCTTTACCTTGAGCCCTTGCCACGTGATTCCCCTCTATCGCAGACAAGGTGCGCACCGAACGCGGCACGCACCTCATCCTCTTCAATATGCTCAAATTAATGCTTTGAGCTGCGTATTTGTTAAGCGGTAGCCTCAAAGAGCTGCTGGCCGATGTACTCCTGGTCCTTCTTCAGGCCGGGCAGCATGAGCCACACGGCAGAAGTCGTCATCTTGAAGTAATCCGTCAGGTCGCAGTCGCGCCAGCGATCCATGTACTGGTAGAAATCCTTCTCGGGATCGCGAGCCATGCCGCCCGTGAACATGCCGCCCTGCAGCTGACCCAGCGCGTCGATGCCGTTGGACCAGTTCCAGCCCCAGCGGCACATGGAGTGACCGGACTCGTTGAGGTAGCTGCGGAAGCACGCGATATGCGAGCGCGGATCGATGAGCGCGTTGCCGTCATCGTCCACGGCGTCCAGATCAGGCTCGGCGCTCTCGTCATCGCCGCCCGACAGAGGGATGCCCTCGAGCTTGGTGCGGCCGATAACGCGCTCCTGCTCCTGCAGGGTCTGCTCGTCCCAAGACTCGAACTTCATGTTGAAGCCGCGCCACATCATGTACGTGCCGCCCTCGTAAAGGTCGCCGTTGGGGTCGTCGTCCGCGGCGATCCAGGCACACTCGTCCCAAACCTTGGCGCCGTCCTCGGTGGCCGGATCGGGGTTGGAAGTGCCGTCACGGAAGCCAAAGAGGTCACGGTCTGCGTGGGCATAGCCCTCGGGGCTGATGGTGTGGTAGTAGCCCACTTTGTTCCACTTAACCGAGGCGACACCGTAGGCGATACGGACCATGTTGCGCATCGCATGGAAGCAGACCTTGGGATCCTCCGCCGCGATCAGCAGGAAGATGTCGCCACCGCAGGTCGCCTCGTCCAGATAGTCACCGGGGAACTTGCGCATGGAGTAATCGAGCTTCTCGGGCTTGATGGAGGCAAGGCCGTAGCGGTCCTTGCCGTCCTCGGTCTGGAAGAACGAGGCGCCCAGGCCAAAGCTGATGGTAAGACCGGCAGCGCCAAGGTCGTAGGCCTCGCCGGTGTCATCGGGGGCGTTGTACTTGTTGTTGCTCGGCTCGTTGACGGGGTAACCGAGGCACATGTTCTCGGCGGCCTTCGTCCATTCCTTGAGCATCTTGACGACCTTGTCGCGGTCCTCGGTGATCATGTTGAAGGAGACGGCCTGCATGTTCTGCTGGCTGCCCATGACGCCGGGCTGGTGACCACCATCGGCGTCGCGCATGGCGGTGACGATGCGTTGGACGTTGACGACCTCCTCGCCGTCCTCGCTCCAGTTGCTGCCCTCGGGAATGCCGCTTGTACTCGAGGTGCTCGAGGCAGAACCGCTGTTGCAGCCCGTGAGGGCCACAGCGGCAGCACCGGCGGCGAGGATACCGAGGTCACGAATGGCGCTGCGTCGGGTCAGGCCGTCCGAGGAGGCCTTGGTCTCGTTTTCAAAAGACATTGCCTGCTCCTTACTTTTCGCAGGTGCCGGGCTTAAAGCCTGGCCTTATAAGACGTCTATCAAAATATGCCGAAAGGCAGGGCCGGAAGCTTCACCTCCCAACCCTGCCGGATGGCACATGTATGTCAGCCCTGAGCGTTACTCGAGGATGACAGCCGGGACCTTGCCGAGAACCTTACGCAGGGCGTTGACCTTGTCGGAAAGGTCGCGAGCCTTCTCGGAGAGGTTGTCCTCGTCCTGGTCGGCGCCGGCGTTGGGGTCGACCTCGGTGTAGTCAGGATACACAGGGGCCTCGGAAGTGCCGGTGTTGTAGGCAGCGAGGGCATCCTCGAGCTCGGTGAAGGCCTCGTCCACGTCGGCGGCGAGGTCGGCATCCTTGGACTCGACGAAGTCCTTGACGTTGCCGTAGGCAACCTTGGCGCCCTCGACGTTCGCCTGGAAGTCGTAGAGGTCGGTGTGCGAGAAGGCCTCCTCCTCGCCGGTGATCTTGGAGGTAGCGACCTCCTCCATCAGGCTGATGGCACCGTTGGCGATGTCGGAGAGGCTGACCTCAAAGTCATCGGCGTAAACCATGTCGTAGAGAGCCTGGGTGTCGGCGACCAGGGCGTCGGCAAGCTCGGTGCGCTTGGCGTCGTCGTAGCCAGCATCGCCCCAGAGATCCTTCTCGATGGCGTGCCAACCCTTCCAGTCGGCCATGTCCTCAATGTCGCCAGCCTTGGCGTCGGCCTCACGCAGGTCGAGGTTCGGGTCGATATCGCCGAAGGACTCAGCCGTGGGCTCGATGCGCTCGTAGTACATACGCGCGGTGGGATACAGGGACTTGGCGGTCTCGGTATCGCCGGACTTGTAGGCCTCGACAAAGTTGTTGGTGGCCTCGATCAGCTGACCGGCCTGGTCCTTGATGTAGGCGTTGTAGTTGGCGGTAGCGGTGTCGCGCAGCTCCTGCTCGTCGGCGGAGAGCTTGACCTCCTTGCCCTTGGTGACGGTGAACTCGGTGGCATCAACCAGAGCGCCGACCATGTTGGTCTTGGAGGCGGTGTAGTAGCTGCCTTCCTTCAGGGAGACGGTGACCTCGGTGGTGGTGCCCGGCGTCAGGTTCTCGCGCTCGGAGACGATCTGCAGCTTGTCCTCAGCGAGAATCTCGAACTCGTTGACGGCGGTACCGCTGTTGGTGACCGAGAACGTCACGGTGCCGGAGGGCACGGTGTTGGTGGAGACGGTGCAGGAGTCGTCGGTGATCTCGACGGTGATGACGTCGGAGGCCACGGCGGCCGAACCGGCCGTAGAGCCGGTGCTCGTGGAAGAGTTGTTAGCGGTGCAGCCGGCCATCGGTGCGACAGCAGCGCCAACGATCGCGAGCGCAACCGCGCCGCGAGACCAAATCTTCTTGAGTTCCATGTATGCGTTCCTTTCTTTCATGGATCCCCCCACATGCCCTATCCGGGCACATGTTGTTACACAGTTTCTGGCGTCTTCTCGGACTCTTCTGGTGCCGCCACAGCAGGCTTTTCCTTGCCGGATTTATCGGTAAAGATCTTGCCCTTGATCTGCAGGGTGAAGAGCGGGAAGACGATGATGAGGTAGATAGCCCAGATGGCGAACTGCATCGCAGAGGGCGCAAAGAGATACTGCAGGTTGAAGAAGGCGTTGAGGATTACGAACCACCACTGGCTGAGAACCGGGGTGATCACCCAGTTGAAGTCGTAGAGATAGGTGCCCCAGCCGGGAAGAACGGATGCTTCCTGCAGGTCATGCACACCGTAGAGCATGATGCCCGCGGCAACGAAGATCAAAAGGTAGCCGGTGACGTTAAAGAACAGGTGCAGGTCGATGAGCACCGACCCCTTGTACACAAGGTAACCGACGATGATGGCGGCGATAAGGCCGACGAGCACGCCGAGAGCGGGCTCCACGACGCCGGTAGTGTTGGCTGACTTGACGACGCCGAACACGAAGATTGCCGTCTCGGCGCCCTCACGAGCGACGGAGACAACGGCGAGCCAGACAAGGCCCATGACGTTACCGGACTCCAGGGCCTCCTCCGCCTGTTTCTTGATGTTCTGGGTCATCTTGCGGGAGTTCTTGCCCATCCAAAAAATCATCCAGGTAACAAAGACGCCCGCGATAAGCGAGAACGTACCGCCCAGGATTTCCTGCGCCTGGAACGTGAGGGTCACCGGACCCCAGGTCCAGTAGACGCCCAGACCAAGCGGCACAGCGGCGGCCAAAACAACGCCGATCCAAAGCTTGGGAAGAATGTCCGTGCGTCCCACACGGTTGATATAGGCAACGAGGATGCCCACGACAAGGGCCGCCTCAACGCCCTCACGCAGGGCAATCAGGAAGTTGGGAACAAAAAGAGCCACGATCCGAAGCGCGTCCTTTCCAAAACGTGCGGTAAAGAAAGTTAGCCATGCCTAAGTAAGCCATGGCTAAATTATTAATGGAATGTTACCGCTCGTTAACTTGTCACGCAAGATGGGGAGTCGATTTTTGTTCACTCAGGAAAACTATTTAGGAAATTTGCGCACGTTCCAAAACAAACGTCGAGGTCGCGATTGCGGCGGTCGCACGGCGATGGCTCGCGATGAGCACCGTTTTACCCGCGGCGCCGGTTGCGATGGCGCGCAGGACGGCCGCCTCGTTCAGCGCATCGAGATTGCTCGTCGGCTCATCGAGCAAAAGGATAGGGGCGTCATGCAGCAGGGCGCGGGCAAGACCCACGCGCTGTCGCTCACCATCAGAAAGGCTGGAGCCGCCCTCGCCTACAGGGGTGTCCAGACCCTGCGGCAGCCGATCGATGACCTCCTGCAACGAGGCGTTGTCGATAGCCCTCTGCAGCTCATCGCCCGTCGCAGTGGGACAGGCAAGCAGAAGGTTCTCCCGCAACGTCGTATCGAACAGATAGGTGTCCTGTGTCATGTACGACTGCAGCTCGCGCACCCGAGCGGGCGCAAGACCGCGCACATCGGCGCCACCGATGGAAACCGAGCCTGAGCCGGCGTCCCAAAAGCGCATGGCAAGCTGCAGCATCGTTGACTTACCCGCACCGCTTCTGCCCACGATGCGCACGATCTGGCCCGCGGGAACATGCAAGCTCACGTCTTCGAGCACGGGGCGGCCGGTCTCGTATGCAAACGTCACGCGATCAAAGTCGATATCGAGGGCCTGCACTGGGCTCAGATCAAACGGGGCAGCGCTCACGGACGACTCCGCAGACGTTGCATCTTCCAAGATGGCGGGACGCTCATCGAGCACCTCGAGGATTCGACGGGCCGCGGCAATGGTCTGGCCCAACGAGAATCCAAGCTCAGAAACGGCCTCGAGCGGGCGCAACACCTCCCGGTGAACGCAGAGCACCACAGCCGCCATAGCAAGATCGAGAGCTCCACAGCCAACCGCAGGCGCAAGGACGGCGGCCAGACAGGCAGTCGAGATCAGCGAGAGGGCACCCGTCGCGGCCTTGATGCAGGCGTTGCCGTGAGCCTCAAGGTCCTCACCACCAGAAAGCGCATCGAGGTGCGCCCCCAGCTCCTGCTCGTACTCCTGCGCGCGACCAAACTGAATAAGCTCGCTGAGGCCTCGCACGGAATCGAGCAAAAACGAGTACATAAGCACGGCAAACGAGCGCAGCTCCTGTGAACGTTCGCGCGTGAGGCGCTGGGTCGTCACCGGAAAGACCGCACCGATAACCAGATAGGAGACCGCGCACGCCACGGCAGCCCACCACCCCGCGCTCACGAACACAAAGACGACGGCCGCAACGGCCGCGGCAAGGGCACCCAGAATCGGAGCGAGGCAGCGCGAGTACACGCCCTCCAGAAGCTCGGTGTCCGATGTCACCAGAGAGATCAGGTCGCCGGCGTCACGCGCCTGCAGGCGAGCCGGCGCCAGCTCGCGCAGTTTGCCAAAAATGCGGCTGCGCACGGCAGCGATCGTACGAAAGGTCTGGTCGTGCGTAAGCAGGCGCTCGCGATAGTGCACAAGGGCGCGTATCGCAGCAACGACGACGAGGGCGGCGATGATGGGAGCCGCGGACGAGCCGGCAGAAACCGCCGCGAAAACCGCCACGCCAAGAGCGGGCACGGCAGCCGCCAACAGGTTGCCCGCGGCGGCCAAAATCGATGCGCGGGCAAATTGGGAGTTGGCGCCCGAGGTCACCCGCAGCAGGTCGCGCACCACGGCCCACGAGCCGCGCCGACGGGCAGAATCGACGCTGACGCCCTGCTGCGCACCGGCATCTCCCCGTGCTGCCTTGTCCCCGCTGTCCGCCCCGCCGGTTTGCAAGCCCTGCCCGGCCGCGTCCTCGGCAAGCTCCTTGGAGATGCCGCGGCGATACGTCGGCAGCGGAATCCAGGCGGGATGGCCCGCAGGGGCCACGTCGCCGCCCTCGCTGAAATAGCGGCGGTAGCTCAAGACCTCAAGCGCTGCAGCCATGGCCTGGGCCCCCATCACGGGCAGGTCGGGACGGCTCGCAAGCGCGCGGGCCGCCGCGAGCTCGGCCTCGGTGGGCACATAGGTTTCGATATCGTACTCCACGCCAGAACGCGCGGCGTAGCTCTCCAGCTCGGAGAGCTCGGCCCATAGGCGGCGATACGGTCCGTCATGGCGCACGAGCGCTTGATGCGGCCCATGCTCCGCAACCGATCCGTCCTCCATAACGTAGATCTCGTCGGACCACGCGAGCGGCGACAGGCGGTGCGACACGAACAGGATGGTCTTATGCACCGAAAGCTGCTGGATGCCGTCGGTGATCTTGGTCTCGCTCACCACGTCGATATTCGAGGCGACCTCGTCAAATATGTAAATGGGCGTATCGCGCAAAATGGCGCGCGCAAAGCAGAGCCGTTGTCGCTGGCCGCCAGAAAGGTTTCCACCGTCCTCGGCCACGCGCGCATCCAGACCGCCGCACGACAGCACGTACTCGTCGAGAGCGGCCTGACGAAGCGCCCCCCATAGCTCGTTTTCGGTGGCCTCGGGCTTTGCCATCTGCAGGTTCGAACGGAAGCTCCCCTTGAAAACGTGCTCATGCGCGCCCACATACGTAACCAAGCCACGCAAGACGGCCGGGTCGACATCCCGCAGCTCGCAGCCGCATACGCGGATACTGCCTTCGTAATCGGTCAGCTGGCCGCACATCAGGCGCGCGAGGGTAGACTTACCGCTACCCGAAGCACCGGTGAGGCCCACCAGCGTGCCCGCCGCAAGCGCGAGGGACACATGCGAAAGCGCCTGCGTTCCGGTCGGATAGCCAAACGAAACGTCCTCGACCTCGATAGCGGGGCGATCCGACAAGACGCCCTGCGTCCCGCGCGCGGGCTCGGGGATATCGAGCACGGTGAAGATACGTTCTATGACCGCGTTGGCGTTCATACCGGTATGGAACAGCGAGCCAAAGGAGCGCATGGGCATAAAAAAGTTAGGAGCGAGCAGCGCTATGGCAAGGGCGTCAGCGAACGAAAGGGCACCTGCAACAAGACGCGCGCAGGCCGCGATGACACCGAGCGCGATACCGCCGAACGTGACCGCGTCCATCACGATCACGTTGCCCAGCTGCACGCGCAGCAGACGCATGGTGACCTGGCGAAAACCTTCAGCGCGCTCATTCAGGCGCTTATGCCACATGCCGTCGGCCCCATAGGCTTTAAGCGTCACCAGGCCGCGAATGGCGTCGAGAAACTCCGCGCCCAGGTCCACATACGTCCCCCAGTACTCGCCCAGGGCGCCCTTGGCGCGTTTCATGAACATCATGATCACGCCCGGCATAAGCGGCACGCACACGAGCATGACAAGCGCGGAGACCCAATCGATACGCGCAAGCAGGGCAAACGTGACGAGCGGCGAGAGCAGGGCCAGAAAGAACTGGGGCAGGTAGCGCTCGAAATAGGGACGCAACCGTTCGGTGCCTTCTCCCATAAGCTGCACGACCTCGGATAGCGCAACGTTGGCGGCAACCCCCTGTCCGCAGCGAACCAGCTTGGAGAAAATCTCCCTGGTGATGGTGGCCGTGGCCCGCGAGCCGGCGCGCCGAGCGGCAAACGCACTCGCGGCGCGCGCCGCAAAGGCGCCAAAAAGGCAACCAAGAGCGATGGCGAACGGCCTTGTCCACGAATCGCCCGCAGCGGCGCAGGCAAGAGCAGAGGCGCACTCCAGCAGGGGCACCGCCCCAAAAAGAGCCGAAACGAGGCCGGCGGTTACGCTGATGGCCACGTCTTTAGTAGCAGAAGACACAAGTCTGAGCATGCGCTTGTTAAACATCGATACACCCCGCAGAAAGTTAGCTTTGGTTATCATATCGAACTTTCGCACATGGCGGTGCAGATTGATGCGCCGCTCCTATGTGCCACTCTTTGCCTGCGAATAGAATCCAGTTGGCCTGAGCCGTATACTTAAACCCTCTATCGCAAGAGAAAGGACCGGCATGGCTCTCGACCAGCTCTGGATCAGCAACCTGGCGCCCATCGCCGGGCTGTGCTTTCTGTTCCTGCTGAACCTGCGCAACAGGGTGCTCGACGCGCGTTCGCGTCGGATCTTCTACATGATCCTCGCGTCCGAGGCGTTCGAGCTCGCCGTCGCGAACCTCGAGGTCTGGCTCGGCAACATGAGCGTCCATACCGCCTGGCGCGACGTCTGCAGCGCTACGGGCTACATCGTGCGCCCGCTCATCCTCATGCTGTTCGTCCTCATGCTCTCGCCCGTAAAGCGCACCAAGACGCAGAATCTCTTGCTCTTCTTCCCCATGGCCGTCGATGCGCTTGCCGCCGTCTCGGTGTTCTTCACCGACATCGTCTACTCCTACGACGCCACCAACACCTTCCAGCGCGGGCCGCTGGGCGTGCTGCCCATCCTCATCGTCGTCGTATACATGCTCATGCTGCTCATGGTGGTGCGCCAAAAGCGCCTGCATCCCTACTTCGACTTTGGCCTCACGGTACTTATCGTCGCCTACATGGCGGCCTCGATGCTCGCGGAGACCTTCCTCAACGTGCAGAACGTCGGGCGCACGGCCATGGTCTACAGCACGATGTTCTACTTCTATCTCTACCAGACGAGCGTTCTGCGCCGCACCATGCACGTCGAGCAGGAAAACAGCGAGCTCAAGCAGGCGCTGCACGACGTGGACATGGCCCGCCGCGAGCTGCTGCAGAGCCGCTCGATCACGCAGGCGCTGGGCGAGGACTATCTCTCGATCCTGATCGCCGACCTCGATGCCAACACGATCGGCGCCATCAAGATCGACTCCGAGTACCGCAACTCCCCCGTAACGCGCTCTGTCTACGACCGCATGCCCTTTGACCAGGTCATCGGCTCCTATATCAAGACCTACATCGTGCCCGATGAGCAAGAGGAGTTCGCGCGCGAGCTCAGCATCGATAATGTCCGGTTCCTGCTCGATCAGAAGCAGAGCATCACGAGGCGCTTCCACTACACGCTGAACGGGCAGACCTCAGCGGTGGAGATCCACATCATCAAGACCTCGACCGCAAACGGGGCGGAAAGCATCGTTATCGGCCTGCGCAATGCCGACGACCTCGAGCGCGAGGAACAGGAGCGCATGGAGACCCTGCTCGAGGCCAAACAGGCAGCCGACCGCGCCAACGCCGCCAAGTCGAGCTTCCTGAGCCGCATGAGCCACGACATCCGCACGCCGCTCAACGGCATCATCGGCCTGCTCGAGATCAACCGCGCCCATGCCGATGACACCGAGCTTGTGCGCGACAACCAGGAAAAGATGCTCGTGGCCGCCAACCACCTGCTCTCGCTCATCAACGAGGTGCTCCAGATGAGCAAGCTCGAGGACGAGCAGATCGAGCTCACACACGTTCCCACTGACCTGAACGAGGTCGCCTCGTCCATCCTCACGATGATGCAGGCACGCGTGCAGCAGGAGGGGCAGCAGATGATCCTGGACGGCACCGATCTCCCCGTACGCTACGTGTACACGAGCGCGCTGCACTTGCGTCAAGTCTTCTTGAACATCTACGGCAACTGCGTGAAATACAACAAGCCCCACGGCACCATCACTACATCGACAGAGTGCCTCTCCCGCGATGAGGCGCGCGTTGTGTACCGCTGGACCATCAGCGATACGGGCATCGGTATGGATCCGGAGTTCGTGGAGCGGATCTTCGAGCCGTTCTCGCAGGAAACCGACATCACCGGCACAACCGGCAAACATCAGGGCACCGGTCTGGGCATGTCGATCGCCAAGCGCATCGTCGACCGCATGGGCGGTACCATCGAGGTCTCGAGCGTCAAGGGAGAGGGAAGCACCTTTGTGGTAACCATCCCCTTCGATATCGCCGAGGAGCCGATGCGCCCGGAAAACACCAAGGAGTCGCACAGCATCAAGGGACTGCACGTACTGCTCATCGAGGACAACGACCTCAACATCGAGATCGCGCGAACGCTTCTCGAGGACAAGGGCGCGCGCGTGACCTGCGCCCACGACGGCGCCGAGGGGCTAGAGCGCTACCAAGAGTGCCCGCCGTACACGTTCGATGCCATTCTCACGGACATCATGATGCCGGTGATGGACGGCTTCGACGCGACCCGGGCAATCCGCAAATCGGGCCGTGCCGATGCACTGACCGTGCCCATCATCGCCATGACCGCCAACGCTTTCGCCGAAGACGAGCAGAAGTGCCTGGAAGCCGGTATGAACGCGCACCTCGCCAAGCCCATCAATATGGAATCCGTCGTAAGCGTGATCTCCCGCTGCGTCAACGAACGGGAGATGTGGCGAGAATCTCTCTAAAGCAGCTTGGCGGAGATGGCCTCGCTTAGGGCATCCTCGATGTTCCAAGTGCCGTCGTCCGACTTAGAGAAGACGACGGTCATGTTCACGTCGCTCGCCTCGGAGTTCTTCACGCAGTCAAGCAGGAGCTGCTTGCTGTCGGAACCTCCCGAAGTAACGCTCTTGAGCAGGAAGTCCTTCACGATGCCCGAGACCGAACGGCACGTGAGCGTCACGTCGGCCTGAGCGCTCCCGCCGGTGACCGTGACGTTGCTCACCTGGTACTCAAAGTCGTCCATGTACGCATCGATCAGCTCGTCGTTGGTGATGCCCATGCCTGCAAGCTGGTCGCCCACCATGTCATCGAGCTTGGTCTTCACGATCTCGATGGCAGAGCCCTTGCTGTTTTCCAGATCGTCGAGCACGCTTGTTATCTCGGACTCGATCTGCGCCGCCGCCTTGGCATCGCTGGTACCACCGCACGCCGGTAACAGGAGCACCACGGCCAGGACAACCGTTACGCACACCGCGATATGCGCGAACTTCTTTGACATGACCAAGCCTCCTTCATAAACAAAAACCCTGCAGATGTGCAATCTGCAGGGTTCATACTACCCGCCCGCACCAAACGTGCCGGCGAAAATTTAAAACAGCGCGCACGCGAAAGCGAACCGAAACGTTCGCTTTGCAGCCATGCGACGATGCGGCAGCTATCGTTTGCGACGATAAGCACCCGCTGCCGTAACCGCGGCGCCGGCCAGAACGAGACCAAACGCGCAGATGGACGGGTCACCCGTGGCAGGCAGGGTGTCGCCTTTCGCCGGGGAGACCTTCTTGGAGTCGGAACCGGAGTCGGGTTCGTCCGAGCCGCCGTCCTGGTCGTCCTTGCCCTTGTCGTCCTCGTCGTCACCCTTGCCATCGTCGTCATCGTCGCCGGAATCGGGCTTTTGGGTCTTGTCCTTGATGAAGCCGCAGGTGGTGCACTCGCGCCACGTGTAATCATCGTCTGAGCGGTCCTCAAACACGTGTTCGCTCTTATTGAGAACGGCGCCGCAATCGTTGCAGACGTGCCAGTGGGCATCGTCATCGTGCTTCCAGTCCTCGGAGACGGAAACGTGGTTCTCCGGGTCAACGTCGGTATAGGTGTAACCACAGACCTCGCACTTGGCGCCGGCAGAGCAGGTAGCCTCGCCGCCGGTGCACACGCCCTGCTCGGTCTTGACCGCGCAACCACTGTGCCTGCAGGTACGCTCGTGAGTTCCGTCACCGAGGTGGACCCAGTTGCTCCAGTTGTGATCGTCATAGGAGGAGACTATCACCTTGGTCGTGTTGCCGTTGGCATCGGTCGCCACGACCTCGATGTTTTCCCCGAGGTTCGGCAGCGTATACGAACCGTCATCGCCGACCGCGAGAGACTCGCCGTTCGCGGTGACGCTCACGAGGTCACCATCGGCATCGGTCACCGTGAACGTGGTGACGCCGTCGTACGCAAGCCCCTCGGTAAGACCCGTGATGACGGGAGCCTCGCCCGCGTACTTGGGAATCACGTGCGTGCGGCCGCTCTTATAGTGACAGGTCGAGCACTCCTCATGCTCGCTGCCCTCCGTGGTCACGGTAGGTTCGATGTCAACGACCCACGTAAACGTATGGTCGGCTTCGGTGCCCGGGTAGACCTCGCCACAGGCGGTGCACTTGTGCCAGTGCCTGGTCGCGCTCGTAGCCCAATCCTCAGAGGCAGCGACGTGATTCGAGCGGTCGACGTCGCCGTATTCGCCCTGACAGGTCTCGCACACGGCCTTAGCAGAACAGGTGGCCTCGCCGCCAGTGCAGGTGCCCCTCTGGACCTTGACCGTGCAGCCGTCATGCTTACAGGTGCGCTCGTGGGTACCGCCCAGGGACGTCCATGCAGTCCAGTCGTGATCTGCGTAGGAGGAGACCGTCACGCTCGTCGTGTTGCCGTTGGCATCGGCCGCCACGACCTCGATGTTTTCCCCGAGGTTCGGCAGTGTGTACGTTTTTCTGTCCTCGCCAGGCGTGAGGGTCTGGCCTCCCGCAACGACGCTTACAAGGTCGCCATCAGGGTCGGTCACCGTAAACGTGGTGGCGCCGTCATAGGCAACGCCCTCAGTAAGCCCCGAGATAGCCGGAGCATCACCATCGAGCTGAGGAATCGCGCGCTCGTTCCCGTTCTTGTAGCCGCAAACCGAGCACTCCTCGTGCTCACGGCCCGGCGCGCTCACGGTGGGCTCGATGTCAGTGACCCACGTAAACGTATGGTCGGCTTCGGTGCCCGGATAGACCTCGCCGCAGGCGGTGCACTTGTGCCAGTGCTTGAGCGCGTCCGTAGTCCACTCGTTAGCAGCGGATACGTGATTGTCAGAATCCGGCTCGGTGTACTCACCGCCGCAGGTGTAGCAAACCCTGCCCTTGACACAGGTGGCCGTGGTGCCCCAGCACTGGGCCGTATCGGTCTCGTTGCAGCCCTCGGCCGTGCACGTGCGGCTGTGGGTGCCGTTGCCGTTATAGGTGTAGGAGTTGGGCCAAGTGTGCGCCGCCACCGTGTAGCGGCCGTCGGAACCCTTGAGCATGTGGTAACCCTTGGGCACGCTCGGCCTGTTGGTGTCCGTACCAAAGCTGCCACCGGTGACGCGCAGGTCGCTATCGGAGTTGACCCTGACGTAACCCTTGATATAGCCGCCCGAGACGGTACCGACCGCGTCTGTGAGCGTGACGTCGTAATCGACGGAGGAAGACTGAACGGTGCCGCCCGAGATCGAGAGCGACCCGTCGAGCGCGGCGATGGCCACAGAGTTAGACGTATAGGTACCGCCCTCAATGGAAAGGACACCCGAGTTGAGCTGAATGCAGCCGCTCGCTCCGTTGATCTGGCCGCCGTCGCTCTCATCGGAATCCGAAATGGTGAGCGCGGTGTTCTCGACCACGATGGCAGCACCCGAGCCGGAATAGGTCATCGTCTTGCCGTTGAGGTCCAGGCGGATGCCGCCCTTGTCGGTGATGTTCAGGCGCTCCGTCCGCGTAATATCCCTGAACAGGACGATCGTGCTACCGGAGCTAGCCGCCTCGACGGCTTCCTCCAATGTGAGGTATCCCTTGCCGTTGATGCTGGCCGCGGGCACGCCCCAGCTGGCGTTGACGGTGACGCTCCCCGTGACCTTGGACGAGAAGTCGTAGTCGTCCTTGCCGTCCTTCTTCCATCCCTGGAAGACGTATGGGTCATGGACCGGGTCGTTGCCGCCATCGAAGCTGCCCCTGGACACCACGTCGCCGTAGTGCACGGTCAACTTGGTGGGCAGGTCGCCGTTGTCGGGGTTGAAGGAGAACGTGAAGATCAACGTGTAGAGGTTGCTGAACACGTCGGAGTATTTCTCCTTGAAGGCAGCGGCCTCGTCCTTGTCCTCGAAATAGTAGTAGTAGTACGGCATGTCGAAGACGCTCCACATGACGACCCGCTTGACGTAATAGTTGCAGTCGTCCCTGCACAAAAGCTCCTCGTTCTTAGGGACGACCTCCCAGTACGCGTCGTCACCGGCCGCCTTGTAGAAGGCCTGTGACCTGTCGGTATAGATGCCTTCGACGCGAGGCGATTGGGAGAACGAGCAGTCCTTGAGGAAGATGCCGTCGGCATAGGGCCACTCGGTGCCGAGGATGGTGTCTCCCCCACCTTTGAGCGTGACGCGCGTGCCGCCGCCGATGCTCATCTTGGTCGAGCCGTTATAGAGGACGCAGGCGTTGTTGTCACCCGTGTTGAGGGTGGTGTAGGAGCCCCCGATGATGGTGACCGATCCTGTGCTCTCCTGCGAGACGCAGGCATGGTTGACCGCCGTGACGTCGAGGTTCTCGAGGCGGGTCTCGCGATTGACGAGGCCCTTGTTCTCCGTCCTGATCGCGACCTTGTCGCTCTCCTGGATGACGGCACCGTCCTTGATGTGGAACAGGTTGCCGGACTCCTTGGGAACGATGATGCTGATGGCGATTCGGTCGGCGCTGGCAGGACACCTGAGGGTGTGGCTGTTGAGGTCGAGGGTCAGCTTCGCGTCGGCAACGGTTACGTACATGTCGATGGAGCCCACAACGTTCTCCGAGAGCACGTAGGTCCGGTCGTCGGCACTGGTGAGCTCGAGGTGCCCGCCCGCGTTGTCGAAGTCCGACTGGCCGATCGTGACGGTGTCCGCCAGCGCCCTGGCAGGCGTCGCCAAAATCGCGACGGCCATGGCGGCAGCGAGCAATACCGTGGCGAAGAGTGCTCGGGGTGTCGTTTTGTACTTCAAGTGAGCCCCCTATGTGATTCGCCCCATGAGTTCACGGGCGAGAATACGCAGAATTCAACTTGATTATTGTATGCCAAGCTCAGACGCAAATAGGCAAACTCCCCCTGTTCTCAGGCAAAATCGCGGCGCGAATCACAGCCAATACAGAAAAAGGGCCGCAACCCGATGGCTGCGACCCCCTCTTTCACGTTTTTCCAATGCCCCCTCGCTACATCAGGCGCAGCGAGACCTCCTTGAGCTGTGCGCCCGAGACGGCGCTCGGAGCGGCGGACATGAGGTCCGAGCCGCTTGCCGTCTTGGGGAACGCCATGACGTCGCGGATGGAGTCCGAGCCGGTCAGCAGCATGCACACGCGGTCGAGACCCAGTGCGAAGCCGCCCATCGGGGGCGCACCGAACTTGAGGGCCTCGAGCAGGAAGCCGAACTGGCTCTCCGCGCGCTCCTCCGTAAAGCCGAGCAGCTTGAGCATAGCCATCTGCATGTCGGCGTTGTGGATACGCATACCGCCGCCACCGGCCTCAAAGCCGTCCATGACAAAGTCATAGGTGCAGCTGTCGGCTGCCAGCGGATCGGACTCGATTTTGGCGATGTCGGTCTCGGTGGGCAGGGTGAATGGCTGGTGCTCGGCCGCATAGGCCTTGCGGTCCTCGTCCCAGTGGAACAGCGGGAAGTCCACCACCCACAGGAAGTCGTGGCCCTCGCGCTCGATGCCCAGGGCATCTGCCATGTGGCTGCGCATGCCGCCCAGGATCTCATCGGAGGCAAGGCGCGGGCCGGCGGCGAACATCACCAGGTCGCCGGGCTCGACATCCATGCGCTCGCGCAGGGCGGCCATCTCCTCGTCCGAGAAGAACTTGACGATCGGGCTGTTGATGGAGCCGTCCTCGCGGAAAGCGATCCAAGCGAGGCCCTTGGCGCCAAACTTGGTCGCCACGTCGCCCAGCTTGTCGATCTGCGCGCGCGGCCACGTGCCGGCGCCCTTGGCGTTGATGGCCTTGACCACGCTGCCTTCCTCGTTCGCGGCGCTGGCGAAGACCTTGAACTTGGAGTTCGCGAACACGTCCGTAAGGTCGACGAGGTGCATGCCGAAGCGCGTATCGGGCTTGTCGGAGCCGTAGGTGTCCATGGCCTCCCAATAGGGCATGCGGCGCAGGGGGCGAGGCAGCTCGACGCCCATACGGGCGAAGGCATCTGCCAGCACGTCCTCGATAGCGCTCATCACGTCGTTTTGGTCCACGAAGGACATCTCGATATCCACCTGGGTGAACTCGGGCTGACGGTCGGCGCGCAGGTCCTCGTCGCGGAAGCACTTGGCCACCTGGTAGTAGCGCTCGACGCCACCCACCATGAGCAGCTGCTTCAAGAGCTGCGGGGACTGCGGCAGGGCATAGAAGTTGCCCGGCTGCAGACGGGAGGGAACGATGAAGTCGCGTGCGCCCTCGGGCGTGGACTTGAAGAGCGAGGGGGTCTCGACCTCCATGAACTCGCGGTTGTGCAGCGCCTCGCGGATAGCGAAGGTGAAGTCGGAGCGCAGACGCAGGTTGGCCATCATCTCGGGACGGCGGATGTCGAGATAGCGGTAGCGCAGGCGCGTGTCCTCGCTCGTGTCGATACCGTCCTCGATCTGGAACGGCGGCGTCACGGAGGTGTTGAGCACCTGGGCAGAATCCGTCAGGACCTCCACCTCGCCGGTCGCGAGCTTGGAGTTGACGGTCTCATCAGAGCGGGCGCGCACGACGCCGTGGATGCAGATGGGCCACTCGGGACGCATGGTCTCGGCGATCTTGAACGCCTCGCCACCGGAGTGCTCGGGGTCAAAGGTGAGCTGAGTGATGCCCTCGCGGTCGCGCAGGTCGCAGAAGATCAGGCCGCCGTGGTCGCGGCGACGGCTCACCCAACCGGTAAGGGTGACCTCCTCGCCCACGTGCTCGCGGCGCAGCTCGCCGCAGGTTCGCGTGTGCATAGAGTGCTCGTCGACAGGACGAGTGCAGGTGTCTGCCACAGAAATCTCCTTTTTAATCTGTGCCGCCCCGTGTCGGTACGGGCGGCTGGTGTACAGATGGCCCGGCCTGCGTAAACCGCGCAGCCGCGCACGGTGCATTAGTGTAGCGCAGGGCAGTGTGCGAGCGAGCAACATTTAAAGACTCCATTGCGCTAAAGTGTTGCGAGCAAACACGAAGGGAGCGTCATGGACCGCATCGCAGATTGCACCGCATCAAAGGATATGCGCCTGGTCGTTATGGACATCGACTCCACCCTCATCAACGAGGAGGTCATCGACCTGCTGGGAGAAGAGGCGGGCGTCGGCGAGCGCGTGGCTCAGGTAACGGAGCGCGCGATGCGTGGCGAGCTCGACTTTAGGCAGGCGCTCGAGGAGCGCGTGGGGCTTCTCGCCGGCCTCGACGAGAGCGTCTTTGACCGCACGTTCGCCCGCGTGACGTTCACGCCGGGCGCGCTCGAACTGGTTGAGGCCGCGCACGCGCGTGGCTGGAAAGTCGGCGTGGTGAGCGGCGGGTTCCACGAGGTGGCAGACCGCATCGTTGCAGCCGCCGGGATCGATTACTGCCTGGCCAACCGACTCGAAGTGGCAGACGGGCACCTTACCGGCCGGCTCGCGGCCGAAATCGTAACCAAGGAGCGCAAACTCGAAGCGCTTCGCACCTGGGCCGCCGAGCTGGGGCTTTCTATGGAACAAACCGTTGCCATGGGCGACGGCGCCAACGATATCCCCATGATTCAAGCTGCCGGCACGGGCATCGCGTTTTGCGCCAAGCCCAAAACGCAGGCCGCGGCCCCGCACCACATCGATGAGCGCAACCTCATGCTCGCCCTACCGATCATCGAGGGAACAAGAGCCTAGTGAGGCTCATCTAGGCACCCGAAGCCTCTCCGCCGCCCAAAATCGACGGAAAACGTCAGGTAAATCCCAACCAGCCGAGTAGAGCCGCTTTTATGCCTTCGGAATCCTGCGGAAACTTCGAGCTTTAGCCCGGTCTACTTCGCATCGTCCGTTTTACCTAACGTTTTCCGCCCGCTTTGGGCATTGACACCCTGCCAAAGTCCATCGGGAAGGGCGCATAGACCTTCTAACAACAGAAGAGCCCTTCCCAAACACCCGAAATCCGCAAGCAGCTAGCCCGACGACGCGTGCTTAGGCACGCTAGGAGGGTTGGAGCCCGAAGATCGGGCACGGGGGCCGCGGCGGGTTTTCCGGGTGCCGCAGGTTCGCAGATGAGAGGAGCGCCGCGTATTTAAATGCGCAAGCGACGGTTTGAGGGTGAAGATGCGGTGCTCAGGAAAGCTGCGGCGGGTTTTCCAGGTGCCCGAGGTTCGGAGCGACAAGCCCGACGACGCGTGCTTAGGCACGCTAGGAGGGTTGGAGCCCGAAGATCGGGTGCCTGGGAAAGCCGCAGTTAGATGTCGAGGGCGGCGTGATACCCCTCATAGACCGTATTCGTGATGCTCGAGACGCGATGGGCGTCGCCGATCACGCGCACAAAGGGTGCTGCGTCGCGCAGCTCGTCCACCGTGTCGGTGCAGGGGCGCTGGCCCAGAGCGCAGATCACGGTCTCGCCCGGGATCTCTACGCGCTTGCCGGCCGCGTCCTCGCAGACAACGCCCGCGGGCGTCACCTCGAGTGCACGGCAGCCGGTGTGCACGGTCACATAGCGCTCCACCTGGGCGAGCAGCAGCGGACGATGGCGCACGTTGGCATCCGGCGCCAGCTCATCGCGCATCTCGATAAGCTCGACGTGCTTGCCCTGCATACCGAGCGCGATGGCGCACTCGCAGCCGGCAAGGCCGCCACCCATCACTACCACGGAATCGGCCACCTCGTCCACGTGCTTGTAGTAATCGTTCACCACGATGACGTTCTTGCCGTCGAGGCCCGGAATAGACGGCACCAGAGGACGTGCGCCCACGGCCACGATCAGTGCGTCGGGCTCGCACTCAGCCACCAGCTCGGTCGTCACACGGCAACCCAGCTCGATCTTGACGCCGGCCTTTCGTGCCAAGCGCTCGTAGCTACCCGTCAGCTCGTACATCTCGTGCTTGAACGGCAGGGCGATCTCGCTCTTGAGCACGCCGCCCAGCTCGTCCTCGGCCTCGCACAGGGTGACATCGTGCCCACGGCGCGCAGCGGTGTAGGCCGCGTAGAGTCCGCCAGGACCGCCGCCCGCAACCAGCACGCGACGGCGATCGCGAGCGGGCGGGACCTCAAAGCCCTCCAGCTCGCGGCCGATCAGCGGGTTCACGGTGCAGCGGCGCGTAGCCGTCTTGGCGCGCTCGGCCATGCAGGTAAAGCAGCGCAGGCAGTGCACGACCTCGTCCTCGCGGCTCTCGCGCACTTTGCGCGGCAGTTCGGGATCGGCCAGCAGCTCGCGTGCCATGTAAATGATGTCCGCCTTACCGGAGGCGATGATCTCCTCCATCTGCTGCGGGTCGTTGATGCCGCCGATGGTCGCCACGGGGATGCTCACGTGGCGCTTGATCTCTGCCGCCAGGTAGACGTTGCAGCCGTGCTCCTTGAACATCGAGGGATGCGTGTCGCCAAACCCGCGCTGATAGGTGCCCGCGCTCACGTGCAGCAGGTCGATCTTGTCCTGCAGCTGCTCGGCGATCGCCACGCCCTCGGCCAGGTCGTAGCCGCCCTCGAACAGCTCCGAGCCGCTCATGCGGAACTCGATGGGGAACCGCTCCCCCACCGCCTCGCGCACCGAGGCGAGCACGCGCGCGGCAAAACGGCAGCGGTTCTCGAGAGAGCCGCCGTACTCATCGGTGCGGTGGTTGAAATACGGCGAGAGGAACTGGTTGATGAGCCAGCCGTGACCGCCGTGGATCATGATCATGCCAAAGCCTGCCCGCTTGGCAAGCCCTGCCACGTGCCCGTACGCCGCGACGATCTCGTCGATCTGCTCGTGAGACAGGGCGCGAACCGTCACCCCGTCCGGACGCACCGTGTCGCTCGGGCCCCACTGGCACATCTCATGCTGGCGGGTCTTGTCGGTCATATAGGTGCCCGCGTACATACCGGAGTGCGAGAGTTCGAGGCTCGCCACCGCGCCGTGGCGCGAGATGGCGTCGGCCGTGTAGGTGGCGCTCGCAAGCGAGTTCAGGATAGATTCGTCCAGGTGATACGCATGGCTGCCGTCTGTCGCCGGGTGCACCATGCACTCCGAGACCGTCACCGCGCCCGCGCCACCGCACGCACGCAGCTCGTAGAAAGCCGTCGACTTGGGGCCGATGCAGCCGTCGTTGGTGATGTCGGTGCCGCCCATGGGTGCCGAGAACATACGGTTGCGAAACGTGGTCCCGGCGATGGTGATGGGCGAAAGCAAATTGGGATAACGATCGATAGACGGGCAGGGCATGGCGATATCTCCCTTCTGTATCACATTGCGGTAAGAATATTCGCAGCTTGTCCGTATGTCAATGTTTACATGTTTGTCGATTCATAAGAGTGTGGGATACTTGCGGCACAATCAACCCGAGAGACGGGAGACCACATGGGAGCATTGCGTTACGCCGTTTTGGGACTGCTCAACCGCCAGAGCATGACGGGATACGAGATAACCAAGGAGCTCGACTCCGCCCTCTCGGAATTCTGGAGCGCCAAGCACAGCCAAATCTACCCGGAGCTTAAGTCGCTCGATGCAGACGGCCTGGTGACCTTCGATACCGAGATCTCGGGCAACCAGCTCGAGCGCAAGCGCTACAGCATCACGCCTGCCGGCAAGAAGGCCTTCCTCGCATGGGAGCGCTCGGAGCTCAAGCTCAAGCCCACGCCCAAGGACGAGTTCAGGCTGCAACTGTTCTTCTCCGACTGCCTGAGCAAGGACGAGCGGCGCGCGATGGTCGAACGTCACCTGGAGCAGCACCGCGAGCGCTTGGCGCACCTGAAGGGCAACCAGGACGCGTTTGGTCCGCAAGACGAACTCGATGACGCACAGTTCAGCGATTATCTGGTGCTTCTCGGGGCCGTGCGCCGCGAGGAGGCCACCTGCTCTTGGTTGGAAGAGTGCCTGCAGATGATGAAAGGCCGCAGCGGAGAGCAAGTTGCTCCCGCCACGGCCTCTTCGTCCTCGTCTCTCGACACACGCCTGCTGTAGGCGCACCGCAAGGGCTAGTCGCGCTTGCGACGCCCCAGGCCGACGCCCACAAGCGTCACCGTGCTGCCGACGACTACGGCAGCGACCTGCATAGCGGCGCCCGCATCGCCGGTTTTGGGCAGCACGGACGCGCTTGAATCCTTCTCGTCGGCGCCCTTGCCGTCGGGAGTCACCGGGGCATCCGGCGTGTCGGTACCATCAGAATCGTCTGCATCGTCGGACCCATCGGAGCTCGAGTCGCCGTCGCCCTTGTCGCCGTCCTCGTCCGAATCGTCCTTGTCGTCAGAGTCGCCATCCTTGTCCTCAGAGTCGTCGCCCTTGTCGCCCTTGTCGTGGTCGTCCGGGTCCGGCTCAGGCTCGGGCTCGGGTTCGGGCTCCGGCTCAGGTTCAGGCTCGGGCTCCGGTTCCGGTTCGGGCTCCGGCTCAGGCTCCGGTTCGGGCTCGGGTTCGGGCTCCGGCGTAGTCTTCGCCTTGTCATAGGCGATATAGCTCTTGGCGAACTTGGGATCAACCACGCCGTCGATGGTCAATGCCTTCTCCAGCGCAGCCTGATAGGTTGCCTCGCTCTCGCCCTGCAGCAGAACCCACGTGCGCTCCGTCGACAGCTCGTAGTTCTCGGGCGCCTCGGTCTCCTCGAAGAAGTACAGCTTGTACGCCTCCATGCCTTTCTCATCGGAGCCGAACGAGGCCATACCGTTCTCATCGGTCGTAACCGTCTGGAACACGGTCTTGGCGGCATCGATGCCATCGGTTGCGGCCTTGTCCATGTCGACTTCCCACATGGTGAACGTGGCGCCCGGAAGCGCATGCGTGATTTGGTCCTTGTCGACCTTCTGTACGGTCACGCCGTGTCCGCTTCCGCCTGCATCCGCGGAGGCGCGCTGGATAGTCCACTCGTTCTCGTCAAACGCCGTGGTCTCATAGCTGCCGACCAGCTTGGCGTCGTTGTGCAGGGTGACCTTTTGTCCCACCTCGCCCGCGGGCTGCACCTCGTATTCGACCATCAGATACTTGGAATCAGGCAGGGTGAACGTCATGACCGTGTGGGTAGCGTTGTCCTCCTGCTCGATATCGGCGCTCACCGACCACTCGTCGGCGGGCAGGGCAGACCACTTCTTTCCCGCGTACTCGTAGACCTTGACCGAGGAGGTGTCGAGCGTGCACTTGGAGTCCATCGAGTCGGTAAGCACGAGCGTGTCACCGGCGGTGTTGAGCTTGGTCGCGCCCTGGTTGACCCCGATGGTGTAGCGGATATGCGAGCTGTCCTCGACCTGCTCGCCCTCCTTGGTAAGCACCTTGTTCGAAACCGTTACGGTATCGCTACCGGCCTCAAACGCCTTGTTGCCCGAAGTGGCCGAAGCCGTGTTGGTGATGGAGCCCTCGTTGGTGGCCGCATCGACCACACTCGCCTTGGAGACAGTCTTGTACTCGAGCTTCACGTAACCCTTGTTGCTGCCCAGTGCAGCGGTGGGAACGGTGAACAGCGTGGTGCCGTCCGCGCCAGCAGAAGGCTCGATCTTCTTGCCTTTTGCTCCGGAGACTTCCTTATTGGCGTTGTCGTACAGGGTGTACTTGGCAGAGCCGCTCTTGTACGAGGCGTTGGCGGGCAGCGTGTCGGTGATCACCACGTCTTGCTCATCAAACCCACCAGCCGCGTAGTACTCGCCGGCGGAGGTCTCGTAGCGGTTCACATAGGCGGTCCAGGTCACCACCCAGGCGCCCGTGTCCTCGCTGCCGTCAACGTCTGCCCAGGAGAAGTTGGCATCCCAGGAGGCCTTGCCGCTCTTCTGCACGCTCGTGGGCCACTCCTTGTCCACCGAATAGCTCAGCGTGTCGCTGTCCTGCCAGCCGGGGCCCACGATCCAAAACCGTGCCTGGTTGCTATAGGTCCCGTTGAGCCCGTCGGTCTTGGTGGTGTACTCGGCGACAAGCGTCGTGTTCGTGCCAAACGCGCTCGTCACCGTCGAGCTGTTTTTAAACTGGATGTCGATCTTTACGCTCTTGACGTTCTTGGTGCCGTAGCCAGACGGATAGTTGATCACGTAGTCGGCGCCCTCGGTAAGCACCGCATTCCCCAGCGTGAGCTTGATGTCTTGGAACAGAATCGACTGCTTGTAGTCTGTGCTGAAGGTGTCCTGCAGGTGCACGTTCTCGGCATCTGTCCCTGCAGGCACAACCGAGAAGTCTGCCTCGGTCTTCCAGGTCGCCGTGCCGTCCGTGGCCGCGCTCTCAGAGCTCACAAGCTGCTTGGTGACCCAGACCTTGCTGCTCACGGGGTTGTACGAGGTCTCGACCTCGCCTGAAGGCTTGCCGTCCTGGTAGATCTTGCCCGTGTTGTACACCAGCGCGGTAGAGGTCTGGTCCGTCAGCTGCGTGTTATAGACGATGCGGTACGTAAGCTTGGCATCCGCATCGGAAAGCCCGCTAAACGCATACGTAAAGCTGGTGGAACCCGCGGGGATCGTCCCCTCGTACAGAACCGTCGAGCCAGAAGCGCCCTTGTAGACGGTAAAGCTGCCCTTGTAGGTCTGGTTGTTCTTGAGCGTGTCGGTAAAGACATAGCCGTTCATGTCGGCCTTGATGTCGCCCTGGTTGAGCGTAACCGTCCACGAGACGTCGTCCACCGCACCCGAACCGCCGGTCTTGCCGATCATGTCGTAACGGAAGTCGCTCGGCTGCTTTGTCACCGAGCTGGTCTTGGGGCTCTCCGTCGCGGTACCGCCCCATGCCCACGATGCCGTGTTCTTGGAGTTCTCATCCTTGTTGATCCACACCTGGTTGCCCAGTGCATCGATCGCCGTGTGGTTCAGGCTCGTCGTGTAGGTGATCTTGTAGGTGCCCTTGGAAAGATCGCCCAGCGTGACGGTTGCCTTCTGGCCGGTGATCGTGGGCTGCGGGTCGAGCGCCTCGCCATCGAGCTCAAAACTGCCTGCATCAAAGGTGAAGTTGGTGCCCAGCGTGTCGGTGAATACCAGACCGGTGGCGTACGACTCGACCTTGAGCTTCACGGTCCATTCGATCTTGTCGGTGCTCGCGTTGTACTTGCCCGACTTCTCACCCGTCACCTTGCCGTCCTCGACGGTCACGTCTTTGCTGCCGCCGTTGCCGGGAAACTCGATCTGGACCTTCTGACCGGTCGCCGTATCGGCATTGGCCAAAGTGAAATCAAAGTCGAGCTCCGCGTACACGTCGGAGGGGTGCGCTGCAAGATAGGAGGCATCGAAGGCGAAGGTCGCCGCATTGTCCTTGATCGACCAGTCGGCCACCTTCACACCGTCGCGCTTGATGGTGCCACCGGTGCGGTCATCGACCTTGATGTTCGAGGGAAACTTGTAGACCACCGTCGTTTTCTGCTGAGTAGGAGTATCCGTGCTCTTAAGGTCGACGCGCATGTGCCCGTAGACCGTCGACGTGGAAAGGATGGTGTCGTCCGCGCCGTACTCACTTGTATGCGCGGAGTCCTTGTAGAAGTTGACCTTCACGTCGCTTGTGGTGTTGCCCTTATCGATCGTGATGGTGTCCGAATCGGCCCAGGCATGCGCCGCGGTACCGGCACAGAGCAGGCACAGGGCGAGCACGGCGGCAAGGGCGACGCGGAGTCGGGAGACAAGGGTGCATTTACGGTTCATGGTTCCCCCAAGGCAGCAAGGTGCGACGATGGAGCCCGAGAACAGACGAAGCGCTATGGCTTTGTGCGGTACGCGAAGAGAGTCACGCGAGGCGTGCGATCTTGGCGGCGCTGCTGTGTTTCTGGGTTCGTTTCGCCGCGGATATATTGAGCCTACTGTATTCGTAAACCCGCACTTCGGGAGGGGTGAATCGCCAAAAGGGGCGCGCCGTTTATAAAACGGTTACAAAGAGGTATCGAATTGCACATACCTCCATCTGCAAAAACGGGGCGCGCAAGAAGCCGAGAGCCCCTTTGCGCGCCCCGTTGGGCATCTATTGTTTCGCGAGCTCGGCGCCCGCAGGCACCGCCCCGTGCATCACCCCGTGTTCTGGAGACCGGCGGAGACGCCCGTCACGGTGGAGAGGATCAGGCTCATGTAGGACGCCTTGGCCTCCTCGGTCATCTCGTCTTGATTCATGCGCACCTCGCGCAGGGCACGTACCTGGGCAAGCGAGAGCGCGTCCACATACGGATTGCGCAGGCGCACGGCGCGGCCGAGCACACGGCGCGACTGCAGCGGCCACTCGTCGCCCGTGATGGCGAGCGTCCACTTGCGCGTAAGCTGCATCTCGTCAAAGACCTTGGCCGCCAGGTCGGGACGGTCGCCTAGCGCCAGGTACATCTTGGCGATGCGCCCGTCGGTCTTGGCGATGGACATCTCGATGTTGTCGATGAAGGTCGAGAACAGCGGCCACTCGGCATAGGCACGACGCAGCAGGTCCAGGTCGCCCAATTCCTCGCACGCGCTGCCCAGGCCGTACCAGGCCGCCAGGTTGATGCGCGCCTGAGACCAGCTGAACACCCAGGGGATGGTACGCAGGTCATCGAGCGATTTGGCGCCCAGGCCGCGCTTTGCTGGGCGGCTACCGATGGGCAGCAGGCCCACCTCGGTGAGCGGCGTGACGGTCGAGAACCACGGCGCAAAGTCGTCGGTATTCAAAAGGTCGAGATAGCGCTCGTGCGCCGTCTGGTTCAGCGCCTCGGCCATATCGGCGAACTTCTCGGTCATACGGGTGTTCACGCGCTCCACGCTCGGCGCGGAGTTGAGCAGCGTCGCCGCGGCCACGCTCTCCACGTGGCGCTGCGCGAGCGTCTTGTTGCCGTAGCGCGCAAAGATGACCTCGCCCTGCTCCGTGACCTTGAAGAAGCAGTTCACCGAACCTGCGGGCTGGGCCAGCACCGCGCGGTTGGCCGGGCCGCCGCCACGGCCCACGGCACCGCCACGGCCGTGCATGAGCACCAGGTCGATCCGGCGCTCCTCCGCCCAGCGGGCGATGCGCTCCTGAGCCGCATGCAGGGCGAGCGTGGCCGTGGTGGGGCCGGCATCCTTGGACGAGTCCGAGTAGCCGAGCATGACCTCCATGCGGCGGTTCGTCTGCGCCAGGCGGTGCTGCACGGCCGGCAAGTC
The DNA here is from genome assembly GCA_963630805.1 of Bacteroidaceae bacterium. GTDB lineage: Bacteria > Actinomycetota > Coriobacteriia > Coriobacteriales > Coriobacteriaceae > Collinsella. Next base: position 44,168 of record CAVGNZ010000016.1, read on the forward strand.
GAGCATGCGGTCGAGCACGTCCACGCAGCCCTCGAGGTCCTCGAGCTGCTCGAACAGCGGAATCACGTCGAGCTCGGGCACGTCCTCCGCATGTGCAAAGGCGAGCTGCGCGAGCTCGTAGACATCGGCCACGTGCTGAGCGCTCTTGGTGAACGAGATGATGTAGCGCTGCGCCATCTTCTTGCCGTAGCGGCGCTGGATGGAACCGATTGCACGGAACGTGTCGAGCACCTCGCGCGTCATGGGCTGCAGGGTGCCGTGCAGGCCGTTCTCACGGATATCGGCGAGCGCGCGGGCATGCACCACCGAGTGCTGACGGAACTCCATCTCCACCATATGGAAGCCGAACGACTCCACCTGCCAGATGAGCGTCTGCACCGGGCCGTAGGCCGCGCGCACGGCCCCCGCCTGCGCAAGCGAGCGCTGCACCACGCGCAGGTCGGCCAAGAAGTCCTCGGCCGTGCGGTACATGGTGTCGGCATCGCGCGTGACCGTGGCCTCCAGGCGCTGTGCCATCACGATCATCACGGCGCGGTGGGGCTCGGACTCAGAGATCAGCAGGGCGCGCTCGGAGAGCTCCTCGCTCATCTCGACCTGATGGTTCCAGAGGTTCTGCAGCTCCTCGGAGGGCTCGGTGTAGTCGGACTGCAGCGTGAGGTTGCGGCCGATGCGCATGCACTTGTGCGCGAGCGTGGCCACCATGTGGCCCGAGAGCTTGGCGGCAACCTGACGGCTCACCTTGGCGGTAACGTTGGGGTTTCCGTCGCGGTCCGAGCCGATCCAACTGCCGGGATGGAAAAACGCCGGGCAGACGGGCTCCACGCGTCCGGCGCGCTCGCCCAGAATCCAATCGTCAAAACGACGGTAGACGCGCGGCACCATCTCGAACAGCGTGTTGTCGAAGATATCGATGATGGTATCGGCCTCTTCGACCGGTGTGGGCTTCTTAATGGCGATGGGCGAGGTGCGCACCAGCGCGTCGATCTCCTGCAGCAGGTGGCGCTCGTTTTCCACCAGGTCGGAGCCGCCCAGGTGCGGGCGCTCGGAGAGCAGCGCAGCGATGCGGCGGATCTTTCCCTCAACGGCCTTGCGGCGTGCCTCGGTGGGATGCGCGGTAAAGACGGGATGGAACTCCAGACGGTTCAGGAGCTCCGTCGCGCGGCCCACGCCCGCCTCCTCCACCAGCTGATGGTAGGCCACAGTGAGCTCGTTTGCCGGATCGACGGCCATGCCGGTACCCACTTGGCGCTCGCGGTCATGCAGGGTCTCGACGCGGTAGTCTTCCTCGGTAAGGTTCGCCAGATGGAAGAAGGTCGTGAACGCGCGCACGAGCACCTGCGATTGTTCAATGGGAAGCCCGTCGAGCACCTCGACGGCACGGCGGAAGGCACGGGCGCTCTCGCTGTCGCCCTGGGGCACGCCCTGCTCATCCACAGGCTCGTCTGCCGCGAGGCGGCCCGGGTCGCCCTCGTTGGCGCGAATCACATCGGCGAGCAGCTCATCGAACAGGCGGCAGATCTCCGGATCGTACTCGGTGAGTACGCGGCGCTCCAGACGCAGGAACAGCGCCAGATTGTCACGCAGGCTCTCTGGAATATCGATCTCTGCGAGCGGCGTGGCGGTCGCATCCGGCAGGCTGTCGGCCGCGACATCGACGTTCTCTTGGTCCATCGCTCAGTCCTCCCCATATGTCATACAGCACAGATTGTCCGCCAGTATACCTGCCGTCCACCCGGTCCATCTGACCGCTTTACCGAAATGGAGCATTCTCCGGGCCGTGGAAACCGATTCGAAACAAAACGCCCCCGCACCCGTCACGAAGGATCGGGTGCGGGGGGTGCAGGAGTAAGAGCGGGCGCAGAGTTAAAGGCGCGCGCGGACCTCGTCCACCACGGTATCGAGGGCAACGAGCACCTCATCGTGACTGCGCATATCGCGCAGCTTGACCTTGCCCTCAGCCAGCTCATCGGCACCGATAATCACCATCAGCGAGGCGCCCAGCTTGTCTGCCTGCTTGAACTGCGCCTTGAGCGAACGGCTCTGGTAGTCGGCCTCGGTACGAATGCCGGCGGCACGCAGCTCGCGGCTCACCGAGAACACGTCGGCGCGCTGGTCAGAGGAGACGTTGGCCACGTAGACGCACGCCGGCTCCTCGATGGCCATCTCGCCACCAAAAGCCTCAAGGGCCAGAAGCGCACGCTCAAAGCCCACGGCAAAGCCCACGCCCGGGGTGTGCTTGCCGCCCTCGAGCTCGACCAGCCCGTCGTAGCGGCCGCCGCCGCCGATGGAGCCCACGCCCGCGCCGGGAGCCTCGACCTCAAAGACCGTGCGCGTGTAGTAGTCCAGGCCGCGCACGAGCGTCGGGTCCTCAACGTACTCGATGCCGGCGGCGTCCAGATAGCGCTTGACCTGCTCATAGTGCTCGCGGCACTCGTCGCACAGGTTGTCGCCCATAAGGGGGGCATCGGCCATGACCTCATGGCAGTGGTCGTTTTTGCAGTCAAAGGCGCGCAACGGGTTCAGCTCCGCGCGCTCGCGGCACTCGTCGCACATCTCGTCGGCGTGATTGAGGATGAAGGAGCGCACCTGGTCGCGATAGGCCGGACGGCACGCCGGGTCACCCATCGAGTTGATGAGCAGGCGCAGCTTGGAGAGGTCGAAGCCCAGGCGCTTGTAGAACTCCATGAGCATGATGATGCACTCGGCGTCGGCCGCGGGATCGGGTGCGCCCAGCCACTCGATGCCCACCTGGTGGAACTGGCGCAGGCGCCCCTTCTGCGGGCGCTCACCGCGGAACATCGCCTCGGCGTAGTAGGCCTTGAAGGGCGCGGCGCCCTGCGGCACCAGGTTGTTCTCCACCACGGCGCGCACCACACCGGCCGTACCCTCGGGGCGAAGGGCGAGGCGCTGTTTGGCCTTGAGCTTGGCGTCGGTGCCTTCCTCCAGCACGCGGGCGAAGTTCGCACCCGAGAAGACGCGGAACATCTCCTTGCGCACCACGTCGGTGGACTGGCCGATGCCGTGCACGAACACGTCGACCTGCTCGATGGCGGGCGTCTCGATGGGGGCAAAGCCGTAGGGCTCAAAGACGCTCGCGGCCACCTCCTGCATGCGCTGCCAGGCGCGCATCTCGCGCCCGATCAGGTCCTTGGTGCCTTCTGCCTTCTGTGCCTGCATCCGCGCAGTCCTCCTTGCAGCCGTCGCGGGCCGCATGCCCGCACTCGATTCAACAGTCAACCATTATATGGTAGGCCCACGAGGCCGGGCATGCGGAAAGCCGCACCGCCACACGCCGTGCAAGAGGGAAAGCCGGGCAGGAGAATCAAACGAGGTCCTTCTGTGTCCGCTCAAGTCCTTTTGAAAATTGAAAACCAAAAAAGGCGCCGACCTAAGCCGACGCCTTAGCGCGCAAGGATTACGGATTCTCAGTTCCGACCGTAATCGCTTATTTGTCGAAGACCCGTTTTTTAGCGAACCACAGGCAAGCTACAGCAAGCGAGAGCAAACAGGGCACTGCCAGCATCCAGGCGCTGTCCCCCGTCGCAGGAATCGTGCCGTCCGTCTTCTTCTTGGTTGAATCTTCGGGCTGTTTCTTCGACGGATCAGGATCGGTGGGGTCGCTCGGGGTGTCCGGGGTGTCCGGATCGCTCGGATTGTCAGGATCATCCGGGTTGTCCGGATCAACAGGATCGTCGGGATCGTCCGGATCGTCCGGATCGTCCGGGTCGTCCGGAACGGTCTTCTTGGAGTTGGTGACCGTCAGGTAGTACATGCGGTCGGCCGCGTCCACCGTAAAGTCGGCACCGGCATCGGCACTTGCCTCACCATCGTTGCTTATGGTGATGCGAATCGGATCGGTAGCAACGATCTCATAACCCTCGGGCGCCTGCAGCTCCTTGACGTAATAGGTGTTGCCCGCAACCAGTCCGTAGCAGGTGGCCTTGCCGTCGGAGCCCGTCATGAACTCATTCGTAGCAGAACCGGTCTCGGTGACGCTGTTCCACAGCTGAGCCGGAACCGTGCACGCCTTGTCGGTATAGACGCCAAAGCGGGCGCCCTCCAGCGCAGCGGTGTCATCGTCCGCGTCCTTCTTAGCAATGGTAAGGGCGTACTTGGGAGCGATGTTGAAGTAAATCGAGCAGTTCGACTGCGAGGACCCGCGCTCGAGATAGTAAATCTTCAGCTCATGGTTACCCGAAGTAATCGACGACGGAAGTTCGCTCTCTTCGAACGTATCCTTTGAGACCTCGGTCTCAACCTTGCCGGTAGAGAAATTGATGCTGCCGCTTCGGGCGCCATGCATGCCGCCCAGATCGAGCACAAGCACATCGTCCACGAACACCCATACGTCGTCGTCGCCGGAGAAGCGGAACTCCATCTCCTTGCCGGTGTCGGCCTTGTTGCCACCCGTGCCGGGGTTATTCGGGAGCCAGAAATCGATGGTGCTCTGAAGTCCGAACCAATAGTTGATCTCACCGTCTTTTTCATCGTACTCGCCGCTATCGCTGTCATTGAACGGCAAGAAGGCCGTCGTCTTTTTGACCGGCGACTTGTACTCCCACTTGTTCGTCTTCTTATTGAGACTCTGCTCAACGACATACTCCGGCTGGCTGTACAGAACGAAGCTCTGCTGGGACAGGTTGTACGAAGCGCCGTTCTTAGTGCTGTCGTAGTAGTAGTAGCCATAGAACTCGTCGCTCGAATCGTCTACGTACTGGTACAAACCGTCGCCTTCGCCAAGGTAGGTGCGGCCGAATTCGCTCTTCTTGGTGAACAGCGCATCTAGAATAGCCTGCCCGTTAGTAGAAATGTTGCCGTCCGTATCGGTGATGATGCCTTGCGTTATCTCGGTATTAGAGTTGTTCCTCACATCGGATTTGTAGCCATCCAGCGTTCCGAGGGTGAGGGCACCCGTCATGTCGTTGTAGGCCCAGTTCAAAAAGGCGAACTGCAGGGACGACTCGCTAGCACTGGTGAGCTGCCAATGCTCCTTGTGCATCGCGTCTGTCAAAGTCGCCTTGGTCGTATCGTTCGCTGCGCTGCGAAGGTTAAACAGCTCGTTGTAGTCAAACACATCATTGGTGATAAAAGAGCTGGTGTCGGGCTGGTTGGCAACCTTTGCACGAGAACTGGTACCAAGGTCATAGCTCGTAGCGACCCAATCCGCGTAGAACACCGTATTGCGCGTCACGCTTACCTCTGACCCGAGGTACTGTTTGCCGTAGTACTTGTTGTTGTAGACGTCATACCAACCGTTGAGCGTATAGTCGTACATATTTGCGGCAGTGCTGGCGCTTGTCGGCAAGGTCACCTTGCCGTCGGTCACCGTAACGCACACATCGGTAGCGCCCGCATACCAAGGCTCCATATTGGAGCGCAGCTGCTTCACGCCGATCGACCCGTCAAACCACACGTAATAGGTCTCTGAGTCTGCAGCGGGCTGCTCTGAGTTCTCAGCGTACGCACTGCTTGCACCGCACACGGTAAACGCGAGCAAAAACGCTACGCCAACTCCCTTGAAAAGTCGCTTTAGATCCATGCGCTTCCCCTCGCATCCCAGCACTCGGCTCAGTTTTGAATAGAGAGAGATTACCATGGGCCTATGAGCGCTATCTTGTCGTCTCTCTGTTTTTTCTACCTACGGTTGACAAAGCGCACTCACGGGAGATTGAACCAAGGCTGTTACAGGCTGCTCTGCTTCTCCTCCAGCACCCGGCGGCGCAGGGCCGCCGCGCCCGGCTCGGAGGCGAGCAGGAACACGATCATGACCACCGAGCACACCAGGCAGACGATCCACGTGCTCACAAAGGAACCCGAGGCGTCGAACAGCACGCCCGAGAGAATAGAGCCCACGGTGCCGCCCACCATCTCGAGCGAGGTGATGGTGCCCGTGACCTTGCCCAGGTCGCCCATGCCAAACTCCTTGGACGCCGCGATGGTGGGCGTGACGGTGCCCATGCAGGTGCCGATACCAAACGAGATGGCGGCGATGATGGGACCCATGTCCGTCGCAGGGAAGCACAGCGCCACGCAGGCGACGATGCAGGCCACCGAACCCAGGATGTTACCCATGCGCAGGCCAAAACGGTCGTAGATGGCACCGAGCGAAATCTTGGCGATCACCACCGTGACCATATAGG